>JBIOHC010000056.1:0-25559 GCA_044448685.1 Bacteroidia bacterium
GTCTTAGCCAACGCATCCTTGTTCTGACCATGCAGGGAAGTAATACATAACTGTTTGTATAATTCATCATTCCTGAAAGGAGCCGGCAGATTTAATGCAATCCCCCCCCCTTCGGCAGTTGTCAGATTCTTGACAGCATGAAAGGAGAACACAGAGATATCAGTAAGGGAACCTGTTTTCCGGCCTTTATAAACAGCACCAATGGAGTGTGCTGCATCGGAGAGTACCAGTATACGACCTAATGACTTCTGAATATCATTATCCGGTCTGAATAATTCCGCTTTGGAAGCAACCAAAGTATTCAACGCGTCATAATCGCAGGCCAGACCGGCAAAATCAACGGGCATTACCACCTTGGTACGGTCTGTAATGGCACGGCCTACGGCAGCCATATCCATATTAAAATCATCTTTGTTCACATCCACGAACACAGGTGTAGCGCCACAGTGAATAATCACGTTGGCGGTAGCAGTATAAGTATATGCCGGAAGGATCACTTCATCACCTTCTTTAACCCCGAACCAGCGAAGCATGAGTTCAAGGCCTGCTGTTGCCGAGTTCAGGCATAAAAAAGCCGGGCAACCGCAATAAGCGCCAAGCTGCTTTTCCAGAAGCTTGGTTTTAGGGCCTGTCGTAATCCATCCTGAACGCAGGGTATCAACGACAGCATCAATCATTTTCTGATCAATCCTGGGTGGAGAAAATGGAATCATACCTATCGGGTTAAGGGTTGGTAATTACCTGCAATATTAGTGAATTTACACCGATTCGTTTTTGAGAATCAAGGTTTTCAGAGGCCGGGAAAGCAGGAGACCGGGCCTGGAGGAAAAAAGAAGAAGACTGTTGAAAAATCCATAATACATACATCCGGCCTGGGTTTCCAACATAGATTCAGGCAAAAAATTAACTACAGTCAGCAGGATAAAACAACATAAAAGGACATTGTTATCTTTCCATCCGCTGAGGAACGGCAATACCTGTATGCCTATCAGGAGCAGGAGCCCTCCCAGCCCTAACGCAACCCCTTCCTGCAGGTAAGCATTGTGGGCATTCAGGTTATGTTCATAAGCTCCCTCCACCCCTTCGGCCTTATATTTCTGCATCAGCATATCCTTGGAATCTCCTGTACCGGATCCGGCAAGAGGATGTTCAGCAATCAGTTCGGATGCTGACTTCCATATCAGCATCCGGACAGCGGTGCTTTCTGCATTGCGCTTATCAGTCTTGGTTGTTGTAACAGCATGGAAGGCATTATACAGCCTTCCTGAGATGGAAGGTGAAAAATGCACAATGGCACCCCCCCCGCAAAAAAGAAGAACGACTAATCCTGCCCCGATTAAAATCTTCTTCTTCCTTATAATGATCCAGAGAACCAAACAAATAATAAGCAATACAAGGCTGATGAGTCCTATCTTCGAAGCCAGCAGGATGATGACCAGCAAATGCAACGGGAGGAGTAATAACCAGATCCGGCCGGGTTTGTCTCCTGTGCGGGTAAATGCCAGGATCAGAATAATGAGACTAAGGTTCAGGTACATGGCAAAATAACTCGGATGCACAAACCAGGAAAGCTGGGTATAATAAAACTTGTTCTGACCGAACACAAGCGCAAAGTACCCTGCCCGGATCAGTACAACGAGGGCTGCAAGGCTGCAACCCAGAACAAAGAAGCCAAGTATACGGTTCAGTTCCTTAGCCTCAAAAGGCCTGGTAGCATAAATCAACGGGATCACAAACAGGGATAACTTAACTTCCAGGTCGAACCAGCCTGCTGTCATATTGTTTGTCCACAACATACCGACAAGATGATACATGTAAAAGCCGATATAGGTGAAGAAGATAAACGGGTAGCGGATAGCGGAAAATTTAGAAATGAAGCGCCCTTCCAGAAGCCAGTTTAGAAAGAGCAATCCAATACCTGCCGCCACAATCTGTAAAGGACCGATTTGTTTGAAAGGCAGGAGGAACGCTATGAGAGCGGACAGAATAAAATGTATGCTGGAGTGGATCCTGGCGGAGAACATCCCTTAGTGCTGTTTGTTATGAATGGATTCTTGCAGATAATTCAGAAACTTATCCGTAAGGGAGTCCCTGTCAAAATTTTTGCAAACATAAACATACCCTTTTTCCCCCATTTCCCTGTTCCGCCCAGGATTATCAGCCATTTCAACAGCCTTTGCTGCCAGATCCCTGTCATCTTCCGGAATAAATGCCAGTCCGGCACCTGCATCGTCAATAAACAATTCCCTGGCTTCCCCTTCCACACCTAACAAAAGAGGTTTTTTCATGACCAGGTTCTCAAACAGTTTGGAGGGTATGGCACCCTTGAATAAGTCAAGACGGCGTAAAGGTACAAGAGCAACATCAGCTCCGGCAACGACCTGAGGCATGTTCTCCTTGCCTACTGCATCCATAAAAATAACCTGATCCAGGTGCTGATCATTTTTCATTTTTAACAGAAACTCTTTTTCAGGCCCGCTTCCTACCAGTACAAACTTGATATCCCGTCGCTCTTTCAGCCGGGAGGCTGCTTTGAGAATCACCTCCAGTCCCTGAGCATGGCCTATGATGCCGGCGTAAATAAACAAACGGTCGGATGTTCCGAAACCGTTTATCTTTCTCCAGCTTTCACCTGATATAAGGGGGTTGAACCCACTATGCAGATCCGCTCCGTTAGGAAGCCAGAAGACTTTTTTTTCCGGAAAACGTGACTGTATATTCTTTACAATACCCTGTGTCTGACCGGTAATGAGGATTGCTTTCCGGTACAGGGATTCTTCCAGCTTACGGGCCATCCATAAAAAAACCGGATTGCTTACAAGTCCGAGTTTTTCCGCACTCTCCGGCCATAAGTCGGACACATTGAATATCAGCCGGGCCTTCTTATTGCGGCAAAGCATGCGCGCTGTGATACCTAAAAACAAGGGTGGGCTTTCACAGAATATATAATCAAATGTTCCTTCCAGATTTTTCCCGGCAAAATAAGCGGTACGAACGAATGAAAAATAATTGCGCAGTCGTGACACTATGGATCTGTTTTTGGAAACAAAGATCCCGGAACGGTAAACCGGTATACCTCCTATTTCTTCCCGGCAACGGGTCTTGCCTTTATAAGCCTCCTGAATTTCCATCTGAGGATAATTGGGCATGGCAGTAAGAACAGTAATAGCTATACCGTTTTCCTTAAGCCTTGTTGCCAGGGCAAAAAGCCTGTTCTGGGGAGCCCCTGTTTCAGGCGGAAAATATTGTGTCAGAATAAGAATTCTCATGCCCTGAACGATTCATAAATCTGTTGCATACGTATCACACTGGATTCCCAGTTATACTTCTCTGTCACGAATAACCGTCCCTTAGTGCCCATAGTGGCCCTGAGTTCAGGGTCTGATACAAGCCGGAACAGCGCCTCCATCAATGCCTGAGGATTGTCACAAGGTACTTCCAATCCCGTTTGACCCGGACGGCTTACTTCTTTCAGCCCTTTGATATCACTGGTAACAACCGGTATTCCGCAAGCCTGTGCTTCCAGAACGGATACTCCAAAGCTTTCCCTTCTGGAAACATTCACAAAAATATCCAGTTCCCGGTAACAGGCCGGTATCTCCCTGAAGCTGTACCAGCCTGTAAAAATCACAGCCGACTCAATATCCAGTTCAGCACAAAGCTTTCTGTAAGCTTGCTCCCGGCTGCCTTTACCTGTTATCCGCAATTTCAGATTCGAACCCGGCATTCGTTTACAAAGCAATGCAAAAGCTTTTATAAGTACATCAATACCATACAGATCTTCCAGAGATTTTACTGCACCTATGACAAGCTCAGAACGCCGGCGGGCCACAGGTTTAAAAACGGCCGTATCGATACCAAAAGGTATTATTTCGATCTGTTTTCCCGTATATTCCTGCATTTCATTTTCAAGGAGGTGGCTGGTAGCAATCAACTGGTCTGCCTTACTCAGAATATAACGCATGAACAGGCGGTGAAGGGGTGATTTGAGGGGAAACTCCATAATATCACTTCCCCAGGCTGAGATCAGAAAGGGATGAAAACCACTCCTTACACCCATCCACCCATAACGTGTTGCGTAATGAGCATGTACTATTTCCGGCTTGAATTGGTTTAAAACACTGTGAAGCCTCTGTTTTCCTGTCATTTGAAAAAAACGGATACCCTGTATATCCGTATACCAGTTCTTCGCTACGGGAGAGACGGAACAAATTCCTATCTCATGACCCAGAGAAGCAAGAGAGGATGCCCATTTTATGGTATGTGCCGAATTAATATCGGCCAGGAGTAGCAGCTTCAACAGATTTGATTTGTTTGGGTGTAAAAGTAAGCATAAAACAAAGAATTACATTCCTGACAAGGGGCGGGGACAGGAATCTGTTGACCTGAAAAGCTTATCTTTACTAGTATATGTCTGGCTCCAAACGATCCTTACAGGCACGTATACTCCTTACCTGCCTCCTGACACAAGTTCTTTGTTCCTTTTCCCAGGATCTGAACAAGGATTACAACCGCCTGCTTTCCAGTGGCAATTTACCGGAGCTGTTCATCCAGACATTCTCCGGGAAAATAAGGGCAGTTGAAGAACGGGCTAAACACAACGGATCGGACAGCACCTTTTACAAACACAAGGATTTTTCAGAGGAGAATATTTTTGATACAGACCATATACTTCGGAATGGCAATGTACTGTTCAACGATTCCATCAGCCTTTATGTGAACAAAGTACTGGATGAAATTCTGAAAAACGATACAGCATTTCGCAACCAGCTGCATCTGCTGGTTGTCAAATCAGGCAGTGCCAATGCATTCTCATTTGACGATGGAATCATTTTGGTGTATACAGGTTTGCTTTCCCAGCTCGAAAATGAAGCTGAACTGGCCTTTGTCTTGTGTCATGAACTGATCCATTTCCGGAAACGGCATTCCGTGAATGCCTATCTCAACTATCTGAACCTGTCCGATAAGAGCTATCGTAAATCAAGGACCGGAGCCGAGCTGCTCCATTATTCACGGGATCAGGAGACAGAAGCTGATACCGCCGGTCTGGCTCTGTTCAGAAATACCCGCTATGACTATAGCGCTGTCCGTTCTGCGTTTGATGTGATGCAGTATGCATACCTTCCTTTTGATGAACAGGTATTCCCGAAAAGCTTTCTGGAAGATGAACAACTGCATTTTCCTTCCAGCTATTTCCTCGTTAAGACAGCCCCGGTAAAAAATGAGGAGAATTATGATGATTCCAGAAGCACACATCCGAATATACGCAAGAGAAGATCCAGCGTATTACACCTTCTTGACAGCACCTGTTCCAATACAGGGAGGAAAAAATTTCTTGTTTCCGAACAAAGTTTTTTCAGAACAAGGGAACTTGCACGGTTTGAAACCTGCCGTTTGTACCTGCTTACACTGAACTATCCGGATGCTATCTATACCTCTTTTCTCCTCCAGCACAGCTACCCTGACAATATTTTTCTGAAAAAAGTGATGGCAAAATCCTTGTACGGGGTCGCGGCTTATAAAGAAAACAGGTACAAAGACCGTTACAAAAATGAGGTATTCAGCTCCGGCCCTGACTTTGAACTTAAACCGTATGATCAGGTTGAAGGCTATTCACAGCAGGTTTACTACCTGCTTCATAAACTTTCTTCCGGCGAAGCACTGGTACTGGCCCTGCGTTATTCCTGGAAACTGAATGTCACCCTGAACTATCAGGATGAAGAAATAAAGCGGATTTGTGATTCTCTTTTTGTACTGCTGATACAGGGTGAGAAAAAGGATATAAATGATTTCTCAGCACGTTCCAGGGCTGAAGTACTGCATGATGATTCACTTAAAACAATTCAGGAATCAGCACTTCTTAAAACTCCGAACGATTCGTCCGGTTTACGAAGCAAATACCAGAAAATAAGGGCGGAACAAAGAAAAGAGTCAGGACCGGATACGGAATCGGATGTGTTGGGCGACTTTTCCGAATATGCCTTCTCCGACCTGCTGAAAGATCCCCGGTTCAGGGAACGTTTTCGTTATTTTATGGATAAACCTCCCGGCAAAAGCAATGCGGACACCTATAATAAGCATTTGCTTGGAGAAAAGAATGCCAGGAAACTTGTTCATTTCGGAAAGGCGCTGGGTATAGGCAAAGTAATAATAACAGAACCCTTCTTCTATTCCATTAAGGTCAATGGAGCACAGAAACTGAATCTGAAGAAAACAGAAAAAGGAATTACCGAACTGAGAAAAACAATACGGGAGGATGCAGCAAAGGCCGGACTGGATTTTGTGTTTATGGACCCGCTTCAGTTCAAAGCGGATGAAACAGAACGTTACAATGATTTTTCAAAGATCAATGATTGGTTTAATGAACGACTCGAACATGGTTATCATTCAGAAATGCTGGGCTCCTGTTCTGAGGACATGAAAGAATTGGCCATTAAATACGGCACAAGCAGTTTCCTATGGACCGGCGTTGTATCCGTTACGGAAGGAGGAACATCCTCCAGAGGCACTTATATTTATCTCATTCTGTATGATGTATGCTCCGAAAAAGTGCTTTTTTCCCAGTCGAGAGCTGTCAAATCAAGAAACTCTCAGGCAGTACTGCATTCCAATTATTATGATCTTTTTAATCAGATTCACCAGCAACCTGACAGGGAAAAAGACAAGAAATGAATATACGGCCCCTTATACTTATAGTCCTCTTCCTGCTTTCCCCCTTTACGGGTATGAAGGCCCAGAAGACTCCCGGTTACCGGGGGCACAAGCTGTATATGCTGTATGATTTTCAGTTTCATCCTGATTTCAGTCATTACACTCCCCTGCTCAATAAACTGATAAACGACAAAGCTTCTTATCCTGCTGATCAATGGCTCTGCTCTCATTCTCTTGGTTTGGAATATGTCTACAACCGCCAGTCGGCAATGGGACTTTCAGCACAGTATATGACATTTCAGGGCACTTATACTCCGGAGTCATATTCCTATGCAGGTTCAGCTGCCCTGGTCAGTATATACATACGTCATTTTAAATCGAGAAAAGCCGCCATTGCTCCCCTTGGCAAATACCAGAAACCAGAGCTGAGCATGCTAACATATAACGGAATGAAGGGCTCCGGACAAACTTCCTTTCAGAGCGGACCTCAAATCGGATTCAGCTGTTCATTCGGACGAACCTATATCCTGTTTAACCACCTCCTGATTGACCGGGGTGTTCGTTTCAGCTTCAGCAACCTGTATCATGCCATAGCGCTGCGCGATTCAGGTAAACAGGCTTCTGATCCTGCAGCAGGGGTTGTACTCAACAACCAGTATTTCAATTTTTATGTAGGAATAGGGATCCTTCCCTGACAGAGCTCAATAACCTCCGTTTCGTTTACGCATCATCCACTCAAGACCTAAGAGAAGAAGGAGGAGGAAGAAAATCCATTTCAGTTCTATCAGGTCCAGCAATTTTTTAGGGTTATAAACGACAGGCCGTATATCGTCCCTGCTCAGAATTTTTGTTGCCAATTCACCCAGATTCCTCGGGTCAGCCATTTCCCCGTTGTGTTTATGAGCCAGGTTATACAAAAGCTGATGATCAGCCGTCGTATTACTCGCTTCAAGTACCAGCGCGCTTATGGTAAAAGCTCCGTTCTGGTTCATGACCTTATCGCCCAGCTTTGTATGCGCTTTATATTTATACTCACCAGGAGGGAACATACCCGCCTTGAGCCGATATGCATTGCCTGTTTTGGAAAAAGCATAAGGGTATTTATGGCCTTCGGAATTTTCTATCTCCAGATTCACTTCAGGCTCATTGACAAGTTCATAGCTTTCATTATATACTTCTGCTTCCATCTCGACCTGCTGGTTCTCTGTGAAATTGTTTTTGCATACAATTCTGAACTGGCTTTTATCGAGTTTTACAGACAGATATTGAACTGTTTTATCAATAAGTTCATTGAAAATGTCATGGCTTCCATGGTCTTCATAATCCTGAAGCCTCCAGCGCCAGATACCTTCACCGGCTATGATGCCGGCCTTTTTATTCCCCACCTGATTAAAAAGCATGAGAGGATCCTTTGTCCTGACTATCCCTATTTCCTGATAAAAAAGCGGAAAGCAGGATGTTCCGGCTTTATAGGATCCGAAAGGACAGGCCAATGCCGGCAGCTTGGGAATATACTTACGGGTTGCCTCGCTCAGGGTAAAGAGAGGAAAATGTTCTTCCAGGGCAGGTTGAGGCTCATTATACCGTTGCCCTTGACCATTGATCTGCAATCCCAGCTGCAGGGAATTAAAATTGCGGATATTCGTTTGCGTACCTACGATTACCAGCAAGGGAACATCCGAAGCCAGTATCTCCGTAAGAACCTTACTATTGTTATTTTGAGATGGAATCTGATGCAGGATGACCAGATTATAGCCGGATACTTTTTTATCAAAGTCCTTAAGCGGATAAGCATCCACCTCATAGTTCTGATTATTTTCAAGTGCCTGTTTTATTGCCGCAACATCGGGATGAGGAGCATCACACAGAATAAGAATTTTTTCACGACTGTCGAGCACCTGTACATAAAAGTCCTGTACATTATTGATTGCGCTGAGCTCTCCGCTGATTCCTGAAATGCGCGCCCTGTAATGCTGTATGCCAGATTCTTTGGCTTCGATCTGCAGAGGAACAGTGATATTGAATGCATCCGAACTGACCGGAATTTTCTGGCTGAAGAGGACATTTTCCCCTTTCATTACTGTAAGCTCCGGAACTGAACCTTTGCATTTTTTGGCATCGATAACAATTTCAACCGGAAATTTATTACCAAGGTATGCCAGGCGGTTATGAAGAATTTTGGTGATGGCAATATCTTTACGGATCCCTGTATCCCCTAATGCAATGGTATAATAAGGAGCTTTCAGCCGGGTATTCGAAAACACCGGGTTGGATCCTTTATTGTATAAGCCGTCTGAAGCAATAATGAGTGCCCCCAGATTCCGGTTACTGTAACGCGATTCCATTTCGTCCAGAAAAGAAGAAAGGTCTGTCTCCTTTTCCTTGTAACTGATAAGCTCCTGATCCGTATTTTTAAGCTCTGTCAGCTTTTCCCCGAAAGTATAAAGCCTTACATCAAACCGGGCCGAAAGAGCTTCTGTCAGTTTACTCAGGTTCTTTTTGTATTCACTGCGGTAAAAAGCAGAATCTTTGCCGATAAGGATGGATTCAGAGTTATCCTGGGCAATGACAACCACCGGCTTTTCCACTTCACGAAAGGTTGTTTTAAGCAGGGGATTAAGAAGCAGAAAGGCTATACAGGTAATGGAAACAAAACGCAGTACAGCCATCAGCCGTCTCAGCCACAGAGGGGTGTCTGTAAACTGTTTTTCCCTGAAATAAAGCAACATACTGTATCCCAACCCGGCCAGGAGGCATAGTATGACAAAAGCGGGTGGTGATTCAGTGACTACTTTCACATTCATAAACAGTGGATCCTGCACGGATCAGGTAAGCATTCCTCCGCAAACATTGATCACCTGTCCGGTGATATAGGCTGAGAGATCAGAAGCCAGAAAAAGTGTCAGATTGGCCACATCTTCGGCAGTTCCTCCTCTTTTAAGGGGTATAGCATCCCTCCAGGATTGAACCACTTTCGGGTCAAGGGCTGCAGTCATCTCTGTTTCAATAAAACCCGGAGCAATGGCATTGGAACGGATATTCCTGGACCCAAGCTCCAGAGCCAGGGATTTGGTAAATCCGATGATGCCGGCTTTAGAAGCGGCATAATTGGATTGCCCTGCATTCCCTTTTACGCCCACAACCGAACTCATATTGATGATTGAGCCTTTGCGTTGCTTAAGCATAGGACGCTGAACAGCTTTACAGAGGTTAAAAACAGATTTCAGATTGGCATGGATAACTTCATCCCACTGTTGTTCACTCATACGCATAAGCAAGGTATCACGGGTGATCCCGGCATTGTTAACCAAAACATCAACCGTTCCGAATTCAGCGCAAACGGCTGTAACCAGTTCTTCGGCAGCCTTGAAATCGCCCGCATCCGAACGATATCCTTTGGCTTTCACACCCAAAGCAGTCAATTCATCCTCCAATGCCTGTCCTTTCTCAGGTGAGCTCAGATAGGTGAAAGCCACACTGGCACCTTGTTTTGCAAACACTTCGGCAATACCTCTTCCTATGCCACGGGAGGCTCCTGTTATCAGAGCCACTTTTCCTTGCAGTAATTTCATAGAATCGTTTAATCGTTTTGTTTTCAAATATACGGGTTTCCCTCTAAACTGGTCTCGACTACGCTTGACCTGACATATCAGGTATATTAATGTCACATCGAGCGAAGTCGAGATGTGTTAAAGATTTCTACCTTAGCCTTGTTTCCTATGAAAAAAGTCGCCTTCCTCGTCAATCCTACTTCCGGTGTTAACAAACACCTGGATCGGGTTGAAATGATACGCAGCTTCTGTCCGCCTTCCCTTTCCTATGATATCCTGCTCTGGGAAAAGCGGGACCAGAAAGATGAATTGTTCCGCAAGGCATTGCAGGGTGATTATGAAATTATTGCTGCCGTAGGGGGTGATGGTACGGTCAATGCCATGGCTTCTGCCTTGAGTGGCACTTCCAAAACACTGGCTATTATACCCCTCGGTTCAGGTAATGGTTTGGCCCGGCATCTGGAAATACCGCTGGATACAAAGAAAGCAATACAATTACTGGAAACAGGCCGTACCCGCAGCATCGATACCTGTTGCCTTAATCAGAAAACATTTTTCTGTACTGCCGGAGTGGGTTTTGATGCCCATATAGGTAAGCTGTTTGCCGAAAGCCGCAAACGCGGTATGAGTACCTATGCCGCTATGACCATACGGGAATTGTTTACATATAAACCCCAGACCTACCGAATTACTGTGGATGGGGTTTCATCCGAACATAAAGCCTTTCTCATTGCCTTTGCCAATGCTGCACAGTATGGAGGCAATGCCTTTATTGCGCCTATGGCCGATATTGCCGACGGACTTATTGATGTAAGCATTGTTTCCCCATTCCCTGTTATCAGAGGGTTTCCTCTCGCCTACCGGCTCTTCACTAAGAATATTCACAACTCACCGCTGGTGCGTACACTCAGAGGCAAACACATCATTCTGGAAAGAGTAAACCCCGGCCCTGTTCATTA
The DNA here is from genome assembly GCA_044448685.1 of Bacteroidia bacterium. GTDB lineage: Bacteria > Bacteroidota > Bacteroidia > Palsa-965 > Palsa-965 > Palsa-965. The sequence continues at coordinate 11,162 of JBIOHC010000056.1, forward strand.
CGACGGTGAGCCGGATGTAATGGGCGATAAGCTGGAAATCACTATCCTTCCCTCCAGTCTCCGGGTACTCACTCCCTGACTGACTTATCCTGCAGATAATAAAGACCCGGGCGCACTTAAAAGAAGAGTACTGTCGAAGCTATTTCATGCCTCTATATTTGTTACATAAAACAACAAGCCATGAAAAAATCACTCATCCTGCTTCTTCCTGTAACCCTATTCCTTTTTTCCTGCGGGGGAAATAAAGACAAAGGGACAAAAACCATTCCACCCAAACTCACCGGCGCGGATGCACATGAAGTACTCCTGAAAACAATACACAAATTCGACACGCTTACCCCTGGAGGGTATGCACTGCATTATTCACTCGATAGTGCCAATCAGCCGGTGATAACGGTGAGCCACAATAAATTCAAACGTATCTTCCCCAGCTATCAGTTTACCCAGCCCGGAACCTATGTATATAAAACAGAATGGAAACATTTTATCGGTCTAAGGAATACCTGCGGCTCAACCTGCTGGACCCTGGCCCTGCTTCCTTTAAGCAGACAGGGACAGATTACCCGCTACGATTTTGATATCAGTGCCGACATAAAAAGAGAGCTTGTTTTTGGCAAGAAAACTTATGATGGAAATGAGTATTATGTGGCAAATATCAAGACCGGAAAAAAGAAAAAGATTGTTCTGAAAGATATAGCCGGCAAGGGCCTTCCCGGTAACGGAATTGACAGTGTGGTGTTCTTGAAAGACGGGATTTATATCAAATGGAAATGCGTGGCAGGGAAGAAGGAGAAGGAAGAGACTTTCAAATTAAAAATTTAGAATTGTAATTAGCGTTGCTTCACAGAGAAGCATAATGCGGGCACTTTCTAATGTCCCGTAGGGACAAAATATCGGCAGAAACAATATACCACATACACCTTTTTGCCCCTTTAGGGGCAATATATCGGTAAAATGAATCCTATAATAAAATCATTTTCTTGCATGACTGCCATTAACCGATATACCGTCCCTACAGGACGGGGAACGTGAAAACAATTCAATTTCTACCGATATGTAGTCCCTACGGGACTTAAAAATTAGAGCTATTTTGGAAACAAAGCCGTAATCAATTTAAAAGCACCTTCTTCGCCTCATCCAGTATCGCAAAAGCACTTTCCCTGGAAGATGATTCAGCATAGGTGCGAAGCACAGGCTCTGTACCGGAAGCCCGTATCATAAGCCATTCATCGTCGCTGAAGAAATATTTCCAGCCGTCAGTATCTTCCATACGCTGTACTTTATACTTGCCGAAGGATTTCATCTTTCCGCTCTTGCAGTTTTCAACGATGGTGTTCTTGAGTTCTTCTTTTAAATGCAGGTCATAACGTTCAAAGGCAAACGAACCGGTGATTTCATAAACTTCCTTGATGAGCTGTTTAAGAGATTTACCGCTCTTGGCCATAAACTCCCAGATGATGAGTCCCATCCAGATACCGTCACGCTCGGGGATATGACCTTTAACGGCTATGCCTCCGCTTTCTTCACCACCCAACAGCACATCTTCAGTGGTCATGATACCTGCAATATGCTTGAAACCGATTTTCACTGTTTGTTGCTGCAGTTTAAAATGCTCGCACATCCTTACTACCCGTGGTGTGACGGAGAAGGCAGTGACCACTTTACCGGTCATCTTTTTCTCTTCCACCAGGTATTTGATGAGCAGGAGAATGATATGGTGGGAATCCACGAAGTTTCCGTCACTGTCGTATAAACCGATACGGTCTGCATCCCCGTCAGTGGCTAATCCGCAGGCTATATCTCCTTTTGCATCCTTGATATATTTTGAAAACTCCTGCAGGTTTTTGTGTATAGGTTCAGGTGCCTGACCCATAAAAGAAGGGTTGTATTCGCAATGCAGTGTTTCCACTTCGGGGAAGAGCCGTTTGATGACATTCTGCCCGGCGCCATACATGGCATCATAGGCAAAATTCAAACCGGAAGCACGGATGGCACGGATGTCGAAATTGGCTTTCACATGTTCGCAATACATGCCTTCCAGGTCGATAGGCTCTATAAGTTTCTTCCTGATAAGTTCAGAAAGAGAAATGGTTTCTGTATCCAGCGTGGACTTTTTCGGAATGATATTTTCAATTTCCTGTATATGTTCGGTGAGCAAAGGTCCGCCGAAATGTCCTTTCAGCTTAAACCCATTATACGAGGGAGGGTTATGACTTGCGGTGATGATAATTCCCAGTGAAGCTTTCTGACGCAGGGTACCCAGGGAAACCATTGGAGTGGAAACAAAGTTTTTGGCCATGTAAACACGGATGCCTGAATGAGCCAGAACTTTGGCAACTGTTTCAACAAACAGCTCACCCCCGAAACGGCAATCGTGCCCCAGTACAACAGAAGGTTCTTTGAAATTTTTGCAAAGCCAGGCTGCTGTGGCCTGGGAAACGCGGGTCACATTTTCAACAGTAAAATCCTTGGCTATGATTGCTCTCCAGCCGTCTGTTCCGAATTTAATTTCTGACATATTCTTTCGCTTAATGTTTGGGATGGTAAATGTACGTGATTTTTGTTCACACAGCCACGTTCCTTTTCAGGGCTTTTTCTGCTTCCAGCTCTTTAAAGAAAGCTGTAACCAATGCTTTATCTCCCGGATTAATCTTATGAAATTCAATACGGGTGACACCCTGCAGGTGGACTACAGTAATAGCTTTAGGGTCTTCATAGTCGCAATGATCGAGGTCATAAAAAAAAACAACATCCTTGCGCAGCATATCATGGTGGATAATGATACGGTCATCATCAACTCTTATATAAGGAGAGAAGATACAGACCAGGGTCAGGAAGAAGAAGATCATGGTGCTGAGGCCCAGCAAAAAGACATAACCGGCATTACCGGCACCATGGTTTGCAGGGTTGATCCCAAACTGTATAACCTGGATAAGGCCATACAGACTGGCTGCAAAGAAAACAAGGTAGAGGGCAATCAGAACATAGCTGCGCGGGATCCTCATATTTTTATACTTTTCATTCATTGCTTTCCGTCTTTAGGAGTCGCTTTCGGACTTCCATACACCTTTGTAAAATGTGATACCTGCTGATAAACAGGTTTCACAGCCCAGTTTCTTTTTTTGTCTTTAAAACCGAACAAACCACCAGGTGCCATTTGGACGGCATAACCTTCCTGATATTTGCGGTGAGGAGCTTCATCTCCATAATCCATATTCACATGCGCAATGAGGACATTACCTGAACGGTCAATATACATACCATCCTCCCTGGTTCTGACAAAGGCAATACCCGATTCAAAATCACAGGTACTGGTGTATTTATAGGGTATGATCAGGGTTCCGTTCCTGTCCACATATCCCCATAAGCGCCTGTAATAATCGTATTTGCCTGAATTCTCCGGATCGGCCTTGTCTTCCATTACCGCTGCCAGGCCATCCTTAAAACCCCTGCACTTGCCAAACTTAGGGGGTATGATCCAGTTGCCCTTCGTATCAATAAAGCCGTAATGCCCCCCGTTTTCATCAACGGTCCCTTCTTCATTCTTCTTTGCCAGTGCGATGCCTCCTGAAAAATCACCCACTTCCTGAAACGCAGGGTGTATGACAATTTTTCCGGCCGTGTTAATATAGCCCCAGCGTTCACCAACCTTAACAGGTGCAAGTCCTTCACTAAAATCACGGGCTTTACTGTATACAGCCGGAACCACTTGTTTTCCACTTTTATCAATGAACCCAATGAGTCCGTTCTGATGGATTAAGGCAAGCCCCCCTTTGAAACCAAGCGTATGCTCGAAATCATCATCAAATTTAGGCACAATCACTATTTCACCTTTTGTATTGACAAAACCCCATTGTCCATTCAGACAAACGGCTGCCATACCTTCTGAAAAATCAGCAACTTTTTCAAACTGAAAGGGAATGATCAGTTTCCCTTCCGGATTGATAAAGCCCCAGCGTTCCGTTATTGTATCGGCAGGATGAAACAGGGTCAGCGATTTATCCACATTCTCTCCTCTTTCCATATCCCGTATCCTGTCAAAGATCTTATACTTAGCCTTTTCGGGAGGGGAACCTCCTTCCTGCACCCAGCATGGATAGGAATTTCTTACTGCCGCAAAGCCGTTGCAGAATGCACGGGCATCACCATAAGCAGGAGGAATAACTTCATGTCCGGCAGTATCAACAAAGGCCCATTGCGCCGAACTGCAAAAAACAGTACAAGGTTCTTCCTTCGTCACTTCTTTGAGGTTCACTTGCTGAACCGGAGGCCCTGTTTTTTTATTCCCCTGCCGGTCTATATAATATCCACTGTCTTTGGGAACGACATAAGCCACTCCTTCATGAAAATCCTTGACCGATTCAAACTGAGCCGGAACAGTAACCTTGCCTGTACTGTCAAGGAAGCCCCATTTACCACCGTGTAATTTTTTCTCCTGTGAATAGTATCTCTCAGTGCTCCAGCTTCCCCGATCATTGAATGCCGACATACCTTCCTGGGAAGGGGAAATATAGGTATAACAAGGAGCCAGAATTTCTTTTCCTTCCTGGTTTACCAATCCCCATTTACCACCTGTGATCAGTTCAGGATCACCATAGCGGTCAAATATTCCGTTTACTCCTTTGACCACTACAGTAAGACCACTGCCTGACGGATATACAGCTGAATAGGATGGTGGAATTAACTGTTTTTCATCTGCTGTCATCAGTCCCCACAAACCTTCTGTATTCTTAAACCAAAGTGTTTTCCCATTCCAGATAAGTTTGTTCCACGTTGGCTTTATCTTCCACTCCCCTTTGTTATTTACCAGTCCGAACCGAAACTCTGCACCGTCCAAATAGTTGCGTGTATAACTTATATTACGTTGCAGGCTGTCTCCCACCATCACTACCGCATAGCCAGCGCAGTAAGGAAAAGCTCCGCCAAACCGGGGAGGGTAAATCCAGTCCCCTTTATGATTTATATACCCCCATACCCCGTTCTGTTTGGCAGGAGTTGTTTCCTGAACTTCCGCGGTAAAGGGAAGAACCTCATCAAAACGGGCAGGGAACAAAGTGTCTCCTTTACTGTTGATCAATCCGTAATGCATTGGGCATTGAACCGGAGCCAGGACAAGGTTTTTCCTTACCTGTGAAAAAACAGGATGTAAAAAAAACGGGAAAAAGAGTAAAAGAAGGCGGAGACGCATATAGTCACAAAATTACAGGAATTCTTAACTTCGCAGGGATGAAAAATGAAGCGCCGGAATTCAGTTCCTATAAGGAGTTTTATCCATTCTACCTTGCCCAGCACAGCCATCCTGTAAGCAGGAGACTCCATTTTATTGGTTTGCTTCTGGCATTGGTGTGGCTGGCTCTGGTAATCGGAATAGGGTGGCCCGTATATTGGCTGTTCGGTTCGCCTGTACTGGGTTATGGATCCGGGTTTATAGGTCATTTTGGGTTCGAAAAGAACAAGCCGGCTACCTTCCGGAATCCCCTCTATAGCTTTGCCGGTGATTTCAACATGTTTCTGGACATACTCCGGGGCAAGATCCGTTTTTGATCATTTATAACTAATTATTTTACGGCTTCGTTGTCCTGTTATGATTGGATGTCGAACTTTTTTTTCCATTCTGTGACACAAACACAGGATAAGTTCATTTTATTGGAGTAAATTGCCTTTACTTACACTACCTATCCAACTTATTGATTTTCAAAAAAATCCAATGAACTCTGTTTTATAGTTCCGGGGCTTCAGCGAATTGTAATAATTAAATTATGATACAGAAATTTATACCCATCCTATGCTTAGCTATTACATTTCTTGTTGGTAACAGCAACGCTCAGAATGTAGGCATCAACGGAGGTGGATCCACACCCGATGCGTCAGCCATTCTGGACCTCAATACAGGCAATACAGGCAATAAAGGATTCCTGTGTGAGCAGGTCGCCTTGACGGCAACCAACACCGCAGGACCAGTTGCAAGTCCGGCTACCGGCTTAATTGTTTACAATACAGCTACGGCAGGAGTATCTCCCAATAATGTCATTCCCGGTTATTACTACAATGCCGGTACTCCTGCAACCCCCAACTGGGTATGGTTTGTAACAGGAGGCTGGCTTTTGAAAGGAAATGCAGGCACCATTGATATCACCAATTTTATTGGCACAACTGATAATGTACCCTTCAATATACGGGTCAATAATAACAGGGCCGGAAGAATAGACAATACCTTGTCCAATACAGGATTCGGTTATCAGAGTCTGAACGCTGTAACTTCCAATGGTAACAGCGCATTTGGACAATCTGCACTGTTTAGTCTGACAACCGGAAAATTCAACACTGCTGTCGGAACAAACGCACTTTACACGAATACAAATGCCAGCAGTAATGTTGCAATCGGTAACGGAGCCCTTTATGCCAATACAACCGGCATTCACCTGACAGCAGTGGGAGACAGTGCCCTGTATTCCAATACAAGCGGCAGAACGAACAGTGCCCTGGGTTACATGGCGCTTGCACTCAATACCACGGGCTCGTCCAATACTGCAATCGGGGATAGTTCCCTCACACTTAACACTACCGGTTTTGACAATACGGCTATCGGAGCCGGATCCCTGTATTCCAATAGTACGGGTACCCGGAATACAAGCATCGGAGTAAATGCATTGTACCATAACACCACCGGAGTTGACAATACAGCCTTAGGCGAATATGCCCTGGTAAATAATACGAGCGGGGGACTGAATACCGCCGGTGGCATTCAGTCCTTGTTCAGCAATACAACAGGCAGTAACAATACGGCTTACGGAACAAATTCCATGTATGCCAATACAACTGGAACGAATAATACATCTGTTGGTGTGCTGACAATGGATAACAGCACCACCGGCAGCTCCAATGCTTCTTTTGGACATTTGTCGATGTATGCAAATACAACAGGATGGTCAAATTCCGCTTTCGGTTATCAGAGTCTGTCAAACAATACCACCGGTTCGGGCAATGTTGCCATTGGTGATAGTTGCCTCTTTAACAATACCCAGGGCAGTTACAACTCAGCCTATGGGTATGAAGCCCTGCTTGGTAACAATACCGGGAATTTCAATACCGCTTCCGGTTACTATGCGCTCAAAGGTGCCAACACCGGCGACTATAACAACGCCTATGGCTATGAAGCCATGTGGGTGAACACCAGCGGAACCCTCAATTGCGGATTCGGTGGTGGTACGCTTTACAATAATAATTCAGGAAGTCAAAATACGGCTATCGGACATATTGCTCTGATCACAAACACTTCAGGAACCTATAATACCGGGCTGGGATACCAGGCCGATGTGGGAGCCAATAACCTCACCAATGCCACTGCTGTCGGTGCTCTTGCCAGTGTTAATGCCAGTAACAAAGTGGTGGTGGGAAATACATCTGTAACGGTAATCGGCGGACAGGTAGGCTGGTCAACACTTTCCGACGCCCGTTACAAAAGCAACGTGAAAAATTATTCCCTTGGTCTTGATTTCGTTCGCCAGCTAAGGCCTGTATCCTATGTATATACCAACAGCAAAAATGATATCGAATACAATGGCTTTCTGGCTCAGGAGGTGGAAGAAAGCCTGAAAAAACTGGGGGCTAAATTCAGCGGATTGTGCATCCCTTCAAACAGCATTGATAACTATAGCCTTCGTTACGGCGATTTTGTAGTTCCTCTTGTCAATGCTGTCAAGGAATTGGATAGCCGCAATGACAGCCTTCAGGCTGCATTGGTAAAACTCCAGAAAAGTAATATGGACCTTAGTTTAATGCTCGACAAGCTCAGCCAACAGCAGCAGGATGACCAGCATAACATGACACAGCTTATGCAACAGGTTAAGGAGCTTTCCAATATCAACCGACCGGATAAAAAGAAACAATAAGAACATTTTTTAGTAATTTCATCCTGTAATGGCATTCTTAAACTGCTGTTGTATCCGGATGAAATCGTTGCAGCATTATTTACTCCGCTCCTTCCTGTTTGGGTTTATAGTATTGTTCAGCTCCTGTTCCAAACAACCTGCTATCTGCGATTGTTTTAAGAGTACAGGCAGTGATATACGCCAGGATCGGCCCGCACCTGCGTTCACCAATATACAGGTGGAGAGCAAAGTGGATGTGGTCCTGACCCAGGATACCATAGAACGTATTTATGTGGTAGCGGGCAAACACCTGATTGATAAAATCGAGACTTCTGTGAGTGGGGGAACACTCTATATCCGGAATCACAATATCTGCAATTTTGTGCGTAGCCTTGGGCGTCAGATAACCGTATATGTTTCAGTCCGGCACCTTAACACAATTAATTACGATGGTGCCGGAAATGTTACCTGTACCAATACGCTCCGGGACAGTTGCATAGACATAGAATCACATCAGGGTTCGGGAAGCGTAACGCTGGATATCCAGGCACAGGTTATTCATGCCACCATACATACCGGCCCGGCCGATATAAGAGTTACCGGTTCTACTCCCCTGCTCTATGTTTATTCGGGCGGTAACGGGGTAATCCATGCAGAAGCTATTGCCTGTCCTCAGATATACCTGACCGAGGCCGGTACAGGGACACTCTATGCCGCTACCGACGGCTCAGCCAATTCCTTACTTGATTATGAAATAGACAGCTTTGCCAATGTTTATTTCCGTGGCCATCCGGCTACAATTCAGGAAAAGCTAACCAGTACAGGAAGGCTTATCTTTTTTTAAAAGAGCGGAGAACGAAAAAAAGAGCGGAGAGCGGAGAAACAGAGCGAAGCCCTGAACCGGTGTTTTTACGCTCTGTTTCTCCGCTCTTCGCTCTGCTTTATTCCTCCCCGCAGCGTTTTGCTTTCTCATAATCCGGATGCTGCAGCAGATTTGCGTTATGATCCAGTTCCGTTCCAAACCAGAAAAAATCTGTGCAATATTTAGCCCAGGTCATACTGTCATAATGTATAATATTGGATTTAGCCTGATTGCTTTGCATGATATTCAGCAGTATGCATACGGAACAGAAAACGAACAAACTTTTCTTCCAAAATGTTACTCCCTTCGCATAAACGACCTGTATAAAAGTCGCAATTGCCAGTGCAAAAAGCCCGTAAAAATCAACATATACCCTGGCTCCGAAACTGCCTCCATACCACCAGCACCACCAGGAAAACATAACCCAGGTAATGATGATAAAGAAAATACCACAGGGAATAAACCAATCTCTTAGCTGCTGGCGCATAAAAAATATACCGGCAAAAAAGAGCATCATCAGGGGCGTATAGATGAGCCAGCCTTTGCGGAACCCAACCAGACCTTCTATTATATGAGGCTTTGAAAAGAAAAAAACTTCACCCACATAGGAGTTAAAAAAATACCGGCCGGTTTGCATTTTCCAGTACAATAACTGAGGCAGAAATACAAGGATGGTAAGCAAGGGTATCAGGCAAAGCATCCCGGCATTTTTTTTCAATAAGCTGAATTTAGCAAAGAGCGTGTCCCTGTTATACACCTGAAACAAAATGAAAAGGAATGCAGCCAGAATATTGGTAGGCCTGACCAGGGTGAGGAAACCCAGGCACAAACCAAGCAGGATTGCATATTTTATTTTCTGTGCCTCATGCCAGCGTATTGTATAATAAACAAACACATTGATGAGGAAGAAACCAACGGCATGGGCCGACATAGTATCGACGGTAAAATAATAAAACAGGTTGGTACCCAATGAAAGAATGAGGATGACAGAGCAGGTAAGCCTTTCACTGAAATAACGGATCAGAATCCTCCTCAGCACCAGCAACCCGAGAAAGACATACAGAATAGCTGTAAAACCGACAAGGAGATGATCATGGGTTGAGTAACCGCTCATTTGTTCCTGACTCACAAAAGCATAGCAGCGGGCCAGAAAGAAAAGAGGGGCATAAAAAATGGCCATACCCATACTCGTTTTAATCACTTTTTTACCGTTCGGAGCTTTCTCAGGCCATAAAGCCACATCGGAGGGACACGTTGGTTTATCCCGGAAGTCGAGGGAAAGATCATGATACATGAATGTTGCAGGGAGATAGGCATAATACGATATGGAATCGGATACAATCACACCCCTGTCCCTCCATTTGGCCAGATTCAGATATATATAACACCCCATAAGGGCTATGCAGCAGATGATCAGCTTAGTCCAGGCAGGCTTAAACATTCCCTTGCTCATTTTCAGGGTGTTTATCTTTTTCCATTTCCTGCATTTTCTGACGCGTAAGCGCTATCTCCTGAGCGAGGGTCTTGTTCTGTTCCTGCAAGCCTGAAACAACCATACTCAGATGAAGCAGATAGATTAGGATGGCAAAAATGGCACCGGTAAAAACCAGGTTTGGTGCAGCAATGATGCCCATGAGCTTAGACAGTACTTCCAGCCCATCTCTCCAGAAGGAGAATACCAGCAACACCAGTGTACTTACAATCCATACAATCGCATATTCTTCCCTTAACCTTCCTTTTATTATCAGGCGGGCAATAATGAGCAGGAAGAGGACGCTGGTGCAGATGGCAATGATTTGAATACGACCCATGCTGATTTAAGATTTAAGAATTATGATTTATGATTTGGGGTGTTACGGATATAGGTAAAAAAAATAGCCAGGCTTACTTTGATCATATAATACACACTGTCTCTACGGCCTATGGAGGAAACTCCACCCTGTCTTTCCAGCATGCTTACAGCCACTTCGGTAATACGAAGTTTATTCCGGGAAAAGTAAACAAGGGATTCCGGTTCCGGATATTCATCCGGATAGGATTCGGCAGCGAGGACAAGCGCTTTACTGTTCAGGAGACGGAATCCGGAAGTACAGTCACTCAGTTCTATCCCAAGCAGGATCTTATTCAGCCTGCTGAAATAATTGATTCCCATACGTCTTATGGCTGAGCTCTGATATCCCTGCTTATTGATAAAACGGGAGCCTATGACCACATCAGATCCGCTTTGCTTTTGTTTCTTAATCAGAAGAGGAAGGTCAGTAGCCGGATGCTGACCATCTCCGTCCATCTGAACGGCGAAATCAAATCCGTTTTCCAAGGCATATTTAAAACCCGTTTGCATGGCTCCTCCTATTCCAAGGTTTACAGGAAGGTGGATGGCGATACACGGTAAAGTATCCATAACACCAGCAGTGCCGTCTGTAGAACAATCATTCACAACTATCACTTCCAGATCAAGCTTCTCCTGCAAGGCTATCAACTTAATACTCTGTACAACTGCTGCAAGAGCTTGTTCTTCATTATAAGCAGGAACAATGACGGCAATACGGGTCATACTTTAGGCAAGAGCCTGATAAACAGTTCGATCAAAGATAACTGCATTTTTGGAAACTAAGGTATTATCCACGCTCTCCATTACCTCCTTCGAGCGATGCAGGACCTATTTCCTTCGAAGCATTACCTCCTTCGAGCGATGCACGACCTATTTCCTTCGAACCATTACCTCCTTCGAGCGATGCACGACCTATTTCCTTCGAAGCATTACCCCCTTCGAGCGATGCATGACCTATTTCCTTCGAAACATTACCTCCTTCGATCGATGCAGGACCTATTTCCTTCGAAGCATTACCTCCTTCGATCGATGCAGGACCTATTTCCTTCGAAGCATTACCTCCTTCGATCGATTCATGACCTATTTCCTTCGAAGTATTACCTCCTTCGAGTAATGCACGACATATTTCCTTCGAAGCATTACGTCCTCCTATATCTTCATTACCTCCTTCTGATAATGTCTTAACTCTTTCAAATCATTCCTTTATTTTTCTAATCCGTTTTGGATTCCTGCTTGTATGAATTATATCCAAAACAATTACTGCCGGAGAATTGCAGCTGTAAATTATCGTATAATGAAAAGCGTTTCTACAGGAAAAGGATAGCCAGGAACCGGTCTATTTACAATTCTTTTTCTTCAACTCCCCCACTTCAGGCCCGTATTTTTGCTCGAAACCTAAATCCATTGCGGCCTCCAGGTCGGAGCAGGCTTCGCTCTTTTTATGCAGGGCCAGATAAACCAGCGCCCGGTTACGGTAGCCATATGAATTTCCAGGGGCCAGCTCAAGGCCTTTATTGATATCGATGATGGCCTGATCGTATTTCTTCATCTTGTAATATACATAGCCGCGGTTATTATAGGTCATCCCATCCTCTGGTACCATTTTTAAGGCTTTGTTCAGGTAATTGATGGCCATATCAAGGCTGTCCATATCCGAATAAATAAAGCCCAGGTTTTGGAATGTACCCGGAAAAGTCGAGTCCAGCTTCGCCGTCATCTTTAAACAGGCTATGGCTTTTAATTTTTCACCAGTCTGATTATAAATATCCCCTTTATTATTCCAGGCTTCAATATTTCTGGGGTTATGCTTGAGGACTGATTCATAATCGGCCAGACCTCCCTGCAGATTCCGTACATTCACTTTGGCAAGGCCTCTGGCCACCTGGTAATTATCACGTATCGTATCGTTTACGGCAAACTCCATGGCCTTTGTGAACATATAGATTGCTGAATCACCTTTTCCCACAGCATCATAGCCTGCACCCGCTAATGCATAAGGCAAAGACTTTTTGGGCTGCAGGGCGATAGCTTTAAATATACACTCAAATGCCTCTTTATTATGATACAAACCGGCTTCTATGCTTCCTTTTTCAAGGTAATACATCATACTGGTATCATTGAGGGCTATGGCTTTATCAATCAGATTCAAGGCATATTTATAATCTTTTTGCTTTGCTTTGGCAAATGCTGCTTCGTAATAGGATGCTGCCGTTTGTGCCATGGAATCCATGCATGAACACAACACGAATACGAATACGAATACGTTCCGAATACTTGAAACTTTGTGTTTTTTCAAAGCAGGAGGTTTGAATCAAATGTAGCAAAAGAACATTAACCTATCTTCTTCCACAGCTTCAGCAAGCCATTATGGAGGGTAAACTGGAGTGCGTAAGCAGTCGGTATCCTGTCTTCCAGCCCCCAATAAGTAGCCAGGCGGGTGCCTTTGGGCGCTTTGTTCAGCTGTTCGGAAATATAGGTATGATAACGCTCATATAAATCAAGCCCCGTTTCCACCTTTTGATCTATACGGGCAGTGCTGTCAATCTGTTCCTGAAAAGAATTGAAGAAATAAAAGGCATCATAGGCTTTGAAATCAATGTCGGTGATATTGCTGCATATAAAACTGACCCGGGGTATACGGTAATGACTCAAGAGGCTATTGGAAAGTTCAACCAGCGGAGGGCGGTATTCCACTCCTGTAAAATGACCTTGTGTGGTCACAGCCCCCACCATACAAAACTTTCCGGAACCTGAACCAATATCAAGCACCCGCGTGCCGGGTTTCTCGGCCAAATAAGAGGCGGCAAGCTTAGCTACTTCAACCGGGGTAAAATGCCTGCGTGCCTGATCCCTGATCCAGTCCGGATAAATGGCATTAAAATGCTCATCTGTAACTTCAATATTAAGTTTGAGGCATTCGAAAAGCATGCGTGCGTTTTCAAGTCTTCGATTGAATTGTTAAATCGCCAATCCCAGCCCGTATACAGGCCATCCCGAAGTATTCAGTCCCATGGCCCATCCTATACGCCAGAAGTATCCCCATTCACTACTTTCTTTTTCCCCCGAAGCACCACTTCCTTCAAAATAAAACTGCCAGCCAATTGTTCTCGGCGAAGGAAGTGGCACACTTCCGTTCATGGTATAAAGATTTATATATTTATCACTCATCTTTGCATTTGCAAAATAAAGTAAATCAGCATAAAATCCAGACCTTCTTGTAAAAGTATGTGTACTACTCGTTTTCTTGGCAGGGTCTTCCACAAACCAGGCTATATGTCTGTTTTTGAAATGGCCAATGCCTGCAGCAATTTGTAATGCACTAAATCCCGAGGAAAGATTAAGAATATTAGGATTAATATAAGAAATCCCTCCATGTATTCCCCAGTTATGCTCCACAAGGGCTGAATTACCTTTGATCATATATTTGGTGGTAGTATTATAGCCTGTGATCGCTGAATGTACCGTTAGATTCTGCTTTTTCTCCTGCCCGGTATGAAAAACATAATACGTAAAATCAAGACCGGATCTCATCAAACCTCCAGCCCCTTCAACCATAAAGGTGTTTTTTCTGTAATATTGAATCCCGATTTCAGGGTTTACAATATTAATTTTCAGGATAACCGGTTTAATCTTATCAGGAGTATTCGCCTTAATTTCATAGTTCAGGATAGTCCCATCTTCAAATGTTGCCTGTTTCATTTGAGCTGAACCTAAACCCGCCATACAACAAAGCCCTAACACACATAATCCTTTTTTCATAATCTGGAAGTAAGTTGGAAAACAGATTCGTTTTAAAGCGCCTAAAGTAGGGATAGTTATCCTAATAAATAATCA
>JBIOHC010000057.1:0-24385 GCA_044448685.1 Bacteroidia bacterium
CTCATCATTGATGACGAGGAAAAGCTTCGCAACCTGCTGGGCCGTATCATACGGCTGGAATCGTTTGATGTACTGGAGGCAGGAGATTGTAAAACCGGGTTGAAGAAGCTGGAACAAAACGAAGTGGATATAGTCTTGTGTGATGTCAAGCTACCCGACGGTAACGGTGTGGAGCTTTGTACCCGTATCAAGAATCTTTATCCGGCGACAGAAGTTATTCTCCTTACAGCTTATGGCAATATTCCCGACGGGGTTCAGGCCATCAAAAACGGAGCCTTTGATTATATTACCAAGGGGAATGATAATGACATGATAATCCCTCTGCTTTACAAGGCTATGGATAAGGTGCATCTTCAAAAAAGGGTTAGGGAGTTGGAGAAAAGGGTAGGTGAAAAATATTCGTTTGACTCGATTACAGGTAAGTCCAGGGCCATACAGGATGCAATTGATATGGCCCGGAAGGTAGTTACAAATGACACTACCGTGTTGCTGACCGGGGAAACCGGTACCGGCAAAGAAGTTTTTGCCCAGGCTATACATCAGGCGGGGAGCAGGGCCGGCAAATCATTCGTTGCACTTAACTGCAGTGCATTCAGCAAAGATATTATAGAGAGCGAATTGTTCGGTCATAAACAGGGTGCATTTACAGGTGCAATCAAAGACAAGAAGGGCTTGCTTGAACAAGCGAACGGGGGTACTCTTTTTCTGGATGAAATCGGGGAAATGCCCCTGGAACTTCAGGCAAAACTACTGCGTGTACTTGAAACGAGTGAGTTTATTAAAATAGGGGATACCCAGAGTTTGAAGGTCAATTTCAGGCTTATTACAGCCACCAATAAGGATTTGAAAATGGAAAGTGAGGAACACCGTTTTCGCCCGGATCTGTATTTCAGGCTTAATGTTTTTGAAATACACCTGCCTGCTCTCAGAGAACGCAGGAAAGACATTGCCATACTTGCACAGTTGTTCCTTACTCAGAGCTGTCACCGGATGAATAAAAAATCTATCAGTCTCAGCACGGACTATTTGCAAAAACTGGAACATTATGGGTGGCCCGGTAATATCCGTGAATTGAAAAACATCATAGAGCGGGGCGTGATTCTGGCCAATGGGGATATACTTACGGAAGACATGCTTCCATATGAATTACAACATCAGGTTGTGCATGATGACGGTTCTTTTTCAGCCTTTTCACTTGAAAGTATTGAAAAATTGCATATACAGAAGGTGCTCAACTATGCCAAAGGCAATAAGGCAGAAGCGGCACGTCTCCTTCAAATAGGACTCGCTACCTTATACCGGAAGATTGAACAGTTCGGATTGAACTGACCCGATTCCTTCCTTATTATCTTCATTGCTCATCCTTCCCATTTTGAGATAAATCCTCTCAATATGAGAAGAATGAGGTCCGGGTTCCCCTCCCGACAAAGCCTGTCATTTTAATGTAAATCATTGATTTATTGACGTTTGTCCTGATCTTCTTTAGGCAGGATTACAATGGCCTGAATCTGGCAGGGGTTAAGTAAATCTCTATTAAATGATACAAGAATCGGAAGTATTGGATATCCTGGGAAACAAACTCCCTGCACTCAACCCTGAATTGGAAAAATTGGGGAATAAAGGAAATGTTTACAAGACAGTCCAATGTTTTGCTGATTTTACCAAGGCTCTGGCTGGGGCAGGAAACATGAAAGCCGTTAGACACTGTATCAATCTGGCCGAAGAAATGCTCACAAAAGGGAACAGTACAGTTCAGAATGCCATTGAAAATGTGTTTTTACATACCCTTTCTCCATTACTTGATTTAAGTGATGCAGTAGGTTTGGGTTTGAATAGTATGCTCAGGGGCCCGCTTCGCAAAGAATATCTGCGTCGGGTTTCCGGTGGTGGTATTTGACTGACTACAATCACCGGTGCAGATAAGGGATATCATATTGATAGGGGTGAAACAATTTTAAATTTACTACAAATGAAAACGCTAATAAGTATAGTCCTTATGGGAATCCTGATTGTTCCTGGTCTTTTGAAAGGACAATCGGATGTGGACGGAAGCAAATATCGTATTTCAGGTGGAAAGGAATTTCAAATTCTGAATCCAGGTGAAAAAATACTGTTGTATAAAACAAGCAGTGGCACAGGCCTGAAAAACGATCCCAAAGTTGAGCATTATTATTTCAGTGCAGAAGCAGGGTCGGAAATACTTGCTTTGACACTTCGGAATGTGGAAACCGTTTTTGAATCCAATACAGCTTTTGAAGAACGCATCGAGATGACATTCAGAAACGACGGAGATCTGACTATGTATGATCCCATACACAAAATGTATAAGCTGAACCGGCTGATGCAGATGAGTAATGTAAAACCACTGGTTAGTATTGCCAGACAACAGTGATATAAGCCTATGGAAACTTTTTTGACGATCATACTTTTGGCAGCCGGCCTGGTTTGCTTCTGGTTTTTTTTCAAAAGCATTGAATTTTTTGATAACATATAACAACCTGAAACATGACCCTGCTATTCATTCTTTCAATCGCCGTGTTCTGCTATCTGGTTTATGTATTGCTTAAACCTGAAAAATTTTAGAAGCTTAATATTTCCTGGTTATGAAAACAGAACTGCTTGGCGTTATTGTTTCTTTTGTTATTACACTCCTGATTGCTATTCCGCTTGGAAAATACATTGCAAAGGTTTTTAAGAAAGAAGGGAGCCTGCTTGATTTTATAGGACCTTTTGAACGATTCATTTTCCGTATCTGCGGAATTGACACGACCCAGGAAATGAACTGGAAGCAGCATGTCGCTGCCTTGCTTAGTCTTAATATGCTTTGGTTTGTATATGCCTTCGTGATGTTTCTGGTTCAGGGCAGCTTGTTTCTGAATCCAGACGGCAATCCATCCATGAGCCCTCACCTCAGTTTTAATACGGCAATCAGCTTCCTGGTCAATTGCAACTTACAAGATTATTCAGGTGAAACAGGAGTCACTTATCTGACACAGCTTGGTGTACTTATGTTTCTCCATTTTATGTCTGCTGCCACCGGTATTGCAGCCCTTGTTGTGGTATTTAAGGCCATGCAGGATAAGGTGACTGACAAACTGGGAAATTTTTATGAGTTCTTCGTAAAGAGCATCACCCGAATTTTGTTGCCGCTCAGCCTTGTTATTGCTGTATTGCTGGTTTTTCACGGTACTCCGGCCAGCTTTGACGGCAAGGATACCCTGATTACCATGCAGGGAGACACCAGTCATGTATCCAGAGGCCCGGCAGCCGGTATGATTGCCATTAAGCATCTGGGCACAAACGGAGGAGGATGGTTCGGAGCCAATTCGGCCCATCCCCTCGAGAATCCGGATTATTTCACCAATATGGTGGAGATCATTGCCCAGTGTATCATCCCTTTCGCCCTGGTTTTTGCGCTGGGGTATTACCTGAACAAAAGGAAGATGGGTATCGTCATTTTCGGGGTCATGACTCTTGGAATGCTCTGTTTTCTGCTTCCTGCAATGAAGGCTGAAATGAAAGGAAATCCTGCTATTGCACATATGGGGATCGATCAAAGTTCCGGAAGTATGGAAGGCAAGGAACAGCGTTTCGGAGCCCCGGCAACGGCCTACTGGAGTATTCTGACAACCGTGATTTCAACCGGCTCAGTCAATTCAATGCACGACAGTTCCATGCCCGTATCCGGAGCTATGCAGCTTCTTGGTATGATGACGAACTGTTTTTATGGCGGTAATGGTGTCGGCATTCTGAACTACTACATCTTTATCATAATTGCGGTATTTATATCCGGACTTATGGTTGGACGAACTCCCGAGCTTTTGGGGCGGAAAATCGAAGCCAGGGAGATGAAGATAGCGACCCTTATTGCCTTACTTCACCCTTTGCTGATTCTGGCATTTACAGCCTTATCATCTTATGTCATTACCAAAGATCCCAGCCTTCCATGGCTCAATAATCAGGGTAATCATGGGTTCTCTGAAATGCTTTATCAGTACACATCCTGCTCGGCCAATAACGGAAGCGGTTTTGAAGGATTGGGTGATAGCACTCCATTTTGGAACATCACCACAGGCTTTGTGATGATCCTGGGGCGTTTCCTGCCCATCATAGGCCCTTTGGCAATTGCAGGTATTCTGGCTAAAAAGAAATTCATACCTGAATCGGCTGGAACATTACGCACAGACACAGGTACGTTCGGTATTATGACCTTTGCCGTGATCATGATTCTTGCAGCCCTTGCTTTCTTTCCGGCTTTGACACTGGGACCTCTGGCTGAATATTTTTCAATGCGATAATTCATTTTGGAATAAAACATACGATTATGTCATCCGTCAGAAAACAGGTAAAATCCCAAAAACTTTTCGACAAAAGCCTCGTGAAGGAAGCACTGAAGCATTCGTTCCTGAAGCTGAATCCGAAACTCATGGTGAAGAATCCGGTTATGTTTACCGTGGAGATCGGAACAGTGGTTATGCTTATTGTTTGTGCCTGGATCTTGACCGGAGAGCATTCACAGGGCAGCTTTGCCTATAACTTCATTATTTTCATCGTTCTGCTCCTCACCCTGCTCTTTGCCAATTTTGCCGAAGCAATTGCAGAGGCAAGAGGTAAGGCACAGGCCGAGTCACTTCGTAAAACAAGGGAAGAAACCCCTGCCAAGCTTGTGCAACCTATGGGTGAGCTAAGGGTAGACGAAATTAAGGTGGTGAGTTCGGCCACGCTGAAGAAAGGGGATGTTTTTATCTGTGAAGCAGGAGACCTGATACCGTTGGATGGTGAGATCGTGGAAGGTATTGCCACCATCGATGAATCGGCAATAACCGGTGAATCGGCACCCGTTATCCGGGAAGCCGGTGGAGATAAGTCAAGTGTAACTGGAGGGACAAAAGTATTGTCGGATAAAATTAAGGTAAAAGTTACGGTTCAACCCGGTGAATCCTTTCTGGATAAAATGATTGCTCTGGTTGAAGGAGCAAGCCGTCAGAAAACACCGAATGAAATAGCCCTGACTATTCTGCTGGCTGCATTTACTCTGGTGTTTATTATTGTATGTGTTACCCTGAAGCCCTTTGCCGACTACTCTAAAACACCTATCACCATTGCTGCATTTATTTCCCTCTTTGTTTGTCTGATCCCTACCACCATAGGAGGGTTGCTTTCGGCAATCGGCATAGCCGGTATGGATCGTGCACTGAGGGCGAATGTGATTACCAAATCCGGTAAGGCTGTTGAAACAGCAGGAGATGTGGATGTGCTTCTGCTCGATAAAACAGGAACCATTACTATTGGCAACCGGAAAGCAACTCATTTTTATCCCAGCAACGGGGTGGATGCAGAACGATTTACAGGCGATTGTGTCTTGTCGTCCCTCGCAGATGAAACACCGGAAGGAAAATCTATCGTTGAGCTTGCCAAACACCTGGGGGCCAAGACTCAATCTTCGGAAACGCTTATTAGGGAAGCCCGTTTTGTGAAATTTACAGCTGAAACCCGTTCCAGCGGAATTGATTTAAGCAATGGTACCCGGATACGGAAAGGAGCATTTGATTCCATACTGAAAATGACGGAGGGAGCCGGCAATAAATTTCCGGGGGAAACAATAGTGAAAGTGAAGGAAATATCCAGTAATGGAGGAACCCCCCTGGTTGTTTCGGAAAATGATAAGGTGGTAGGAGTTATAGAGCTGCAGGATATCATCAAACCCGGTATCAGCGAGCGTTTTGAGCGACTGAGAAAAATGGGTGTGAAAACCGTTATGGTTACCGGCGACAACCCTTTGACAGCCAAATTTATTGCCGAAAAGGCAGGGGTGGATGATTTTATTGCCGAGGCCAAACCCGAAGACAAGATGAATTACATCAAGAAGGAGCAGGTAAGCGGTAAACTTGTTGCCATGATGGGCGACGGAACCAACGATGCTCCTGCATTGGCCCAGGCCGATGTAGGTGTGGCCATGAACAGCGGCACTCAGGCAGCCAAAGAGGCAGGTAATATGGTCGATCTGGATAATGATCCGACCAAGCTCATCGAAATAGTGGAAATAGGTAAGCAGTTGCTCATCACCCGTGGAACGCTGACAACATTTTCCATCGCCAATGATGTGGCCAAATATTTCGCCATAGTGCCTGCTTTATTTATCAGCTCTATTCCTGTACTGCAAGGGCTCAACATCATGCACCTTCACAGCCCGGAAAGTGCAATCCTTTCGGCGGTTATTTTCAACGCTATCATTATACCGGCCTTGATTCCACTGGCACTGAGAGGTGTTGAATACAAACCTATCGGTGCCAGTGCATTGTTAAGACGTAACCTAATGATTTATGGACTGGGTGGAATCCTCATACCCTTTTTGGGTATCAAGGTCATAGACCTGGGTATAGGCTTGTTTTTCTGAAATTGTATTCGTTAAGCATACTTGAACTTATAACAATGAAAACGTATCTTCTTCCATCCCTTAAGCTAACCGCAGTCCTTATTATTCTTTGTTCCATACTCTATCCTTTGCTCATTACCGGTATTGCCAAAACAGCACCTGGAAAGGGTAAGGGCGTGACGCTTTCTGTAAACGGAAAGGTGGTGGGCTATGAAAATATCGGACAGAAGTTTACACGCGATGAATATTTCTGGAGCCGGCCTTCTGCGGTAGATTACAATGCTGCCGGTTCCGGAGGGTCCAATAAAGGCCCTTCCGCACCTGATTTACTCCAAACTGTGCAAACCCGTATCGATACGTTTATGAAACACAATCCGGGCGTAAACAAAGCCGATATCCCGAGTGAATTGGTTACCGCATCGGGCAGCGGACTGGATCCGGACATCTCCCCCAAAGGAGCCATGGTACAGGTTGCAAGAGTTGCTAAAGCCAGGAATATACCGGAAGAACAGGTTAAAAAACTGGTCGAAGCACATATTGAAAAACCCTTGTTCGGTCCTGAAAAAGTAAATGTGCTTAAACTGAATATAGATTTAAATACACTGCAGAAAAATAAATGAATAAATAGATTAAAATCACAGCTACAATGAAAAAACGATTACTCACTATTGTATTGATTTCCTGTTCGCTTTGCGGTATAGCTCAGAAGAAGGATTCAATTAAATCGCAAATCCCGTTCGAAGGACAGGATCAGACCTGGCAGAATGGATCAGACAGGAGGGATTCGGCAGTACTTACCAGTAAGTATGTAACCGGTATTATTATGGTGGATGCCAATGCCACGTATTCAGGTAATAATCCGAATGACCATACCGTTGTGGGCTCTACCGCTCTTGCCAGGAACAATGAAATGGAAGTTTCATTAGCCTGCATCGGCGGGGAATTCAATTATAACGGTGCAAGGGGACGTATCCTGACCCAGTTCGGAACACGTTCTACTATTGTACCAAGAAATGACTACAGCCCTTACCGTGGTCAGTATGATCTGGCTGATGTGTATCGCTATATAAGCGAAGCATACGGAGGATATCACTTCAATGTGATGCATGGAATCAATGTGGATGCCGGTATGTTTATGTCCTATATCGGACTTAACTCCTATTACCAGTGCGAGAACTGGGAATACCAGGCATCCTATACTTCGGATAATACCCCTTGGTTTTTTAACGGTATGCGTATCCAGATTTTTCCTAGCAAAACCTTGAAAATTGAACCCTGGATTATTAACGGATGGCAGAGCTACGGTATGTTTAATGAGGAGCCCGGATTCGGTGGAAATGTTACCTGGTGCCCGAAGGAAAGTATCAAGCTTTTGTCGAATGATTATTACGGAGCTGATGCCGCCGGCCTTCCTGGCAGACACCGTTTCCATTCCGATAACAGTTTTCTGATGCGTTTGTATAACAAACCCAGGTCAAAAGGACTTAGCCGGGTGGCTTTTTCTTTGACAGGAGACATTGGCTATGAAAAAGGTCAGGGTGTGAATGGTTTTCACTCCGATCCTTTGCTGGGCCCGGCACAGAATTTTGTAAGTGGTATGTTCTATGGAAGGTTGTGGTTTTGCAAAAACAGGCTCGCTTTTACATTTGGAGGAGGGGTAATGACCAACCCCGGGCGTTACCTCGTATTGTACCCGACAGGACAAGCCAGCCCCCTGCCTAATAAGAACAATCCCACTCAAACGGAAGGCGCATTTCCTTTCAGTGCCAACCCCGGAGATCAGTTCAATGCCTGGGATTGCTCGGCCAATATAAGCTGGATGCCGAATCAAAGTGTGGAATTCCGTCTGGAATGGGTACACAGGGAAGCCAGCGTGGATTATTTTTCCGGCCCGGGTGGTGTGACATCTCCTACCGGTTATACAACCACCCCATTGCCTCCGAACTGGACACCTGATCTTGAAAAGTCTGAAAACAGACTCATCTTTGCCATGCTTTTCAGGCTTTAGGAACGTATTTTGTGCTAACTGACAAAGGAACAACCCGATGGGCAATAAGCCCAAAGGGTTGTTTATCTTTGGATACCTGTTAATCAGCTTTAAAGAAAGCCTTCATGTCAGACGAAACAGAAAAGGAACAAAATGTACAGCGGTTTCTGAACCTGATCCGTAAACAAAGGATCGGGAAGTTCAAGATATATATAGGAATGAGCGCCGGGGTAGGTAAGTCATACCGTATGTTGCAGGAAGCGCATGCACTCTTAAAGAACGGAATTGATATCAAGGTTGGTTATGTGGAAACCCATCAGCGCAAGGAAACGATGGATCTGCTGGAAGGCTTGCCCGTAATTCCCCGCCGTAAGCTTTTTTATAAGGGTAAGATGCTGGAGGAAATGGATCTCCAGGCCATCATCAATCTGAGGCCGGAAGTTGTTATCGTGGATGAACTGGCTCATACCAATATTGAAGGAAGTAAAAATGAAAAGCGCTGGCAGGATGTGATGGATATACTTGAAGCCGGCATTAATGTAATCAGTGCCGTTAATATCCAGCATATTGAAAGTCTCAACAGAGAGGTCAAGATCATTACCGGTGTAGAAGTTCAGGAAAGGATACCGGATAAGGTTGTGGGCCTGGCCGATGAAGTAGTGAATATAGATCTGACAGCCGATGAGCTCATCACCCGCCTTAAAGAAGGGAAAATATACGAGGCTGAAAAAATTGAAACGGCCCTTCGGAATTTTTTCAAACCGGATCATATCCTGCAGCTTCGGGAGCTGGCCCTGAAAGAAGTGGCTGCACAGGTTGAACGCAAAGTCGAAGCCGAAGTACCCCGGAATGAGTCATTGAGACATGAACGTATTATGGCCTGTATCAGCAGCAATGATGTCACCTCCAGAGCCATAATACGGAAAACTGCCCGCCTGGCAAGTTATTACAACTGCCAGTGGTCCGTTTTATATGTCCAGACTCCGGCTGAAAGCCTGGATAAGATCCCGCTCGACAAGCAGCGCCACCTTATTAATAATTACAAACTCGCTACAGAACTCGGAGCTGAAATTATCAAACGGGAGAGCAAACATATTGCACGGACTATTGCCTCAGTTGCTGAAGAAAAGGAAATCACAACAATTTGTATGGGGAAACCTCATTTCAATATTATTGCCGTATTGCTTGCCACCAACACATTTAATGAACTGCTTAAAAAGCTGAATGAACTGGATGTGGATCTGGTTATATTATCCTGATGAATATACTAAAAGGGACCTGCCATGAAAATTAAAGCCAAACTAAGACTGGGACTCGGGCTCCTGTTTCTGTTTGTTATTCTATTGTCCGTTCTCGGAACGGTGTATATCAATGCCCTGAATAAGGATACACAGAATATTCTGGTGGCCAATTACAA
Source organism: Bacteroidia bacterium (assembly GCA_044448685.1). GTDB lineage: Bacteria > Bacteroidota > Bacteroidia > Palsa-965 > Palsa-965 > Palsa-965. Next base: position 9,781 of record JBIOHC010000057.1, read on the forward strand.
TACCCTTGATTATGCACGGGAAATGATGGTGGCACTGGATAAAAATATTACAGAAAAGGCCAGCGTGGATAGGTTTACGGATAACCTCCTCAAACAGGAGAATAATATCACTGAAGTAGGGGAGAAGGAACTGACGGACCGGCTTGCCGAAGATTTTGAAAAGGTAAAGGCAATGCCCCGGGACGGACAACTGTACATCTCTGTCCGGAAAGATCTTACGGATATCATGCAGATAAACATGCAGGCTATACTTCGCAAAAGCAATGTGGCTAAGCAAACAGCAACTTCTGCCTTTCTGTGGATAGGAATTGCAGGCACCATTTGCTGCCTCATGGCACTCACATTGTTACTCAACCTGCCTTCCATCATTGCCAATCCCATGAAGGAGCTGACCCGGAGCATTAAGCAGATTGCATCCAAGAACTATTCAGAACGGGTTAATTTTGAAGATCATAGTGAATACGGAGAACTGGCATCAGCCTTTAATTCCATGGCCAGGAAGCTGGAGGAATATGACAGCAGCAGCTTGTCAAAAATGATGTTTGAGAAAAAACGGATCGAGACCCTTATCAATAACCTCCATGACCCGGTAATAGGTTTGGATCAAAACAAGATCATCCTGTTTGTAAATGAGGATGCTCTTCAGATACTCGGCATGAAAGCCGCAGATCTCACAGGTAAACCTGCCCAGGACATTGCACTTAAAAATGATCTTTTGCGTACCCTCGTACAGGAACTTGTTTTTCCTGTTGAGCATACGGGCCGTAAAGAACCCCTGAAGATTTATGCGGATGGAAAGGAAAGTTATTTTGAGAAGGAAATCATCCCGATCTCCATTACGCCTACCGGAGAAAATGAGCCCAAACAGATAGGACATTTTATCGTACTCCGTAACATAACTATTTTCAAAGAATTGGATTTTGCCAAAACCAATTTTATTGCCACGATCTCCCATGAGCTGAAGACCCCGATTTCAACCATCAAAGCCAGTTTGCATCTGATGGAGAACACGAAAACCGGCACCCTTAACCCGGAGCAAAAACAACTGGTAGAGAGCATAGAAGATGACAGTGACCGCCTCCTGAAAATAACCAGCGAACTCCTGCAGCTGAGCCAGGTTGAAACAGGCAATATCCAGCTGTCCATACAACAAACAGATCCGGATACAATTATACAATACGCACTGGAAGCAGTCAAAGTTCCGGCTGAACAAAAACAGGTTACACTCAGCATCCAGGTGGAGGAACACATCAGCACTGTAAGGGCTGATATGGAAAAAACAGCCTGGGTACTGATCAACCTGCTTACCAATGCAATTCGTTATTCTCCCCAGAACGGAAAAGTGGTCATAACCGTAAAGAAAAGTCAGGAAGAAGGCTGGGTTAACTTTTCCGTTAAAGATTTTGGCAGGGGTATTGAAGAGAAATACAGGGATAAGATCTTTACCCGTTATTTCCAGATCCCGGGAAGCAGTAAATCCGGTACAGGTCTTGGTCTGTCTATAAGCAAGGAATTTATTGAAGCACAGGGAGGCCGTATTTCATTCGATACTGAACCCGGTGCTGGGAGCACATTCAGTTTTACATTGCATGAGTAGCATGTGTTTATTCACAGGGAGCGTGTGAATGTGCAGAAGTATAGTGTATTTCTTCACAAGAAGAGTATGAATGTGCAGAAGTATAGTGTATTTCTTCACAAGGAGAGTATGAATGTGCAGAAGTAGCGTGTGTTTCTTCACAAGAAGAGTATGAATGTGCAGAAGTAGCGTGTATTTCTTCACAAGGAGAGTATGAATGTGCAGAAAAAGCGTGTATTTCTTCACAAGGAGCGTGTGAATGTGCAGAAGTAGCGTGTATTTCTTCACAAGGAGCGTATGAATGTGCAGAAATAGCTGCTAAGACGGAATATCGAAATCAATGCTCAGCTTCATGCCCGTTACCGGAACCGAAGATCAGGAGGATAAGGAATCCGGCAATGACAGATATGAATGAGAAGATATTGACAAAGTTGTGAGTGCTTTGATCCAGGAAAGCAATTTTGAAGGGAATGGCGATGAGGAGGAGGGCGATGATGTAAACAGGTAGTTTGCTTTTCATGTCTGTAGTTGTTTGATTACTACAAAATTCAGCATCCTTCACTCCTGAAAACATGACGAATGTCACAGAATACTGTGACTTTTGATAAAATCATGAAAAATTCCCTGAAAACAGAGATTTTACGTGGAAATGGGAAAAAAACATATCTTTGCCTCCCTAAATTTAAAATTAAGGATTTAGGAATTAGGATTTTAAAGGGGTATTAATTGGAGATGGGAGTTAAATCCTAAATCGTAAATCCTTAATCCTAAATAATTTGATAGCCCAGGTGGCGAAATTGGCAGACGCACCATCTTGAGGGGGTGGCGGGCAACCGTACGAGTTCGAGTCTCGTCCTGGGCACCTAGTAGGATTTAGGAATTAAGATTTATGATTTAGTCTTTTGTTATAGCTTTGCAAAGGAATTATCAAATCATAATTCTTAAATTATTAGTAAGCCCGGGTGGCGAAATTGGTAAACGTTGCGGTCTCAGAAGCCGTTGGAGTTATATCCTTGAGAGTTCGAGTCTCTCCTCGGGCACGCCCCTAAACCCTGACCATCTTGTCAGGGTTTTTTATTTTATCTCCAGTTTCCTTACCACATAACCCATATCGGTCCGGATACGGAGTTCATACAAGCCGGCAGCCACATTGCTGATATCGAAATTGTTCAGATTTTGAGTGCCGGTAAGCTGCTCACTTCGTATCCGGCATCCTTCCACACTGAAGAGTTCAATTGAACTGACCGGATTGGAAGGGTTCAGATTCAGGATCTGAACGGTATTGGATGCCGGATTCGGGAAGAGGGTAAACGATGCTCCGAGGCCTCCCTTAACAGGGGTGCTTTGCATGGTATTGTTTCCGGAAAGGATATGTAACTCCGGATCAAAGCTTGCAAACTCAGCTGTAAAACCGATTTTGGCTGTAAAGCTTTGCCCTGACCAGGAATGATTCAGAATAAGGGTGGTGTCATGACCTTCTCCTGAAAAGGCTATCGGTATAGGCATTTCAAAGAAGGGAACAGAAGGATCACTCTGTGTCTGGTTAACAGTGATGGTCAGATTCTGTCCGTCCTGACTCCACATAATCTGATAGCTGGGAAAACCTTTTCCATAAAACCACTGTGTGAAAAAATTACCCAGGCTTTGTCCGCTTACGCTCTCGAGGTGGTGCTGCAGGTCGGCTGTCCGGGCATAACGGTATGCCAGTAAAGGATCATTCAGATAGCTTTTCAGGGCACTGAAGAACATACCATCTCCCAGCTTCCAGCGCAGCATGTGCAAAAGGTAAGATCCTTTGGAATAACTCAGACTACCGCTGAAAATACGTCCAACGCTTGTCGTATCATCCACCCATACAGATCCGTTTGGGGAGCGCATAGCGTCAGTAATGGTATTTTTTTTCCAGTTGTTCCAGTTCTGAGGAAAGTACCGCTCTTCGGTCAGGGCTTCGAAATAAGTTGCAAAGCCTTCATTAAGCCATATGTCCTGCCAGCTGCCAAGGGTAACCCTGTCGCCAAACCACTGGTGTGCGCATTCATGTGAAATCAATACATTGGAGAAGCCCCCGACAAAGCTCATGGTCTGATGCTCCATACCCCCGTGCCAGCCGAATTCAGCATGCCCGTATTTTTCCTGATGAAAAGGATATGTAACGGTCAGACTGTCATACAAGGCCAGGGTCTTTATTATTTGAGGTGTGCTGTTCTGAGCCAGAACAATGTCTTCCGGGTAAACATAATTCAGAATCTCCATTGAATCGGAAGCCGATGTAAGGTGTATATAATGGGAGTACTGAACATAATTGGTTACTGCAATAGCAACAAGGTATGTTGCTATTGGATACGTTGTTTTCCAATGAACAAGCTTATCTGAACCGATCAGAGTTTCTGAAACCAGGAGTCCGTTACTGGCTGCCTTATTTCCGGCAGGACAGGTAACGAATACATCGAGGGAATCTATTTTATCTACAAGATTTTGTTTACATGGCCACCAGTCGCGTGCTCCATAAGGTTCTGAAAGTGTCCAGATAATTGGTGCGCCTGCATGGGTTCCCTGATAAAAAGAGCCGAAACCGCTGGTGCTTGGAACTCCGTGATAATACACACAGAGTGAATCGGCCTGGTTTAATGTCAAAGCAGCAGGGAGTGTAATGCTTAGTATATTATTGAGATGCAGAAAAGAAATGGAGGAGGAGTGATATAGAACAGAGTCGGTAACCAGGGAGTCGCTCAGGTCAAAATGAACGGTTTGAAACGCAGGTATAGAAGCTTTCAGATAGGAAGTGACAGAACCGCTGATAAAATTTACTGCCGGATCAACCTTCCAGTTGCAACGCTGGTAAGTAAGGTTATAATCATTGGCAAATCCAGGCCCGGGCAAACGGGTCAGGGCTTCATGCGCTTTCATCTCGGCTTCAATGAGGTTGCACTGAACAGCATCCGGACTCTCGTACTGTGCTGACAGCCGCAGATGGCAAAAAATAAGGAAGAAGAAGAAACTGTATTTCATGGAATCGGATCCATGAGCACTAATTTACGAAAAAAGGAGCTATTTACGGTAAACTAATTTGAGCATGCTGGGGAAAACAATAAGAAGCAGGGGTAAAGCTGCCAGAAAGCCTCCTATAACCGCTATTGCAAGAGGCTGATGAAGCTGTGCCCCGCTGCCAATACCCAGTGCAAGAGGCAAGAGGGCTATGATGGCTCCGAAGGCTGTCATCAGTTTAGGCCTTAGCCGCGTGGAGATGGCATACAGGATGGCATCCTCTGTGTTTCCTGAGTCGAGGTTGTATTTGAATTGCTGAAAAGTGAATATGGCATTTTCACCAATGATACCGACAATCATGATCAGTCCGGTATAGCTTCCTACATTCAATGGGGTATGAGTCAGGTACAGGGCCAGATAACTGCCAGCTGTTCCGGTTACGGAAATGATAAGGATCAGCAAGGCCGCACGGAAAGAGCGGAACAGGAAAAGAATGGTACAAAAAACAAGGATACAGGCACTGATGAGGATCATCAGTAATTCCCGGAAAGAATTTTCCTGTTCGGCAAAAGCACCACCGAATCCAATTCTGTATCCTTCCGGTTTGTGAATCCGGGTACGTATTTTTTCCTTGATATCCTTTACAACACTTCCAAGATCCCTGTTATTGAGACGGGCGGTGACAGCCACCATAGACTGAAGATTCTCCCTGTTCATTTCAGCCACTCCCGGAACAAGAGCTATAGTGGCAAAGTCGGTAACCGGTTTGAGCTTTCCTCCGGGCAGGAAAATATAGGAGTTTTTCAGGCGACTGGATTGCTTATCCCCGGGATAAATCAGCCTTATATCCGTCATCTGTTCATTCTCCAGAATACTTCCAGCCGTATTCCCTTCGAGCTGACTTTGCAGTTGATACTGGAATTCATCGGGAGCAATATTAAACTGGGCAAGGTGGGCCAGGTCAGGCTTTATATCAACTCCGGGTCCGGCAATGATAATGCCGTTCTTGATATCTGCAGTGCCGGGAATCTCCCTGACAAGTTCTGCAACCTCATTGGCAAGTTCATGGAGTTTCTCTTTATCCTTACCATAAATTTTTATTTCAACAGGTTGCACTGAACTCATCAGATCGCCCAGCATATCACCGATGACTTGTCCGAAATCAACATCCAGTGCAGGTTGTGTGGATTTGATTTGTTTGCGGATATCGTCAATCACAGCATCAGTACTTCTTTTCCTGCCAGGCTTGAGCTGGATAAGGTAGTCTCCTTTATTGGGTTCGGTTATAAAAAACCCCATTTCCGTTCCGGTACGCCTGGAGTAATCTGCCACTTCCGGCACTTTTACTATGAGTTTTTCCACTTCTTTAAGCATCCGGTCTGTCTCATCAAGGGAAGTGCCCGGAGGGGATTTATAATCCAGTACAATGGTGCCTTCATCCATTTCAGGCAGGAACCCGGTCTGTAATCTGGGATAGATGTAGACAAGGGCCAGGATGAGTGCCAGCCCGAAAGAAAGTCCGATAAGCGGGCGACGCAGGAAGAAGGCAATCCAGGCACTGCGAACGGGTTTTTGTTCCAGCGGTTTGGAGGATTTGAATCCGGAAGAAAATAACAGATACACAACGGGTAAACAGATCCAGGTCACAAAGAAGGAGGAAAGAAGGGTAATAATCATGGTATTGGTCAGGACCTTGAAATAGGATCCAGCCACACCCGACATCCAGATGAAGGGTAGAAAAATTACGATCGTACTGAGAGAAGATCCGATCATGGAAGGGAGCAGGTAACGAACAGATTTACTCACAACGAAGGCCGGGCTTTCTTCCGGATGCTCTTCCTGGGTTCTGTATATCTGTTCAACTACCACGATGGCATCATCAATGATCAGACCTATGGAGGCGGCAATAGCTCCAAGTGTCATGATGTTGAATGTATAGCCCCATATATACAAGGCCAGTACAGTTAATGCAAGCGTAACGGGTATGATGACCAATATGGTGGCACTGGCCCGGAAGGAGCGAAGAAAAATAACTGCAACGATAATAGCCAATAACAGACCTATCCACAAACTGTCATTCACACTTTTAATGGTTGTATTGACGAAATCGCTCTGGTTATAATATGGTTTGATGATTACATTTTTTGGCAATACATCTTTAAGGGCTTTTACTTTTTCCTCCATGCTTTTACTTAGCTGGAGCAAATCGGCATAAGGCTGTTTTTGCACGGTAATCAATACGGCATCTTTACCATTCGCATTAATACGTATGTATTCGATTTTTTCCCTGACATTAACGGCAGCCATTTCCTTTAACCGTATGACCCGTTTTCCGTCATTCTTCACCACCACATTTTCAATCTCCTCCTTATTATGCAGTGAGGCATCGGTAATATTCAGATACAGGCGCCGGTAATCGGTTGAATACCCGTTGGAGCTTATAAAATTTGTCTGGCTCAGCGCTGTGGAAAGAATAGCCGGTGTAACAGAAAAACTGCTCATCTTCTGAGGGTTAAGCTCAATCCAGTATTCTTTTGTTTTTCCGCCAATGACCCTTACTGCTGCTACCCCGTCGACCTGTGAAAAGAAAGGCCGGATAATCGTATTCGCAATCAATTTGAGTTCTATGGGATTTTTTTCATTGCTTTCAACAGTAAAACCCATCACCGGAAGCAGGGAAGGATTCATCTTCTCAATACTGATAGTGGTATTGGGGGGAAGCTGATTCCGGATCTGGTTCACCTTACTTTCCATGAGCTGCTGGCACTGGTAGACATCTGAATTCCAGTTCAGAAAAGCCGAGATCTCGCAGCTTCCACGGCTTGTTGTGCTCCGTATCATCCTGACATTATACACTTGCTTCAGGGCATTCTCCAGCGGTTTGGTAACCGTCACCATCATCTTCTCAACAGGCTGCTCTCCGTTTTCGGCAATCAGTTTTATTTTCGGGAAGGTTATTTCCGGAAAAAGTGCTGTTTGCATTTTACTGTATGCAAACATCCCTCCGAGCACTATGATCAGTAAGGCAACGGAAACGGGATTTCTATAGGAGGCGAAGAAATTTTTCATTGCGTTTTCAAAACAACTTTTGCTGTATCGGTAAGTCCGTAATTTCCACTGGTGATAAAACGGTCATTCGCTTTGAATACTGGTTCTGTAATTTCAGTACGTTCTGTTGTCTCAATGCCCTTTCTGACATTAATCCGGACGGCTGTGGAATCATTAAGAAGTTTCATAACCCAGAACTCGGTTTGAGCTTCATTTGAAAGTATAGCACTACGCGGCAAGGTACAGGCATCCTCCTTTTTGTTTTTGAGGATACGGATACGGGCAATCAGATTTTCAGGTAAGGATACCGGCCGGGATGGTTGTACAATAAAGCTTTCTGTCTGTGAGTTAACATCCATGGAAGGAAGACTGGAACGGATCATGCCTGCAATCACTTCCTTGTTGGGCAACAAAATTTCCACAGGCCTGCCCGGATGAATCATGGAGTGAAGTTCGAAAGGCACATCGAGAAGAAATACAAAACTGCTTTTGTCCGATAGAATACAAAGCTCATCGCCTTCCTGTACAAAATCACCTGCATGCCTGTTAAATGTGCTGATTATCCCATCCTGAAAAGACCGGATGTGAATAAGTCCTGAAATTCCTGTCAGGCTGTCTTTCGTTGCAAAATTATCAAGTGCGGAAGCTTCTTTAGTCTTTAACGTAAACAGGTCCTGATCCTTTCTTACTTCGTCACCCAGCGTCACATTTACAGTTCTGATATAACCGGATACAGCTGTTTTGACACTGTTCTTTTTCAGAAAGGAAGAAACTCCGTTCAGCTCCAGATATTCACTCAGCGGGCCTTTCTGCATCGAGTCGGTCGTCACAGGTGTGATAGCAGCGATGGCCGCATCTTCTTCCGATTCGGCCCCTTGTTTCGGATGACAGCCGCTCAGCAGAAGTAAACTGAACAGCAGGTAGAACAATCGTTTCATGGATGATTTTTTTGTGGCCGGATTTTACCAGTTCCAGTAATTAAGTTCATTGAGTATTTGAAGCTGTTTAATCTGTAAACCGCTCATAAAACTGCGCACCTCTGTATAGTTCCTCACTGCAAGCAGGAAATCGGTAACAGGCAAGGCTCCAATATTGAGCTGGTTTTTTCCGAGTTCTATTTGTTCAGCCGTCAGGGTTAGTTGTTGTCCTGTCTGGGCCATCAGTTCCGCATTGAGTTTGAGTTCGGCCATAAGCGCGGATTTCTGATTGTTGTATTGTTTTTTAAAAAAGGATTCGTAAGCACTCCTTGTATTCTCAGCAAGGCCGACTTTTTTAAATTCAAGATTTTTCTGATGGCCGTCGTAGAGCGGAACCGACAGGTTAATGCCGAAGCTTGTACCGAAATTCCGGTATAAGGTGGAAGGCTGGGAACCTAATATGCCGGCATCGGCAAACCAGTTCAGTTTGGGTTTGTAATTGGCTCCGGCAAGGAGTTTACGGTTGATTAACTGGAGGCTGTCAATACGAAAGGACTGCAGGAAGAGGGATGCATTTGTTTCGACCGGCTGTGAAGGCTGGAGTTGCGGCGGGACCAATACAGGAAGAGTTGTGTCGGTAATGCCGCATAAAGTGTTCAATGCACTGATGTCGGTCCGGTACGAAAGCATTTGCTGCTTCACAGCAATTTCCTGCGCTTTTATGCTTACCTGAAAGGCAGCATAATCAAAGGGTTTGTAAATACCTTTTTCTGTCAATTGCTTGAGATACAGGTTTTCCTCTTTTAACAGTTTCAGCATTGCCAGGGCATGTCCGGCCTGAATATTATCGGCATAGGCCTGTATATAGTAAGTGGTTATCTCTTTCCTCAGTTCATGTTCATTTCGGAAGGCAGCTATGTCTGTACCCATATTCTGCAAACGGATATTTTCGTACTGGGGTGCCAGGATTTTTCTGTTGAAAATATTCTGGCTGATACCGGCCAGCAGTTCATAATTGCCAGTGTTGGTAACAGCCTGATCATAACCAATACCGCCTATCGCAGGTGCAATAAGAATTTGTCCGAGCAGGTTAATCTGGGGTTTACGTGCTGCGTTTATCTTCAGACTGTCGATCCGGCCTGTTTGGATCTGATTTCGGAAGTCATTCTGCTGTGGACTGTTCTGAATACCTTTTTTAAGATAATCTTCAAGCGACAGGGATTGGGCGCCTCCCTCTGACAGGGCACCGAACAGCATCATATAGCTTAAGAAAAGGAGGGATTTCATGCTTTTTCAGGGTGTGATAAAACAGGGATCTGCAAACTGAGAGTATGTGCGTTTCCTTCGCTGGTATAGCTTACGGATATGTGATAACTATCACAAATCTGCTTAACAATAGCCAGTCCGAGTCCAAGCGAATCGGTGGTCTGATCCTTCCTGAAGCGATCGAAAAGCCGCGTTGGCTCCGTACTAAGCGGCTCCCCAGAGTTGGAAATCATCAGCTTCCCGCCTTCACTACTGATCCTGAGCCAGCCACCCGGAAAATTATGCTTGATGGCATTTCCCACCAGGTTTGAAAAAAGGATATCGGCCAGCACAGGATTCATACGGACCGTTATGGGTTCGCTGAGGTTCATGGCCACTTGCAGGTTTTTATGATTCAGTAAATCATGGAGATGCTCCAGTTTCTGGATAATAATTTCATTCCAGCTCACTTCTTTTGTTTCCAGATACTGGCCATTGCTGATGCGGGTTAGCAGGATGAGAGCCTGATTGAGCCTGGAGAGCCTGCCTGCACTTTCATAGGCATCACTGATTAGTTTCATCTGTGTCCCTCCCAGTTTCTCATCCTGTATAAGCAGTTCCAGCTTGGATTTGATTATGGCCAGCGGGGTCTGAATTTCATGAGAAGCATTTTCTGAAAATTCTTTCAGGTTGTGATAGTCTTGAGAAATTTTGCTTGTAATGTTTTCCAGAGCGGAGTTTAGTTCATCAAATTCCTTGATTCCGGATTTCTGAAATTGAAGGGGATAATCGTGGCTGATATTGAATACTTCGAGTTTTCGAATGGAATCATAAAAGGGCTTCCACAGTTTTCGGGATATTCGTCTGTTGATTTCGAACATTACCAGCAAGAGGAGAGAAAAGAGGATAAGCATTGATTTGACAATGGTCATTATGAGGTCATCATCTTCAAAAAGAGCTTTTGTTATGGTAATCAGATAAGTTTGAGGTTCTCCTTTGGCAGGATGTACTGTATGAAGAAAACGGAGCTGGCGGAAAGGAAGCACTTCTCCGTTTTCTTTGAAAAAAAGAGAGGTATCCCGTTTGAATTCAGCGGGTAATTTACCATTTACTTTAAATGGGATGGGTACTACATCTATCTGGTCCCCTGCTCTCAGTCCGGCCGGTGGTGCCTGCCCAAGTGCATCAAGTTGTTGTGTCAGTTGCACCTTTTCAATAAGTAACTGTTCATTGGCTTCATTATCCATGATCTGGTTGATCATGACATAAAACACCAATGTGCCGATGAGAAAAACCACCAGCGTTGCTGTAATATAATACCTGTTGGTTTTGTTAAGCAGATTCACCGGATGCCGAATTTGTACCCCATACCATAAATTGTCTGGATATAATCTTCCGAACCTTTTTCAATCAGTTTTTTCCGGAGGTTTTTGATGTGAGAATAAATAAAATCAAAAGAATCGGCTGCATCCATTTCATCACCCCAGAGATGTTCAGCAATACTTTCTTTGGTCACAACCCTGTTTTTGTTGGAAATAAAAAAGAGTAACAAGTCGAACTCTTTTTTTGTAAGCAAGACATGTTTTCCGTTTATCAGAACCTGCATTTCTTCCGGAATGATGCTTATTTCTTCAAATATGACCTCATTGCTTCCTTTGAAATTTCTCCGACGTATGATAGATTTGATACGGGAATTCAGCTCACTCAGGTGAAAGGGTTTGGTAAGGTAATCGTCCGCTCCAAGATCAAGTCCGCTGATTTTATCATCGAGGGAATTTTTGGCAGAAATAATGATGATGCCGGCTTCTGATCCTCTCTTCTTAAGAGAAGCGATAATATCAAGTCCGCTTCCTGTACCCGGTAGCGTAATGTCAACCACTACGCAGTCATAATCATAGATTTCCGATTTCTGATTCGCTGTGGCATAGTCAGTAGCCAGTTCACACGTATGCCCTCCTTCTTTCAGGTAGGATACGATAGCATCAGCCAGTGATTCTTCATCTTCAATTACGAGAATTTTCATAGTGCGGGCAAACAAAGTAAAGATACGATTCTGGATTAAATCTGGAACCCGCAATACCGGATGGAAGGATTAAAGCAGGACGATCAGGCTGCCTGTCCGAATTTCCGGAGTGTCCGGTAATGAGATGATACGGCGCCCAGGAATGTGTTGGTGTTGTAGTAACTTATTTCGTGACGTTTTGCAACTTCCTGAACAATTCGGGAAATGGCAGGATAATGGATGCTGCAAATCTGAGGGAAAAGATGGTGCTCAACCTGAAAATTCAGGCCTCCTACAAACCAGGTTATTATTGGGTTTCGTACGGCAAAATTGGCTGTGGTTTCCATCTGATGTACAATCCATGCGTTGTCGATATTTCCGGTTTCATTTGCCACAGGATGGTCTGTATCTTCAATTACGTGGGCGAGCTGAAAAACGATGGTAATGATGAATCCGCCTACCAGGTGCATGACAACAAAACCCAATAAAACTTTCCACCATACAAGCGGCAGGAATACCAGAGGAATGACCAGGATGTAAGAATAATAAAAGAGTTTAAAAGCAAGGAGCTTAATAATTTCCTTACGGGGGTGTGTATTGTCCTTGTATCTGAAAATCTTATTATAGTCGGTATAAAATACCCAGCTGAGCGAGAGCAGGGAATAGGCAAAAAAAGCAACGATATGCTGGAAACGATGTACTTTTCGGTAAGGCGCACTGGGGGAAAGGCGTAAAAATTTGACGACACTCAGATCTTCATCTTTTTCATAAATATTGGTGAATGTATGATGTTTGATATTGTGTTTGATCTTCCACATATAATCATTGGCTCCGACAAAATTCATTGTCATTCCAAGGAAGCGGTTCACTTTTTCATTCGGTGAGTAAGCACTATGCAAAGCATCATGGGCAATGCTGAACCCGATTCCGGCCAAACCTGTTCCCATTATCACACACAATCCGAGCATGATTGGTTCGGAGAAGTGCCCAAAAATAATAAGCAGGTAGGGGACAATATACAGGGAAAGCATGCATATTGTTTTTATAAACATGCGGTAATCACCGTATTTTGAAATTTTATTATTCTCAAAATAGGTGTTGACGCTTTCTTTCAGATCTGTGACAAATTCGGTGGATTTCCTGTTGTTGAATTTAATACGTGGCTGCATCTTTTCAGTTCAGGTGATGTCTTTTACAAAGCTTTCTAAGCTACAAATATAGCCCAAAATATTTACTTTCACACCTTATACTTTATTCAATGGAAACCATCTTCAGGGATTTATGTGTGCTTGAATTTGCCAATGTTCTTGCCGGACCTTCCGTAGGAATGTTTTTCTCGGAGCTTGGAGCAAGTGTCATTAAAGTTGAAAATAAACTTACGGGAGGTGATCTGACACGGGCCTGGAAACTTCCTGCAGAAGATCCTGCTTTGCCGCTATGTGCATATTATGCTTCTGTAAACTGGGGCAAGGAATCACATCGCATGGATTTGAATAATACTGAAGACAGAAAAAAAATTCAGGAATGGGTAAGCAAGGCAGATATTGTAATCAGTAATTTTCGTAAAAGAGAAGCCATTAAATTCGGTCTGACATATGCCGAAATAAAGAAGCTGAACAGTTCCGTCATTTATGCCCATATTACCGGTTATGGGGAAGAGGATGACAGGGCTGCATTTGACCTGCTTTTACAAGCCGAGAGCGGTTTCATGTCAATGAATGGGACAGAGCTTACAGGCCCGGTTAAGATGCCGGTGGCAATGATCGATATAATGGCTGCACATCAGCTGAAAGAAGCAATTCTTATCGCACTCCTGCAGAGAATGAAAAAAGGCACAGGAGCCTATGTTTCTGTTTCCTTATTCGAAACGGCCATCAGTTCACTCGCTAATCAGGCATCCAATTATTTGCAGGCAGGTCATGTACCGGGGTTGACCGGCTCACTGCATCCCAATATAGCTCCCTATGGGGAAGCCCTCCTCTGTTCGGATGGCAAAAAAGTGATCCTGGCTGTTGGCAATGACAAACAGTTTCTCAACCTCTGCAAAGTGCTGAAGGCTGAAGAACTGGGCACGGATAAACGCTTTATAAATAACAGAGAACGGGTCATAAACAGGGTTGAATTAAACAGGTTGCTTGATCTTGCTGCGGGATCATGGAATTCAGCTCAACTAAAAAAGGAGCTGGAGCAGTTAGGAGTACCTGCCGGAATTGTACACAATATGGCCGATGTTTTTGCCGACTCAGCGGCAAAAAATCTGATTTTGACAGAAAATCGGGAAGGAATGACGATGAAATGTGTAAAAAGTATCGCTTTTCACCTTGATTTCGGGATAAATTCTTAATAAATTACGTGGAACCTACACATAATTACCCTATATTTGTATGATAATCCGATACAAACCGGAATTTACCCTAAATTTTAGCACTGCACTGTATATGAACAAAAGGTTGGTCATTTTGGTAGCATTAATGCTGCCAGCCCTGCTAGCTGATGCCCAGTTCAGGCGCAAAAAATATAAGTATGAACTTATGCTCAACCTCGGTGCCACCAATTTTCTGGGTGATGTCGGTGGAGCCAACCAAATCGGAACCCATTTTCTGAAAGATTTCAATTACCAGGTAACCAAACCGGTTGGCGGAATAGGCGGCCGGTATAAGAATAACCGCTACTGGGCTATACAGGCCGGTCTGTGGTGGGGGCTTGTAGGAGGTGATGATGCGATTTCCAAAGAACCGTTCAGGCATAACCGTAATTGTAATTTTAAATCCATTATCCTGGAACCTTCTGTCCGTTTTGAAGGGTATTTTACCCAGGACAGAGGTGGTCACC
>JBIOHC010000058.1:0-24341 GCA_044448685.1 Bacteroidia bacterium
ACCGTAAACGGTTGCACCGGTACAGGGTCAGACAGTACTAAAGTTGCGGTAAACAGTGGAGTATCCATACCTATACTATCGAGCAACAGTCCGGCATGCAGCGGAACAACCCTGAAGCTCTATGCAGATACTGTGAGCGGGGCAATATACAGCTGGACTGGACCGAATGGATTTACCTCTGCCTTACAAAATCCTGTGATCAGCAATGCTGTAGTAGCGGATTCCGGAACCTATACCGTAACACTTAACAACGGATGTGCAGCTACTCCGGCTACTATTCATATACAGATTTATCCTGCGCCGGCTTTGCCTGTTGTGACAAGCAACAGCCCGCTGTGTGTTGGCTCTACCTTAAACCTGACTACCGGAACTGTTGCCGGGGCCACGTATACCTGGACAGGGCCCGATGGATTTACCTCTGCTCTGCAGAATCCCGCTCTGTCAAACATCCTCTTAGCCGATACCGGAGCCTATTCCGTAACGGTAACACTCGGCACCTGTACAAGCTCAGCAGGCAGTTCTGTTGTTCACGTACATGCTGTCCCGGCAACTCCTACGGCAACCAGTGCGAGCCCAGTATGCTCAGGAAATACGCTGAACTTGCATGCGGATACCATTGCAGGTGCTACCTACAGATGGACTGGACCTAACGGATTTACAGACAGCATTCAGAATCCTGCTGTTCTCAATACCGTTCTTGCCGATTCAGGATCTTATTCTGTAACAGTAACGATTGGCGGTTGTTCAAGTGCAGCTGCGAGCACCTCCGCTACGGTTAAACCTACACCTGCCACTCCTGTTATCAGCAGCAACAGTCCTGTTTGTGCAGGCACTGTATTGAATCTGAGCATCACTTCGGTAACAGGTGCCACCTATTCGTGGAGCGGACCGAACAGTTTCAGTTCTTCCATTTCTTCCAATACTATTCCGAATGCTACAGTTGCAGCAACAGGCACTTATTCGGTAATGCTTACACTCAACGGCTGTAACAGCACAGCAGCCACATTCCCCGCTACGGTTAACCCGCTTCCTGTCGCTCCTGTGTTGAGCAGCAACAGCCCTGTATGTGCGGGTCAGGCAGTATTACTTCATGCAGATACGGTTACGGGGGCAACCTATAACTGGACAGGACCCAACGGATATACCTCCACCACACAGAACCCTTCTATTGCCGGTTCAACTGCAGCCGATTCCGGATTCTATTTCATCACCGTCACACTGAACGGCTGTACCAGCAAAGTTGGAGACAGTACAAAAGTGGCCATAAACAGCAGCTCGGTTACTGCAATGGGCAAATACAACACCCCTCTTTGCAACGGAACGACCCTGTTACTTACAGCTAATACGGTAAACGGAGTTTCTTATTCCTGGACAGGACCGAACGGATTTACTTCTTCCACTCAGAACCCTTCTCTTGTAAATGTGGTGGCATCCGATTCCGGAACATATACCCTTACTATGAACAATGGCTGTGCAAGTAATTCTGCACAGGTCGCGGTTCATGTGCTTCCATTGCCTGTTGCAGATTTCAAATTCACGGTTGATTGCAAACTTACTCAGGCCGATTTCCAGGATGCATCAACAATGAGCCACGGAACTATCCAATCCTGGAAATGGCAGTTCGGCGATTCACTCAGCAGTACTGTTCAGAACACCACGCATACCTATGGTTCAGCAGGCACATACCTGACAACACTCACTGTGAAATCCGACTCAGGCTGTATGGCTTCCCGGAGGGATACAGTCGTGATACCGCATTGTTCTGAAGCGATTGTAAACCCTGCAGCGCTGCCTACAGCATTTACGCCTAACGGTGACGGGCATAATGATATCTTCTTTGTAAGAGGAGGGCCTTTCACGCGACTGGATTTTATGATATACAATAACTGGGGCAACCTGATTTTCCATTCCACTTCCCAGAACAGCGGATGGGATGGAACCTATAACGGGGCTCTGCAGCCCGGAGGAACGTATGTATGGGTACTGACAGGAGAAACCATTGACAACCGGAATGTAAAGATGACCGGTAATGTTACACTGATACGCTAAAAAAACAGATCCATGAAAACCAAACTTCTTCTATACTGGTTCGCCCTGATGATCCTGGCATCTGTTTCTGTCCGTGCTCAGGACTTTCACCTGTCTCAATACGATGCTGCATCACTCTATCTGAATCCTGCACTCACCGGTATGTATGGAGGGGAGAAAGGCGATTACCGTATCAGTAATGATTTCCGCTCTCAGTGGAGCTCCCTGGGCACCAAACCCTTCACAACAATTTTTCTGTCCTATGACCAGCCATATAAGATCGGGAAGAAAAAAATAGGGCTGGGAGCTTACCTTATCAATGAACGGGCCGGCATCGGTCATTTCAACACCCTCGATTTTATGATGTCCGGTTCGTATAATATTATTGAAGGTTCTGAAAAACATTACCTGACAACAGGCCTGCAGCTTGGATTTTTCAGCAAGAGTTTCAACCCCTCTGCCTTTACCTATGATGCCCAGTATTCTGCCACCACCGGAACTTTTGACAACAGCCTTCCTACGGAAGAAAGTTTCAGCAATACCAATCTGTTCCGTTTCGATGCCAATATGGGTATTTATTACAAGTATATCGCCAGAGAAAGCAAGGTGCATCCTTTTGCCGGATTCTCCGTTTATCACCTGAACATGCCTAAGGAATCCTTTACCGGACAAGGCACCCGTCTGCCCATGCGTTTTTCACTGCAAACAGGATGTGATATTACGACCAGCGAAAAACTGGTACTTACCCCTATGATTCTGTTTATGACCCAGGCTAAAGCAACGGAGCTTTACCTGGGCATACGGGCTGCCTATAAACTGAATACCCAATACAGTGTGGTAGGCGGACTCAATTACCGGAACCAGGATGCATTCGTTGTTGATATAGGAGTAAAGCAGGACGGACACGTGTTCCGCATAGGGTATGACATCAACACTTCCGGCCTTAGCCCTTATACCGGAGGACGTGGAGCAATTGAATTGTCTCTTGTTCTTACCGGTATCAAAGGCCAGAAACTCTTTGTCACCAAGCCACGCATTTAGTCCTGCCTTCGCTAAAGCTTCGGCAGGCCAGCTTGTGTCTTGTGTCTTGCCTCTTATGTCTACCGTTTAATCTGCTGCATCTCCACCTGCAAACTCCTCAGCATCCCCATCACGCTTTGCAGATTGATTTCCTCTTCCTTTTTATCGGATAAATTAAGGCTGCATACAAACTCCCATATTTCATATACATCTTCCATTTTTACCGTATAAGGATCATACGCTTTATTATCGGAATGAAGTTCGAGTACGCTATTGTTTTTTTTCTGCACACGTTTATATACAATACCGTCTTCTCTCGTAAGCAGGATATAGGTACGCCCGTTGACCAGCTCCCCTGCCGACTCCACATATTTTCCGATTACATAATCCCCGCTTCTTAAGGGAGGCATGGAATCCCCTTTGATAGGAAAGGAACGATGCTTGCCCGTAACGGTAAAAGGCAGGCTCATCAAGGGCAGCTTGCCTATAAATTCAGGATCGGCATATCCGTTCAGATAGCCGGCCGATGCCTTGACCGGAACAACTTCTATACAGTCATTGCCTTTACGGTCAACAACGATAGGCAGTAAAAAACGGTTCTTGCCGACCTTCATCAGGCTTTCCGGAGGTGATTTGGAAAAATCACCCCTCAGCAAAGCATCGATAGCTACATGGTAGTAATCAGACAAACTGATCAGCATGACACAGGGAGGTTCGGCCCGTCCTTCCTCCCAGGAAGCAAAGCGGGAACGGGGAATACCCAGATCATCGGCCGCCACTTCCTGTGACACATTTTTTATCTTCCTCAGTATCCGCAGGTTGTCAGAGATATGGCTCATTGCTAATTATTTTAGCGCTAAGATGCTAAATATTTTACTAATTTGCAAGTAAATCCCATGGAAAGAACGATCGTACATATGGACCTGGATACCTTCTTTGTATCTGTTGAACGCCTGCTCGACAGCTCCCTGAAGGGTAAACCTGTACTGATAGGAGGCGGAAGCGACCGGGGGGTGGTGGCCTCATGCAGCTATGAAGCCAGGGAGTTCGGCATACATTCGGCCATGCCCATGCGTATGGCCCGTCAGCTCTGTCCCCAGGCTATTGTCAAAAAAGGAGACCATGAGCAATACAG
Organism: Bacteroidia bacterium; assembly: GCA_044448685.1. Classification (GTDB taxonomy): domain Bacteria; phylum Bacteroidota; class Bacteroidia; order Palsa-965; family Palsa-965; genus Palsa-965. The sequence continues at coordinate 4,184 of JBIOHC010000058.1, forward strand.
CTACTACTCCCACCTCATTACCGATATCATCAAAGAAGAAGTTCCGGTATATGAAAAAACCTCCATCGATGAGTTCTATATAGACCTCAGCGGCATGGACCGCTTTTTCGGATGTTATAAACTGGCCGGAGAGCTTCGTCAGAAAATAATGCGGGAAACTCACCTGCCTATTTCCTTTGCTTTATCAACCAACAAAACTGTTGCCAAAGTGGGCACAGGAGAAGCTAAGCCCAACGGGCAAAAAGAAATTCCTTCCGGCACCGAAAAAGGTTTTCTGGCTCCGCTCTCTATCAAGAAAATACCGATGGTCGGTGACAAGACTTACCAGATGCTCCGGGGTATGGGCGTTGAAAAAGTACGCACCGTACAGGAAATGCCCATAGAGCTGATGGAACAGGTATTGGGTCAGCAGGGCATTATGATCTGGAAAAAAGCCAATGCCATTGACAACAGTCCGGTAGAACCTTATTCGGAACGTAAATCCATTTCCACCGAATCTACCTTTGAACAGGATACCATTGATGTGGCGTATCTGAAATCAATGCTTCTGAGTATGAGCGAAAAACTGGCCTTCCAGCTCCGCAACGAAGAAAAGCTGACTTCCTGTGTAACCGTCAAAATACGCTATTCCGATTTCAATACTTATACCATGCAGGCCCGCATACCTTATACAGCACTGGATCATGTTCTGATTGCCAAGGTTAAGGAACTGTTCGACAAGCTCTATCAGAAACGTATGCTCATCCGCCTTATCGGTGTACGCTTCAGTCACCTCATACAGGGCACCTACCAGTATAACCTGTTTGAAGATACCATTGAGCAGCTGCAGTTATACCAGGCTATGGACAAAATGCGTAAACGCTTCGGAAAAGAAGCCGTGCAGCGTGCCGCCGGACTGGGTATCGTACACCGGGATTTCAATCCCTTCAGCGGACGCACATCACCCTGAACCCATGCTCCTCTGCTGCCATACCTATTACAGTTTCCGCTACGGAACACTGTCTGTACAGCAACTCCTGGATGAAATCAGGCAGAAAGGCTATACCTCCTTTGTCCTTTCCGATATCAACAATACCTCTGCCTGTCTGGATACTATCAGGCTGGGCAGGGCTTGCGGACTAAACCCTGTTCTTGGCATTGATTTCCGCAACGACATACAACCCTGCTACGTAGGCATGGCCATCAACAACGATGGATTTCAGGAACTGAATGAACACCTGAGCATGCATTTGCATGCAGGCCTTTCTTTTGAAACAAGAGCCCCGGCATTCCGGAATGTTTATATCATCTATCCTTTTAAGCTGTATACCGGTTGGGAGCTGCGGGAAAATGAATTCGTCGGCATCTCTGTCAAAGATTTGCAACGCCTTCCTTTTTTAACCCTTCAACTAAACACACATAAGCTGGTGGCCCTCCAGCCACTCACCTTCATTCACAAAGCCCATCACAATGCACACCGCCTGCTCCGGGCCATTGACAAAAACACCCTGCTGAGCAAACTATCCCTGTCTGAACAAACAGAAGCCGGTGAAACTGTTCCTCATCGTGATGAACTCTATGCGGCCTATGCATCATATCCCTTCCTTGCACAAAATACGGAACGCCTCCTGACCCAGTGCAGCATAGATTTTCAGTACGACAAATTCGCCAACAAAAACCTGAAACATTATACCGGAAGCGCCGCCGGTGATATCGATCTGTTGAGAAGGGAATGCGAAAAAGGTTTGTTGTACCGTTTCGGAACCCCCTCCCCCACCGTATTGGAACGCATGGAGAAAGAACTCACCATCATCAATCAGATGGGTTTTGCTTCCTATTTTCTGATCAACTGGGATATTGTCAACTATGCACAGCACAAGGATTATTATTATGTAGGCCGTGGCAGCGGAGCCAATAGTCTGGTAGCTTACCTTATCCGCATTACCGATGTGGATCCGATAGATCTGGATCTGTATTTCGAACGTTTCATCAATCCCTTCCGCAGCAACCCTCCTGATTTTGATATTGACTTTTCGTGGACCGACAGGGATGATATAACCCGTTATATTTTCGAACGTTTTGACAAAAAGAAAACAGCTTTGCTGGGCACCTATTCCACCTTTCAGCATGATGCAGTGATACGTCAGCTCGGAAAAGTATTCGGTCTGCCTCCTGCCGAGATAGACCGTCTCCAGGCCAAACAAGAGGCCAATGACAGGGATGAGCTGGGCAAACTGGTGATACGCTACAGCAAACTCATACAGGGGTTTCCCAGTCACCTGAGCATACACTCCAGCGGAATCCTTATTTCAGAAGAGCCCATCACCCGCTACTCGGCCACCTTCCTTCCTCCCAAAGGATATGCCACCACCCAGTTCAGCATGCTCGAAGCCGAAGATATAGGCTTGTACAAATTCGATATACTGAGTCAGCGGGGGCTGGGAAAGATAAAAGATGCCCTCGGAATTATACAGCAGAACCGTGGGATGGAAATAGACATACACGCTATCAACAAATTCAAACAGGATGAGGAAATAAAAAAGCTGCTGAGCAAGGGGCGTTGTATAGGTTGCTTTTATGTGGAGTCACCGGCTATGCGTATGCTCCTGGCCAAACTCCGTGCCGATGATTATCTGAGACTCGTAGCTGCCAGCTCTATCATACGCCCCGGTGTTTCCAAAAGCGGTATGATGCGTGAATACATACTCCGTTACCGGGATGAAAGTGTACGTGCAAAAGCAAAAGCCGCTATTCCCGAATTATATACCCTGCTTGAAGAAACCTACGGAGTGATGGTATACCAGGAAGATGTGATCAAGGTGGCCCATTTTTTTGCCGGCCTTAGTCTTGCCGAAGCCGATTACCTGCGCAGGGGTATGTCGTGGAAATTCAAACAACGTAATGAATTTGCACTTGTACAGGAAAAATTCTTTGGCAACTGCCGTAAAAAAGGCTATACCGAAAAAACCATCCTTGATATCTGGACACAGATAGAAAGCTTTGCCAACTATGCCTTTTCCAAAGGTCACTCGGCCAGCTATGCCGTGGAGAGTTACCAGGCCCTCTACCTCAAAGCTTACTTCCCTCTGGAGTACATGGTGGCCACACTCAATAACGGAGGAGGATTTTACCGGGCCGATCTGTATGTGCATGAAGCCCGAATGCATGGTGCGAAAATCGCTCCTCCCTGCATCAACAACAGCGGTATCCTGTGCGGAATAAAAGACAAAACCATTTACCTCGGTCTGGGCCGTATCAGCAACCTCGAACAACACTTTACAGAGCAGTTGCTAAAAGAACGGGAACAAAACGGAGCATTTCTGAATCTCTATGATTTCGTGAAACGTCTCAATCCACCCATTGAATCACTCCGTCTGCTAATACGTTCCGGAGCTTTCCGTTTTTCCGGAAAAAATAAAAAGGAACTGCTCTGGGAAGCACACAGCTTAGTGAACCCCATGAAAAAGACCGACCGGAACAATGAACTCTTTGAACTCAAGCCCGTATCATTCACACTCCCTGCCCTGACCAATAACTGGGTGGATGATGCTTTTGATGATATAGAGCTCTTCGGATTTTCTCTCTGCTCCCCTTTTAATCTGCTGAAACACCCACTCAGCAACCGCCTCAAGGCATCGGAGCTTCCGGCCTTCAAAGGAGAAACGGTTGAAATTACCGGTTACCTCATCTCTATCAAACACACCGGAACCTCCAAAGGAGAACGTATGTATTTCGGAACCTTTATTGATCTGGACGGACACTGGATCGATACCGTTCATTTCCCTCCTTCGGCAAAAGCTTTTCCTTTTCGCGGACCGGGTTGTTACCGCCTGATCGGAAAAGTGGTGGAGGAATTTGACTACCTGACGGTGGAGATCAGCGAGATGTATAGACTGGCGGTGTTGAACAGGGAAGATGATAATGTGGAAAGCCTTCCTGCACCTATCGGCGCGGAAATACACGGCGTGATAGAACGCAGATTTTCATGATGATCATGATAAAAAATGATTTTGATTTGTTAGGGTAGAACGCAGATTAAGAATGATGGTTATAATTATCGCTGATGATAAATCGAGCTTTCATTTACAACTATTTTTTAATTTTTCCGCCGCCCGGGAATCTTTAAGCTCCGCTCCCTTTCTCCAGTCCTCACATGCCCCCTTGCTATTACCCAACTTTTCATTTGTATTTCCTCTTTCATAATATGCATCCCAATTATTGGAATTAAGTTCAATTGCTTTTGTATAATCTTTTATGGCTCCTTTATAATCATCCTGGCTATACATGGATTTTCCTCTCATATAATACACCCAGTCAATACTCTCGCACCCATCCGGATTCAGTTCAATCACCTTACTGTAATCTGCCGAGGCACCTTTGAAATCCCCCAATTTGTATTTACAAAAAGCACTCTTGTATGCCGGTTTTTCATTGCATGTGTAATGGCTGTGGTCAGTCCTGACCATAATTTTGCTATAATCGGAAATGGCTCCTTTATAATCCTTTGATTGTTCTTTAGCCTCAGCCCTTTTATAATACGCATCATCGGCTAAATAGCTCGTATCTGACTCAATGACCTTCGTATAATCAGCTATGGCGCCTGTATAATCTTCCATCTTGCATTTTGCTTCTCCTCTTATTAAATAGGTTTGCTTGTCGCCAGGGTCAATTTCCAGGGCTTTTGTAAAATCCTCAATGGCTCCCTTAAAATCGTTGTAATTGTATTTTGAAAATCCCGACTCTGTCAAGGTCGCTGTGCTCAGTGTATATATTTCCGGACAGTTCTTTACGATCGAATCTTTAGCCCTTGCATGCAGCTCCGAGGGCCCATCCTCAATAACCTTATGCCAGTCTTCGCAAGCGCCTTTGCTGTCCTTTAACGCATGTCTGGCATTTCCTCTCAGACAACATACACCATAGTATTTCGGATCTATTCTTAAGGCTTTGTTACAATCTTCAATTGCTCCCTTATAGTCTTTTAATTTAAAACGGATTTCACCCCTGTAATAAAAGTTGGAAGAATAAGATGAGTCATGTCTGATGAGTGTGTTATAATCTTCCAAAGCACCTTCGTGATCTTCCAGATACGTTTTGCATCTTGCCCGGTCAAGCAATGCGCTGCTAAATTCCGGATCTTTCTTTAAAGCCTCATTGAAATTTTCAATCGCAGCTTTGTAATCCTTTACGTTCATTTTGGCAACCCCGTAATCATTATAATCGTTAGCCGTTTGTGCGCTAAGGCGGGTGCTGGCTATCAAAACAAATAGAAAAAGAGCGTGTTTCATTTTACTTGATTATCAGGGTTGTTTATACGGTCAAAGTACTATCCTTTTATTAAATGGCATCGAGATGGCAGTATTTTTTGTTCTGAAATGAAAGATATACCAAAATAAACAAATTTGTTCATATTCAAACGAACCACCGAGTTGTCTCTCCCTCGCTGTTCTTTTACCTTATTTCTTTAGTGTTTACATTTTATTAGTCTTAACACAGCTACACGACATCGCGTGCCGTCAAAGTCTACACACGTTTTTTTGAAAGCATCCTTAGCTGGCTCCGCAAGAGCAGCAAACAACCCTTGCCCGGATTCGCAAAGAAAGAAATCAGCCAAAATTTTAATCCCGAACGGGTGACATAAATCTTTAGCAATAGACTCTTCTTCTTTAGATGAACACGCTACATCTTTAAATGTACGTTCTTCTTCTTTAGCTGCACACTCCCCTTCTTTAGATTTACACTCTTCTTCTTAAGATGCACACACTATTTCCTTAGATGCACCCGCTGCATCTTTAGATGTAAACGCTCCTTCTTCAAATGCACCCGCTGCATCTTTAGAAGTACACTCTTCATCTTTAAATACATATGCTATATCTTTAAATACACACGCTGAATCTTTAGATGCAGCAACTCCTTCTTTAGTAGTACATTCTCCTTCTTTAGATGTACATGCTGTATCCTTTCTGGGAGAAGGTATAGCCCCGGATACACCCGGTATAGCTTAGTCTGTCCAATACACAGACAACTCTTAATCAGGTAAAGACGCATCTTCAGGGGGGCTTGCTTTATCTGTACCGGGTAAAGCTTTAGCTATACCTGGAATAGACGAAGCTATACCCGGCACTGCGTCGTCTATCGGGCATACAGCCACAGCTTTGAGGTGCAGAGACTTAGCTAAATCATGTACAGCTTTGTCTTTAACCGGTACAGCTTCTTCTCAATATAGTACAGCTCAATCTGAAGAGGGCACATACGGGTCTTTAAGCGGTACAGACCCGGCTTTGCGCGGTGCATACGAAACTTTAACTGGTACAGTCCAGTCTTTCAACAGTACAGCTCAGACTGAGGAAAAATGGACGCCCCGCTCTGTTTTGTTAAAGGCATTTTAAGGCTTCGAAAGGGAGGGTGTGGGGTATTAATTTCTGGGGGTAAGGGAGCTAGCCCCCCTAACCCATTGAATGCCAGATTACATCAAAAAAGCAAGGCAAGGGAGGATGAAAATCAATGAACATTTTTAAGGTTTCGAAACGTTATGCATACATTATGTGCTGCATCACAGAAAACGGACAATTCCATAAAACTCAGATACTTAATAAAAGACCTTTCCAGCCATCACATTTTCATTCAAATTTAATCGGGATTTTACTTGCCTTCAACGGTATTTTACTTAGGTTTGACGCACCAACAATCTTCTTACTATGGAAAATGCTCCCTCATTCGACAAGACTATTTACAAACCTTTGAGCCCCGTACCTTCTTCTGCTGAAGTGGAAAGCACCTGGGCCAGAACCATGGAACTGTTTGACAAAGGCCAGTTCCGTGACAGCCTAATGGCTGCCATCGATTATGCCAACCCGACCATCCGTAAAAAGTTTGGAAATGCCGATCAGACTGAATTCAACATACCCCACGGATCTGCAGTTATACAAATGAAAATAAGTACTACGCATTTTGAAGTGCATGCTCCCTTTCTGAGTCTGCCACAGGACGCAAAAATTCCCCTCCTGCGCCGTATTGCTGAAATTAATTTCGGTACACTTTCTCTTGCACAGATCCTGCTTAAAGGGGAAGAACTGCATTTCAGTTTTGAATGCCCCATAGAACTTTGCTACCCATATAAAGTGTATGAAACCCTGAGGGAAATATGCAGCAATGCCGATTACCTGGATGATGAATTTGTGGATCAGTTCGGTGCAAGACGTATAGCCGAACCGGTTACTATTCCCATGGAAGCTTCACTGGCTGAACAAGCCTGGGCTAAATTCCAGGGTTACCTCGCTGAAGCACAGCAATATATTGTCTGGTGCGAAAGCAAACGCATGGAAGGTTTTATCTGGGATTTTGCCGGCATACAGCTGCGTAAAATTGAATACTTCATGTGCCCACAGGGTAAACTGAGGAATGACATTGAAAATGCCATTTCGGCCTTGAACAACGGAAATATCGCTTTCAATGACAGACTGAGCGGAGCCCGGAAATTCATTGCCCAGCTCCAGAGCATGACACGTGAACAGCTTGCCGAAAACCTCTATACCACTGAAGTATTTGTACCTTATAAATACTATATACGCCCGGATCATATCAAGAACAATTTCACCCGCACCTTCGAAACGGCTACGAATGAAATGAATAATAAGGATTATATGGGTTGTACCCTCACCATCCTCTCGGCTTATATGGATATGTTTTACCAGAACAACCTTACTCCCGACATTGCCGGGTTTGCTGAACAACAGCTGACTCAGGCCGGTGGAAAACCCTGGAAAGAAGCGGCAGAACTGCTTCTGGAATCGGTTAAGAAGCTGTCGGAAAAAGACCTGACCCAGCTGCTTGCCGGTATCAACCTGAACTAATCGTATTCATCATTCATTCTAAAATAATTGCTCATGTTAGCCATAGAAAATTCTCTAGACAAGCTCATTTTTAAAGTCAATACCGCCAGCGGATCAGGAACCTGTTTCGGTTTGCTCAGCAGCCAGGTATTCGTCACCAATTACCATGTAGTACAAAGTTTCAAACAGGTTTGTATTGAAGATGATAAAAAGGAATGTCACCTGGCCGATGTAATCCTGGTAGACCCTAAACAGGATATCGCCATCCTGCGTACTGCACGCCAGCTGGATATGCCACAACTTGAGTTTTGTAAAACAGAAGTTAAACGGGGTGAAAATGTATATGCGGCCGGCTTCCCCTACGGAATGCCCCTTGGCATAACATCCGGAATCGTTTCTTCCACCAACCAGATCCTGAACAACCGCTCTTTTCTCCAGGTCGATGCTGCTATCAACCCCGGCAATAGCGGAGGTCCTTTATTCAATGAACAAGGTGAAGTGGTGGGTATCATCACTTCCAAATTTTCGGATGCCGATAACATGGGCTTTGCCATGCCGGTTGCTGAACTCGCAGAGACACTGAATTTTCTGGATCCTGCCAGTGCCGGTTTTGCCGTACGTTGCCATTCCTGCGATGAGCTGATAAAATCCCGGGTCAAATTCTGTCAGAGCTGCGGTGATCAGATTGATGAAAAACTCTTTGATGATCATGAACTCAGTAAGCTGAGCCAGTTCTGCGAAGCGGCCATCACCGATACAGGCATTAACCCTGTCATTGCACGTAAAGGAAATGAATTCTGGGAATTCCATGTGGGCAGCGCACTGGTGCGTATGTTTGTTTGGAAAAACAATTATCTCTGTGTTACTTCCCCCCTCAATAAATTACCCAAAAAGAATCTGGAACCCCTGCTGCGCTATCTGCTCAGCAACCCTGTTCCTCCGTATTCACTGGGTATTTACGACAACACGATTTACATTTCCTGTCGCACTGCACTTACCGATATCGATACTTCCTACAAGGAACAGATACGCAAAAACATCAGCGGAATGCTGCAGAAAGCCGATGATATGGATGACTATTTAGTGGATACCTTCGGTTGCGAAAAAACACATTTCGCCAAGGTTGTATAATGAAGAAAGAAATTCTGATACTTCTGTTATTGATTACCGGCCTCAGCCTGCTCCCTGCTCAACAAAACAGGGTGCAGGCTTTGCTCAATAAGATCGTATCGGTTCCCGCTCAGGAACATTCTATTGAGGACGGAATCGCTTCTCAACCTGTGCAACAGACCGGCGGCATTGACGCATTACAGCACAATGCTGAACTGTGTAAACGCCTGGCAACAGCCCCTCACACCTCTTCCTGGCCCATGAACAAAGGCGACACCCTGTGGGTGGGTATTGCTCCTTACCCTGATTCCTGTGTCATCACGGGCACACAAACCTATGCCTGGCCCATCATCGTACTCAACAGTGCCCTGCTCCGTTTCCGCAATGCCAATGCAACAATTCATGGAAACCTCATAGCCATGATGCACGGAAAAATCCAGGCTGATCACAGTACCCTGCATTTCCCCCAGCAGTATTTTTATCAACGTTCCATTATCCTTGCCACCAATTCAGTTTTTAATGCCAGTAATGACACCCTCGACTATGGAGGTTTTGTACATACAACTACAGTTACGGATTCGGCCCGACTGGCATTCTATAATGTGTACCAGACAGACTTCATGACCACCGGTGTTTCACGCAACGCTTCTCTTTCAAATATCAAAACCAATATAGCGGGTGAGTATATCATGACAGACCGGGCAAAGCTCTATTTCAGTCAGTGCCATACGCTGTTGCTCTGGCATGCCTGTCCTGATACTTCGGTTATCAACTGGGCATTTCCCAAAGGAGATACGGTGCGCCACTACCTCTTCAACAATACACAAACAGGCGTAAGAGGAGTCGAATACCAGGTACAGGCCGATACGTGTTACAAGGTTATGTGGGGACTGATGCCTACCTATAGCTCACAGGTCACCATCAGCAATTCAAGCTTACGTACAATCGGTCTTTGGTTTGAACTTAACACAACCGTGAATGTAAGCGGACTTGTAAACCGTTCCTACTATGCAAACTACACAGCTCCTATTTCAGACCGTACACTAAAACTCATCAATGATACCGTCATGACCTGGAGTCTGTATACATTCAATAAAGCAAATGTCAATGTATCAAACAGTACAGTAGGTGAAATAGGAAGTTACGGGAGTTCCCATGTGAACGGCACAACCTATTCTGTTGACGGATCGGGAGGATATCATTACGCATCCGATACCTCTGCCGTATTCGGCAATGGTCTCTTCGCCACCTGTAATGTTCGAAGCGAACATTCCGGAATCTTCGCCCTGGTGAATTCAACCATGTATTCAGGCGCTGCCAGCGCCATCGGTAATTCCGTATTGATTGTGCTTCAAAGCAATCTAACACAAGACCCTGTTCCTTTTGACGGATCCTGTGCCTGGTTCGGAAATATAGAATCTGTGAACAATAATTATGTCGACTCCACTATTGATATCAGCGGCTCTGCCTGGATCAACAAGACTGCTGTAAGTGCACTGATGGATTTTAAAAACTATCAGTTGCTTTATCAAAAACAGGGAGCCGCCACATGGAGCGTTATGCATGCTCCGGTAACAAGCAGGGTAAGTCATTCCACACTTGGAACCTGGCACACACACGGACTCACACCCGGGCCTTATACCATCGGTCTGAAACTGAAAGACAGCTGGAGCGATTCGGCCACAGCCATTAAAAACATAACGCTACTGCCCTGGGTAATGGGAATAGAGGAAAAGAATTTCTGGCTTAAAAATCTGAACCTGTTTCCGGATCCTGCCAATGAACACTGTACTGTTTCCTTTTCTGTACTCCACAGCCAATATATAGTCATTCGCATCTTTGACAATACCGGAAGGGAATGCAATACTTCCGGTCTCACTTCTTATTTCCAGGCCGGCCCTCATACTGTTGAGCTGAATCTGGAATCTCTCCCCGAAGGGATTTATTTCTGTTCGTTTAAAGGGGAAGAAGGAATGATCACCTGTAAGCTCATCCACCTGAGAAAATAGGTTCATCGTCGTTCCCCTGCCTGAATTGATCCAATGCGGATCAAGATCTCCTAAAATTCCTGATCTTTGAAGCCTGACGGTCAAGCCGTAACCTGCCTGCTATGAAAAAAAACGCATTCCTCTGTTTCTTCACTATCCTGCTATCCCAATTTTTTAACGCCCAGCCTTACGACCCCCAGCTTCTTCAATCTATGAAATGGAGAATGATTGGACCTTTCCGCGGTGGACGAACAGTAGGCGCTTGTGGTATACCGAAACAACCCAATGTGTTTTATACAGGAGTGAACAATGGAGGTGTATGGAAAACAACAGACTATGGCCGTACCTGGCACCCTTTGTTCGATTCACAATCAACCGGATCTATAGGTGATGTGGTTGTGTCACCTTCCAACCCTTCCGTTATTTATGCAGGCAGCGGTGAAGGTATACAACGACCGGATCTTTCGGTAGGCAATGGCATATACAAATCTGCCGACGGAGGGAAGACCTGGATAAATACCGGCCTGAATGACGGATTACAGATCGGCGGATTAAGCATAGACCCCTCAAACGAAAACCGCTTGTTCGCTGCCGTACTGGGCCATCCTTACGGACCCAATACAGAACGGGGCATATTCCGCACCCTTGACGGTGGAAAAACCTGGGAGAAGGTATTGTATCTTGATGAGAACACAGGCGCGATACAGGTTACCCTTGATCCTTCCAATCCACAAACGGTATATGCCGATCTCTATGCTGCACGCCAGGCTCCCTGGGAAAACGGACAGTGGGAAGGCCCTGGCAGCGGACTCTACAAATCAACAGATGGTGGAACTACCTGGAAGAAACTGGAAAAAGGATTGCCTTCCCATAAGGATGCTCTCGGCCGTATAGGATTTGCCATCGCTCCTTCAGACTCCAAGCGTCTCTATGCTCTCGTAAGCGCCAACGAAGCCAGCGGAGGGTTTTACCGAAGCGATGATGCAGGGGAATCATGGACGAAGCTCAGCTCTGATATACGTTTCTGGGACAGAGGTGATGATTTTGCCGAACTCAAAGTGGATCCTAAAAATGCGGATATCGTTTACAATGCAAATGTGGTGGTTTGGAAATCTCTTGACGGTGGAAAAACCTGGAAAGATTTCAGAGGAGCGCCGGGAGGAGATGATTACCATCGCCTCTGGATCAATCCTGAAAACACAAACATCATTCTTCTTACCAGTGATCAGGGTGCAATCATTACCGTAAACGGTGGCGAAACATGGAGCTCCTGGCTCAACCAGCCCACTGCACAGTTTTATCATGTAAGCGCTGATAATGCTTTTCCGTATAATGTCTATAGTGGTCAGCAGGAAAGCGGATCAGTGGGTATTGCCTCCAGAGGAAATGACGGAGCCGTCACTGCACACGACTGGCATCCGGTTGGTGCAGAAGAATACGGGTATGTAGTGGCCGATCCCCTCGATCCGGATATTATCTACGGAGGAAAGTTGTCACGCTTTGACAAACGAACAGGACAGGTTCAGGATATTTCACCGGATGCAACACATAGCGGAGCTTTCCGTTTTCTGCGTACTGCTCCGATTGTTTTTTCTCCCATTGACAACAAGACCCTTTTCTTTGCAGGCAACAAAGTATTCCGCACCCGTAACGGAGGCCAGAGCTGGGATATCATCAGTCCTGATTTGACCCGGGCTACCTATTCCATTCCGGAGAATATAGGAGTTTACAAACAGGATTCCATGCGCTCCATGAAAAGAAGAGGTGTTGTATATACACTGGCTTTATCAGCGCTCGACAGCAATATCCTCTGGGCCGGAACAGATGACGGACTTATCCAGCTCACCAAAGACGGAGGCCGGAACTGGAGCAATGTGACTCCTCCTGAAATTAACGACTGGAGCAAGATATCCATGCTCGATGCAAGCCACAGCGATGTCAATACAGCATATGCAGCGGTAAACAGGATAAAGCTGGATGATTATCGTCCGCATATATATCGTACGCATGACAGTGGAAAAACCTGGAAGGAAATAGTAAACGGTTTGCCCAATGATCCGATCAATGTGGTGAAAGAAGATCCGATTCGTAAAGGGCTCCTCTTTGCCGGATCTGAAACAGCTGTCTATGTGTCTTTCGATGAGGGTGATCACTGGCAATCCTTACGTCTCAATATGCCGGCCAGCTCTGTGCGTGATCTGGTAGTCAAAGACAATGACCTTGTTGTTGCCACACACGGACGCTCTTTCTGGATACTGGATGATATCACACCACTGCGACAGCTGAATGCAGAACTCCTTAAACAGAAAACAGTTCTCTACAAACCAGCTCCTGCATACCGCGTACGCTGGAATATGTATACCGATACACCATCACCCCAGGAAGAACCTGCAGGACAGAATCCTCCTGACGGTGCCATCCTTTATTATAACTTAAAGGAAAAGGCAACAGGAGAAATGAAACTTGAAATAAAAGACTCCACCGGTAAACTTATCTGGCATTATTCCCTGCCCGAAATACCCGATACCATCATTCCGCTTAATATCCCGACCTATTGGGTACGCCCTTTTCAAACTTTGAGCCCTGAAGCCGGAGCACACCTGTATGTATGGAACCTGCATGAACAACCAATCAACGTTTCACCGGCTTATCCTATTGCAGCTGTGTACGGGCAGACAGCTCCTGAATCAACTTCCCCCTGGATTATGCCGGGTACTTATAGAGTGAGCCTGACAGTGAACGGGCAAGTTTCAAGTCAGACATTGCTTGTTAAAATGGACCCACGTGTACATACAACACGAAAAACGTTGCAGGAGCAGTATATGCTAAGTGCACAGTGTACGAAAGAACAAAGACAGATTTTAAAAATCAGGCATGCCATCAGGCAGCAGTTGAAAACACTGGATAAGGATATACCCAAAGCTTCGGTCAAACTCCGGAGCAATCTTGAAACACATAAGGATTTGTTGCTTCAGCTATCCGGTTCATCCAAACCGTCAACAAGTCTCACCTTCTTATCCTTGAAGGATACCGAAAAAGCCCTGTTCGACGCATTGCAGGGTGCTGATGCCCAACCGACCGATGCGGTAAGGGCGGATGTACAGAAAGTGCATGAATCGTATATTAAGTTAATGTCGAAATGGAAGGAATTGGAAGAACTGGAAAAGGGCTGGAACAGCGACTTGAAAAAAGAAGGGCTGGAACTTCTGAACAGGGATTGAGGTAATAATCGGTCAGGTTTTGTATTTTTGGTTATCCATGCGATCTATTGTACTCACTTTCGGCCTGATTATTCTGAGCTGCCTGATTCTTTTTGAAGCGGCTAAGTTTTCCCTTATCAAGCATACTTTACCCATAGAACTCCTGGTCGGTATTTTTGCAGCCCTGTTCCTTGTGATCGGAATCCTGATCGCCGGAAAACGGGGAACTGTTGCGGCTAAAGAAGAGCCCCGGGAGCCTGCCCCTCTCCCTACGGTTTCCGGAATTGACCAGCAAAAAATTGAGGAGCTTGGAATCACAAGGCGGGAATACGAAGTTTTACTCGAAATAACTCTTGGATTATCCAACCAGGAAATTGCCGACAAACTTTTCGTTACCGAAAGTACAATCAAAACCCATATTTCCAGTTTGCTTGTAAAGCTGGATGCCAAACGCAGGACAGATGCTATAAGGGTAGCTAAAGATCTGAAAATCATTAATTAATACTAAAGGCGGAGCGCTTTTCATACTTTCGTATGAAGAAGGATGAGCCTTCAAGAGGCTATTTTTGCAGCATAAAAACTAAAAAAAACAAGCCATGAAAAAATCAGTTCTTCGTTTCAGCATCTACTCTGGAATAACACTCGTTATAACCGGGACTCTTAATTATTTGATCGCTGCAGGTGCCAAACTAAGCTTTTCCCAGCAGGAAATAGGTGGGTATGCCAGCATACTCCTTTCCATGATTTTTGTATTTCTGGGTGTTAAACAATACCGGGACAAAGAAAACGGAGGGGAAATAACCTACCTGAAAGCCCTGAAAGTAGGATTTCTCATTACACTTTTACCCTCCATAGCTTTTGGCATTTTTGACATTATTTATGTCAAATTTCTGGATCCGGGTTTTATGGAAAAATATTACAATTCAACACTGGGTCAGATGAAAGCATCTCTGCCTCCTGCTGAATTCCAGGCCAAATCAATTCAAATGGCCGATGAAATGAAAATGTTCTCCAACCCAATCGCCCAGTTTCTGATTATGGCTCTTACCGTACTTGCCATCGGAACTGTTATTGCCGCTATTTCGGCTTTGATATTGCAACGGAAACCTAAACTTAAAACCGCCTGATATATATGAAAACAATTCCCGCTTATATCAAAGAACAGGAAGCCTCCCGGCGTAATTTGCTGCAATCCATACACGACATCATCATAAAGGCAGATAAAAATGTTGTTCCGGCTGTAGCCGGAATGATGGGTAAGGAAATGATCATGTACAATTGTGGTGGCACCATGAAGTATGCACTTTCCAGTGTCAAGACGCATATGTCATTGCACCTTATGCCTATTTACGGATCTTCTCCCTTGCACGAAAAATACAGCAAGTTGTTGCCCCATGCAAAATTCCAGAAAGGGTGCATCAACTTCAAAAAAGCCGATGAGTTGTCCTTACCAGTCGTCCAGTCATTGCTTACGGATTGTGCAAAGGTGGACCTCCTGGCTCTCCTTCAAAAGATGAAGACGAAGAAGAAATAAGGTTACCTTTGTGTTAAATCCAAAGCCATGAGGCAAGTGTTGCCTTTTATTCTTTTCCTGTTTGCTTCCTTTACCTGCCTGCATGCCCAGGATACGATTGTCAGGAAGAACGGAGAAATGGTTCTTTCCAAAGTACTGGAAGTCGGAACAACGGAGCTGAAATACAAACGTACCGACTCTCCTGACGGCCCTGTGTATGTGGTGCAAAAATGGGAACTCCGTTATGTCGTTTATGCCAACGGAAGAAAGGAATCATTTGAAGATGTAACCCCTCCTCCACCCCCTGTAGAAAATCAGAGCCTTACTATCAGCGGACCGTTTTATTATTACAAGGATCATCGGATCACGGAAACAGATATGCTGGCAGTAGCAAAGCAGCGCAAGGATAAAAAGCTGGATCTGATGATCCGTAAAGTACAGGAGAAGAAACTGATTCAGACCAGCTGTATTTTCGCCGGAATAGGATTGTTTGCAGTCGGAGCTTATCTCGATATTGCCAACACCCCAAAGCGCGGAAGAAGAGGAAGCCCTTACAGTACGGCAGCCTCTGCCACAGCGCGTCAGAACGGGCAGTATATGATGCTTGGTGGACTGGGTTGCGG
The DNA here is from genome assembly GCA_044448685.1 of Bacteroidia bacterium. Classification (GTDB taxonomy): domain Bacteria; phylum Bacteroidota; class Bacteroidia; order Palsa-965; family Palsa-965; genus Palsa-965. Next base: position 20,426 of record JBIOHC010000058.1, read on the forward strand.
CCTGGCTACCATTTATTTCAAGATTGACCGGACCCGGCATGCACATATCCTTGTTGATGCCTATAACAAAAGCCTGGCACGTTAATACCCTGATCTGTGTTAATATTCCCGTTCCTTTCCTGTCTTGGGGGTATTTTATTATTTTAGCAATCTAAACCACGCACATGAAAAAACTTATTTACGTCTGCGCCTTTTTTATCAGCTATGGCATAACTCACACCTATGCACAGGCACCAACCACTGTTGAAGAACCCAACTGCTACCTGAAATGGATCAAGAAATTTGAGGAACGCGGAGGAGAAGATGTGGCCGATGGAAGTTATACGGATGTGATCATCACCTTCCGTACCGGCAGTAATGCCACCTGTTATAACGGGAAAGTGGAAGTGAAAGGACAATCCATTCTGGCCTTTTATATCAAAAGGGATGACGGATCCTATGAGCAGGTCAAGAAGAAAATGAAATTCAACGGCCCTGTTATGATTATCGGAGGGGTTTCACAAACCATGCTGACCATTGAGGATGAACTCATCAATGTCATGTTCCCAAGCAAGATAAAGCCTAAAAAAGCTGGATTTTCAAAGGCCCCGGAGCCGGATGACCACTAAAGATTCACTTTTTCATTCTCTTCTCGAATTCCACCCGGCCCTCTCTGAGGAATGCCGCATATTTGGCCGGATCATCTGTATACGGTATTGGAGTATTTAATTCCTTGCCTTCATTATCCAGCAATATATAGTAAGGAAGAGCATTGGTCTTAAACCGGTAAATTTCCATCTCATGCCATTTCTCGCCAATCTTTTTAATCTTATCCTTTGAATACGAAGAAACATACTGACTGTCTTTGGGTAGCTCATTGCTTTCATCGACATACAAGGAAACGAGGACATAGTCGTTATTGATCTGGCTCAGCACCTCCGGCTTAGGCCATACCCCCTGCTCGGTTTTACGGCAATTCAAGCAGGTCCACCCGGTAAAGTCAACCAGCATGGGTTTCTTCACTGCCTTGGCATAGGCTAAACCTTCATAATAGTTATGAAAGCAATTCGTGATTCCTTTCGGACAATTGGTTTCCGGTACCGGAATTTTCAGATCGGTAATAAGCGGTGTGGATTTTTCTGAATTACCTCCGCTATAAGAAAAGGCATCCATGTTTTCACTCCACTCCGGTGTCTGTGGAGGAGGGAAGCCGGCAATGAAGTTTAGCGGAGCGCCCCATAAACCGGGGATGAGATAAATCGTCAGGCCAAGACAAAGAAAGGCAACCATAAAGCGGGGAACACCCAGGTATGGCATATCACTGTCATGACTGAACCTGAGTTTGCCAAATAAATAAAGGGAGAGGATTCCGGATAAGGCTATCCACAGGGCAATGAATTTTTCACGGGACAGGATATGCCAGTGGGCTACCGTATCGGCCTGTGAAAAGAATTTTAGGGCAAGGGCAATTTCGACAATTCCCAATGTCACCTTTACGGTATTAAGCCAGCCTCCCGATTTAGGCAGTGAATTGAGCATGGCCGGGAAGAAAGCAAACAAGCCAAAGGGTAACGCAAGCATCAATCCGAATCCTATCATGCCGAACAAGGGGCATAGAAAGCTTCCTTTGCTGATCAACGGAATCAGATTTCCCAGGAAGGGACCTGTACAGGAAAAGGAAACCAGCACGAGGGTAAGTGCCATAAAGAAGATACCACCAATCCCTCCCCGATCGGATGCGGAATCCGTTTTGTTGATCCAGGAACTCGGCAGGGTTATTTCAAAGGCTCCCAGAAAAGAAAATGCAAACACCAGAAACACCGCAAAGAAGAAGAGATTGACCCAAACATTGCTCGACATTTTTTCCAGCACCGTCGGGCCGAAAATGATTACCAATGACATCACAGAAACAACATAAATGAAGATGATGAACAAACCATACAGAATGGCATTCTTCCTTCCTTCTGCCTTATTCTTGCTTCGTTTGGTAAAGAAGGAAACCGTAAGCGGAATCATGGAATAAACACATGGGGTAATCAGGGCCAGGAAACCACCCCCACATCCATACAAGAATGATTCGAACGGATTACAATCACCACTGGCCTTTACTTTTTCTTCGGTGCCTGATGACGAAGCAGAGGCTGTCGGATTAGCAGCCAACTCTTTCTGTTTAGGAAGACTGTCTGTTTTCCCGGGTTTAGACCGGCCTAAAACATATTTATAAATTGCTTCCGTATCGCAAACACATTTTTTCTCACCCGGACTCATTGAAGGATTACTCCCCCCTGAAGAAGCCGTACACGGGTTCGCATCCGTAATGGTAAAATCAAATTTAGGAAGGGGAAAGAAGTTAATACATTTGGAATCGTCACAGGCCATACCATCAATAGTACCATTAATGACAACTTTACCAGCCTTGTGAACCTTTATTTTTTGCTTAAAAACTGCTTCTTTCTCGAAAAACTTGAGTTTGGCATTATCAAATACGGGCTCTACATGCTCGATCGGTTTAGGCTCCCTGGTCTTGCCTACCAGCTCATAAGCATCACTTTTTTCGAAATGGAATTCCGTGGGAAGAGGACCGTTATCTACCGGAATCTGGGAATAAAGATGAAACCCCTTATCAATTGTTGCCTTGAAAATTAACTCATATTCACAATCCCCGCTTTTGCTGATTGTATAAGACCAGTTAACCGGCATATATATCTGAGCTCCCGCAGATAAAACAATGACCGAAAGCCCCAGGAGAAGAAACAGAACCTTTTTTCTAAGCATAAACAGAATGGTGTTTGTCAAATTTACGAATAAATTGAAGCCATTGGGGAGTGTATTCTTGTGCAAGATAAGGTTTGAAAAAGGGTTAACAGGGTCAAATTAAGGCCATGCTTAGGTTTCGGAGTAAAATCAGGCCCAGCTTTGTTTCCCAAATAACTACTTCTGGTCCCGTAGGGGCCAAATATCGGTAGAGATTGAAACGTTTTCACGTTCCCCGTCCTGTAGGGACGGCATATCGGTTATGGGCAGAGATGCAGATAGGTATGTAGGATTCATTACACCGATATGTTGCCCCAAAGGGGCAATGACGTATGCGCGCCACATTGTTTCTACCGATATATAGTCCCTACGGGACTTGCATGTACAAACGCTTGTTGTTCAGGAAACAAAGCAATCCGGCTTAACAAAAAATAACAAAAAAAGCCCGCTCCTGCATTAGCGGAACGGGCTTGATCAGTACAGTAACAGCTTTCAGAGCTTAACTTCCTGTATACGGTGGATCGGTATAACCATTCCGCTTTTCAGAATAATTCTTTTATCGGTAGAGCCCCAGATCGTAGTCTCGATTTGCTTCAGTCCGGTAGAATCCTGAAACAAAATCCTCACTTTGGATCGTTCCGTATTGCCGAGATAAACAGCCTTCTCAATATCCGAGGCCCGCTTGGCAATAGCAGCAGGGTTGAACAGTACATCCGGCTCCGGAAAACGAAGCTCAGCTACCACTTCTTTATCAATCAAAACTGGTCTTTCAGTTGCTTCATTCATGTTTAGCAGAATTTATAAGGTTTATAATGGCTTTCCTGAAGGCGACAAATCACCTGAAGAGAATGATACTCTATTTCTTCAGATGATCTATAAAAGCTAATTACAATAGCTTACTGCTATATTACAACAATTTTTCTAAAAAATCAAGAACTATTTTTCAGGAGTTTTAAGAATGCAGGCCCTTACTGTCTTTAAAAGTTCATCGGCACTCTGGGATCCAATCCGGTAAATCATGCCTTCTTTACTCTTCAGATCAACAGCTTCAGCTCCTCTGGAGTAGAACCGGAGCTTGCCCTTTATGAAATGATGATAGGCAGGATGGTTCAGGAGGGATTCCTTGAGTCTTATCTTTTTGGCAGAGGTAATTTCAGTAAAAGGTATTTGCACTGTCTTGGAC
>JBIOHC010000059.1:0-22240 GCA_044448685.1 Bacteroidia bacterium
CAGAATTGATCTGTGGACAAAGGACATGAGGATTGATGAAATGAAGCAATTCTTTCACCAGAATCTGCTATCCATGTCAGACACCTTCCGTAAAGCTACAGGTGAAGAAAATATTGTTGAGGATCTTAAAGATTACTGTGCCCATTTTGCTGAAAAAATGGAGCTGAAATTGCCGGAATAGGATATAACAAAACTGGATATTTAACCCTGATTCGCAATGACTACATGGGGGAAGCTTTGGAGTTTGTGATCGGTCTGAAAAGAATATTGCTGTTGCCTATAAATTCAAGAATTTCTTTTTTTCCTGTGTGCGTTTTTGACGAAGTCATAAAATAATTCGGAAAACTTTCCCATGTACCGCTAAGGTACTTCTGATATCGGGTTAAAGCCTGTGCAAGTTGTGATTTATTTAATTTGTCTGTTTTAGTGAATGCTATAACAAAGGGTATATCATCAATTGCGAGCCATTCCATGAAATCAACATCACTTGCCTGAGGTTCCAGCCGGATATCAACCAGAACAAAAACACACATCAGGTTTTCTCTTTTTAATATATATTCAGTCAGAAATTTCTCCCATTGCCCTTTCTTATCTTTCGAAACTTTGGCATATCCATAGCCTGGCAAATCCACCAGGTACCAGGATTCGTTGATAAGAAAGTGATTGATGATTTGTGTTTTGCCAGGTTTTCCTGAGACTCTTGCCAGATTTTTCATACTGATGATAGAATTGATCAGTGATGATTTTCCAACATTGGATCGGCCTATAAAAGCATATTCCGGCTTGTCCATCTTCGGACATTTCAGATAGGTTTCACAACTTTGAATAAATTTTGCAGAATGAATATGCATCGGACGGCAGCTGTTTATGTAGCGGATTTAAATCCCTTTAGAGCTTCCGCAGGGCCTTTTCTTTAAGGTAAGAGCTAACGTGTCGTTCCTTTTTAGTGTCATAGATATCTGCTATACTTACCAAAATACCAGTTTCTTCAACAGCCCCGAAATGATCATTCAGTGAGGTTCCGAAATTTTTCATTGTCAGCGAAAGGTTCATATAGGCATTAACCAAGGGTGGGATATGTTCTCCCAAGGAGCGTACATTTCGGGTCAGAATGGTATGATCTCCTTTGTAATCCTTACCTGAAAACATCCCTTTGAAACTGCTAACATCTGTTTTATAATAAAGGGGATGAATGGGTCTTACCAGGTGATCAACATCCGGAAAATAGAGATTCATGAAATAATGTATAAGATCCCTTGCTTTAGCATTAAAATCAGGATACATCGTGACCTTGCCATAAAAATGTTTTACGTCCGAGTTGTCTACAATAATCGCTCCAAGCCCGTCCCAAAGATTATCTAAGGAAAAAAGACCTTTTCTGTTGTTGATCCCTGGCTGGTACTGGGGCTGAACAAAAGATCTGCCAAGCTCTACTGTTGATGGTACATATTCTTTTATAAACTGTTCAGAGAATGAAAATAATTCAGTTGTTGCCAGTTGTATTATTCCATTAACGACTGGAGCATCCTTGCATTTAATATACCGGTAGCCACCAACAATTTCTTGGTCCTCAGGATTCCAAACAATCAGTTGTTTATATGGGGCATCTGCAATATCGAATTCATCAATGTCAGTTGCCAAGCCCGTACCGCCACCGGAAGCACGAAATGCAATCTCTCGCAGACGTCCGATTTCCTGCATTGTATTCGGTGCATTGTGATGCGTCAGGATATAGATTTCATTGTGGCCATTGTTGCTGTATCTGACAAAACGATCCTTGTTTAACTCGTTTAGGAGCAATGTTCTTTCAATGGGTGGGATGATCGATTGCATACGTGGCTCTAATTTATTCACAGGATTAGCCATCCTGTTTTTTATTCAAGTTCGGAAAAAGGCAGAGGTTGGCCTGAAGCCCCCATTCTGTAAACGTGTCCCCTGATCTTTTCGGCCCAGACAACATCAGACAGACTTTCAGTCAGCTGGCTTGGCTGAATTGGCTCTCCAAATATAAGAGTAATTGTTTTGTCCTGCTGTTTAAACGTTTCATCTACCAAATAGAGCATTTCTATATTGGCCTTGATGCCGAGAAACGTCCTTAAATTGCCTAAACAATAGAAAAAATTGGAATTACGACCTGAAATAAATACTGGTATTATTAGCTGATGGTGTTGCTTTGCCTTCTTAATGAAACTTTTTTTCCACTCCAGGTCCTGAATTCTACCATTGAGTTTTCTGGAAACCAGACCTGCTGGAAAAATCATTAATACCTGGCCTGAAGCATACAGTGCCTCCATTTCCCGAATCGTTTGTTGGGTATTCTTACCATGTTTATTTACCGGTACAAATACGCCCTCCATGTTCTCCACATTCATAAGGATATCGTTGACCAGAAATTTAATATCCTTTCTCCTTCTGGCCACTTCTCTGATTAGTGCCATACCATCCAAACTCCCAACTGGATGGTTGGACACAATTATACAGCTTCCGCTCAAAGGCACATGCTCAAGCCCAATGGTAACGATTTCTGATCTGAGAAATGACAAAACACTACTTGCAAATTCTACATTTTTTTTGTCGGCATTCTGTCTTAAAAATTCATTCAGTTCAGTCTGATGAATAATACGCTTCAGATACCTGAATACAAAGCTTGGAATAAAAGGGTACAACCTCGGATTTTTTACCCTGAACACCTTCTCAATATCTATTTTTTTCTCTCTATCCTTGGCTGACATCGGCCAAAAGTAGGAAAATACCCTCTGAACAAGCCCGAATAATGTTGGTATCAGGTCAACTTTTTTAATGCCTTTAATCGCTCAAAAGCACTCATACCAAGCCTTTCAATTCTTTAAAACCCATTCATTCACATAAAGTTATCAACAAAAGTGGTAGAATGTGGTAAAAAGTGGGAAATATTTCCATAATTTTACGCGTTAAGGAGAAGAAAGTATCAGTTTATGAGCGAACTCATTGGTACATACGAGGGTACAGTGGATGCAAAGGGCAGAGCAATGCTCCCTTCTGTATTCAAAAAGGCATTACAGCCAGTGCTTGAGAAGGGTTTCGTACTGAAAAGAAGTGTTTTTGGTACTTGTCTGGAGTTATATGCAATGGATGACTGGAAGAATGTGATGAAGGATGTGAATAAACTGAACCGCTTTAAACGCGAGAATATGGAGTTCATCCGGGCCTTCACAGCAGGACTGAAATCAATTGAAATTGATTCAACCGGTAGGCTCTTATTACCAAAAGACCTTTTGCAATTTGCCTCCATCTCGAAGGATGTTGTGATGACTGTGACCAACAACAATGTGATAGAAATCTGGGATAAGAAGAAATACGATGAAGCTGTGAATATGCCAAATGATAAGTTCGAAGCACTTGCTGAACGTGTAATGGGCAGCATGGGCAACAAACCAGAGGATGACGGAATATCATAATCCTGTTCTTTTAAAAGAATGTTTGACAGGGCTGGACTTGCAAACAGATGGTATCTATGTTGATGCAACTTTCGGTGGAGGTGGGCATTCAGCAGAAATCCTGAAGCGGCTGGGAGAGAAAGGCAGGTTGATAGCTTTTGATCAGGATGAGGATGCTGTTTCAAATGCCTTTCAGGATCCAAGGTTCACGCTTGTTCAGCAAAACTTCAGGTACCTGAAAAATTTTCTCAAGCTGCACAAGGCTATTCCGGTAGACGGAATTCTCGCTGATCTAGGAGTTTCCTCTCATCAGTTTGATATTCCGGAAAGGGGCTTTTCGACGAGGTTTGAGGCAGACCTGGATATGAGAATGGATAGAAAAGGGGATCGTACTGCAGCTTCTGTCCTGAATGAAAGCTCGGAAAGGGAACTAATCGGGATATTCAGGAACTATGGTGAAGTTCTGAATGCACCAAGACTGGCACGGGTGATTTGTGAAGAACGGTCGGTACCAATACGAACGGTGGACCAATTCAAAGGGATAATTGCCAAATGTGTCCCAAGGGGGAAGGAGAATCAGTATCTGGCGCAGGTTTTTCAGGCTTTAAGGATAGAAGTGAATGAGGAATTAGTAGTGTTAAAAGAGTTTCTGTTACAAAGCACAGAGGTGTTAAAGCCGAAGGGAAGACTGGTCGTGATTTCTTATCATTCATTGGAGGACCGGCTGGTTAAGAATTATATAAACAAAGGAAATTTTGAAGGGGAGGTGGAAAAAGATTTTTTTGGAAATGTGATTAAACCCCTGGATGCAGTAAATAGAAAAATAATTGTTCCTCAGGCCGAGGAGCTTCAACAAAACAACAGGGCCCGAAGTGCCCGTCTTAGAATCGCTGAGAAAAGAATATGACAAAAATAAACAGACTGAGAGAACCAACCCCTGAAGAAGTAAAGGTGCCTAAGAAAAGCACCAGCAAGGTTGTCCGCTCCCTTCTGAACTTTATAAGCGGTTCCTTCCTTTCCAAAGACTTTACACTCAAATTTCTCCCTTTCGTGCTTTACATGACGCTTATAGCTCTTTGTTATATCGCCAACGGATATTATGCCGAGAACAAGGTGAGGCAGCTAAATAAGCTTGGAAATGAATTAAAGGAGCTGAGGTCGGAGTTTATTATTACCAAGTCCGATTTGATGTTTTTGAGCAAGCAGTCGGAAGTAGCGAAGGCGGCATTATCGATGGGGCTTAAAGAATCCAAGGAGCCCCCGCGTAAAATTGTATTAAGGCAGGATACCAACATTTCCAAAACGGACAAGCCAAGTGGAAATTAAAAAAGATATGATGTGGCGGGTTTACCTCATGTACATACTCATGAGTGTATTTGCTATTTGTATTATAACCCGCATTCTGATTATCAATATCGGGCAGGGTGATAAATGGAAGGCCAGGGCTGCAAGTCTAACCTTGAAGAATGATACAATAGAAGCCGTGCGTGGAAATATATTTGATGTCAACGGCAGTTTGCTTGCAACCTCTCTTCCATATTATGAAACAAGTATAGATCCACTCGCTAACAGTTTGTCGGAAAGCGATTTTATGAATGCAGCCGATTCACTGAGTACAAGGTTGGCTGAGCTTTTTCCGGACAGAAACAAAAATGATTTTCTGAAGGATCTCATTCATGCATGGAAGACTGATGATCGATATCTGGTACTTCGCCGGAATGTTTCTTTCAAGGATTTACAGACTATGAAAACCTTCCCAATACTAAAGCTTGGGAAATACAGAGGAGGTTTTTTGTTTTTGCAAACGAATAAACGGGAGTTGCCGTTCCGTTGGCTTGCAGCCAGAACAATTGGGTATGACCGGGGTGATATAGGAAAACCTATCGGTCTTGAGGGTGCTTATAACAGCGAACTGAAAGGTGTTACTGGTAGCAGATTAAAAAGAAAGATTGCTGGTGGCGTTTGGATGCCGGTGAATGTTGATAATGAAATTGACCCTCAGGATGGAATGGATCTGGTTTCGACCATAGATATAAATATTCAGGATGTTGCAGAGCACGCATTGCTTACTCAGTTGAAGGCAAACAATGCGAGTCACGGATGTGCAGTATTAATGGAAGTCAAAACAGGAGAGCTTAAAGCCATTGCTAATCTGACCCGGAAGGATTCATCCACATATTATGAAGATTTTAATTATGCCATTGGAGAAAGCAGGGATCCCGGTTCAACTTTCAAGCTCATGTCACTTATGGCAGCAATGGAAGATAATCTGATAACGCTTCGCGATACGGTTAATGTCGGGAACGGGTCGGTTCAATTTTATGATCGCGTTATAAAGGATTCGCATGAACCTAAGCAAAGCAGAATGAGTGTGAAGCAGGTTTTCGAAGAAAGCTCCAATGTAGGAACAGCAAAACTTATCTGGAGGAGTTATAGCAAGAATCCGCAAAAATTTGTGGACCGCCTTTACAGCTTCGGATTAGGATCGCCGATAGGTCTGCAGATTCCGGGCGAAGGCAAACCCCGGATTAAGTCAACAAAGGACAAGGACTGGTATGGTACCACGCTGCCATGGATGGCTTTTGGGTATGAGCTGAATATCACGCCCATGCAAATTCTGACATTTTACAACGCGGTTGCGAATAACGGCCAGATGGTGAAACCGATGATGGTTAAGGAGCTCAGAAGGCATGGTCAGGTTGTTAAGACCTTCTATCCGGAGATCATGAATCCTCAGATTTGTTCCAAAAAGACCCTTGAACAGGCTCATGAAATGCTAGAGGGGGTGGTTCAGGAAGGCACAGCTAAGAACCTGAAAAATTCAGTTTTCAAAATTGCCGGGAAAACAGGGACTGCCCAAACAATTGCTGCGGGGAATAAATACGAAAAAGTTTATCAGGCATCCTTTGTAGGTTACTTTCCAGCTGAAGACCCCCAATATACATGCATTATTGTAATCAATGCTCCTTCCAACGGATTGTATTATGGTGGTGCAGTAGCCGCTCCTGTTTTCAAGGAAATAGCGGACAAGGTGTATGCAACGAACCTGGAGATTCACAAAGAAGTAAATCCGGCCTCAGCTGTTTTGGCTTCAAGCAACCTGCCTGTTATGCGAAGTGGAAACCGGAAAGAGATGAATGTTGTTGCAAACGCCATTCATGTTCCTTTTTATGATAAAACAGATGGTAAAGTTGAATGGATTGTCAGTTCTGGCGATCAATCCCGGCTGATATTTTCACCTTCTACTGTAGAAAGTCAGCTTAAGACGGGAATCATTCCTAATCTGACCGGAATGCTTGCCAAGGATGCATTGTATCTGTTGGAGAATAATGGGCTGAGAGTGCGAATTAACGGGAGCGGGGCAGTTGCGAAGCAATCCATATCTCCCGGAGAAAAGTTTAACAGGGATACTCAAATAACACTCGAACTGCTCTGATGAAATTGTTGAAAGACATATTGTATAAGGCAGGATTGCTGGAAGTAACCGGTTCGACAAATGTTGCAATCACTTCTCTGACATTTGATTCCAGAAAAGTTCAGAAGGATGGGCTTTTTGTGGCGCTCCGTGGTGCCAAGGCTGACGGGCATGACTATATTGAAGATGTTGCATCAAAAGGAGTTGTAGCTATTGTTTGTGAGGAGTTTCCGGAAATAATGCTGGAGCGTGTGGCTTATGTAAAAGTGAAAGACAGCCATATTGCTTTGGGAATTATTGCCTCAAATTTTTATGATAATCCTTCCTCTTTACTCAAACTGGTAGGTGTTACAGGAACAAATGGGAAAACGACATCGGTCACACTTCTTTATAATCTGTTCCGTTCACTGGGCTACAAAGTTGGATTGATTTCGACAGTGCGGAATATGGTTAATGCAGAGGAAATACAATCTACTCATACAACACCAGATCCCATCAGCCTGAATCAGATGCTTGCCAGGATGATTGAAACCGGTTGTGCCTATTGCTTTATGGAGGTCAGTTCGCATGCAGTGGTTCAGCATCGTATCAGCGGGTTACAGTTTGCCGGGGGCGTTTTCACGAATATTACCCATGATCATCTTGATTACCATAAAACTTTTGATGACTATATAAAAGCAAAGAAAGGTTTTTTTGATGCACTTGAGCCCGAGGCATTTGCTTTGGTAAACAGAGATGATGCGAACGGAGCTATAATGCTTCAGAACTGCAAAGCCGCGAAAAAATATTTTTCAATGCGGAGTATGGCTGACTTTAAGTGCAAGGTTCTTGAAAATCAATTTTCTGGGCTTCTTCTCAGTATTGACGGAACAGAAGTGTGGAGCAAACTTATAGGTTCTTTCAATGCCTATAATCTGCTCGGGGTTTATGCCTGTGCGACTTTGCTGAAGCAAAACAAAATGAATGTACTCACCACGCTCAGCACGCTGAATCCGGTTGAAGGCAGGTTCGAATATTTCCGTACGGAGAGTGGCATAACCGGGATTGTAGATTATGCACATACTCCGGATGCGCTTCAGAATGTATTAAAAACCATTAAGGATATCCGCACCGGAAATGAGCAGGTGATAACGGTTGTCGGGTGTGGTGGAGACAGGGATTCAGCCAAGCGCCCGGTAATGGCGAGGATTGCCTGCGAAAACAGTGATAAAGTTATTCTGACTTCGGATAATCCGAGGACTGAGCAGCCGGAAGCCATTATTTCCCAGATGCAGGCGGGAATTGAAACATTGTATTACAAGAAAACTTTGTCCATAACAGACCGCAAGGAAGCCATCCGTACAGCCTGTTCGCTTGCACAGCCAGGAGATATCATTTTACTGGCAGGCAAGGGTCATGAAAAGTATCAGGAAATAAATGGTGTGAAGCACCCGTTTGACGACCTGACAATTCTTAAAGAAAGTCTGAAACAGATCACACAATAACGAAAAGGGAGATGCTCTATTACCTCTTTGATTGGCTTAGTTCGAATAAAATGCTTCCCGGAGCAGGGGTGTTTAAATACATCTCTTTCAGGGCAGCGATGGCTGTGCTTACCTCGCTGATTATTTCTGCTGTTTTCGGAAGACGCATTATTAGTATCCTGCACCGTAAGCAGGTTGGTGAGACAGTAAGAGATCTGGGTTTGCAGGGTCAAACAGAAAAGCAAGGCACTCCAACTATGGGAGGTCTTATCATCATTTCTGCTATTGTCATTCCAACTCTGCTGTTTGCCAAGCTCTACAATGTGTATATCATCCTGATGCTGATCACTACCGTTTGGCTGGGACTGATTGGTTTTCTGGACGATTATATTAAGGTTTTCAAAAAAGACAAAAAGGGGCTGGCAGGAAAGTTCAAGGTTATAGGGCAAATCGGAATTGGTCTGATTGTAGGAATTGCACTCTATTTCAATAATTCAGTAGTCGTAAGAGAAAGGGTAGTTCACAATGAACCTATTGCATACCAGAATGCAGATAATGTGGCGAATTTAAATCTTATGAAAGTTCCACAGTATGCCAAGTTCGATTCCAAGTCAATGAAAACCACAATTCCTTTCGTTAAGAACAACGAATTCGATTATGCATACCTGCTGAAATTTCTCGGAGACAATTACCGGAAATGGGCATGGATTGTTTTTATACCGATTGTTATCATTATCGTAACCGCAGTTTCCAACGGAGCCAATATCACAGATGGTATAGACGGGCTTGCTACAGGCACATCGGCCATTATCGGAGTTACACTTGGTATTCTCGCTTATGTATCGGGTAATACAATTTTCGCCGATTATCTGAACATTATGTATATCCCTCACAGTGGTGAGCTGGTGGTATTCATTGCAGCTTTTGTCGGAGCCTGTGTCGGATTTCTCTGGTATAATTCCTATCCCGCTCAGGTATTTATGGGCGATACCGGCAGTTTGGCTTTGGGCGGAATCATTGCTGTTTTTGCAATCGCTATCCGAAAGGAGCTTTTGATTCCGATTCTGTGTGGAATCTTCCTGGTGGAAAATCTGTCGGTTATGATCCAGGTAAGCTATTTCAAGTATACACGCAATAAATACGGAGAAGGCCGGAGAATTTTTCTCATGTCTCCGCTGCATCATCATTATCAGAAAAAGGGAATTCATGAAGCGAAGATCGTTGCCCGTTTCTGGATTGTAGGAATTATGTGTGCGATTCTGGCTGTAGCAACATTGAAACTGAGATAAGATGAAACGGTTAGTTGTTCTTGGAAGCGGGGAAAGCGGAGTAGGGGCTGCGGTACTTGGGATTAAGAAGGGATGGGATGTTTTTGTGTCAGATAAGGGGATTATAAAAGAGAAGTATAAGATCGTTCTTTCAAAATACGGAATTAATTGGGAAGAAGGCGGGCACACTGAGCAACTTATTCTGAATGCCGATGAAGTCATTAAGAGTCCCGGCATTCCGGAGAAGGCGCCGATGATTAAGCATCTGAAAGAAAATGGTATTCCAGTGATATCAGAAATAGAATTCGGCGGCAGGTATACCAAGGCAAAGAAGATCTGTATCACGGGAAGTAATGGCAAGACAACCACAACGCTGCTGACGCATCATATTCTGCAGAAGGCTGGAATGAATGTAGGGTTGGCAGGGAATGTCGGAAAGAGTTTCGCCATGCAGGTTGCGGAGGAAGATTTTGATGTCTATGTGCTGGAGCTCAGCAGTTTTCAGCTTGACGGGATGTATGACTTTAAAGCTGATGTGGCCATTCTGCTGAATATTACACCTGATCATCTTGACAGGTATAATTATGAGATGCAAAATTATGTTGATTCTAAATTCAGAGTGATACAGAATCAGGGTCCGGAAGATGCATTCATTTATTGCGATGATGATGAGGTTATAAAGAAGGAATTAGCTAAGCGTACCGTTACAGCAAAGTGTTACCCGTTTTCAATAGTGCATGAAATCAGGCAAGGCGCCTGTTTAGTTGGTAAAGAAATGATGATCAATATAAACCCTAATCCACAGTCTATGTCAATTGAAGAATTAGCGCTCCAGGGCAAACACAACATTTACAACTCGATGGCCGCATCGGTTGCCTCCAAGCTGTTTGATATCCGCAAGGAGTCGATTCGCGAGAGCCTTTCTGACTTTCATAATGTTGAACACAGGCTTGAGCATATTGGAAAAGTCCATGGGATTGATTTTATCAATGATTCCAAGGCTACCAATGTGAATTCTACCTGGTATGCTTTGGAAAGTATGAGCCAGCCGGTTATCTGGATTGTCGGCGGTCAGGACAAGGGTAATGACTATAGCCAGCTGACGGAACTGGTGAAGGAAAAGGTCAAGGCTATTGTTTGCCTCGGTCTGGATAATAAAAAGATCATCGAGGCATTTAAAGATGTTGTTGAAACGATCGTAGAAACCGGTTCAGCTATGGAAGCTGTGAAGGCCAGCTACCGCCTGGGTAAAAAGGGTGATGTGGTTCTTCTTTCCCCGGCTTGTGCCAGTTTCGATCTGTTTGAGAACTATGAGGACAGGGGTCATCAGTTTAAAATGGCGATGCGTTCTTTATAAACAACTACTGAATTAAACGAGCATTTATGAAAGAAGTGAAAAACAACCTGACCATCGCTTTTTCAGCCAGTAAGCTGGCTGACAGCCGGACTGCACTTTCTGTTTTTGAGCACAATCTGGAGTTCGTTGCCAGGATTAATCTGGTTAATTATATAAATGATTCCAAGGCAACGGCCGTGAATGATACATGGAATTCGTTGCAGATTATGAATGAGGATGTGGTATTGATTTTGGGCTGTACAGATCTTCGAAGTGATTATGGAATACTGCAGGGGCTTGTGAGGGAAAAAGTAAAAGCGATCATTTGTCTGGGCACTGAGAGGGAGCGTATTTTCTCCGCCCTGATGCATCTTGGATTTACTGTGTATGCAGAAAGTCTGGAAGAAGCTGTAACACTTTCGGCACAGCTGGCCAAACCGGGATCTACAGTGCTTTTTTCACCGGGCTGTCCCAGTTTTGGAGCTTTTGACAATTATAAGAACAGGGGTGACAAATTCAAGGAACTTGTAAACGCATTAGCCTGAGCCATGTTTAAGACGATAAAGGGAGATAAAGTAATCTGGATAGTGGTTATACTGCTGTCCATTATTTCCATTGTCTGTGTATATACTTCTGTAACGGCCCTGGCTACCCGTTACAAGAATGGGAATGCCCTGTACTATCTGGTGAAGCATGTGCTGATTATTGGTATGGGTTTCCTGTTAATGTATCTTGTTCACAAGGTGAAATACACATATTTCTCCCGTATTTCTCAGATAGCGGTATGGGTAGCAGCGCCGCTTTTATTGTACACTCTTTTGAAGGGTATAAGTGCGGGGGAGGCAAACCGGTGGATCGGTATTCCCGGATTGGGACTTACTTTTCAGACTTCCGATTTCGCCAAGCTTGCTCTTATTGCCTACGTTGCCCGTTTACTATCTGTAAAGCAGGAAACCATTTCCGATTTCAAGACAGGGTTTTTGCATGTAATAATTCCTGTAGGAATTATCTGCGCATTGATTTTGCCTGCCAATTTTTCAACGGCTGCCATCCTGTTTCTGACTTGTCTGATTCTTATGTTTATCGGCAGGGTGCCGCTTAAATACATGGCTGTGTTGTTAGGAGGGTGTTTGCTGGCGGCCACTATTTTCGGTTTTATCATTATGAAATACCCGGATAGTATCAAGCGGGGCAGGACCTGGAAAGCCAGAATTGAAAATTTCTCTTCCGGTAACAGTGAAGATAATTTTCAAGCCGAGCAGGCTAAGATTGCTATCGGAACCAGCGGAGTGTTTTTCGGAAAAGGGCCGGGTCATAGTGAAGAGCGGAATTTTCTTCCTCAGGCATCATCGGATTTTATTTTCGCTATTCTCATTGAGGAATGGGGAGTGATCGCAGGAGCTTTTGTACTCTTTCTTTATATGGTATTGCTGTTCAGAGGTGTCCGGATAGCAAATAATACTTCTAAAACATTCGGTAGCTATCTGGCCATAGGGTTAACCTTCAGTCTGGTATTCCAGGCAATGATCAATATGGCAGTTGCAGTCAATCTGTTTCCAGTTACAGGTCAGCCATTGCCTCTTGTTAGTATGGGTGGAACGTCTATCTGGTTTACAAGTATTGCAATCGGGATCATATTAAGTGTAAGCCGGGAGTCGGAATCAGAAAAGAGCGGTGCGATGAAGGATATGAATTCGGAGAAAGGAGAACAGCTTGCAGCCGCCTAGAGTAATTATAAGCGGGGGGGGAACCGGGGGACATATTTTCCCGGCTATTGCGATAGCGAATGCACTGAAGGAAAAGTGTGGCGGTCAGATAGAAATACTGTTTGTGGGAGCAGAAGGCCGGATGGAGATGGAAAAAGTTCCGGCAGCGGGATATAAAATTGAAGGTCTTTGGATAAGCGGTCTTCAGCGTAAATTAAGTTTAAAGAATGTGGCATTTCCATTTAAAGTTATATCCAGTATACTGAAAGCAAAAAAGATTATGAAATCATTCAAGCCAGATGCAGCAGTTGGTACCGGTGGTTATGCCAGCGGTCCTATGCTTCGGGTAGCTTCGAATGCAGGTATACCAACTCTTATACAGGAGCAGAATTCCTATCCGGGAATAACGAACCGGCTGCTGGCACAGAAAGTGAGCCGGATCTGTGTGGCATATGAAGGAATGGAAAAATATTTTCCAAAATCAAAAATTATTCTTACCGGAAATCCGGTGAGGCAGGATATTCTGAAGCTGGAAGGAAAGCGTCCTCGTGCTGCCGAGTTTTTTAAGCTGGATCCTGAAAAGCAGACTGTGCTGGTGATAGGGGGAAGTCTGGGAGCACGAACATTGAATGAAAGCTTGTGTGCGGGGTTGGAAGCATTCAGCAACGCAGGGATTCAGGTAATATGGCAAACCGGAAAGCAGTTTTATCCGGCAGCACTTGAGGCTGTAAAGGCCTATGAAATGAACGGTATACGGGCTTTTGATTTTATTTCCCAAATGGATTTTGCCTATGTGCTTGCTGATGTTGTTATTTCAAGGGCAGGAGCGAGTTCTGTATCTGAATTATGTCTGGTAAAAAAGGCATGTATTCTGGTGCCCTCTCCAAATGTTGCCGAAGATCATCAGACAAAGAATGCTCAGGCATTGGTTACGCATCAGGCGGCGATTTTGGTGAAGGATAGTGATGCCGGAAAAGAGCTTGTTTCACAAGCTGTTGCACTGGTTAAGAATACAGAAATGAAGAAAAAGCTGGAAGTGAATATTTCAAGGCTGGCATTTACTGATTCGGCTATCGTTATTGCCAATGAAATTTTGAATCTGATCAATAATAATAAGAAGTAAGATGAATTTCTCCTCGTTCCGGAATGTGTATTTGCTTGGTATCGGAGGCATCGGCATGAGTGCCCTGGCCCGGTATTTCAATGCAAGCGGAAAGAGAGTGGCCGGTTATGATAAAACAGCCACACCGCTTACAGAGGAACTGCAGGCAGAAAATATTGCCATCCATTTTGATGAAAGCATTCTGGCGATTCGTGATATGAACCTGAAGGCAGAGGATACGCTGATCATTTACACACCAGCCGTCCCCAAAGAGCATAGCGAATATCAGTTTTTTATAAATCACGGGTTCACTCTAAAAAAGCGATCGGAAGTATTGGGGATAATAACCGAAAACTCCTTCACTATAGCAGTGGCAGGAACACATGGTAAAACCACTACTTCATCGCTGATAGCGCATATGCTGCGGAGTTCAGGTGTAGATTGCTCGGCTTTTCTCGGAGGGATTACACAGAATTACAATACGAATCTGTTCATCGGAAAAGAGTGTGGAAAAGCGGGCGCCGTAACAGTTGTTGAAGCTGACGAGTATGACCGGTCCTTCCTGGCGCTTTATCCGGATATTGCCGTAATCACTTCGGTGGATGCTGATCATCTTGATATTTATGGCAACAGGGATCAAATGCATGAATCCTACAACCTTTTCGCCAGGCAGATAAAAACCGGCGGGGTGCTGATTGCTAAAAGAGGTACTGAAGCTGTGCAGAAAGGAGTGAAAGCAAGACTCATTTCCTATGCGTTGGACAAGCCGGCCATGATTCATACTTCTTCCCTGAATATTGCAGATGGCAGTTATCATTACTCAATCGTGGAAGCGGACAGGGAGTTAAAAGGACTGACTCTGGGTCTTCCCGGATCTCACAATGTGGAGAATTCGGTAGCAGCAACGGCTGTAGCGCGTCTGATGGGTTTGCCGGACGATAAGATCCGTAATTCACTCGCATCTTTCAAAGGTGTCAAGAGAAGGTTTGAATATCAGATCCGCAAGGATAAATTGGTTTATATAGATGATTATGCACATCATCCGGAGGAGCTCAGAGCCTGTATTCAGTCGGTCAGGGAGATGTATCCCGGGAAAAAACTTACAGGAGTTTTTCAGCCTCACTTATATACACGTACCCGGGATTTTGCCGAAGGGTTTATGAAAAGCCTTTCCATGCTGGATGAGGTGATCCTGCTTGATATATATCCGGCACGTGAAAAGCCGATAGAAGGAATTACTTCGGCCATGTTGCTGAACGGAATCAGTTCTGTCAGCAAAATGCTTTGTGCCAAGTCAGAGCTCATTGACGAACTTAAAAAAAGAAAGCCGGAAGTGTTGCTCACTTTAGGGGCAGGCGATATTGATGCATTGGTCGGTCCGATTAAACAAGCATTTGAAAATTCAGTGAATTGAAAAAGATTATTAATATATCACTCTGGTCATTATTTGCGTTAGGCACGCTTGTAACACTGGGGTTTGTTCAAAAGGAGCAAGGTAAGCGCAGGGCAACAGGACTTGATATTAATATTAACGCCGAGGAGGAAAGTTATTTTGTAACCCGTGATGATATACGGCAGATGCTCACGGATAAAGGCGACTCTATCATTCATCAGCCTTTGTCGACCATTCATGTGGCAGAGCTGGAACGGCTTATCGATAATAATCCCTGTGTAAGTAAATCGGAAGTATTTGTTTCAGTAAACGGACAGGTACGCATAAAGGCATCACAACGTAAGCCGGTGGCAAGAGTGTTTTCAATGAGTGGTGACAGTTATTATATGGATGCAGACGGAAAGCTGATGCCCTGGTCGGTCAATTATACTGCTGATGTAGTTGCTGTGAATGGATTTATTACAGAGTCTTATGGTAATTGGTACAGGTATAGTGCAAGGGATATTGAAAGTATGCCAACATTGAGGGCTTATTCTGTTCTGGATGATATTTATAAAATAGCGGATTTTATTCAGAAGGATCCGTTCCGCAAGTCATTGATAGGGCAGATCTATGTAAACGCTGATAAGGAATTTGAGTTGATTCCTACTGCGGGAACGTTCCGGATTCTGCTGGGAGATTCCGGAGATCTGGAGGAAAAATTCAGCAAGCTTAAAACCTTTTACCGGGAAGGGTTAAGAAATACAGGTGATTGGGATGCTTATTCAAGCGTCAGCCTTAAATATAAAAATCAAATAGTTTGTACTAAACGAATCGCCTCATGGAATCAAACATTGTAGTAGGTCTGGATATAGGAACCACCAAAATCGCGGCTATAGTAGGGCGCAGAACTGAGCATGGAAAGATTGAAATCCTGGGCATGGGCAAGGCAGAATCACTTGGTGTGGCCAGAGGTGTGGTGTTGAATATTGATGAGACTGTGAAGTCTATCAAGGCAGCAGTGGCTGAAGCAGAGAGTAAATCAGGTGCCAATATCCAGGTTGTGAATGTAGGTATCGCAGGGCAGCATATCAAAAGCTTACAGCACAGAGGTATACGCACACGTCAGAGTCTGGATGAGGAAATAAGTCAGAAGGATATAGATCTGCTGATAGAAGATATGTACAAGCTGGTGATGTTGCCGGGTGAGGAGATCATACATGTGATTCCACAGAATTATATTGTGGATAATGAGCAGGGTATCAAGAATCCTATCGGTATGTCAGGTATCAGGCTTGAAGCCAATTTCCATATCATAGCGGGTCAGGTAGCGGCGGCAAAGAACATTTACAAGTGTGTGGAGAAGGCAGGACTCAAAGTTGCTGACCTGACTCTGGAGCCGCTGGCCTCGGCTGATGCTGTACTGACTGCCGAAGAAAAGGAGGCCGGTGTGGTATTGGTTGATATAGGAGGTGGAACAACGGATGTGGCAATTTTTCAGGATGATATTATCCGTCATACAGCGGTAATTCCTTTCGGAGGTAATATCATCACGGAGGATATTAAAGAAGGGTGTTCGATTATCAAGACCCAGGCTGAATTGCTTAAAATAAAATTCGGGTCGGCTCTGGCAAGTGAAAATCAGGAAAATGAAATTGTTTCGATCCCCGGGTTACGCGGAAGACCTCATAAGGAGATTTCGGTAAAAAATCTGAGTCATATTATTCAGGCCAGGATGGAGGAAATTATTGAGCATGTCTATTACGAAATCAAGAATTCCGGATTTGAGAAAAAGCTGATTGCCGGAATTGTGGTTACGGGCGGGGGCTCACAGCTTAAGCATATTACACAGTTAATAGAATATGTTACAGGTATGGATGCCCGATTGGGTTACCCGAATGAGCATCTGGCGAAGAGTTCAGAAGAGGTAACAAGCCCTATGTATGCAACCGGTGTTGGACTGGTGCTGAGAGGGCTGGAGGAGACAGAACGTCATCCGGAGGCACAGGGAGCGGTTGTAACCCACACCAAGAAAACAAAGGGAAACTGGTTTGATCAGATTTTTTCAAAAGGGAAAGAATGGTTTAATGAAGATCCGGAGTAAGGACAGTGTCTGAAAACAGGTGCATTCAGGCTCTAATTATGTAAAGTAATCTATAATGTAAAGTAAATATATCAACCAAATCAAACAATTTTTTTTATAAACCAAATTCGCGGGCTCAGGCAAGCGATTTAAAAAACCAAACAACATGATGCGTTTCGATTTACCAGAACAGTCATCGATCATCAAGGTGATCGGTGTAGGCGGCGGCGGAAGCAATGCCGTTAATCACATGTATCGCCTCGGTATCAATGGCGTGAATTTCATTGTCTGCAATACAGATAAGCAGGCATTGGATATCAGCCCTGTTCCGCACAAGGTGACTCTCGGCGAAACGCTCACGGAAGGGCGGGGTGCCGGTTCTATTCCGGAAGTAGGCAAGCAGGCTGCCATGGAAAACATAGACCAGCTGAAGGAAATACTTGCCAATAATACCCGTATGGTATTCATCACGGCAGGTATGGGTGGCGGTACCGGAACCGGTGCAGCACCTGTAATAGCCCGTATTGCCAAGGAGATGGGTATCCTTACTGTTGGTATTGTAACTGTACCGTTTTCTTTTGAAGGAAAGAAAAGGCGTCAGCAGGCAGAGGAAGGTCTGGCTGAGATGAAAGCCAGTGTAGATACCTTGCTTGTTATCTGTAATGACAAGCTTCGGGAAATGTTCGGGAATCTGAAAATGAGAGAGGCATTCAGTCATGCCGATAATGTGCTCAGTATTGCTGCAAAAAGTATTGCCGAAATAATCAGTCTTACCCAACAAATCAATGTTGATTTTGCGGATGTACGGACTGTAATGAAGGATAGCGGTGTAGCGATTATGGGTTCTGCCTCTGCCTCTGGCGAGGGGCGTGCCCTTAAAGCTGTGCAGGAAGCATTGAATTCGCCTTTGCTGAATGATAATAATATCAGTGGTGCCCGCTATGTCTTACTCAATATAACTTCCGGATCGGACGAGATCACCATGGACGAGCTTGGTGAAATAACCGACTATATACAGGATGAAGCCGGACAAACGGCCGAGCTTATCAAGGGTTACGGAGTGGATGAAACCCTGGGTGATAAAGTGAATGTTACGGTTATAGCCACCGGTTTTCACACCAGTTCTTCCATTCCTTTTGACCTGAGTAACCGTAAACCGGAGAAGGTTGTGCTTAGCCTTGATGAAGCAACACCACAGGCTATCACCATTGCGCCTTTGTCGACTGAAGCAGTACAAACTGTTTCTTCAGCACTTGAAGTGAACCCTCTTGAACCTTTTCTGATTACCAGGAGTACACAGGAGGAAAAGCAGGTGACAATTGAATTTGAAAACAGGATTGAAACAGAAGTGGTAGAAGGTTCTCTGGAAGTCAGTTCTGAGTCCGGTTCCGAAATTCAGTCAGAAGAGGAGATGCATGTTTCAGACAGTGAGGAGTCTTATATTGAGATGCATGTTCAGGAACCAGAAGAGCAGATATGGGAGTTGCCGGCTACAGAATTTCTTGCAGAAAATGTTACTGCAGGTGAAGAGGAGCAGATGGTGAGTGAGGCTGAACAATCTGAAATTGCTGCGCAATCTGAGGAGGAAATCACTTCGGAAGATTCGGAAATAACGGAGGAAGATGAGAAGCCGTTTATATTGTCAGCCGATGAAAGTCCCAAGGAGATTGTATTCGAACTCAATCCGGAGGTTCCGGCCAAGGAGATCTTCGCTGAATCTACGGCATCCAAGGAGGAAGTGGAAGAACCAGTGATGAAGAAAAGAGAAGAGCCTGTATCGGAGCAAAAAAGCAAAGAGGATATAGAAGCACGTAATCAGGAAGAGGCCAAACGTATTGCGGAAGAAGATCAGAAACGCAAGGCGTATGAGCGTATTCTCAGACTGAAGGAACTCAGTCTGAAGCTGAAAACACCGAACGGGCTTACAGAGCTTGAGCAGGAACCTGCATTTGTAAGAAGAAAGGTTGCATTGGATAACACGCCCCATTCTTCTGAATCACAGGTGAGCAAATACACGCTTACTGAAAATGAGGATAAGAAGATAGAAATCAAGCCGAATAATTCATTTCTGCATGATAATGTAGATTAAGGAGGCTGTATTTTTAAAGTTTCAGATTAGGGATTATCTTTGGGGTGCTTTCTTCGGAAAGCACTTCCTGTTTATGACCTATATGTAAACCCTAAATCCTAATACCTAAATCAAGATATGACACTCGAAGAACAAATCAATTCCGATATCAAAACCGCAATGCTGGCCAGGGAGCAAGGCAAGCTGGAAGCCTTGCGTGGCATTAAATCTGCTATTCTGCTTTTGAAAACTTCTCCTGAAGGGCTTACTCCTGAAAGCGAATCCAAGGCTTTGCAGAAAATGGTGAAGCAACGTAAGGAGACTGCGGATATTTATAAGACCCAGAACAGGAATGATCTTGCCGAAGTGGAGTTGTTCCAGGTTTCGGTTATTGAAGCCTACCTGCCAAAGCAGATGACAGAGGATGATGTGCGTAAGGAGGTGCAGGCTATCATACAAACGGTTGGAGCAGCAGGTCCGGGCGATATGGGCAAGGTAATGGGAGTTGCAACCAAACAGCTTGCCGGTAAGGCTGAAGGGAAGATGATTTCAACCCTTGTAAAGGAATTGCTGAGTAAGTAAGCGAATCAGATTTTAATGCCAATAAGCAGGATGTCATCCACCTGTTCCAGTCCGCCTTTCCATTCAGTTATCGTCTGATTCAGGATTTCTTCCTGCTTTTCCATTGGTTCCTGATGAATTAAAAGCAGGAGTGACGCGAGTTGTTTGTATTTGAATTTCTTTCCTTTCGGTCCACCGAACTGATCGGCATACCCATCGGTAAAGGTATAGATACAATCCCCTTTTCTTAGTCCAAGGGTTTGCAGGGTGAAGGGGGTTACTGTTCCCCCATGAATACCTACAGGCATTTTATCTCCCTGAAATTCTTTGAGTTCACCGTTTCTGATCAGCCAGAGAGGGTTATTGGCACAGGCAAACCGGAGCCATCCTCCTTTGAAATCAAAGGCACAGAGGATAGCATCCATCCCATCACGGGAAGTAGCTTCTGATCCTTCCGGGTTCAGGGAGTGGATGATACGTTCTCTTACCTGCCCAAGTATAGCTTCGGGAGAATGAACCTGTTTTTCGAGTACTGTTTCATTGAGCAGGGAAATGTTGAGCAGGCTCATGAATGCTCCGGGCACACCATGTCCGGTGCAGTCGGCCGTACAAAGCATAAACTGCGCGGTATTTCCGGAAGTGGTTTCAGCGGCCCAGTAAAAATCACCGCTTACAATATCTTTGGGTTTATACAGGATGAAATGCCGGGGAAGATTTTTCTGCAGCAGTTTTTTCCCTGCAAACAAGGCTCCCTGTATACGTTTGGCATAATGAATGGAATCGAGAATTTCTTTGTTCTTTTCTTCCACCATTTGGCTTTTCTCTTCCACCAGGTGATTCTTTTCTTCAATGATGTTGTACGCTGCAGTCAGTGCTACATTGGCTTTCTTTTTTTGGCGGTAGCTTCTGAAAATAAAAAACACCATCACACAGGCTATCAGAAGGGAGATTCCAACCAGGATCAGAAAGAACCGTTGCTGTTCAATATCATTTGCTTTTTGTGTTATTTCCAGGTGCTGTATTTGTTTTGTTTTTTCAAGGTCATTAATCTGGAGTTGTTTTTTCTCGGTTTCATATTTGGTTTGCATTTCTGCAATTTGCTTTCCTGATTTTTCTGTGTTGACAGAATCTTTCAGGAGGGAATATTGTTTCTGTGATTCATATGCATTCTTAAAATCACCTGCTTTGAAATACAATTCGCCCAGCGTACGGTAACAGTCGTATACAAGCGATTTTTCCCCGAATTGTTTGGACAGTTTAAGGGCATGTTGGGCATGTTCTATTGCCTTATTCATTTGTCCGCTAAGCATACATACCTGGGCCAGGTTGCGGAGGTTGACCGCTTCCCCGCGCTGGTCGTTCATTTCTTCATGTAATTTCATAGAGCGTTCCAGGTATTCCAGGGCAAGCGGAAGCTGGTTCATGGAGGCATAGGCTTCACCCAGGTTTCCACAGGCAGTAGCGATACTCCTTTTTTCTCCCATTGCTTCAGCCAGGTGAAGGGACTGCAGAAGGTAGTCGGCCATTTTTGGCATATTGTTAAAAGCACCGTAAATGCCTGCGGTATTGTTTAGTGTGGTGCACTCTCCTAATTTGTCATTGAGTTCATGCCGGAGCTGCAGTGTCTGTCTCATATAATCCAGAGCTTTTGCAGAGTCCATTCTGTTCACAAAAAAGATTCCTATGTTTTCTTTTGTATTCGCTACATCCATTTTAGATCCAAAAGATTCCTGTGTTCTGAGGGCTTTCAGGTAGCAGTCCAGTTCTTTGTCATAGAGCCCTTTATTGCCCATCAGAATTCCGAGGTTCATAAGTGCCCGTGCTTCGCCTTTTTTATCAGACACTTTTTGGCAAATAGTAAGCGCTTTTTCCTGGTGTTCAATGGCTTTGTCGGTTTCTCCAAGGTGGGAATAGCAGTTGGATATTCCTCCTTCATAATCGCCTGTGAGTGCTATGTTACCTGTTTTTTGTGAAGAGTCAAGGCCGATGCGGAACAAGCGAAGGGCTTCCTGGGTATCGCCGAATTTGTAAAGAATGAATGCTTTGCTGTTGAGGGTTTTCAGAAAACCTTTTGTCCAGTGTAAGCGGGTGGAAAGAACAAGTCCTGTTTCGGCATAATGCAAGGCATTTGTTTTGTCAGTTTTTCTGTACAGGTTAGAGAGGAGGAGGGCTGTATTTACTTTATTGCTGTCTTCTTTTTGGGAAGAGAGTATATGTTCAAGAGAGTCAATCCGGGGCTGTTGAGCTGCAGAAGTCAGTGAAAGCAGGAATAGAAGGCCAGAGAGGCGTCGCATAAAAAAAGGGAATGTATCTTAACGGAAAGATATTAAAAAAATCAATCCCGTTTCTGCAGGGCAGGAACGGGATTGATTTTTAATCCGCTAATGGTTCTTTTAGCTTACCACATATGAACGGTATACGGGGTGCCATTGATGGTAACGGTACATATA
>JBIOHC010000060.1:0-22048 GCA_044448685.1 Bacteroidia bacterium
CCCGGTCATCCTTCCCTGATGACCCACTCTGAAGTGCAGACTATATTTCATGAATTCGGACATCTGATGCATGTTATGGTCAGTGAAACCGAACTCGAATCTTTTGCCGGTACCAATGTGGTGACAGATTTTGTGGAAGCTCCTTCACAGATTATGGAAAATTGGGTTTGGAACAAATCAGTACTCTCGGCATTTGCAAAACATTACCAGACCGGCAAAATAATTCCAGCTGAGCTGCTCGATAAAATGATTGCGTCCCAAAATGCAACTTCCGGAATCCTCTCCCTGCAACAGGTATTATACGGCACACTTGATTTTACACTCAATGACGGTTTTTCTGCCGATAATTCACAGTCGATTCCTGACCTGGTGAAGAAATTACAAAACGAAATAACCTTATTTCCCTATGTGGATGGAGCCCATTTTGAAGCCAGTTTCGGACACCTGACCGGATATGCATCACAGTATTATGGCTATCTGTGGTCTAAAGTTTATGCCCAGGATATGTATTCGGTATTTTCGGACAATCCGCTCAACCCGGCAACAGGTGACTTGTTTCGCCGTAAAGTATTATCTAAAGGAGGTAGTGATGATGCACTTAATCTGGTACGGAATTTCCTGAACCGGGAACCGAACAACAAAGCTTTTCTGAAAAGTTTGGGGCTGGAAACGAAATAAGGGCAAGTTGAATTAATTGATTGCCTTGCCCCAGAAGTTATTGGCTATACATTCCTGAAGAAGTTTACGCTCTCCTTTATAAGAAGCTGTGATCCACGCATCTCTCGTGCCTAACTTGATACACGTTTGCCGGAATGTTTCTGCTTCGCTTAGTGTTTTGAACTCCCTCATCGTAAATCGTGTAATACCATCCGGATAAGGTTTGACCACAGCAGGTGGAGGTTCGAGCTGATTCAGATTGGCGTGTTTGAAATTAGATGGATAGCGGTAAGCTCCGATTTGAACTGTGAAGCTCATGTTTTCAGAGCATAACCTGCCGGCAGTGGCAATCAATTTGTCATAATTCGACTTTACATTCAGATCCAGGCCTACAAAAGCTGAGAAGTTGATCAGGGTATCACTTATACAAGGTCCGGAAGCGACAACTACAGGAGGCGTTTTCCTGACTACAGTGTCTTTCTTAACAACAGCAGGTGGGTTTTTTATAACAACGGGTTCCTTATGCTCTTCAAAATACTTTTGCACTGTTTTGGGTTTTCCGAAATCAAGCACCATAACAACAGATTTGGCAGCAGATGCATTCTTTGCCACCAGACTATCCTTGGTTTTAACAGCCTCATTCAAGGTTGAATAAGGGCCCATCGAATAGTGTATCGTTCCATCGGGATATTTCTTCTTTTCTACCTTTCCGTATTTGGAAAAAGGAGTCGGATCAAAATCTTTTTCGTTTTTTACGGAAGCCAGTTCCAGCTTATAGGTAAGGCCCTCGGCTTTAAAATCGCCATGGTCTTTTACCAGGTTTTTAAGCACGGGATCGGTAGATGCCGATGCCACTGTAGCCTGTGCTTTACACTTTTGCAAGAGGGTATTGACAGGAGGTATATAATCTTTACGTTTATAGTCAGCGGCATAATACTTCTGAACAGTTGTTCTTCTTCCGTGATCATTAACAGTCACTGCTGACTGGTGTATACTTGTATCCAGCTTAAGGGCCTTCTGTCTTACCAGCTCAGCATCAAGCAAGGTCTTAAAGGGGCCTACATAAAAAATCGTAGCCTTCTCAAAATCCAATTCAGACCGTATATGCCCTACCGGCTTCACACGGGAAGAATCAAAATCAACAGGGCATTCGAACCTTCCCAGTTCAACCATGAACTCCACGCTGTCATGACGATCTTCTCCGTGGGCAGTTATAATCTTCTTATAGGTCAGGTTCTCATACACTCCGTAATTCTGTTCGGAACGATATTTGGCTATTTGTGCATCGATTTTAGATTGAAGGGTATTGGCTGAATCGGCAAGGGTCACCTTTTTTGCGTTTGGATTCCCCGGAGAGTACATCTTCACATCCTCATTAACCTGTACAAAGGTTTCTATATTCTTGACATTTACATATTCAATATGCGGATCAAGCCCGTCAACTTCTATTGCAACTTTGTATTCATTACCTGGGGTAAGTGCCACCAGGTATTTACCGGTTGAGGAATTTGAATTATATACACCCTGTTCCTGTCCGGTCGTCATATTGGTGACCCTTACTTTGGAATCGGCAGGCTTGTCATTTACCATCACAGTACCTACAACCAGTGCAAGGACCGGGCGCTCACCCTGAAATCCCGGACTGACCGTATAAATATCCTGTCCGCCTGCGCCTCCGGCTCTGTCCGACGAGAAATAACCGAATTCACCGCTGGCAGTAAGCACATAATATCGTTCATCTTCCGTTGTATTCAGAGGATAACCGAGGTTGATAGGATCTGACCAGATTCCTTCCTTCTTTGTGGAGTACATAATATCATACCCCCCCATACTGTTATGGCCTTTAGAGCTGAAGAACAGATCAATCCCGTCGGGGTGGATAAAAGGTGCATCATCATCGTATTCGGTATTAACTGCCGGTCCCAGATTTTGTGCCGGCCCCCATTCACCATCAGGCTGCTTTTTAGAGACGTAGATATCTCTTCCTCCATATCCGCCTTTCCTGTCACTTGCGAAATAAAGCAACTGGCCGTCACTTGTTATGGAGCAGCTGCCTTCCCAGGATGCATTTGAATTAATATTGGGACCTAGTTTTGCAGGTTCTGACCACTGATCACCTTTCAGTACACTCATGTAAATATCTCCCTTATCTTTCTCGGTACTTTTGAAGATGAAAAGTGTCTGACCGTCCGATGAAAGCGCAATACTTGCATCATGCCCTTTGGTATTGATATTATCGCTGATACTTTCGGGCGTGAGCCAGTCTTTACCTACGCGTTGTGATATAAAGATATCTTCATAATAATCGCCCGACGGATCCGGATTGAAGTTTTCATCCATTAAACCGCCTTTACTACGTTCACCTTTGTATGTAAAAATGAGTGTTGATTCATCGGAAGATATAACCGGAGCGTATTCATCGGCTGAGGTATTGACAACAGATCCTGTATTGACTAAATCTGCATCCATTGGCCGTTGAATAAGTATCTTTCCATTCTGGCAGTACTCTATATAGTGACTGGCAAGCTTTTTCTTGGCAGCCGAAGGGTTCTCACTGAGGTAGCGATTGAACAAATCTATAGCTTCATCAAATTTATTGTTCAGGTGGTAGGCCATACCCAGGTAACACTTCATATCCGGAAGGGAAGGGTTGATCTGTTGGGCCAGTTCGAGTTCAGATATCGATTTCGCTTTCGCCTCACTGTTGTGCAGATAGCATATTCCTAATTTATAATGGTAGTAAGCATTGGTCGAGTCGGAATCTACCAGTTTCTGAAAGAATGGAAGTGCCCGGAGGAATTGCCCGTCGTCAAAAAAATATTCGGCTGAGCCTAGCATATCCTCCTGCAAAGCAGAAGGTTTTTTATGTTTCTGGGCCAGGAGTGGTTGCCAGATCCAAATGAAAAGTAAGATGCACAGTACTGTTTTCTTCATCCGGATGTGTACATTGGAAAGCTGTATATTCATGGGGTTGGTACAAGAAACCATGCTATTCAGCGTTTTTCAATGCCCTAAATTGATTAAAAAAAAGAGGAGTAACTGGAGTAGCAAATCGAACTTATAAACCCTGAATTGTTGAAAACCACCACTTTCGGGCAGGCGCATCACCACTCAAAAGTCAGTCATTGCAAGGGGTTCCGCCATTCTATTCAAGCTTGCTTCTTGATATTATTTTCTATCTTTAAACGGGTATTGAGCCCTCTTATATATGAAAGAAAAACTGATTCGGTTCAATTTGAAGAATGGTGTGAGGGTTATACATGCACCGGAAGCTGGAGAGAATGTTCATTGTGCAATCCTGATCAATGCCGGAACCCGTGATGAGGAAGGTGAGAATACCGGTCTTGCACACCTCATTGAGCACAGTATTTTCAAAGGCACGAAAAAAAAATCCAGTCTGGATATACTTCAAAGTGTGGATTCGGTTGGAGGTGAGTTGAATGCCTATACTACAAAGGAAGATACATGCATTTATGTATCGGTAGGATTACCTTATTTCGAAAGGGCTCTTGAGTTGCTAAGTGATATTACCCTTAATTCCGTATTTCCGGCTAAAGAGGTCGCCAAAGAAAAAGATGTGATAAGTGATGAAATTCATGCCTATCTGGACAGTCCTGCTGAACAGGTACATGATGATTTTGAAGGCCAGCTGTTTCACAGACATCCGCTGGGACGGAATATCCTCGGTGATGAAAAAGCAATGAGGGGGGTGAAGGCTGCAGCCCTGCATAAATTCATGCAGACACATTACAGGGGCCGGAATATTGTATTCAGTTGCGCTGGCAATATAGCTCCTGCGAAAGTCAAAAAACTGACAGAACGCTACCTCAGCCCTTTTCTTTCATCGGAAGGATTGCCGGTACGTCAATCTTTTACTGCTTATAAACCGTTCCAGCTTCACCCTGTTCGGGAAACCCATCAGGCACACTGTGTCATGGGTAACCTGGCGTATTCTTCCGCTCATCCATACCGTACTGTCTTTATCCTGCTCAACAATCTGCTCGGCGGGCCCGCTATGAATTCCCGTCTGAACCTGGGAATTCGTGAAAAATACGGATATACATACCAGATAGAATCAAATTATACCGCCTTTTCCGATTCGGGCATATTCAGTATCTATTTCGGTACCGATCCCGGTAACGTGGATATCACCCGTAAGCTGATCCGTAAGGAGCTGAATATTCTTCAGCATATAAAGCTCAGTACTCAACAGCTTCATGATGCCAAGGTTCAACTTTGTGGTCAGATCACCCTTGCAAGGGAAAGTCGCCTGAGCACAGTGATAAGTCATGCCAAGAACCTGCTTCTTTTTGATGAAGCGGAGCCTCTTTCGGAATGGATGAAAAAAATAAATAAAGTCACCTCCTCCCAGATCCTGGAAGCTTCCAATGAGGTTTTTGCCGAAAAAAGCATGAGCTCTCTGCTTCTTGCTCCGAGGATCAAACTCTGAATAACCCTTACTAAACAGCCTCAATGGACTTCCTCACACCCGAACTGGACGCATATGTATGCAGCCATACCAAACCCGAAACAGCCTTGCTGCAAAAACTGAACCGGGAAACTTATACACGCATGCTTATGCCCCGAATGCTTAGCGGTCACCTGCAAGGCCGTGTACTGAGCATGCTTTCCGGTATGATTCGCCCTAAGCGCATTCTTGAAATAGGAACCTTTACCGGCTATTCAGCCCTTTGTCTGGCCGAAGGTCTGTCAGATGATGGCATACTGCATACAATCGACATCAATGAAGAGTTGGAAACGATGGTGAGGAAGTACTTACATGAAGCAGGTATGGAACAAAAAATTCGACTCCATATAGGGGATGCACAACAGGTGATTCCCACTCTGCATGAACTATTCGACCTTGTTTTCATTGATGCCGACAAGGAAAATTATTCCAATTATTACGACCTTGTTTTTGACCATATCAGGCCGGGAGGCTATATTATTGCCGATAATGTATTGTGGAGCGGTAAAGTAATTCAGGAAAAGAAAGATGCCGATGAGGACACCCTGGCGATCATGGCTTTCAATGAAAAAGTGATGAACGACTCCCGGATCGAGAATGTACTCTTCCCCATTCGTGACGGGATGATGGTAATCAGGAAGCAGTAAGCTTTCGGCTGATGAGTAACAAGCCGGTAAAAGTTAATAACCCGTTGAGGATAAGTAATTCGTTTCCGAAACTGTATCCCCCCATCCAGTTTTTTGAATTCGCATCAATCAGATAACAACAGAGGGGTGCCAGAATGCAGACCACCGGGGCCATCCTGTCACGTATACTTCGTTTGGAAATAATACCGAACATGAAAAGACCAAGTAAGGGGCCATAGGTATAGTTTGCTACCCGGAACAACTGACGTACAACAGCTTCATTATTGATCATCCGGAAAACGACGATTACAAACAGGAGGAGGGCGGCAAAAGAGAAATGCACGATCATCCGTATGCGGGTTTTCTTTGACTCATCCCATTTTTTTCTGGTTTCAAAACCCAGAAAATCTATACAGAAAGAAGCGGTGAGGGCAGTCAGGGCCCCATCGGCACTGGGATAAGCCGCTGAAATCAGACCTATAATAAAGAAAAGCGCTGAAAAAGTTCCCAGATAATGAAGCGCTATAGTCGGAAACAGATCGTCGCTTGTTCGCTGAGGAATGCTTAATCCTTTTGTCTGTACATATTGATAAAGAAGAATACCCAAACAAAGAAAAATAAAATTAACAATCAGCAGCACCACGCTGAAGGATAACATATTCTTACGCGACTCGCCGGCTGTTTTACAGCTGATATTTTTTTGCATCATTTCCTGGTCCATCCCCGTCATAGCAATTGCAATGAACATACCTCCAAAGAATTGCTTGATGAAAAAATTCTTGGAATGCCAGTCCCATACAAAGATGTCGGACATGGGACTTTCCCGTATTGTGCGGACGAGCCCTCCTGCATCCAGATTAAGTTCCCGGCTGATCAACAGCACAGAAAGAACGAGGGATACAAGCATAAAAGTTGTTTGAAGGGAATCCGTCCATACAATCGTCTTGACCCCTCCTTTAAGCGTATAAGCAAGAATAAGCAAGATGAAGGCCAGTGTCGTCAGCCAGAAAGGGACATGCCAGTCGTTAAACACAAAAAGCTGGAGCACATTAACTACAATATACAAACGAAAAGAAGCACCTATAACCCTTGAGAGGATGAAGAAAAAGGCTCCTGTGCGGTAGGCATGCATACCCAGCCTTTGTTTCAGGAAACTGTAGATGGAAGTCAGGTTGAGACGGTAGTAAATCGGAAGCAGCACAAAGGCTATGAATGCATAGCCGAGCATATATCCAAGTATCATCTGGAAATAAGAAAAGGATCCTTTACCTACATCACCGGGAACGGACAGAAATGTAACACCCGAAAGGGAGGCGCCTATCATACCATAGGCAACCACATACCAGCGGGATGATCTGTTACCTACGAAATAAGACGCATTGTCTGTTTTTCGGGTAGTAAGCCAGGTAATGCCGAAAAGCATTAAGGAATACACTATCACACAAATAATCAGGAGTACAGGCGACATGACCGGAATAAGGTATAAGCCCCAAAAGTAAAAATTCATTTACATTTGAGGAGATGAAAAAAAGAATCCTTGAACTGGAGAAGAAATCACGGTTACTCGAACCGGATGGAAAGGCCCGTAAAAAAGCCAGAAAGCAGGTTATTGATTACACTGAAAATTTTCTGGAACAAATAGGTAAGAAGAAAGCATTTATAAGTACCGATGAGAACGGACATGGACTTCTATCCTCTCCCATTGAAGATAAGCCATTATCCATGGGAGGAGCTCTTGGACTTCTTAAAAAACATGTAGATACACCGGGGTTGAATCCTGCTTCAGGAGGGCACCTGGGTTATATTCCCGGAGGAGGAATTTATTTTTCTGCCCTGGGCGATTATATGGCCGATATACTGAACAGGTATGCCGGTTTCTATTTTGCTTCTCCCGGTGCTGTTCGTATGGAACATATGCTTTGCAAATGGGTCGCCGATCAGATCGGGTACCCTCAGGGAGCTGCAGGCAACCTCTGTTCCGGAGGAAGCCTGGCCAACCTTAGTGCTATTGTAACTGCCCGTGAGGCAAAAAGTATTAAGGCAAAAAATATTGAGAAAGGGGTGATCTACCTGACTGTACATGCTCACCACTGTATTCAGAAGGCTATCCGTATTGCAGGGTTGGGCGAAAGCATAATACGTTTTGTTCCGGTCGATCACCAATACCGTATGAACCGTGTGGTACTTGAAAATCTGATTCGGGATGACTTAAAAAAAGGACTCAAACCCTGGTTAGTTATTGCATCGGCCGGCACAACCGACACAGGAGCCATTGATCCGCTTCAGGAAATTTCGCGGGTGGCTCATAAATACAACCTGTGGTTTCATATTGATGCAGCCTATGGAGGCTTTTTCGTACTCACAAAGAATGGCAGAAAAAAACTGAAAGGACTGGAACTGAGTGATTCCATTGTCCTGGATCCGCATAAAGGAATGTTCCTTCCATATGGTTTGGGCCTTGTACTCGTAAAAAAGAAAGAACACCTTCTTAGGGCTCATCATTACCAGGCCAATTACCTTCAGGATTCTGACCCTGAATCGGAAGTTGAACATTCTCCTGCTGATCTCAGCGCCGAGCTGACAAAACATTTCAGGGGTCTTCGTTTCTGGCTTCCCCTCAAGCTGCATGGCGTGAAACCTTTCCGGGATTGCCTGGATGAGAAACTCCTGCTGGCTTCCTATTTTCACAAACAAATAAAAAAGGCCGGCTTTGAAACAGGCCCTGAGCCTGAGTTATCGGTTGTTACCTACCGTTATATCCCGAAAAACAGGAAAAAACTTACAGAGGATGCCATCAACAGTTTTAATGAAAAACTGATCAAAGCTGTACAGAAAGACGGGCGGATTTTTATTTCCTCCACCCTGCTCCATAACAGATTTACGTTACGCTTTGCCTGTTTATCTTTCCGTACCCATCTGAGCACAGTCGATTTACTGGTGGATATCCTTAAGAAGAATGCAAAGAGTCTTGAACGGAAACTATAATTTATTCAGGTTTTATGCCTGCCAAAATCTCGTTAAATTCGGTGTCATTTTGAAGACTCTGGAACTCTGCCTGTGATCGAACCCTGTCCAGATCGGCAAAACCAAGTTTGACAGCCTCTTTCAGATTTGCCATGCAAGCAGCCGGCTGTTGTTTTCTCATCGCCAGAACTGCACTCATATATGCCCATTCCGGGTTGGTTGGATCCACAAGCTTATACAAACTCAGATAGTGACTTGCTTCAGGCAAAGCCTGCTGGTTCATTGCTGCATTGGAATTCATAAAAGCCACCAGACTCAAATAAGCCAGGAGTCTTTTCGTATATGCAGCCTTGTTTTTATCCGTTGTGGTCCTAGTTTCTTCATTCATTCTTTTTACTTCCTCAATCCACCATTTCATATCCTTCTCCCGGAAAGCCCGGGCATACACATCCTGCTGACTTTGTTCATTTTTCCCCTCTTCTTCCTCTTTAACGACAGCTCCTTTATAAGGAGCCCCCTCCGTTATTCTTTTGAGAGCCAATTTGTAAGTTTCGACAGGTTTAAGTCCGCTATAGTATAGTTCCATAAGCCTGCATGCGGAAGCCTGAACAAGCGGATCGCTTTTCCCATGCAGGATTTTTTCAACTTCTTTCTGATCCGTCAGGAAGGATGCATTCAGAATACTGTCATTCCGTTCAATCCGGCCGGCTTTGATCCCTTCGAGCCATACTAACAGGAACGCTTTATCCATATCGTTCAACGGAGCCCAATCGTGTTTACCGTTAAAAATCAACAAGTCATTCGTGTTACCGGATGCATTCAGTGCACGCTGTGTGGTTTTAAGTTCCGCAAGATTGAAATCCTCACTCCCCACAAGGCCTGCGAAACACACTTCTTTACGCAGAGGTTCCTGACGGGGATCAAATCCGGCGGAATTGGCAATAACCCCTTTCACCCTTGGATCCTGCAAAGCAACTCCGATTGCGACCCGCGCCCCTCCCGAAAACCCTCCCGTAAATATATTATGCTCATCAGCCGGAAAACGCTCCAGCACATCTTTAAAAAAACCGATGGTAATGGCCCCTACCGTAGCTGCATCCATCCTGTTCCTGGAATTATTGGAACAACAGAGAATAAAGGAATAGCGTTCTGCAATTTCCTGATATTTTTCGAGGGGCATAGTCCCCCGGGCATGTGCATCAAAGAAAAACACAACCGGATACTTTTTACCCTTTTTCATTTTCCCGGGCAGGTAAATTGCATAACTGCTTCCCGGATCAGACTGACAGACAACCTGTCGGATAACCCGCCCTCTGGGAAGTGTATCTGGAATCGATTTCAGAACCTGTGAAGTTGCAGGCGCGGCCTTAACCGGCCCATCCTGTTTTTGGGCTCCTGGTGAACAGGAAAACAGGCCTGAAAGGAATAAAAAAGATGAATACAGCAAACACATCCGCATAGACATAAATTTTTCAAAACTAAGCAGAATTTACCACAATATTTCGCTTCCCCCTCCGTTTAAAAGCCGGCCGGGTTGAACAGATTAAAAAAGTGTCGCCCATCATTCCATCACTATTTTGTATTTTTGAAACATGAACTTTTCCTCTAAACTTATCGAAGAGGCAGTGAACGAATTTGCAAAACTGCCAGGTGTAGGACGTAAAACAGCCCTGCGCTTTGTTCTACACCTTCTCAAAAAAGAGAAGGCTGACACGGAAGCATTCGGAAACGCCTTACTTCAGCTTCACCGTAACCTGAAACATTGCACACTTTGTCATACAATCTCGGACCGGGAAATTTGTGAAATATGTGCTAACCCGTCCAGGGATCATTCCCTGATTTGTGTTGTTGAAGATATCCGGGATGTCATGGCCATTGAAAGTACAGCTCAGTTCAAAGGCGTATACCATGTCTTAGGCGGAATCATTTCGCCAATGGATGGGATAGGCCCCGGGGACTTACATATGGAAAGTTTGGTAGCCAAAGCGGCTACAGGTTCTGTCAGGGAGGTGATTATGGCACTGAGTACCACCATGGAAGGAGACACAACCAATTTTTACATTTATAAGAGGCTGAAAGGCTTTTCATTGAAAGTTTCGACAATTGCCCGGGGGATTTCCATCGGTGATGAACTGGAGTATGCCGATGAGGTGACATTGGGCCGCTCCATACTGAACAGGACACCTTATGAAAACTCCCTTAGTCATCCTTAATTTGCATCAAGCCTGCACCTGACCCCATCCATGCAACTCTCCGTTATTATTGTTAATTACAATGTCCAGCATTTTCTGGAACAATGCCTTCATTCTGTCAAAAAGGCACTCCGGAATGTGGATGGGGAGGTCATTGTGGTGGATAATAATTCAGTGGATGGCTCTGTACAAATGGTCAGGACAAAATTTCCGGAAATAAGGCTGATGGTCAACAAGCAGAATACAGGATTTTCTCATGCCAACAACCAGGCCATCCGCGAGTCATCAGGCAACTATATCCTGCTTCTGAATCCGGATACTGTAGTGGAAGAAGATACATTTGAGAAAGTACTCAAATTTATGAATGCACATCCGGAAGCCGGTGGACTTGGAGTGCAGATGCTTGACGGAAAAGGAAATTTTTTGCCGGAGTCAAAACGCGGATTACCCACCCCCCTGGTGGCATTCTGTAAAATCTTTGGTCTTGCCAGCCTGTTTCCCCGTTCCCGCCTGTTTGGCCGTTACCATCTTGGCTATCTGGATAAGAACAAGACAAATGAAATAGAAATATTGTCAGGAGCATTTATGCTCATGCGTAAGACGGCACTTGACAAGGTAGGATTGCTCGATGAGGATTTTTTCATGTATGGGGAGGATATTGATCTTTCTTACCGTATTCTGAAAGGAGGTTATAAAAATTACTATTTCCCTGAAACCAGGATCATTCATTATAAAGGAGAAAGCACCAAGAAATCAAGTGTCAATTATGTCTTTGTTTTTTACCGTGCCATGATCATTTTTGCCCGTAAGCACTTCTCGCTTCAGCATGCAAAAATCTTTTCATTCCTCATTCATTTCGCCATTTATCTCCGGGCAGGAACAGCCCTGATAAGCCGTTTTGTACAACGCATGCTACTACCACTAAGTGACGCACTGCTTATCATTGCCGGGTTATTTTTGCTTAAAAACAACTATGAACATTATATTCTTTCTTCTTCCTACGAATACTATTCTCCCCGCCTTATTGCAGTAGCCTTCCCTGCATATGCTTTTTTATGGCTACTCACTGTTTTTCTGAGCGGAGGCTATGACAAGCCTGTGAAATTCTGGAAGATTCTGAGAGGTATACTGGTCGGCACAGCACTCATCCTCATCATTTATGCTTTACTTCCTGAACAATACCGCTTTTCACGGGCTCTGATCCTTCTGGGAGCAGCCTGGGCACTTTGTGCCCTCGTGGTCATCCGAATCGGCTTCAACCTCCTGGTACATAAAGAATTTTCTGTTTACCGCTCCGGGCTTCGCCGTATTGTCATTGTAGGCGAGCCTGATGAATGCAACCGGGTCAATGCCCTGCTCCGGCAAACCTCTGTACATACTGATTTTGTTGGATTTGTAGGTACCAATGGACATACCGATATTCTTCAGAATTATATCGGACGATTTGAACAGCTCAAAGAGATCCTCTTTATCTATAAAATCGATGAAGTTATTTTTTGTTCCAAGGATCTGAGCTCTCAAAAAATTATTAATCAGATGCTGGAACTGGGACAGGGAGAAACTGATTTTAAAATCGCCCCTCCTGAAAGTTTCTCTATCATTGGCAGCAACTCAATAGAAACCGCAGGTGATTTATATGTCATTGATATCAACTCAATTACAAAATCTGTCAACCGAAGGAAAAAGAGAATCCTGGACATTGTTCTCTGCTTTTTCCTGTTGATTACCCTCCCTGTTTGTATCCTGATTCAGAAAAAACCGATAGGGTTTATCGGTAATATTTTACGCGTTCTATCCGGTAAAAAATCATGGGTTGGTTATACCCTGTCCGCTGAAAAAAATAGTCAGAATCTTCCCCTGATCCGGAATGGCATATTGAACCCCGCTTCTATGTTCTCAGGCCTTGCTCCCAATGAAGAAACGTCCGGCAGGCTCAATATGGTATATGCTAAGGATTACCGCATCGTGAATGATCTGCACATTATCAGGAAATGCTTTCGCAATCTGGGTAACGGAGACAAATAGTAACCCGTACCCGGCAGGAATCTGTGCATTATCCTATTCCTTTACAATTTCCTGCAAGGATTTACCTGATTTAAGAGAAACTCCTTGATTTTCACCTGAATTACACCACAATTACGTTGTTTTTCCCAAATAATCGCTTATTTTTGCAAGCTCTGGAAAAAAGCCGGATTACCCAAGGTACCTGCAGATTTTTCAGGGCAATCCTCTTAGCAATCGAAAAAGAATTCATATGTCACAGGTTGAACTGATCATGCCCAAAATGGGTGAAAGTGTTGCAGAAGCTACCATTACCAAATGGCTGAAAAAAGAAGGTGATAAAATAGCACTGGATGAAGCAGTTCTTGAAATAGCCACCGATAAGGTGGATTCTGAAATTCCTTCTCCGCATGAGGGAGTCCTTGCAAAAATATTATTCAAAGAAGGTGATGTAGTCCAGGTTGGTAAAGCGGTCGCTCTTATTTCTTCCGATGTTGCTGTTTCCGGCTCTTCGGCAACTCCTGTGGTTAATACTCAGGCTGCTACGCCTGTCGTTACTGAGCATGCCAAGGCTGAGCCGGAATTGGTGAAGCAGGTTTCGCGTACCGGAAGCTCCGGAAAGTTTTATTCCCCACTGGTCAGGAATATTGCCAAAACAGAAGGAATTACCCTGTCCGAACTTGATACCATCACCGGAACAGGGCATGAAGGCAGGGTAACCAAACAGGATATACTCGCTTACCTGCCGGGTAAAGGAAACCAGACTCAGCAGAAGATAAATGTTACTGAACAACCCAGGGTTACAACTCAAAGCAATGGAAGCAGCCATTCCAAACCTTCTGTCCCGGTCAATGCAGGAGATGAAATAATAGAAATGGATCGTATGCGTAAGCTCATTGCTGATCATATGATTATGAGCGTACACACTTCACCCCATGTAACTTCATTCGTGGAAGCCGATGTAACCAATATGGTGCAATGGAGAGAACGCATGAAAGGCCCTTTCGAAAAACAGGAAGGTGAAAAACTCACTTTTACCCCGCTTCTTATTGAAGCATTGGTAAAAGCGATCAGAGATTTCCCGATGATCAATGTATCACTGGATGGATATAAAATAATTAAACGAAAAAATATTAACATAGGGATGGCTACAGCCCTCGCAAGTGGCAATCTGATTGTTCCGGTTATCAAAAACGCCGATCGCCTCAATCTGATAGGACTGACCAAAGCAGTCAATGACCTTTCTTCCAGAGCCCGTACTAATAAACTTCAGCCCGATGATATTTCCGGAGGCACCTATACAATTTCAAACGTAGGTTCATTTGGCAATGTAATGGGAACACCTATTATCAATCAGCCACAGGTTGCCATTATGGCTGTAGGTGTTATCAAAAAGAAACCGGCAGTAATAGAAACACCACAAGGCGATACAATCGGAATAAGGCATTTTATGTTCCTTTCTCATTCTTATGATCACCGGATTGTGGATGGTTCGCTGGGTGGACAATTTGTGAGAAGAATGGCCGACTATCTCGAGCAATTTGATTTGAACCGTACGCTATAACTTATAGGAAGCAGACACTTCCGTCAGAAACCCCAGCTATATGAAAAAAATCTTCGTTTCTCTCTTTATCCTTGCATTTTCATTCTCTTCTTTCTGTCAGCAAAAGGAGAATGAGAGCCTGAGAAGAAAATTTGAAGATGCGCAGAAAGCTTTTAATAATGATTTTTTTCTGCAGGCCATACCGCTTTACCACGATATTGCACTGGCTGATACAGCCAATTACAGTGTTTGTTTCAAACTTGGAGTATGCTACCTGAATTCGCCCAATGAAAAGAAACTGGCCCAGTCCTACCTTGAACGTGCCAGCCTCCATGTTGTTGAACAATACAATGAAAACAGCTATAAAGAAAAAAATGCTCCGGTATTTACGTGGCTCTACCTGGCCAAGGCACAGCATATCAATTATAAAACTGATGAAGCCCTGGTTTCCTTTTCCAAATTCCGGACTTTTCTCCGGCCGGAAGACAAGGAAATGTTTCGTCTCACAGAACAAGGAGAAGCATGGTGTAAAAATGCAAAAATCCTTGTCGCCGCTCCTGTCAACATGAAAGTTGAAAACCTCGGATCAGGCATAAATACTCAGTATCCTGAATATTCTCCTGTTGTTACCGCTGATGAAAGTCAGATGTTCTTTACCTCCAGAAGACCCAATACTACCGGAGGAAAAATTGATGTTCGGGACAATATGTATTTTGAAGATATTTATTCTGCCACACATACGGACAGCGGCTGGAGTCATGTCCAGAACCTTGGAAAACCTATCAATACCGATGGACATGATGCCACTATCAGTATTTCAGTGGATGGTCAGAAACTCTATATCTATAAAGATGATAATGGAGATGGGAATATATACACCAGTGATCTGATGGGAGATAAATGGGGAGCCCCTGTCAAGCTAAATGAATATATCAACTCTCCAAAATGGGAAGGCTCCGTAAGTGTTGCTGCCGATGGAAGTGTGCTTTATTTTTCGAGTGAACGGGAAGGAGGATTCGGAGGTAAAGATATTTATATGAGCCGCCGACTGCCAAATGGACAATGGGGAAGAGCGATCAATATGGGACCGAATATAAACACTCCGGATGATGATGACGCCCCGTTTATGCACCCTGATGGAGTGACCTTGTATTTCAGTTCCCAGGGACATAACAGTATGGGAGGGTTCGATATTTTTTACGTCACAAAAAATGACAGCGGCTCCTGGTCTAAACCTGTCAATATGGGTTATCCGGTTAATACAACCGATGATGATATCTTCTATTTCCCAACAGCAGATAATAAAAGCGGATACTTTTCTTCGTTCCGTGCAGACGGCATGGGAGAAAAAGATATCTACAAACTTACCCTGCCTGAGAAAGCACAGGCTCCTCTTGCCGTCTATACAGGTGAAATAACCAGTTTATTGGGGGGTGTCCCTGATGGAGCATCAATCACCGTTCGGGATAATGCCACCGGTGATGTGATTGGTGTTTATACTCCAAACTCGGTGACAGGTAAATACCTGTTCATCCTTCCTCCAGGGAAAAATTACAATATCTCTTATGAAGCTGAAGGCTATCTGTTCCAGTCTGAAAATCTGGATGTGACCGACAGTGCTTCCTATCATATCATCCACAAAGCAATAGAACTGAGCCCTTTGCGTGTAGGAGAAAAAATTGCCCTCAAAAACATCTTCTTTGCCAGTGGGTCTGCAGTTCTGAAACCCGAATCAAAAGTGGAACTGGGCAAGCTGGAAAGTCTGATGAAAAAGCATCCTAAAATAACTGTTCAGATTAACGGACATACGGACTCACAGGGTCCGGAAGAGATGAATATGAAACTCAGCCAGAAACGTGCCGAAGCTGTAGTAGATTATCTTATAACCGAAGGTGGTATTGCAGCCGAACGAATCAAAGCCCAGGGTTATGGCCCTCATGTGCCGGTAGCAATCAACAAAAATCCTGATGGGAGCTGGAACCGTGCAGGTATGGCACTCAACAGAAGAATTGAATATGAGATCATGAGTCTTGACGGGAAAGTGGCAGGTAAAAATGATGAAATAAAAGTGCCGGATGAGCTGAAACTGAAAGATAAGAAGGACAAAAAAGACAAATGATACCCAGACCCAAAAGTCCATTCTGTATGCAGGTTAATCGTTGGTTTTTATATGCTTTTACCAGTTTAATTCTTATTCCTGTTGCGCATTCCCAGACAAGGAATATGCGCAGACATGCACGTATAGCAGAAGATTTTATTACGTATAACAAATACGACAAGGCATTACCACATTATCTTTATCTGCTTGACAGAGACTCTACCAATTTCGACTGGAATTTTAAAGCCGGTATTTGTTACAGCTTTCTGCCTTCTCATAAAAATGAAAGTGTAAAATGCTTTTCCAGAGCTTCCCGGGCAATAATAAAAGACAGCATTCCGGATTTGTATTACTACCTCGGAATAGCCTGCCAGCGTACCAACCGTTTTGACGAAGCAATGAAGGCATTTCAGACTCTTGAACGCCTCGTAGGAGGTGATATAGGTCTGATTAACCTTCAAAACCATATAGATGCATGCCAGCGCGGGAAGGATATGCTTCAGCATCCGGCGGATATTGAAATCACCAATCTTGGCCCTTCAGTTAATTCCGATTATCCGGATTATGCCCCTGTCATGTCGGCAGATGAATCAACGCTTATCTTCACTTCCAAGCGACCCGGTTCAACCGGTGGGCGGATGACGGAAGACTTTTATTACTATGAAGATGTCTATATCTCCCACCGCCTGAATGAAGATGACTGGGCCCGCTCTTCAAAAATGGATTCAAGCTTTAAAAAACTACCCTTTCTGAAGCATTTATTTTCCAGGGCGGAAAAAATTCCTCAGGTCAATACAAATGACCATGACGCATGCATTTCTATGAGTCCCGACGGGAAAAGACTCTTCCTTTCCCGGGGCGGGCAAGTATACTTCTCCGATTTAAACGATGGAAAATGGAGCTCCCCTTCCCGAATGGAGAATTTCAGTCATGATAAAAAAGATCAGGAGCCCAGCCTGATCCTTTCTGCAGATGGCAAAACAATGTTTGTGGTCAGTGACCGTAAAGGCGGATTCGGTGGTAAGGATATCTATAAATCCATGCTTCAGGAAAACGGGAAATGGAGTGATCTGGAGAATCTCGGCCCTGAAATCAATACGGAACTGGATGAAGATTGTCCTTTTATACAAGCTGATACGCTTTATTTTTCTTCCCAGGGTCATAACTCTATAGGTGGATACGATGTTTTCAAATCGATCCGAAAAGACGGAAAGTGGACCTCCCCGGAAAATCTTGGAAGCCCTATCAATACCGGCAGTGATGATGTGTTTTTTATCCTGAATAAGAAAGGCGACAGAGCTTATTATGCTTCCGAAGGCAATAGCAGTCTGGGAGATCTGGATATTTTTGCCATTGACTTCGCCGAACTCAATCCGAAAATAAAATTAAATATCGTGGCTTTTGATGCAGGTACTTCCCGGCATATTCCGGCAACGGTAAGAGTTCATGGATCCAGAGATAATACCGATTCCAGTCTTGTACTTGGTGCTCATGGTACCGGCATGCTGAATCTGAAGCCGTCAAACAATATCCGGCTCACATTCCATTCAGAAGGATTTATGGACCGGGAATTGACAGTTGCATTGCCTCCCGCCAAAAGAACGTCCTCAATGCTCATAGAAGCAGAATTAAAAGCCGATAAAAATGCTTCCGGACAGATCACAGGGCAAAAAAGCACATTCTATATCGTTCGTGCCGATCTGAAACGCAGTCAGCTCACTGATTCTGCCCTGGCCCTGAGAGATGACCGTAAATCATATTGGGAGAAAACACTTGGAAGCAAGGATACTGGCAAAATAATGATTGCTTCATTTATTGACAAGGCTGACACATCGCATGCGATTGCATCCCTCACGGATAAGAATCCCCGTCTGAACACGGGCAATAACCTGACAACCCTGAACGGAACTGATACAACAGCATCCGCTGAATTCAAATGCACTCCGATTGTATTTAATTTCAATGAAAACAAACTTCTTAAGGGT
The DNA here is from genome assembly GCA_044448685.1 of Bacteroidia bacterium. Classification (GTDB taxonomy): domain Bacteria; phylum Bacteroidota; class Bacteroidia; order Palsa-965; family Palsa-965; genus Palsa-965. Next base: position 18,535 of record JBIOHC010000060.1, read on the forward strand.
GCCGTTACTGAGCTGCATACCTTGTCCAAATACCTCCTGAGCCATCCGGCCTCAAAACTTAAAATAGACGGATATACAGATTCCAAAGGCTCTGATGCGTATAACCTGAATTTGTCCCGGATGCGGGCTATGGCAGCCCAATCCTATCTTGTCGCCAGAGGCATAAAACGTTCGAGGCTAACCGCCCTTGGACATGGCAAAGCCTATCCTGCCGCTCCAAATGAACATCCTGATGGTTCTGACAACCCCGAAGGCCGCCAGCAAAACAGAAGGGTGGAATTCACCTTACAGAACACCAAATAACCTGATCCGGACACTGAAGGTTATACTACGTTACCTGTTTCTGCTCCGGCCAGATCAACAAGCAGTTAAATATTTAACTTTCAATGGGTTAATTTAGCCCTAATTTCCTATTTTTGCCCGGTTATTGTTAATAAGTTTCCCTGTTTTTTTATACTGAAAACCGGGTCATTAAGTGTGAATAAATAATTTTGTATGATTTTATATTGAAATAATACAATCCCAACAATGGTGAATAGAATACTCCGACTCTTTATCGTTTTTTTTTGTTTGATTACCCATTTGTCCTCTTTAAAGGCACAAAATCAAACGTTCCGTGAAAAATTCACTGAAGGGAACTACCTGATTCTGGAAGAGAACTATTCCCAGGCCCTTAAAAACTTTCTTATTGCATATGCAATTGACTCAAGCGGAGCCAATATCAACTATAAATTAGGTTTTTGTTACATGAAATCTGCAACTGAAAAAGATAAGGCAATGCGTTATCTGGAAAAGGCTTGCCAGAATGTAACACATAACTATACGGATCTGGAGCCAAGGGAAAAAAAAGCCCCTGAAAATGCATATTACTTCCTCGCCCTGGCATATCACCTCAATGGCCGTTTCGATGAATCGATAGAATACTTTACCAAATTCAGAGCAGTCCTCAGTTCCAAAAACAAGGATCTGATCAAGGATGTGGATTACCGCATCCAGATCTGCAAAAACGCGAAAGAATTTTATGCCTCTCCCACCTCTGTAGATATAATCAATCTGGGTGACTCGATCAATACCCAATATCCGGAATACAGTCCCTGTATCACTGCAGATGAGAACATGCTTATTTTCACTTCCAGAAGACCGGGAGGGGTAGGCGGGGAAATTGGTCTCGACGGGCAATATCCGGAAGATATTTATGTGGCTTACCGTAAAAAAGACGGCACTTGGGGAATGCCACATGGCATCGGATCTAATGTAAATACCGGCAGCAACGAAGCCTCTATTTCTCTTACCCCTGACGGGCAGCAGCTTTTTCTGTATAAAGATGATAATGGAGGAGATATATATGTCAGTCATCTGGATGGAGATAACTGGAGTTATCCCGAAGCCCTGGGAGGGGATATCAATTCAAAGGAATGGGAAACACATGCTTGTCTTTCAGCTGATCAGAATACCCTTTATTTTGTGAGTAACAGGGCGGGAGGCTATGGGGGCCGTGATATTTATAAATGTGTGAAGCTGCCTAATGGAAAATGGTCTAAAGCAACTAACCTGGGGCCAACGATCAACACAGAGTATGATGAAGACAGCCCATTTATACATCCTAATAAAGTGGATCTGTATTTCAGTTCCAGGGGTCACAAAACGATGGGAGGATTTGATATTTTCTTTTCCACGCTCAACCCGGATTCCAACAAATGGTCTGAACCTGTCAATATAGGATATCCAATCAATACGACCGATGATGATGTGTTTTATGTGACGACACCTGACAGCAAACGAGCCTACTATGCTTCTTCACGCCCTGGTGGATTCGGTGACAAAGATCTTTACATGCTAAAATTCAAGGAAAACGCTCCGGATAAAGCAGTTGCCCTTATCAAAGGATTTATCAACTCGGCTGATGGGAGTGAAATCCCCTTAGACATCAATATTACTGCCACTGACAGTGCTTCCATGGAGCTTGTCTCCTCTACCAAGCCCATTCACCGTACTGGCAGCTATTCAATGATTCTTGAACCTTGCAAAACGTATTTCCTGAACTATCTTGTCAACGGCAATTCGGCTGCCACTGACACGATACGAATTCCTTGCGGAGCCAACTATACTGTTTACGACAGACCCCTGCTCCTGAACGGGGTTGTATTGCAAACAAACAATCTGCCGGGCCTAAAACATGGTACAGATCCTAAGGATTCTGTACTGGCTGTGAAACACAATCCGAAAGAGGTTAAGCACAATCCTAAGGAACACGAAGGACCAATCAAAAACCAGGTGACCTACTATAATGGTCCCGAATTCAGGATTTATTTCAGCTATAATATGCATGCTGTTGAACTCACCAACCCGGATTTTGTGAAATTCCTCGATTCTCTTGCCGGTGTAATACAAACCAAGGGCAAGGTTAAACTGCAGATAACCGGTGTAGCTTCTCAGGTTCCCACACGGGCATTTAATGGCAACAGAGCCCTCGCCAACAAACGGGCGGAAGATATGAAAGATGTATTGTTACAAGCCTTAAAAAACAAAAGCATAGACCAAAGCAAAGTGGAATTTGCCAGGCCTAAAGCGCTTATTCTCGGCCCTCCTTTCAGAGGCAATGCCCAGAAGAACGAAGCCACTTATCATAAATATCAATACGTGAGTGTCAGATTTGGTGTAAACTAGAAACGTTTGCCTCTTATTAAACCCTGTGTATGTAATATTCACAAGGTTTTATTAATCAGGGCATAGCCTGGGAGGAGTAATTAATAATGAACTTATCCTCCAATCGACTCTAACAGGATGTTTTTTCACGTGATTCGTAAACAGCTTTCCGTATTTCTATCCATCTGCGTTATATGTACCTCCTCCGTACAGTTATTTGCACAGCCCGGCAAATCCAAAACCATTTATGAACCAGCTGATGCATTGGAGCATTTCCGGCACCAGAATTACATTATGGCCTTGAAAGTTTATAAAGAATTATACAAAAGTGACAAAACCAATATTGACTTTAACTGGAAAATAGGGCTTTGTTATCTTGAAACGAATATTAATAAGAAGGAAGCAGTTCCCTATCTGGAGTTCGTCTGCAAACAGACAAAAGTTGATGCGGAAGCCTATTTCGATCTTGGCAGAGCCTATCATTATTCAAATCGCTTCGATGATGCAATCCGGATGTACACCAAGTATAAGGAAAAAGGCGGTTCAAAACTGACCGAACAAGCAGACAGAGAAATTGAGATGTGTAACAATGGAAAAGAACTTGTTAAATTCCCTGTTAAGGTGACATTTGAAAATCTGAAAGAGATCAACTCGGAATACCCGGACTATTATCCTTTCGCCACCTCCAATGAATCCTTTGTTATTTTCACTTCCCGGCGTAAGGGAGGGATTGGTGCCAATACGCTGGAAGTTGATGGTTATTATTCATCCGACATTTATCAGTCAATGGTCAAAGGAGGGGTCTTCTCCAAACCTAAAAACCTCGGGTTTCCTGTGAACAGCAATTTTGACGAACAATGTGTGGGGC
>JBIOHC010000061.1:0-20659 GCA_044448685.1 Bacteroidia bacterium
GAACTGCTCCGGAGGCACCACACCGTATACTTATTCCTGGTTTTCAGGTCCAAATACGGCTACCTATTCAAACCTGACTGCGGGCAGCTACAGTTGTGATGTACAGGACAACAATGGTTGCAGTGCAAACACCAGCGCTGCAGTAAATGCAGCCCCTGCTCCGACAATCACAATGTCCGGTACGAATGTTGCTTGTAAAGGTGCATCTACCGGAAGCGCCACTGTCACCCCTTCGGGAGGAACAACTCCTTATACCTATTCGTGGACACCAGGCACGTGTACGAATGCAACATTCAATAATCTTACTGCCGGTTTGTATACAGCTACGGTGACCGATGCCAATGGTTGCAATATCAGTAATTCAGTCACTATTACAGAGCCTTCCACTATCATGACGGTCACAGCTTCTGAAACAGATGTAAGTTGTTATGGAGGGGCCGATGGGACAGTTTCTGTAACTGCCAGCGGAGGAGGTTCTGGCTATACCTATTCCTGGTCTCCTTACGGAGGCAACAATCCTTCTGTGACAGCTTTGATTGCCAACACATTCACGTGTACGGTTAACGATGTATACGGTTGTGTCATGACCGGCGTCACAACGGTAAACCAACCCGCCAAATTCAACCTCACCCCAACCAATGTTGATGCCACTTGCGGAATCAATAACGGATCAGCCTCTATGGCTGTTACGGGAGGAACCGCTCCGTATATTTATTCCTGGAGTCCCGGCACATGTACCTCTTCTTCCTTTTCAAATCTTGCTCCGGGGACCTACACGTGCTCGATTACCGATAATAAAGGTTGCACTTCGTCCAACAATGTTACCGTGAATCTTATTTCACCGCCTTCACTCACCATGTCGGAAGTGAATGCTACCTGTAAGGGAACGGCTTCGGGCAATGCCTCTGTTACAGTAACAGGAGGAGCGGCCCCTTTTAATTATTCCTGGAGTCCGAATACCTGTACCACCTCCGGCAACAATAATATAGCCGCCGGGAATTATACCGTAACAGTAACAGATGGAAGCGGTTGTAGCGTCAGCAATACCACTACCGTCACCGAGCCGTCAACAGCCCTTAATGCTTCCATTACCGGAACCAATGTACATTGCAACGGAGGTAATGACGGAACAGCAATGGCAACTGCTACCGGTGGAACTCCGGGCTATACTTATCTATGGGCCCCCTGCGGCAGTACTACCGCCAATATTTCAGGAGTAACAGCAGGAACATCCACCTGTACTGTTACCGATGCCAACGGATGTACCTATACCGGCACCATAACAATTACCCAGCCTTCAGCTCTTGCTCCTGCTTCCACCACAAACCCAGTGACCTGTAATGGCTTGTGTGATGGTGTGGTCAGTGCAAGTGCAAGCGGTGGAACAGTCCCTTATAATTATTCCTGGAGCCCGGGTGGAGCAACAAGCTTAACCCTTGCAGGACAATGTCCCGGCATTTACAGCTGCTTTATCACCGATGCAAATGGTTGTGTAGCCTGCACACCTGCCGTAACCGTTACTCAGCCTGCTGCACTGAGCAATTCTGTAACCAATACCAATGCAACCTGTAACGGATGCGACGGATCAGAAGCCTCAGTGGCTACAGGCGGTATCAGTCCTTATACTTATTTATGGTCTCCCGGTGGACAAACAACCGTATCTCTTTCTGCTCTTTGTCCAGGCAATTATTCGGTAACGGTAAAAGATGCCAATGGCTGCACTCAGAATGCATCCGGTACTATTACCCAGAGTGCTTCACCACATATCACCGGTACGGTCATTGCGCCTGTTTCCGGTGCTATCAACTCAGGATGGGCATACCTTGTATTATATGACTCTGTTCTTAAACGCCAGCACCTGGTCGACAGTGTGGTGATCAGTGCAGGGCGTTATACATTCACCGGTTCAACCGGAAAAAAATTCCTGGTCTATGCCGTAGCGAATCACAGTACCTATCCCAATACGATGAAAACGTATGCCGGCAATGCCGATCAGTGGATTAATGCAACAATTACCAGCGCTCCCTGCGGAACATTTGATACCGCTAATATTGCCCTCATTGAAATCACACCTCCTTCGGGATCGGGCTCTTTCTCCGGTACTGTTGTACAGGATGCCGGTTATTCACCCAGGATGAAACCAGGAAACCCGATTGTACTTGCACCCGGTGACCCGATACCGGGGCTGGATGTAAATCTGGAACAGCATCCTGGTGGAATCATCGCCCAGACCACGACCGATAACAGCGGCTATTATCATTTCGGCAGTATCCCTCCCGGAACATTTGAAGTGTATGTGGATGTTCCGGGACTCGGAATGATATCTCAATATTCCCGTGTTATTACCTCCAGCGAAATGTTCCCGAACCTGGATTACAGGGTCGACTCCACACATATTTATAAAGATTCCCTGCTTGTCACTTCTGTCACCGTACCATCGGGCAATCCTTTGCTGAACAGCTTATCTGTTTCACCTAATCCATGCAAGGATCAGCTAAACATTCAATATTCTCTGGAAGCACCCGGAGATGTAGTGTTTGAAATCTATTCCATAATCGGTGAAAAAGTTGCGGCATTCAACAGGCCGGTGTCTTCAGGAGGAAGCTATAGCTGTCAGATCAGCGCATCCGATTTCGGATTCAAAGAAGGAGTCTATACACTGAGGATGACCACAGCAGGTATTGTATATATAAACAGGATTGTGTTTATACATTGAATACTATGTCTGCTACTGATCTGCAACAGGAATTCCCGGTTTGTTTAAGACAAACCGGGAATTCCTTAACTTCGCTCTCATGAAGCAGCAACCTGTCCTAAGTGGTTTTACCGCGAATATACAACTGACTCCTTTTGAAGAACAAGACCTGATCCAGCTGGATGAGCTTCAACCCCAGGGCTGGCAGGATCTGAAAATCACATTTCAAAATTATTTGAAGTCCGGTATTTGTTTTCCGTTTAAGCATATGAATGGTGACAAGCTCATCGGAATAGGAGCAAGCATTATACATCGTGACACAGCCTGGCTGGGTCATATCATTGTACATCCCGGGTACAGGAACAAAGGAATAGGACTGGAAATCACGCAAGCTCTGGCTGAATTTTCACATGCTCAGTATTGCAATACGATTTATCTTATCGCCACTGAACTGGGAGCACCTGTATATGTCAAAGCCGGTTTTGAAACGGAAACCGAATACCTGTTCTATAAGGATATCAACCTGCTCACTGAGCATCCTGTTTCTGAATATATTGCTGCCACCAGTGACGCCGACATAACTCAGATACTGAGCCTCGATAAGCTTGCTTCCGGTGAAGACCGGGCTGAACATCTTTCCGCTTATTTGAAAGGATCTTTTGTATACCGTAAGGATGATGGCATAGAAGGATTTTATCTTCCTGCCTGGGGCGATGGTTTGATTACTGCACGTAATGGCAGTGCCGGACTCGAGTTAATGAAATTAAGACTCATGCAACAGGATTCTGCCTGTTTTCCTGCCGAGAATATTGTTGCTTCCGCGTATTTCAAGGAAACCGGTTACAAAGCATGCCGTACAGCCAAACGTATGCGCTTAGGTGTCAAAAGGCCCTGGAAACCGACAATGCTCTTTAACCGTATTGGAGGGAATTTGGGGTAGCGCTCAGGCTCAGCTATTCAATTTTATGCCTTCGTCATCAGACATGCCCCTACCCATGCATTCCAGATCATGCTATGCTTCCGTTTTGAATAAGCACGTTTGAGTTTTTTAATAACATGTTTATAATGCAATCCGTATTTTTTCTCCTCCAGGGATAAATACTTTACCATAATAGGAAAGCACTCTTCCAGTTCAATTTTATCTTTCAGCATTTCATTCCCCGACAGAACACAGATCCAGTCAATCAGCATAGTTCTGTCCATCCTGCGTTTCTGAGGGTTCATGGAGTCGATGAGATTATCGAGATCCTCCTTCTCTTTTTTTCCAACATATACCAGTTGAAGGAACGTGAAGACAGACAAATATCCTTCCCAGTAGTTGAGTGTAGTTGTTGTTTTCATGGCGGGGACGGTTGGTGAAACGTATGATTCTTGTCTTAATCTATGTTACGTCCCTTTACCAAACTTGTTCCGGCAATTTTAGAATTTTATGCGGATCTCAACGCTGAAGGAGTGCTTGAATTTTAACGTAATTGATTGTTTATCAATACAATATAAATAATATTGCACGAACAATAGCAATTCCCAAGCACACAACTGCCTGATACGATTTCTATTAAATAGTCCTATTTAAAAAATCCCCATCAATAATCAGTAACAAACATCCGTTTTCTGAAGCAGAACGGTGGGAACTCAGATTATCACTTACCACATACGTCATTCCTTTATTAAGCTTTACAGACTCACCCGTCTTCAGCTCACTTACGAATTCCCCTTCCAGGCAGTACACTATATGTCCTTTGCTGCACCAATGATCGGCCAGATAACCCGAAGTATATTCCACCAGCCTTATTCTCAAACCAGGATACAGAATAGTTTGCCAGAAAGCTTTTCCTGACTCACCCGGATACGTTATTTTTTCGATTCCGGTCCAGTCAATGGTGGTAAAGGGTATGTTTGTCATAGTTTCTGTTCAGATTTAACCGGGTTTACGTGATAGTGTATTATTCACCAGCCTGTTCTGAAATTTTGGCAGGCTTATGCTGAGGAGAATGTTCTGATTCCAATTCCTGAGGGGTATTAATAAAATCCTTCTGCTCCGAACTGTTAATTTGAACAGGAATGCAGATCTCCACTGTTGTTCCGGATGCGAGTCCGTTCTCATCATAATTGTCCGTAATTACAACGCCCAAATTATTCTTGTGGAGACTATTCAGGGTCTCCAGTCTTTCTTTTGTAATGGAAAGGCCTACGGAGCGATGCTTCTTTACCCTTCTTATTTCCATTGATTTCTTCCGGCCAATGCCATTATCTTCTATCAGGCATATCAGAAAGTTGCCCCTCATTTTCATGCGAATGTTCAGCATCCCTGTCTTTTCTTGCAGATGCATGAGCCCATGCCATATTGCATTTTCAACATAGGGCTGGATGATCATAGGCGGAACTTGCAGAGCCTTCAGATCCATCTCTTCTTCAAAAGTCATGCTCAGTTCAAACTTGGATGAAAATCGCAATCGTTCTAGCTCAATATAAAGTTCTAAGGTTTGTATTTCTGTTTGCAAACCTATGTATTCCTGACTTGAATTCATGAGTACATTGCGCATGAGTTTGGAGAATTTAGACAAATACCGGTCGGCATCTTCCGGGTTGTTTTTCCAAATAAAGTGCTGTATGGATGCAATACAGTTAAATATAAAATGAGGATTCATCTGGGCTTTTAAGGCCATCAGTTTGAGATCCGCAATTTTTCTATTCACCTCCGCTCTTTCAATACCTTTTTTCTTTTTCAACTGAATACGGTAAATCAGCGCTCCAAAAAAAAGAAGGATCAGCAAGGCTCCTGCAGTAATGTATAGAACCATTGCTCTGGCTTTTTCCTGCTCCTTCGCAATAACCATATCTGCTTCAGCCTTTGCTTTCAAATCCGATTCCTGCTTTTCCAAGGCGTTGGCTATTCTCAAATCGTTTAATTCCTTGGTTTTTTCCTGACCGAACACATTCTCGTTTATCTTTTTCAAATCCATCAGAAAGGCATATGCTTCCTTCATTTTCCCTGATTTGGCACAAGCATCCGCCATTATTTCGTAAGGTCTCTTCTTCACTTCAACTCTCTGCATTATGTTCACAACTTGCTTCAGACTTGAATCACCGTACTGGGTCGCAAGTTTATAATTTTTCAGGCTGTCATAGATCCAGGCCAGATTTGAATATGCTAATCTCAAATGATCCACCTCTTTTCTTTCCTTCGCCACTTTCAAGGCTTTGAATGCATGATATAAAGCATGCTTGTAATCTGCCTGGCTCAGATAATATTCCGCCTGATTTGCATAGATCTCTGAGAGATTTGAACAAAGTTTCATGCGTTCTCCTATGCTGAGTTCAAGGAGGTGGTACTTTAAGGAGAGATCCGGTTTGTCCAGTTTCCCATAGGTCAATGCCATATCACCGTAAATTTCAACAAGAAGATCATCAAAGGGTTGGTACGTTTCCGCGGTATAGCGCTCCATTTCAGCTTTATTACCCGCAATCTGTTCCACTATCGGAAGCTCCTTCAGATAAAATTTCATGGCGCTGCTGTACTCTTTCATATTGTAATACATGTTTCCCAACACGATTGCCTTCATGATGGTCGCATTCCTGTCATTCAGCTCCTCATATATTTTTGTTGCCTTAAGATTGTATTCCATCACTTTTGCAATATCTGATATCTGCCAGTATACACTCTCTATAACCTCGTAACAGGATGCTATCATCCGTTCGTTTTTACTGTTGCTCTTGCTGCGTAGCTGATCACATCCTTTCAGAGCCCGTTGGGAATATTCCAATGCTTTTGGGAAATCATGCTCCTGATAGCTCATATTGGCCAATGAAAAAAGAGCATAGTTCTGAAAAAGAAGCTGTCCGCTCTTTTCGGCCATATGTAATTCCAGGAAAGTAACCCGGCGGAGGGTATCAAACGGCGGGCTCCAGTTATAGAGAACGAAATTATCCAACGCACGCAAGCGGGAGGTATCGGATTGTTCTATCCTGAAATTTCCATTCAGAATGGAATCCAGCTCTTTTTTTTGCCCTGAACTTTCAAACCAATATAAAAGACATACGAACAGGATGAAGGTTTGTTTCATCCTAGAAAGTTACAAATGTTTGGGGAAAGTGTAATTCGGGGAAAAATAAATTCCAGCACATTTATGCCTATCCTAAACTGTTTGGACTATATTTGATTTTCACCTGAACAGCCTATACTGCATTTCAAAAACACGCAAGGCTTTTTTATACTTTTTTTATGAAACTATCATTTTCAGGAAGAGGCCTTATCGCGCTTTTCTTCGCTCTCTCTCATCCACTCCTTAGCCGGTCACAGGCCGATACCGGTAAGGTTGTTTTTAATCCCGAAGTTGAATATGTCTATACTTTTTCGGACGGACTGGCTCCGGTTGTTGCGAATGGGAAATACGGCTTTGTTAACAAAGCCGGAAAGCTGGTCATTCCGCCAACCTACGACTGGGCATATCCGTTCACTAATGGCCTGGCTTCAGTGCTGATGGGTGATAAATACGGATACATCAATACCACAGGGAAAATTGCCATTCCAATGCAATATCAATCTGCATTGAGCTTTTCGGGTGGCATTGCCGTAGTCAGTGAAGGAAATCAAAACTGGTATATCAATAAACAGGGAGTAAAAGCCGCAAGTATTCCCAATGGCACTTCGGCTACCAGCGACTATCTCAAATATAAAGTGATAGACAAAGGGCTTATTCCTTTGAGAAACGGGAAAGATGGAAATATGGGCTTTGTGAATGTTTCCGGGAAATATGTGGTTAAGCCTCAGTTTACCGATATGGGAAATTTTTCCGAAGGCCTGTTTGCTTTTTATGAACCGGCTATGCATAAATGGGGATATCGTAACTTAGCCAACACCGTTGTCATACCACCCCGGTTCAATTCCGGATCCGATTTCTCGGAAAGAAAAGCCTCTTTTCCCGGATACATCACAGACACAATGGGCGGACAGTATAAAACAGTTACACGTTATGGATTCATTGACAAAAAAGGGAATACGGTTATCAAACCTGCTTTCGCTTATGTTTGCGATTTTTCAGAGGGCCTGGCCTTTGTTTCAAGAGACGGGGAAGTTTATGAGTTTATAGATTCCACCGGTAAAACTGCAATAGGTTCACTGAAGCTTGGCAATGACTATATAGGAGCTTGTTACTTTTCAGGAGGTATGGCATTTGTGCATATATACACTTCAGATGGTCACGGGGAATATGTAAAAGCAATTATCGACAAAAAGGGGAATATCCTCTGGCAAAGCAAAATTACTGAACGCGTCTGTTTTGCCCCCGGTACCGAAATCACCCTGGCAGATGGCACGCATAAGAAAATAGAAACTATCTGCCCCGGGGATCTTGTGTTGGCCTTCGATTCCATCAAACAACAATTTGCCTCCACCAGGGTGCTGGCAAGTGAAAAACATTATTCCTATACTATGCCTTTAACCACCCTTAGCATTATGCCACTTGTGATGGATCCTGCTGCTTCACTCTTGCCGGAACCAATGCGTTCTGAGAGTATTCTCCTACGTGTAACTCCCGCCCATCCCATTCCTACAAACAAGGGAGTTAAAAGGGTTTGGCAATTAAAGAGCGGAGATATTGTGTGGATTCACAATGAGCGTACCGGAGAAATGAAACCTGGAATCGTGGAAGAAATAACCCGGTCGTCTTATGCAGACGTTGTTTATAATTTAAAGACGGAAGCCCGCTCCTTTATTGCCAATCAAATTATCGTGCTCTCCAAATAATTGGATTGTTTATGATCAGATGTTTTTCAATCGTTTTGTTTTTTGTCGTTGCAGCGGGGGGGCTGGCACAGAACAACCTTGTCTTTTACCAGGATGAATTGAACCGAACGGACCCCTCGCATAAGAAAGAGGGTAAATGGATGGAGTCCGGTCACGGAAAAATTTCCATAGGATGGTATAAGAATGGTTTGAAAGACAGTGTATGGCACTTGTATGACAGCAGGGGAAATCAGCTGGAAGCAAGACGGTATAAAGACGGTAAAGATATTTCAGGACAAAAGGTGTTTATCCTGGGGGAAGAGATCCTGATCGAAGGCTTCGCTTTCCATGACAGTCTTAAAACACGTTTCATGCTGCATCTGAATGTGCTTGACGAAGGGCTAAGCAATCAAAGTGTGGCCGAATGCCTGTTAAACCATAAGCCGCTGCCGGCTCCCAAAAAGCTGGACAGTGTAGCGATTGTACTGAGTCAACGTCTGTCCGGATCCCCTTCTTCCACTCCCTTTGAAAAAGATACAGCCTTTCAAAGCGGAATTTTAAATCCAGCTTATTGCTACCCCAAAGCAGGCCGGGAATACCTTATAACCTTTTCAAAAAGAGGATATATTCCCCGTCATATTTTACTCTCAACGGTCTTGCCAATCCGGATTAACGAAGGTATGCCTGTAGCGGACATTTCCCTTTCAAATAAAATCATGAATGACGGGGACGGGGAACTCATAGGTTTGCCTTGTAAGCGTTTGGTCTATGACCCCGCCTTCGTAAACAGTTTCAGGGAAGATACCCTGTATACTGTTTATGTAAGTGACCGTGTAGCAGAATTACAACCTGTAGAACGACGGGAATTGATAAGGCGTATTGAAAACAATGCCAATGAGGAAATACGGGGATTAAAAGCACTTACAGCAAAGGATAGTCTGGAGATTGATCTGGTAAAAAAATCCGAAGCCCTGAAAGAAGCCGAACTAACACAACAGAAACTGATTCGTAATTCCGTTGTTGCAGGATTGCTAGTCATGCTCGGACTCTCGGCTTATATTTACCGGAATTACCATACCAAGAAAAAAGCCAATTTTCTGCTGGAAGAACAGAAGCAGGAAATCAAGAGACAAAAGGAACTTATTGAAGAGAAGAACCGGGAAACAATGGATTCCATTTATTATGCCCGCAGAATACAGCAGGCATTATTCGCTTCCGAAGCACAGCTTAAAGAACAACTCCCTGAACACTTTGTTTTCTTTAGACCCAAAGATGTTGTAAGCGGGGATTTTTATTGGGCCCAGAAAAAAGGATCCTCTTTCTATCTGGCCTGTTCGGATTGTACAGGGCATGGCGTGCCGGGAGCATTTATGAGTCTCCTGAATATTTCATTCCTGAACGAAGCTTTGAATACCACCACCCTTAAGAATCCCGATGAACTGCTCGGATATGTACGTTCCCGGATCATCGATTCACTCAAAGCAGATGGAAGCAGTGAAGGAGGAAAAGACGGAATGGATGCCGTCCTCTGCGCTTATGATGCCGGCACCAGGAAGCTTGTGACCAGCTGCGCCTATAACCCGGTCTGGATCATCCGCCGGGAAGAGCTCATTCAAATCGCCCCCGATAAATATCCTGTAGGCAAACACGACAGGGACAGGGAGCCGTTTACCCTGCATGAAATTCAATTACAACAAGGTGATCAGGTTTATTTGTTTACAGATGGGTATGCCGATCAGTTTGGAGGTCCCAGAGGGAAAAAATTCAAATACAGTCAGCTTAAAGAATTACTCCTTAGCAACACCGGGCTTAGCCTGGAAGAACAACAGCAAAAACTGTGTGATGCTTTTGAAAACTGGAAAGGAAATCTTGAACAGGTGGATGATGTATTGGTGATAGGGATACGATTCTAAATCCGGATCTGATGTTTTATTCAACGGATCCGGGCAATCTTACTATTAAACTCAGGAAGAAGTAATTTAAACCCAAAATAACCTAGCTTAGGGGTGAGTTAGAGACGACCAGATCAAAACCCCATATGATGTCATTCTATTCCATTTTCCGACCGGTCAAATTGGCTTTGCCGGTTGTTTTATACCTTTTATTTCAATCCTCCGGATTTGCCAAGCCGCAAAAGATTGACTCCCTCCTGAACAGGATAAAAACCGGTCCCGATGACAGTACTAAAGTAAAGCACTATGACCTGCTTTGCCGTCAGTATCAACGTGCCGGACATCCGGATAAAGGCCTGCAGGCTGCACGGGAAGGGCTGAGGCTTACCCGGATTATCCCAACCGGAAATGAAAACCAATGGACCAAGGGTGTGGGCATATGCCTGAATGATATTGGTGTCATGTTCGAGGCGCTGGGCAATTATGATTCGGCGCTGGTATACGAAATGCATGCGCTGGAAATACGGAAAAAGATCAGCGACAGGAAGGGAGAGGCTCAGTCACAAATGTGTCTGGGGGTTCTTTATTACAAGCAATCCAACTTTGATATGGCCCTGGAATACTATTATGAGGCTCTGCATTATTACCAGAAAACAGGGGATAAAGTATATACCAACTATGTGTACAACAGTATGGGTGCCATTTACGGGCATCAGAAGAAATGGGATAAGGCACTGGATAATTTCAATGAATCTCTGAAAATAAATAAAGAGGCCGGTAATAAGGAAGGCATTGCAGATGCGTACAGTAATATAGGCGCTATTTATGCCGAACAGCATTTGTTTAAACAAGCCCTCAGCTACCAGCAGGAATCCATGAAGATGAGAAAAGAAGCCGGCAACAAAGAAGGTGTCGCTTCTTCGCTCAACAATATGGCGGTTATTGAATATGGCCTGCACGATTATTCCAAAGCGGTGGAAGATATGCTGGCAGCACTGGAAATAAGGAAAGAGTTGGGCGACAAACAAGCAATTTCCGAATCTTGTTATAATTTATCTGCAACCTACCTGAAAATAAACAAGCTGGAGGAAGCTCAAAAATATGCCCTCCTGGATTTTAATATGGCTAAGGAAACCGGGTCGAAAGAGGACCTGAGAGGCGCTTATGAGGCATTGGCCCTGTGCGATTCAGCCAAAAGCAACTGGAAAGGAGCATTCCTGAATGAGGCTTTGTTTAAAAAATACAATGATTCCATCTTCAATTCGGATAGCGATAAAAAGATGGCCGAAATGAATGCCCGGTACGACAGTGAAAAGAAGGAAGCAAAAATTATGGCAATGGAAAAAGACCGTAAGCAGCAGGAAGCCTTGTCAGAAGCGTCGCTTGCCCGGCACAGAACAATACAATACTCCTTCATACTCGGGCTTGCATTGCTCTCTGTATTCTCCTTCTTCATGTACAACAGGTGGAGAATTACCCGGCGTCAGAAAGGAATTATTGAACGTCAGAAAAAACTGGTGGATGAACAAAAAGCCATTGTGGAGGAAAAGAACAAAGACATCACCGACAGCATTACGTACGCCAGGCGCATACAGCAGGCCAAATTACCCGGACTGGACGACATAAAAAATTCCCTGCCCCGGAGCTTCGTGCTGTTCAAACCAAAGGATATTGTAAGCGGAGACTTTTACTTCTTTCACAAAGACGCTAACCGGACTTGTCTTGCTGCGGCCGATTGTACCGGGCATGGGGTACCGGGTGCCTTCATGAGTATGATCGGTATGGATAAACTGGATCTGGCTGTTCAACAGGAAACGGAGGTTTCAACAATGCTGTCGGTACTAAACAGAGAAATTAAGAATTCACTCCGCCAATCAGACCGTATGGATTCCACACGGGATGGGATGGATATTGCCTTATGTGTAATTGATCCCGTTAAACGTAAACTGACCTATGCCGGAGCGAACCGGCCGCTCTGGTTAATACGCAATGGGATGCAGCATATTGAGGAATGGAAAGCTACTAAGAAAGCGATTGGAGGCTTAACCCCTGATGATACTTCTTTCGATGCCCATGAAATAACCTGCAACCCGGGCGATACCTTTTATATTTTTTCAGATGGTTATGCAGATCTGTTCGGGGGACCGGATAATAAAAAAATTACCACCCGTAAATTCAAAGAGATGTTGCTTGGCATGCAGCACCTGAGTATGGAAGACCAGCAACAGGCTCTGAATACTTTTGCCGATACCTGGAAAGGTGATACGGAACAGGTTGATGATGTCCTCGTAATTGGGGTAAGATGGTAGACTTATACGCACTTATCCTTTGCGGGGGACAAAGCCATAGAATGGGAATTGACAAAAGTCTGATTACCTATTACGATAAACCCCAGCGCTACCACATGGATGATCTTGCAACAGCTTTCTGTGAAAGGGGTTTCATTTCCCTTGCCACTAATCAGAAGAATATTGTTCCTCCTCCTTATGAATGCATTATTGATTCCGATACGTATGCCAACACCGGACCAATAGGGGCCTTATTAACTGCCATGCATCTTTATCCCGGGAAAAACTTCCTTGTGCTGGCTTGCGATTATCCCTTTCTGTTGGCTAGAGATATTCAACAATTAATCTATTCCCATCCGGATTCTTCACGTCCAACCGTTTTTTATAATCCTGAAACCTGTTTTGCCGAGCCCTTGCTTGGCATTTATCCTCACCAATGCCTTCATGCCCTCGAGGCACGATTCGGTAAAAAGGAATATTCCCTCCGGCATTTTCTGAAAGCTGCTGATGCAAGGCTTATTGTTCCTGCCGCTTTAGCTTCCATACGGAGTATAGATACCCCTGAAGAACAGGCTGAAGCGCTCGGGATAATAAACCGGTCTTAGCTATCCATCCTGCTTGTAGAATTGCATTCAAAATCCTACTTTTAAGCGCATGTCAAGGCCCTCTGTAACTTCTGTTTCGGTAAAAAAAATAAACGGCGCTCAGGCTCATCATACCGATGACCTGCTGGCTGCTGAAGAACCCCTTGAAATACGCATTGGTTTCGGAGCCCGGCATGAACGAGAACAGAAAACCATTTCTGTTACCATGCGTACTCCCGGAAATGATTTCGCCCTTGCTGCCGGATTCCTCTTTACGGAAGGGATTATCCGGAAAGCCACCGATATAGTAAGTGTAGCCTATTGTGAAGGAAGCAATTCGTCCGAAAACAATGGGAACAGAGTACGGGTTGAGCTGCAGGAAGAGGTGTCTGTTGATATTCCTTTACTTGAACGGAATTTTTATACCACATCCAGCTGCGGAATATGCGGAAAAACTTCCATTGATGCCATACGTACGCTCTGTCCGCCCTACCCGGATGATACGCTGACCATTTCAAAAAATATTATCCATTCCCTGCCCGGAAAGCTGCTCGCCCATCAGACTATATTCAAACATACCGGAGGATTGCATTCCTGTGCTTTCTTTGATCCATACGGAGACCTTCTCCTGCAGACAGAAGATATAGGACGGCACAATGCCCTCGATAAACTCATAGGCACTGTATTGCTTTCGGGGAAAATAAATCTGAGTGAAGGCATACTCCTGCTCAGCGGCCGGGCCAGCTTTGAACTTATTCAGAAATCTGCAATGGCAGGGATTCACATCGTTGCAGCCATTGGAGCGCCCTCCAGCCTTGCTGTTGAAACAGCATCTGCATTCGGCATTTCCCTTATCGGGTTTCTTAGGGAAGAGCGATTTAATATTTACACCGGTGACAAACGTATTTCAGACAGAGAACAAATATGAAATTAAGGATCAAAGGAAATGCGCTGCGTCTGCGTATCACACAAAGCGAACTGGATACTTTTGCACAAAAGGGTAAACTGGAAGAATGCATAGAATTTGGAGAAAATACACTTCGTTATCGCCTGCTTGCTGACACCAATCGTGTCACTCTTTCGGCAGATTTCGCCTCCTGTTGTATTACGGTATATGTACCCGAAAGCATCAAAGAGGAATGGGTGACGACAGACCGGACCGGATTCAGTTCCAGGATTGCTACTTCAAAAGGCAAGGAATTGTTCCTGCTCATTGAAAAAGATTTTGTCTGTCTGGATAATACCCTGGAGGATCAAAGTGATAATTTTCCCAACCCTAAGGCTGTTTGCTGAATATGAGCACTAAGAAAATTACAGATACGGAGGCTATACCCCAGGCTGAAAATCCGGAACGATTTACCGGTCTTCGACTTGCGGAAACCAAAAAGGTGGCTGCGGGTATTCCGGCTGTTGTTTCTTCTGTACAGCATATCCTGAAGGAGATGAATGCCTTTCGTGGTTTCAAGGCCCTGGCTAAGTTAAATCAGAAAGACGGATATGACTGCCCTGGTTGTGCATGGCCTGACCCCGATGATGAACGCTCCGGTGTTGCCGAGTATTGCGAAAACGGAGCCAAAGCCATTGCTGAAGAAGCAACAAGCAAGAAACTGACCCCCTCCTTCTTCGCAGAAAATTCCGTAGCTGAACTCAGTCTGCTCGATGATTATCATATCGGTAAGAAAGGACGTATTGCACAGCCCATGTTCCTTGCCAAAGGTTCAACACATTATACTCCCATTGCATGGGAAGAAGCATTTGCGCGGATTGCCGCACATCTCAAGGTCCTCTCCTCTCCGGATGAAGCTGTGTTCTACACTTCAGGCCGTACCAGCAATGAGGCTGCATTTCTGTACCAGCTCTTTGTACGTGAATTCGGAACCAATAACCTGCCCGACTGCAGCAATATGTGTCATGAAAGCAGCGGTGTTGCGCTGACTGAGAGCATTGGAATCGGTAAGGGCTCCGTAACCCTGGATGATTTCAATAAGGCTGAAGCAATTATCATACTGGGACAGAATCCCGGCACCAACCATCCCCGAATGCTTACTGCCTTACAAAAGGCCAAAGCCAGGGGATGTGCAATTATTTCGATAAACCCATTGCCTGAAACAGGGCTTATCGCTTTCAGCAATCCCCAAAGCATAAAAGGATTGATGGGAATAAATACAGGCCTTACCGATCTCTTCCTCCAGGTAAAAATAAACGGAGATCTCGCTTTACTGAAGGCAATCGAGAAATGCTGGCTGGAAGAGGAAGAGCTTCATCCCGGCATTGTATTGGATAGTGCATTCATACAAAAGGAAACGTCCGGCTATGATGAATTTGTTTCATCCCTCCATAAGCTGGAGCTGAACGCACTTTCCGAGGCCTGCGGCATTTCTGTTGCACAGATCAGAGAGGCTGCATCTGTGCTTGCTCCGAAAAAGAAGATCATCGTTTGCTGGGCCATGGGCCTTACCCAACATAAAAATGCAGTAGATACAATTAAAGAAACAGTGAATCTGCTTCTCCTCAAGGGTAGCATTGGCAAACCGGGTGCAGGTACCTGTCCGGTACGGGGGCATAGCAATGTACAGGGCGACAGGACCATGGGTATCTATGAAAAACCTTCCGAAGCTTTTCTGAATAAGCTGGAAACTGTATTCGGATTTTCTCCTCCCCGTTATCATGGGCTGGATGTAGTTGATTCCATACATGCCATGCATGCGGGCAAGGCAAAAGTATTCATTGCCATGGGGGGTAATTTTCTTTCCGCAACACCCGATACCACCTATACAGCAGAAGCCTTGAGAAAGTGCAGCCTTACCGTTCAGATCTCTACCAAGCTGAACAGAAGCCACTTGATTACTGGCGAAGAGGCGATCATCCTGCCCACATACGGACGAAGCGACAAAGACATCATCAACGGAGTGGAACAAATCGTAAGTTGTGAGAATTCAATGGGTGTTGTCCAGCTCAGCAAGGGAGTTCTTGAACCGGTAAGTACAGACTTGCTTAGTGAATCAGTCATTGTGTCCCGTCTTGCACAGGCCACCCTGGGTTCCGGATCGGTTATTAGCTGGAAATTATTTGAGACAAATTATGACTCCATCCGGGATGCCATTGAAAAAACCATTCCCGGTTTTGAAAACTACAATCAACGGGTCAGGATACCGGGAGGGTTTTACCTTCCCAATCTTCCCCGTTCGGGTAAGTTTCCTACTGTATCGGGTAAGGCGATGTTTCATACGTCGGAACTCACTGTCCACCAACTGAAGGAAGATGAACTCCTGATGATGACCATACGCAGTCATGATCAGTTCAATACAACTATTTATGGGCTCGACGACAGGTACAGAGGAGTGCTGAATGAACGCCGGGTCATATTTATGAATGCAGAGGATATCTCGGAAAGGGGATTGAAGCCCGGTGATGTAGTGGATATCTTCAACAACCATGGAGGAACAGAACGTGTGGCACGTCAATTTATCGTTGTTACCTTCTCCATCCCCCGCCAGTGTACTGCAACCTATTTCCCCGAAACCAATGTCCTTGTTCCCATCAACAGTGTAGCTGATAAAAGCAATACTCCGACAAGCAAACTTGTCATTGTGAAAGTGCAGAAACATACTTGAAGGATCGTCTTTTGAGTCGTTATAGTTTCGATATTCCGTAATAGCATCTGCTACGTTCGAAACACACACTACTTCGTTCGAAGCACATACTACTTCGTTCGAAGCACACACTACTTCGTTCGAAGCACATACTACTTCGTTCGAAGCACACACTACTTCGTTCGAAGCACATACTACTTCGTTCGAAGCACATACTACTTCGTTCGAAGCACACACTACTTCGTTCGAAGCACACACTACTTCGTTCGAAGCACTCACTACTTCGTTCGAAGCACAAGCTACTTCGTTCGAAGTACACTCTGCTTCATTCGAAGGAGACACTATTTGCAGATCAGGGTTTCCTCTTTAGGGTTACTTTATGCGTTAAACGGAAAATAATTGGGTTCCTTACTTGAGTTTGTCCACGTCTGGGATCCATTGTGAGCTTTAATGTTGACATAAACATTGAGTTTGTGGCTAAAACTTGTGCAAGCTATTTGCAAGCTAACAGGTGGAAAAGGGCTGAAATCAGTTTAATTCAGGAGAGAACTACTTTTAAACTAAAAATCCCTCAACCAATGATAAACATTGAATTGAAGGACTTCTGTTTAAGCTCCCCTGAATACAAACATCTCGAACCAGTTGGAGGAGGGGTTTAGGAGAATCTATGAACTTAAGGCATTTATTCTTATAGGGAAGAAATGATATCAACAAGATTGGGCAACAAATACCAAGAATTGCAAAATTAGTCCGCATGGTTGATCATTTCTTAATCTCGCAAAATGTCTTTTTTATTGCGGGCATTCTCAAGTATTGAAAATTCTCGCCATCGATCCAATTGTAAAATCGATTTGGGTTCATTAACCTGGCTTTCGTGAGATAGTTTTCCCATTCGGAATTCTTAATACTTCCATGATATTCATCGTAAGTCTGTATGAAAAGGAATACTAACTCCTCATTGTTCGTGTTTTTTTTCATATAAGGAAGAAGGAGCTCATTGGTCCATGTATATCGTGCATATCGGTTAAACAGCAACCCAAGCCTCAATGCTTCGTATTCGGTAATCTGTGCCCCCGGGTAATATTTTTTTATGTTTAGCAGATACTTGTCTATCTTATCGTACTGGTGTTTTTCCCAATGTTTGAATACGGAAAGTATGCTAAAGTTCAATAGCATGTGGTTAACAAGAATAGAATCCAGGTGACTGTCACTCATTTTGTAGCAGGAAAGCATTTTGTTTTCGAGTTGCTTTACAGGAATTAGCGTGTCTTCATACAAATACAAATATTTGAGAGCCAGCAGGCAAAAATTAAACTGGATGGGCTTAAATGAGGGGTCTATGCGAGCAGCGGTAAGGGCTGCGGCTCTCAGATTGTGAGAGTCTATCATTTCAGTATCCTGAACGGCCAGAGCCAAATAATTACTCCAGACTGGAAGGAACCGTTTCTCAATAGGTGGATCAATAAGCAGAATGTCGGTTTTATGAAACTGATAATCAAAAGCTGCCTGAAGTAATCTTTGCTGACATCTGAAGGCTTTGAGTGAATCCCCGGTTTGGAGTGCCTTTTTATAGGCTGAAAGAATCAGGTAAGCAGAGGAACTGTTGTCCACCGTAGTTTCAACATCGATTACAATGTTAGCAACTCTCGTTTTCCGTAATAAAAAATCAAGTGAATCGAGTACTATTTTCTTTTGCAGGATCTTTTTTACGGAGTCTTTAGGTAGTTTTTCCAGGTATTGGAATTTTGTAGGCGCTATCTGCTTATAGAAATCGTCCCAATTTTCCTTGCTTTCAATAGTTGTTTCTGCCAGCTTGGTGGTGATCCCAAGAAGCATCTTGGAGATTTCATCTGCACGCTTTTCCTGCAATTTAATATTTCCGGAAGTGCTGCCTTCAATAGAACTGTATGTTTTTATCTCAATTTTCTTTATGAATGGATTGTAAACTAAAAGTTTAGCCCGAATTTCTTTTTGATGCTCCTCGGCCAGAACCGTTTTCCCCCTTTCAAAAGGGAGTACAAAAGTTAATTGTCCTTTAAATGTATCGGGAGGAATAATCACATTTCTTTCATAAAGCCATTTTGGATAGAGAGTTAAAATTTCCAAATCATCGGAAGGAACTATATGTGGCCACTCGTATTTACAGGAATATCCTTTTTTGACAAGAGCGTAATTAAGACCGAAATGCTTGCCCTTGAAATAAGGAGGGATTTTTATGCCAATTTGAGCATACAGATTCTTTTCATCGGAGGCCAGATTTTTCTTGAAGATTTCAGAAAATAAGACAGGCTTTAGCATGACCCAGTCATATAAGGGAGATCCGTCCAGGAGGTTATTTTTTTCACACACAAACTGTTCTCTCAAAACAAGATCAAAATAAACGGCATCTTTAGGGTCATTAAAAAATCGTTTCAGAAGTGGCAAATCTTCAAATCTGAAGATCACAGAATCGCCCCATAAGCCTACCTGGAATTCACCTACGATCTTATTTCCATCCTTTGATTCAAAACAATTACAGACGGGATCTGATTTTGGGAGGATATGAAAGGCATCTTCCGGAGTTTCACACCCTGAAGGGGGTACAAATGGTTTGGCTGAAAACACCTGAGAAACATATAGCACACTACTGTCCTTACCAAATGCAAACCCCATCCCCTGTAAATCATACTCTTTATCAATCATGTTCTTATAGTGCCCTGGAGAGTTTTTCCACCCTTGATAAAGAGCTTCAGCAGCTTCCTCATAAGTAGTTACAGTAATGAGAACTTTACTGTACTTCACTTTGGAAGGCCTATTCAGATATATTTTGATGCAATTCTCTCCAACCAGGTCATGCCTCCCCTTGTAATAAAACACCCTCTTTTGGGGTGTTTCTTTTTCCTTGCTCTTCTGACTATGAGTTAGGAAATTATTCTTCAGCATATAATCCGCCTGATCTTTCCCGGCCTTTTTCAAAATGTGATCGGAGAGCAATTCAGTACAGCCTTGTTTTTTACGTAGCTCATTGAGCTTCTTTGTATAGGCGGATTCAATTAGGTTGAAATCGATTTTTGTTAGAACAATAAGCCCACCGGATTGCTGAGCGCATAGCGAAGAGACGAAAAAGAGAAGAAAAATTAAATTTATGCAGGATACTTTATCATTCATACGTTTCAACATGTCATAAAAGAGGAAGGAGACTAGATAGGCAGGCAAAAAATTCTTTGTTCATATTTCCAAATATACGGAATGCCCCCAACTGGTCTCGAACCACCAATCATTTTCAATGCACTGAATTGTTGGATGTTAGAGGATGAAAATTCGCTGCTTTGAAATGCGATTATCTTTTCGCATAGCTATAAGAGAGGTGCTCGAACCACCATTTTGAAAGAGCCAGTCGAGGCGCTTTGCCCTAACCACGGGGCTTTCAGAGGGGCAAAAAAAAGCTTGGAGGCGAAAAATTGCCTCCAAGCCAGTTGGGCTCCCCTGATTATCGAGGTAACTCACCGGCTGGAAGAGGATTTGAAGAAATTATATGCGCTGAAAGAGTTCATAAAGATTTGATTGACAGGGGTCTGTTGGGGTGATGGAATTTGACAGAAATCTGTCATTCCTGGAGGCTGCCTGAAAATTCACCCTGAATGGGCCGTTTTTGAGGATGACGGAAAAAGAGTTCGAACCAAGCCAAATTCTGCATTCTAATTCCACTTTACAGGCCACTTCTTGCCCTTCCAATGTTGAAGGTAATTTTCCGGCGTAGGCATGGCGTAGGCTGGCCATGTTCCATATAAAACCCTTTGCTCTTTCAGATCATATAGACTGAAGAAAGGAGAAACGGTTACTTTATTATACGCTGTTGTTGAACCAACGACCAAAATGATATTATTCGTTATCCAACAAGCA
>JBIOHC010000062.1:0-20366 GCA_044448685.1 Bacteroidia bacterium
ATATAGTATATTGCTCTAAACAATCATATCACTCTGTGATATTTTACGAAAGAAGATTATGTTCTAATTTTATCCCTCTCTTTTAAATCAATGATTTTAGAATGAATAGGATAAAAGAAATTTTAAAATACCAGGGAAGGTCTCAGGCGTGGCTGGCTGAAAAGATTGGCAAGAGCTATGTAGTTGTCACCAACTACTGCAATAATAAAACTCAACCGAGTATCGCTGTACTTAAAAAGGTAGCGGAAGTACTTGAGGTTGATGTAAGGGAATTGCTTGTTCCGACAAAAGGAAAGTAAGGACCTGGAGGTCCATAGTGCCTGCCCGCCTTAGCTCCTGTACAGAGCCTGCCTTTGCATGTAGAATTATGATTCAAAGTTCTCAGATTATCTCAAATACACTGTCGGGCAGCCAGCCTGTGGTGCCATTCATCAGTTTAATTTCTGTCCAGTTCCCGTTCTTTTGAAGCAGAATGACTTTTGTTCCTTCATGCAGGATAAACAGGTCAGTGCCTTTCTCATCCGGAGAACCTTTGGCCGTTACATTCGGACTCATAACAACTGCTTCCGTATGCCTATCCTCTGCCCTGGCTTTTCTCCAGGCTATAAATGACAGACCGGCACAAATGATAAGTATACATGCAGACAAGCCCAATGCAAGCTGCCTGATCCGAACCCGTGCCGAAATAATATAAATCAGCATCAGAGCCAGGCCTGTAACAAAGCAAGCGATGCCAGCCAGAGCCCAGTTTTTTTCAGAGAGCAGATTGAACAGATGGTTTTTCCAGGTCTCCAGCATATGCTCAGGCTTGTCTTCTGTTTTATCCGTAATCAGGTTATTGGCAATGCGGAGGTTGAAACGTATGTCTTCATCATCAGGTCTCTGTCTCAGGGCTCTTTCGAAGTGAAGTATGGCTTTGGGAGCATTCTTCATTTTAAGATAGGTATTCCCCATATTATAATCCAGTTCAGGAGCTTCTAATCCCTGTCCGGCAATTTTTTCGTAGTACCTCAGGGCTTCCTGATAATTCCTGCCTGTATAGGCTGCATTAGCCGAATCGAACGCATTACCGGCCTTGCAGCAGTATCCTGTAAGGAGCAGCAAGAAGAGGATAAAGCTGTATTTATTCAGTGGGTTCATGCAGTTGTACCTATTTCTTGTTCCAATTCAGTAATAAGCTCCACACTCTGTTCATAAATACCATGCAGATCAGCGGAGGCGGAACCGGAAGCATAACGGGCAAATTCACAGGCCTCAATTACCTTCAATAAACGGGAGATTGTTTCCTGTTTTACCCCTTTGGATTCAAGGGCTGCCGAAACAGATTCTTTTGAAAGATCCGATACAGGCATGTAAAGCTTGTCGCCCAGATAACCGTACAAGGCCCGGAAGACTTCTTCATAAAAACGTTCTTTTTTATTCTCCCTTTGATGCGTTTCCGCCAGGGCCAGTCTTTTTTGTGCCATACGGGTTGCTTTACGGCTTTTCATTAGTCTCTCATCACCCCGCTCCCTGACATGTTTCTTTCTCCAGAAAAGAAAGGCCAGAAAGCAAGTACCGGGCACTGCAAATCCGAGGTAATCGAACAGGGATCCGACAAAATGCCGGCCTTTCTGTTCGAGATGAACTTCCCCTGTTTTGATGTAGCGAATATCAGTGCCTATCAATGCCACTTCCTTCCTGTTCCCGGCAGGAGCCATAACAGAAACCGAGCTCGTATCGCCGGCTCCCTTTTGTACTTCTATTGTAAATTCAGGGGTATGCAGGGATATGTAACTCTTCTTCTCAGGATCGAAATAACTGAAATCTGTTTGTTCGATCCGGTAGGTCCCATGATAACGTGGAATGATCACATATTCATTTGATTTGGTACCGCTCACCCCAGCGGCGTTTACACTGATGTTCTCGGTTGGTTTAGGGTCATAGCTTTCCAGATCAGGAGGAATTTTAATTTTAGGCGGATCGAGCAGATTCACACTTCCTTTTCCGGAAACAGAAATTGTAAGGTTAATGGCTTCATTGGTCTGAACCTTGTCTTTATTCAGCTGAGCTTTCATGGTAAACTGTCCGACAGCACCTGAAAAATTATCGGGTCTTCCTTCCGGCAATGGCATTACTTCGATCTTAATGCTTTGCCCTTTCAGCTTCATCAGTACATCTTCTGAAACAGGTCCGAAAAAATTCCAGGGATCCTGATTCTTGCTTTGCTGACGCACTACACAGTCAATTTCAACAGGGTCAATTTCAAGTGTCCCGCTGCGTTGGGGAAAGAGAAAGGTTTTCTTGAGTTCCGCTACATTATACGGAACGCCGTTCACATTTTCCTTTGTTACAGTTAAATTTTTGGGATTGGATATATCCTGGGTCCAGAAACCGGTATAAGCAGGCCATTTAATGCTCTGAAAACCCATCAGGTTTAACCGTGTATAAACTTTGTAGACGAGCATTACCTGCTCTCCCTGATAGACCCTGGTCCGGTTTACAGAAGCGCGTACATACAGCTGATCACCACCTCCCTGCCCTCCTTTTCCTTGCTGTTTCTGGCTGCCTGCCTTGCCCACTTCCAGTACAATGCTGTTTGATTCCAGTTTTTTACCTGCACAGGATATTTTTGCCGGTCCTATACTGTACTTGCCTTCTTTTTTTGCACTCAGGTAATAGGAATACGTGAAAGAGAGTGTTGTATTCCCATTGTAATTCGAAATTTGCTGGAACACCTGTGGGCCTGAAAGCACATCAAAATCAGTCAGTGATGGAGGCTGGAAACCACTTCCATTTGCATCGACCGTGAATTTAAGTTCAAAAGCTTCGCCCGGGGTAACCGGGTTCTTGCTCACTGTTGCTGTTAGCTTCTGGGCATGGACAAGTCCTGCCATCAGCAAACAGCCAAGAAATATCACCAAACATTTTAGCTTACGGTGCATTACCAATCCTTTTCAATAATTACAGGCTGCCCTTTCTCCTTTTCCTTCTGTTTCTTAAGCCTGGCCTGTATTTTACGTTCATTATTGTTCATCTCATGAAGCATTTTCTGTGCCGCCCCTTTCTCTACCTGATTCTGCTGCGCTTGTTCTTTGTCTTTCTTATCCTTCTCTTCTTTCTTGTCCTTATCGTCTTTTTTATCCTTCTTATCCTTGTCGTCTTTCTTATCCTTATTATCCTTCTGGTCTTTCTTATCCTTGTTGTCTTTCTTGTCCTTATCGTCTTTTTTATCTTTGTTATCCTTCTTATCCTTATCGTCCTTCTTGTCTTTTTTATCCTTATCGTCTTTCTTATCCTTGTTTTGCTGTTGTTTCAGCATTTGCCGGGCATAACTCAGATTATAACGGGTATCATCGTCTTTGGGGTTAAGAGCCAATGCTTTTTTGTAAGCATCAATACTTTCTTCATATTTTTTTTCACGCAATAAGCTGTTTCCAAAGTTGTGGTAGGCTTTGGCTTTCAAAGGATCTTCAGCGGGCAGGTTCCGTATCAGCTCTTCAAATTTAGCGGCTGCTTCCTTTGTTTTTCCCTGTTTATACAAGGCATCACCCAGGTTAAAATTCCCGGTTGTATGTGCAGGATTAAATTCTGTTGCTTTCCGGTATTGCTCCCCTGCTTCTTTAAATTTACCGTCCTGGTACAGTTTATTACCCTCCCTTACATACTTCTTTTCTTCCTGAGCCTTTAGGGATAAAGAAACGAAGCAAAGGAAGATAAGAAATGCGGTATATAGTATTAAACGCATCATCGCTGTTTTAAAAGGGCTTTTGATCCTGCGGATTTTGTCCTTCTCCGAAAAGGTTCAAATGCATGTACAATTTACTTTTTCTTTCTGAAAGCAGTATTTCAAGGATCAGGAAAACAAGGGCCGCCCATACGAAAATGGGGAAATAATCATCGTAATCATCAAAGATCCGGGTATCAATATCAGATTTTGCCATACCTGAAATTTCATCCAGCAGGTGATTCAGGCCCACATCTGCATTCGAGGCATGGGTATAGAGACCATGTCCGGCTTTGGCAATGTCCTGGAGTATTTTTTCGTCCAGGCGGGTTATTATGGTGGCTCCGCTGCGGTCTTTGCGATATCCGGTAAATGTCTGACCCTGTATAAGAGGTATCGGAACTCCGTTCACGGAACCCAGGCCTATGGTATGAATAACAATTCCTTTCTGATAAGCCTGTGCAGCCATTTCAAGCACATTCCCTTCATGATCCTCCCCGTCGGTGATAATGACGAGCGCCTTACTTTTCTCTCCTTCCGGTCCGAAAGCATCTTCTGCTGTCTGTATAGCATCCGAGATGGAGGTACCCTGTGTCGGGACTATATCGGTGTCAATGTTTTCGAGAAAGAGTTTGGCGGCTGCATAATCCGTTGTGATAGGAAGCTGTATATAGGCCTTACCGGCAAAGACGATCAGCCCCAGCTCATCGCCCTGCAGATTATCAATCAACTTGCTGATTGCCTGTTTGGCCCTTTCCAGGCGGTTGGGCTTCAGATCCTCGGCTTTCATACTATTCGACACATCGAGGGCAATGATGATTTTGGAGCCTTTACGTTTTACTTCCCGGAGCTTAGAACCGGCCTGAGGATTCAGGGCAGCGATAATAACACAGGATACTGCCAGCATGAAGAGGGTGAAACGGGCCACGCGTTTGGCCCGTGAAACATCAGGCAGGAGTTTCATGACCCTGTTCAGCTCTCCGAAACGTTTCAGCATCTTCTTCCTCCACCAGGTCGTCAGCAGAAACAGGAGAACCATCAGGGGCAATGCCCCGATGATATACCAGTAATGCAGGTTTTCTAATCTCCACATAGTTTTAATCGGCCTTGCGGTCAGGTTATGCTTCTCAATAAAGTGTTCCGGAGTGCAAACTCAAGTAATAACAACAGCAATGCTGCCAGAGCCGGAATAAAAAAGAGCTCTTTGTGATTTGTAAAATTCTTTTCGTGCACAAGATTCTTTTCCATACGGTCTATTTCCTGATAAATCTTTTTCAGTTTTTCCGTGTCAGTAGCCCTGAAATATTTCCCCCCGGTTATATCGGCTACTTTTTTGAGAACGGCTTCATCTATTTCCACATCTACGTAATCATACAGGTATCTTCCGGAAGGATCAATCCTGACAGGAGCGTATGCTTTTCCGTTTGTTCCCAGCCCAACCGTGTACACCCTTGTTTTATAAGCCTTGGCAATTTCAGCGGCTGTCAGCGGATCGATAGCGCCCTGATTATTGACCCCATCGGTGAGGAGGATGATTACATTGCTTTTCACCAGTGTATCAATCCTTGAAACGGCTGTTGAAAGACCCATTCCGATGGCTGTACCATCGGCGACCATACCGGTATGAATACCAGCAAACAGATTTTTGAGTACAGCATGATCAGAAGTGAGCGGACATTGGGTAAAACTTTCACCGCTGAAAATAACAAGCCCAATTCGGTCGTCAGGCCGGTTGTCAATGAAGCTCATTGCAACAGCTTTGGAAGCTTCAATACGGCTTGGTTTAAGATCCTGAGCCAGCATACTGGATGAAATATCCAGTGCAATGATGATATTGATCCCTTCCGTACTTATATTTTTCCAGCTGGAGCGGCTTTGGGGCCTGGCCAGGATACAAACAAGCAAAACAAGAGCAAGACTACGTAACAGAAAGACAGAATGCCTCAGATACTGACGGATGCTTTTGGGTGCTGATTTCAGATTATCAAGCGTGGAAATACGAAGTTCACCCTGATTTCGCTGTCCTTTCCAGATATACCAGATCAGGTATAAGGGAATAAGTAACAGGAGCCAGAACATGGGCTTGTATGCAAACGTTATGTCATTCCAGTAGCGCATTCAGGAAACAGCTGTATTTGTTTGTTCCTGCCCGGCCCTGCTTTCCATCACAAATTCCATAGCATGGAGCATGCTGAGTTCGTTTTCATCGGGCAGGGCATGTTGTTTGGCAAATTTGATCATATCCGCAAGTCTCAATATTTGTACCAGCTTGTTTCTGCATTCTCCGGGCAAAGCTATACTTCGCATACTTCCCAGGATTTCATCTGAAGTCTGTTCCATGGCATGTATATGAAAACGTTGTTCAATATACAGGCGGAGAATATCCGTGAGGCTGCTATGGTATTCTTTCTGCTTTCCTTCCTGCCAGAGTTTTCTGTTTTTGAGTTCCTCCAGGCTCTTCAATGCCAGTTCGTGGGGAGGAATTTTCGGAACAGGCGGCAAGGCTTCGGCTGGTTTTTTCTTCAGCCAGTATCTTAAGGCTGCTATAATCAGAACAAGCAGCACCAGCCCCAATGCCACCCAGCGTAATGCCGGTATTAGCTCTTTCCAGCTGAAGGGTTCCTGCAGAGGCTCCTTGATTTCTTTAATAGCCAGCGTGGTATCTACTTTCATACCCACCACATGAAGCAGCATGGCTTGTGTAAAATAAGGCCGGGCTGTATCCCCGTTAAGGACAATACGGAAAGGAGGAATGGCATAATAGCCGGAGTCGAAAGAAGTAAGGATCAAACGCCGGGCCTGGCCCAGCTCCCCGTTGGGATGTTCTTTATCCTGAGCAAGTGTATCGGTAGGGAATGTACGCAGAACCTGGATTCCTTTTAGGATAGTATCTGTAATAGCAGGCCAGGATATATTAACAGGATCATGTTTCCCGTCTGTCCATACTTTCAGCACCAGGGTAGCCTGCTCACCGATACGAATGGCACTGGTATCAAGTCCTGCACTCACCTGCTGTGCAACATCTGCCCCTGTTATGAGAATCAGGGCAAGGGCTGTACAGAAAGATAAAAAGCTTCTTTTTCTACGCACGGTTACTGAACAAATTCATTAATGGTTGTATATACGACTCATTGGTTGCAATGCGGGTAAAATTAATTCCACACCGGATCAGGGTAGCCCTGAGCACATCATCACTTCTCCTGGCTTCTGATTCATAATGGTTCCTGATTTTGCGATCGGCTGTATCAACCCAGCGCACGGCCCCTGTTTCGGCATCTTTTATCTTAACAAGGCCTATATCCGGCAAGGTATTCTCACGCGGGTCATAAATCTTGATCGCAACCACATCATGCCGTTTACGGGCCACTTTGAGGGCATCACTGAAACTGTTGCGGGCGGTATCTTTGATATTCGGATCGATAAAATCAGACAATAGAAAGGCAATACTTCTTTTCCTTGTCATATTCGTAAAATACCGCAGCGCCCCTTCAATATTGGTTTTAGTATGCTGAGGTTTAAATTCAATCAGATCACGTATGATATGAAGGATATGACTTCTCCCTTTTTTGGGTGGAATATATTTTTCGATTTTATCGCTGAAGAAAATGATTCCTATCTTATCATTATTCTGAATAGCTGAAAAAGCAAGTACTGCACATAATTCAGTAATCAGATCCCGTTTAGCCTGGTTCTGTGTGCCGAATTCCCCTGATGCACTTACATCAGCCAGAAGCATTACCGTCATTTCCCTTTCTTCCTCAAAAACCTTCACAAAAGGGGCATTGAAGCGGGCGGTTACATTCCAGTCAATCGCTCTGATATCATCTCCGGGCTGGTATTCCCTCACTTCACTGAAAGCCATTCCCCGGCCTTTGAAAGCACTGTGATAACTGCCCGAAAAGATCTGATTGGACAGGCCCAGGGTTTTAATTTCAATCTTCCTTACTTTCTTAAGCAGCTCTAGGGTTTCCATAGGAATCAGGGAACTTCCACGACATTCAGGATTTCCTGTATAATCTGTTCGGCAGTAACATTCTCCGCTTCCGCTTCATAGGTCAGACCGATACGGTGACGCAATACATCCAGGCAGATTGCACGTACGTCTTCCGGAATGACATAACCCCTTCTTCGGATAAAAGCATAGGCTTTGGCAGCCAGAGCCAGATTGATACTGGCTCGGGGGGAACAACCATAGCTGATTAGCTGTGTGAATTTATCGAGTTTATAGTCTTTAGGGTTACGGGTGGCAAAAACAATATCGACGATATATTGCTCTATCTTCTCATCCATATACACCTCCCTGACCTCTTTACGGGCTTTGACGATATCTTCTTTACTTAGAATACCGGCTGTAACAGGAAATTCATTGGCAATATTCTGGCGGATAATGGATCTTTCTTCTGCTTTGGAAGGGTAACCAATCACTATTTTGAGCATAAAACGGTCTACCTGTGCTTCGGGAAGCATATAGGTTCCTTCCTGTTCTATGGGATTCTGTGTTGCAAGTACCAGAAAAGGTTCGGGTAGTTTAAAGGTTTCGTCGCCAATGGTAACCTGCCTTTCCTGCATGGCTTCGAGCAGTGCACTTTGAACTTTGGCAGGGGCTCTGTTAATTTCATCTGCAAGGATAAAATTGGCGAACAAGGGACCTTTACGAACGGTAAACTGTTCCTGCTTCTGGTTATAGATCATGGTTCCGATCAGGTCGGCCGGAAGCAGATCAGGTGTAAACTGAATACGGCTGAAATCGGCATGAATACACTGGGCAAGTGATTTGATGGCAAGGGTCTTGGCAAGACCCGGAACCCCTTCCAGCAGAATATGGCCGTTTGAAAGCAAGCCGATAAGGAGGCGTTCAACCATATATTTCTGACCGATAATCACCTTACCCATTTCCAGATGGAGCATCTCGACGAAGGCGCTCTCTTTCTGAATATGTTCATTCAGTTCTTTGATGTCTGTCATACATGAATCTATTAAGGTTATTTGGAAAACAGGCTGTCTTTTCAGGAACAGCCTTGCAAAAATAGCATGCTTCCTGAAAAGAAAAAACAGAAAAAACCGTTAAAAAAAGTTAACTAGCCTCTTCTTACCCTCAGGCTGTTCAGAACTACCGAAACCGAGCTCAGGGCCATGGCAGCACTGGCAACCATTGGGCTAAGGAGAAACCCGTTGATTGGGAATAATATACCGGCAGCAATTGGAATACCGATAAGGTTATAGATAAAGGCCCAGAACAAATTCTGACGGATTGTCCTGACTGTTAAACGCGACAGGTGAATAGCTTCAGGAACAAGCTTCAGATCGGATGATATGAGGGTCATACCGGCTACATCCATGGCTATGTCAGATCCCCTACCCATGGCTATGCTTAAATCGGCCAGAGCCATAGCCTGGGAGTCATTGATCCCGTCTCCAACCATAGCCACCTTTTTTCCCTGAAGCTGAAGTTGTTTCACATAGCCGGCCTTATCATCCGGCAGCATTCCGGCTTTGTAATTCTCTATACCCGCTTCCGAGGCAATGGCTTTGGCTGTCAGTTCATGGTCGCCGGTTAGCATATAAACCACTGCTCCCATTTTCTTCAGTGCGCGTATAGCATCTTTGGAGCCCTCCTTGATACGGTCTGTAATGGCCATCACGGCGAGCACCTGTGAATTATCAGAAAAACAAATAACCGTTTTGGCTTCTACTACCCATTGCTTTATTTTTTCCTCCTGTGTTTCAGAAAACGCCGCATTATGTTCCTTCATGAACAGCGGATTGCCAACCCGGAAAAGGCTCCCACCTGATGTTGCTTCCACACCTTTTCCTGAAACACTGTTTATATTCTCCACCCCGGCCTGAACGACATTTTCTTCCTTCAGCTTTTGGCATACTGCGCCGGCCAGGGGATGCTCTGAACGGGATTCAATACCCATCAGAATGGACTGATGGTGTAGTTTTTCAGCACCCTGAAAAAGATATGCAGCGTCTGTCACTTCCGGCTTTCCTTCTGTGATGGTACCTGTTTTATCAAACAGAATTACGTCTATATTACCAGCCTTTTCAAGACTTTCTGCATCCCGGATCAGGATTCCTTTTTCCGCTCCCTTCCCTACCCCTACCATAATGGCGGTGGGTGTGGCAAGCCCCAGGGCACAGGGACAGGCAATGACCAGCACAGTAATCATGCTCAGGAAAGCATGTGCAAGGGCATTGGAACCACCCAGCATGATCCAGGCAAGAAAAGTAAGCAGGGCGATAAGCAGCACAACAGGCACAAAAACACCGGCAATCCTGTCTGCCAGCTTCTGGACCGGAGCCTTGCTTCCCTGGGCTTCCCGGACCTGCTGTATGATTCTGGCCAATACCGTATCTCCACCAACTTTAAGCGCTATGAGCTGGAAGCTGCCCTTCTGATTGATCGTTCCAGCATAAACCTTAGTCCCGGTAATTTTCTCGACGGCAAGAGGTTCACCGCTTATCATACTCTCATCGACAAAAGAGGAACCCTGTATCACCTCCCCGTCAACCGGCAGCTTGTCTCCCGGTCTTACCAGTAATTTATCTCCTTTCAGGACAAGAGTAAGGGAAATTTCCTTCTCTTCTCCGTTATCAGCAACACGAATGACCGTTTTGGGTTGCAGTCCCATCAATTTTTTAAGGGAGGAGGAAGTCTGGGATTTTGCTTTTTCTTCCAGCATTTTACCAAGCAGGACAAAGGCAATGACAACGGAAGATGCCTCAAAATAAACAGGTGGCATGACGCCCCGTTTTATCCAGAAAGAAGGATAGAGCGTATTAAAGGAACTGAATACAAATGCTACTCCGGTACTGAGGGCAACAAGAGTATCCATATTCGCTTTGCGATGCAGTGCTTGTTTCCAGGCGTTCACAAAAAAAATGCGTCCGAACCAGGTTGTGACAGGAATGGTTAAAACCAGCATCAAGGGGCTGGCATAAGGCATGTCCATATAAAACATACCGATGAGGAAGACAGGGAATGCAAAAATACAGGCCCCGATTGCATTCTGCCGTAAGCTTTTATATTCACCGGCCCGGGAGCTTTCTGCTTTTTCAGTGCCATTCACCTCATCCAGGATAAGGTCATAGCCTATAGACTGCAAGGCTGTTTTCATCTGATCAGGGCTCACTTCAGAGGGAATAAACTCTACCAGGGCGGAAGCATTGGCAAAATTCACTCCTGCCTTAACAATACCTTTGAGTGAGCCAAGGGTGCTTTCAACGCTCAGGGCACAGGAGGCACAGGACATGCCGGTAACAGGAAAATTCTTTCGCACAGGCTCCATGATGTATACCGGAAATGAACCGGATTCAAGATATTACAGTTTGGACTCTCTGACAAGGGCAGAGCCGCTCATCTCCCCTTCGTGTTTCCAAACAAGCTTTCCGTCTTTGTAGAGCTCAAATACCGGAATGGCCTGGATGCCTTTTACTATCAATAATTCCTTATTCGCATCGGCATCAATCTTAACCAGCTTCAGTTTATCTTTTTTTGCACTGGCAAGGGAATCCAGCATCGGGGCCATACGTTTACAAGGCTGGCACCACTTGGCATTGTAATCAACCAATACATATTTATCTGTCTTAAGCAACATATTGAAATCATCTATGCACATTCCGCTACCCGGTGATTTCTGAGCGCCTCCATCAAGGGGTTTTCCGGCGGCATTCCATTTCATGATTCCTCCCTGCATATTATAAACTTCAAGAAACCCCATCTGGCCCAGCTTATCAGCAGCAGCAGAGCTGCGGCCTCCTGAAAGGCAGTAAACCATTACGGGCTTGGTTCTGTCGAGCTTTTTAACCTGTTCTGCAAACTGATCAGAACGGTAATCATAATTTATTGCTCCTTTCAGGTGTCCCTGCTGGTATTCATCCGGGGTTCTTACATCCACAAGCTGTATACCGGATTCCTTTACCTTCTTTTCAAAATCATCCACAGGGAGAGATGTGTTTACAGGGTTAATATCCCCTCCTTTCTGTGATTTAACACCATTATCCTTGTTAGTCTGGCAGGATGATACAACAGCAATAAAACAGAAGAATGTTATAGAAATTATACTTTTCATGCAGGTGCTTTTATGTAAGAATAAGGCAAAGTTAAAGAATCCGGAATGAATCCCCATGGAATCATTAAGCCCTGCAAAGGGATGATTTGTTCAGGAGTATTACAGATTAACGGCAATATTGTTCAACCTTGTGCCAGGATCCTCCGTTATGCACATTCTGGAATCCTCTTCTGCTCAAAATTCCTTTGGCCGAAGCACTCCTCATACCGGAAGCACAGCAGGTAATAATTACCTGGTCTTTGCTTTTGAACTTTTTCAGGTTGCTTTCAATCTGATCGAGTGGAATATTCACTGAACCTTTTACATGCCCCGCAGCATACTCGCCTTTGGTACGTACGTCAACAATCAGAGCTCCTGAAGCAATTAATGCAGCAAGATCCGTTTTCGGCCCTATTCCTAACATTTTTTTCAGTTTGGTTATCATGATGATTTATTTGTGTGAGTCTGAGTGAATGGACATCAGCTATTCTGCCTGTAAAGGAATTTCCTTGCGACTGGCAAAGGTTTGCCAGAGCATCAGTGTCAGACCAAATGGAAGAAGCATGGTAATTGCGAAAACAGCTTCATAGTAAAAAGGCATAAATCCTTTACCCATCCAGAGCATGGTGCCCTGCAATACCAGGATCAATTCAAGCATAATGAAACCGGAACCGAAGGAGACAACCCCTATTTTTCCTGAACGGCCTTTGACTCTTATATAATCGTGCTGCAAACCGTAAGCCAGCAGGAAAAGTGTTGTGACACCCAGAAACATAAGGTGAAGATAAGCGATCATGTAATTGCGTATGGTCAGGGCCAGAGAAGCGATAAAAGGAACAACCACGACAGCCTGCAGGGATAATTTGAACAGATAAGCCACCAGTGCAATTTCAGAAAGGTATAAAGCAAGGGGTTTAAGCCTAGGGCGCAATGCAATGAAAAGGTCTTTCAGGTCATTCCGCACATAATAGATTACCCCAAGCTGCACAAATGCACCTGCTGCTGCGATGAACAGATAAACAGGATGCCCCGGGTAGCCCCAGTGTATAGATAAACAAAAGGTAACAAGGGCCATACCCGCCATTATCCATTTGAAACGGTTCAGTCTTTTTTCATGAAGCTGTATGCCTTCTGTTTCTGCAAACCTGAAAAGGAGAGCGAAAATCCCGAATGTAAACCACCCGTTGTAATTGAAATGCAGGAAAAACTGAGTACTGAGGTAGTACAGAATACTCCGTTTGGCCGGGAACAGCATATCCAGCGGTGCCTTCGCAATTACACCTAAGAAGGAGAAAGCCAGAAAAAAAAGAGCCAGCTTCACCACTTTCACTGAAAATGTATCAGGCACCTGCCTGAGATCTGCCAGAAAGGTAAAAATGGAATACCCGATAAACAGGAGCAGAACGATGTCCAGTGCAATTGTTACACTATTGTATCCGTAATAAATATTGGATACTACATTGGTAAAAATCAGCAATTCTGTTATCAGGATTACCATCCGGTATTTACCCTTATCCAGTATAGAGGCAGGGAGAAATGCTCCGAGCATAAATGAAAAGAGGGCGATGTAAATCCATCCGAACAAAGCCAGATGCCAGTGAGCCGTTTCTACATGCACATAATTGAATGCCGGAATTTCCTTTATGGCATCGAGTCTGAGGAGGGCTCCGAACAGGGAGGCGGTCAGAAAGTTTAAGAGGGCTATTTTAGTCCAGGGGCGTACAGCACGGCTCATAGATCGCTCATTGGGTTGGTATCCAGAACCTGTAGCCGGCTATACCAGCGTATTCTGCTTACTTCTTATTGTCATTCTTACGCATAAACTCCAGAATGTCCCTGCTGTCATCCTTGGTCAGGCCCATGTTAGGCATACGTACAGCACAGGTTTCGAGCATTTTTTGTGCATCCGGGTCTTTATCCAGCATTGCATCGGTATTGCTGACCATATTCATAATCCATTCCGGAGTACGGCGGTCTGTTACACCCGACCAGCCCGGACCGACCAGCTTTTCATTATTCAATTTATGACAGCCGACACATTTGGTGTCAAAAATACCTTTTCCGCGTCCTATCATGCCTTCATCCAGGGGGTGAGTAAGCTCTACATTCTTAATTTCACCAATGCCTTTTGGAGCTGCAGGAGCTTCGGCAGCACCCGGTAAATTTTTAGGGAGATCAGCTATTGCCTTTGCCTGCTTTTGTCCGGTAGAATCAATATCACCGTTGTTACAACCAGCGATAAAGATCAGAGTGGAACAAACACCGATTGTGATCATTCCAGCTAATTTATTTGCAATTTTCATACGCGCTCAAATTTGGATTTATCGTTAATACCGACCTGATTGGAACCAAATGTATGCGCTTTAGACATGCCTTGACATGATCTTTATCATATTTCTTCACCATACTCGTCAGGGTTCCGGAGGAATTAGCCTATTCCTCTCAAAAAAATCAGATATCCTTTCGTTTAAAAACCCTTACTGCCAACAACAAAGGAAAGACCGCCCAGGCAAGCAGCAATAAGGAAGAATAGACCAGGCCCTGCCAGTTGTTAAAAAATTCACTAAAAATAGCACCGGTATAACCCATGAGAACTGCCGTATCAAGCTGGAGCAAGATAGCAACCCTGGCCAGGTCAATCGGATTGACGGAAACCATCCCCAGCAGGTAATGCTCCATCGGATAATCACTGAAATTAAACAGGATCAATAAGACGATGCCGTCATAAATTGCGGTGAAGAAAAACCAGATTAGCAGTGACATGCCAATGCCTCTGGCTTTATCCCTGGAATTGACTGCACCGAGCATGGCAATGGCCACAAAAACAAAGGTCAGGATAATACCCGCCAGCAGTAAATAAACAGATATTACTCCCCGGTTCATGATGAGCAGAGGAATTCCCATACCAAGCCCGAAAGCAAGGGATAAAGAACCGCTTAATCCGATATATTGACTGTAGAGTATGGCAGAACGCGGCACAGGCTGAGAAAGCAGCAATTCCATAAATTCATAGGAATTGTAAAAGTGAATCGTCGCAAAGACAATACTGATAAGAGGTACGACCAGGAGTACAATATTCATCAGACTGATAACAGACTTTACACTTCCGGATTCAAGACTGAGCATTCCGAGTGTTACCAGCACCATAAACAATGCATACCCGACAACAAATTTATTACGAAGGATGTCGAACATCACATATTTAGCGATCCGGTTCATACGAGTTCCAAATGATTTGAGCCAAGCATTATTTTTACAATGGCCTTGTTCAGGCTTTTTTCATCTGTTTCTTCTTTTAAACAGGCAATACTCTTCACAAACTGAAGCTTCCCCTCATACAGGTACATGACGTGGGAGGCTACTTCCTCGATGTCACTCAGGATATGGGAGGTAATAAGAATCAGCTTCCCTTTGCGCTGTTCCCTGACAATTTTCTTTTTGAGCAGTTCAGCTGACACAGGGTCCAGGCCAGTTGTCGGCTCATCCAATATCAATATCTTCGGGTTGAATAAAAAAGCAAGAGCTGCGCTTACCTTTTGTTTTGTGCCTCCGGATAGCGTTCCGATTTTTTTGTCATATATTTTTTGCAGATCGAACAATGCCATCAAATCCGAATCGATTGTATTACCAGGCATGTTTTTCCGGATATCTTTCATCATATCAAAAAGCTCCTTCACTTTCATCCGGTCCGGGAATTTAGCCAGCTGAGGCATATAACCTATTTCCATCCTGTACTTCCATGACATCAGAACTTCTTCGCCCAGACAGGTAATACTTCCTTTATCCTGCTTAACCATTCCCAGTACAGACCTGATAAGGGTTGTTTTCCCTGAACCATTAGGGCCTATCAATGCCACCACCTGCCCTGCTTCCAGATCAATCCGGATATCATCGAGGGCGGGGACCTTACCAAAACGCTTAGAGAGATTGTTTACACTTAGCATTTCAGAATTTTTTTAAGACGGGGTGAAAATCGCATATATTCATCGGAATGATCTGAGGGGCAATTTTTTCAGATTGATCAATCAGATCGAGGGTAAAGCTGTGCTGCAACAACAGGGAGCAGGGTATGCGTTCGGTAATAAGAGAAGAGAGGTTCACAGGATAAAAAGGGGTATCCCCTTTTCCATCCCTGTTGAGATCATACCCAATGTATTTATCCCAGTAATTTCCGTCAAAATTATTGCTTACAGAGCTTCCGCTCGTAGCCACATCGAATGTATTGCCAAGAAAATTATTTCCATTCACACTACATTGGTCAGATGATCCGCTGATCCGTATCGCCCATCCGTTGGAAGAGAAAGTATTTTGAGATATTTTTATCCGGGTGGCTCCTTCCATTGTAATGGCTGCTGTATTCTTATCGAATTTATTATCCCGGATTTCGCTGTCCTTTATCTCTTTCAGAAGGATTCCATAAGCCGATGCACCCCAGTTCTGTTCAAACGTATTCCGGATCATCCTGACCTGATAACTGAACATGACGGCCACCCCGGCCCCATTATTCCTGAATGTATTCCCCGTATAGGTATCATCATTCGAAAACATGAAATGTAATCCATACCTTATGTTTCCCTCACTTGTATTTCCACTAATTTCAGAAGCTGTCACAAATTCAAAATAGATCCCGTCCCGGTGCCCCTTCACCGTATTATTTTTTACCTGAATATGATTGCAATGCCAGAGATGTATGCCATTACCGGAACGGTGCTGATTCTTATCTTCCGAAGTAATCCGGTTTTCGGTCACCGTACAGCCGGAGCAGTTAGACAGGTAAACACCAAAAAAATTGTTCTTCAGAATATTATTGGTAATCAACACATCTTCCTTATTGTATACTTTGACAGCCGCATAATCTTCCAGATCACTTTTGGCAGAATTAATGAGTGTGAATCCGGTGATTGTTACATGAGAAGCTTTGACTGAAATCATTTCCACACTTAGTTTTCCATCCAGCACAGGATTGTTTATTCCCTTCATTTTAATTTCTTTATCTATAACGAGATTCCCTTCTGACCAGATACCTCCGTAAACCAGTATACTGTCGCCATTACGTGCTTTGGCCAGTGCATCGCGGATCGTGGCGAATTGGCGGGACGGGCCCACATGAAGGTTAGCAGCTCCTGCAAAGGAGGTGCCTGCTGCTGACAAAATGAATATCAGCATTGCCTGCACGTTTTTTTTCATTTTTTAACTGTTTTTTTTACTTCTGTCCAGGTAATCCTTTCACTTGCAGAATGGTGAGCCGGAATGTCATTACGTGAAGCATCAAATGCGGCGAGATTACTGCCCATCGGGCTTTTAAGTAAAGAATCTTTTAAAAAGACAGCAGCAAAAGCCCGGATAAGGTTCCCCGGATGCATGTAATCAGCCACCCATTCTTCCTGAATCTGGTCCGCACCCAGGCTTTCTTTTTCCAAATTAAGCATACAACCGGCATCATCAAATTTCATCGTTTTGCCTTTCACAGTGATAAGTTCAGCACCGAATTTTTCATCCACAAGTTTCATTTTACAATACTCACAATTATCCCTATTATACTGCAACGGGCTAACCCGGGTGCTGCAGGATGAAAGAAGGAGCAGGAGTGCTGTATAATATCCTGGTTTAAGCCTGAATTTCATTTTTTCTGCGTTTGATGAATTCAAAAATACCGAACAGAATAACCAGAGCCCCTGAACCAAAAAGAATCCATCCTCCTATATCAGGCATTGATAAAGCAGTAAAATTGAGCAGTACTTTATATCCTATCAGAGGAGGCTGGTATGACATCCCTTCAATCCGGATGGCAGCCATCGGGTTAAGGTGATGCCCGTAATAATAACCCCAGTTGTAAAAATCAACCAGGGCAGCAATGGCAGCCAGCAGAAACAAGAAAGAAAGAATATATAAGAGTATGCGTTTATTAAAAACAAAGGTTAATAAACTGAATACGATAACAGCACCCAGGAGGTAAACCATATAACCAAACTCCGGAAACATGGCAATATTGATCTTTCCCATCCCGATATAATGGTTCAGGTCATTGATAATATCCACGCTTCCACTCAGTTTGTTAATCCAGATTTTCATTTCCAGTCCTTCCGGATATTGTGGTGCCCAAAGTTGAATACTCCAGATTGGTAAAAAATATGCTGCAGGAAGAATCAGTGAAACGACTAAAATGCTCCATCTGAACACGGGTCTGATCTTATTCATAGCTTTTTAGTAAAAGCAGGAAGGGCTTTTCTTCCCTTCCTGCCTGATTCAAGGATATACTATTTTACAGTCTCAGCCACTTCTTTTTCCACTTCCCCGGTTGAGAATTTGAGGGGAACTGTTGATCCTTTGGGAGAAACCCTTACATAACCGGACATTTCCTGGTGAAGGGCTGAACAGAAGTCGGTGCAATAAAAGGGCACCACACCTATACGGTCAGGAACCCATTTCAGTGTCTGTGTTTCACCTGGCATAATCAGAATCTCAGCATTGTTAGATCCTTTTACGGCCAGGCCATGGGGTACATCCCAATCCTGTTCCAGATTAGTAACGTGGAAATACACTTCATCGCCCATCTGTACCCCTTCAATATTGTCCGGAACAAAGTGGGAACGGATACAGGTGGCATAAATATCAATCCGGTTGCCGGTCCTTACTACTTTTGCAAGCTTCTCCCCCTTGGTAACGAAGGCATTTGAATTCTCTTCAATCTTGTAGAATTTCGTTGAGTTCTTCTCGATGACAGAAGCCAGGATGGCCTGTGCATAGTGAGG
Source organism: Bacteroidia bacterium (assembly GCA_044448685.1). Taxonomy (GTDB): domain Bacteria; phylum Bacteroidota; class Bacteroidia; order Palsa-965; family Palsa-965; genus Palsa-965. Next base: position 18,513 of record JBIOHC010000062.1, read on the forward strand.
TTCGCCAACTGTGGGATAGTCGTACAAAAGCTGCATTTTATCTCCGCTGATATCGAACAGCTGTGCGCTTTGGGCCAGTTCCGGCCCGGTAGGCAGGTAACGGTCTTTTGTGATCTTGTTATAGGCTACAAGATATTTGCCGTACGGTTTCTTGGTACCGCCTCCTACAACCATCAGGTGACCGATAGAATAGTAGGTAGCGTGCCTGTCCAGAATTTTCAGATCCTTGACATTCCATTTAACAACTTCGGAGGATACAAACATGGATGTATATGCATTCCCATTGTCGTCAAATTCCGTATGCAAAGGGCCCAGACCCGGTTTGGCTACTTCGCCGTAGAGAGCGGCTTCATATTTAATTACCGGCAAACCGGCAAATTCGCCGTCGAATTGTTTATCGGTGATGGCTTTCGTCATTTTAGAAAATGAGAAAACAGGAATCACTGCAGCCAGTTTACCACTGGCTACAATATATTCGCCGCTGGGATTTACATCGCAACCATGAGGTGATTTAGGACAGGGTATGAGATAAACCATATCCTTGAGTTCACTTGCATCAACCTGTACCACTCCGTCTTCCATAGTTGTGGTAGCGGTATGTGTTTTTTCATCGTACACATTATGTGCATACTTGGATGGGGATTTGGTTCCTTTACCGGAATTCACATATTCTTCGACCTTTTTCCAGTTGATAGCAGCAACAAAGTCCTTATCACGCTGACTGGCATTTACCTCCAGCAGCGTATACGCTTGTTCGGAGTTATAGCAGGAGAAGAAGAACCATCCGTTGGAAACACCTTTTCCGGCTCTGCTCAGGTCAAAGTTGAAAGGAGGCATAATGATCTGAAACGCCACTTTCATGCGGCCGGTTTGAGGATCGATCTTGATAAAGCTGAGTGTCCCTTTGAAATTTTTCTTGTAGGAAGAAATAGGTACATCATTATTCCCGTCCAGAGGAGTGCTGAATCGTGTACCGGCTACTATGTATTCTGAATTTTCAGTTACAAAAGGAGAGGAGTGGTTACCGCTGCTGTTCGGAAGCTCCAGAATTTCAGCCGTACGGAAGCTTTTCAGATCAACCCTTGCCACCCGGGGTGTATTGTTTGCATTGACAAATACCCATCGCCCGTCATCCAGACCATCTGTTTGGGATAATGCTACGTGGTGAAGGTCATCCCAGGGAACAAAACCGTGGGATGTATTGAGCATGGGTTTAGTTTCCTCGCTGTACCCCCAGCCATTCTCAGGCATCACAGAAAAAACAGGAATGATTTTAAGGAGGCGTGTGGAAGGCAAACCATAAACAGCAAGCTGGCCGTTGAAGCCTCCGGAAACGAAATTATAAATCTCGTCATGTTTGCCGGGAGCAACATAGATTTTGGATGCTGCATCCCCTTCGACCACCTGATTGGCCGTTGTTGGTTTACATTGGGTGAAGGAAGCCAGGATAGCCACACCCCCTAAATAATACAGATACTTTTTCATATGTGGGATTGTTGATTCGATTATTAATTTATTTCTGATTGTCATTTTTTCGCATGAATTCCAGAATATCCCGGCAGTCACCGGTACTCAAGCCCTGATTAGGCATCCTGACAAGACAAGTCTCGAGCAACTTTTGTGCTTCCGGATCTTTATCAAGCATGGCATCGGTATTGGTTATCATATTCATGATCCATTCCGGTGTTCTCCGGTCTGTAACGCCTTTCCAGCCCGGCCCTACCAGCTTTTCATCAGTCAGTTTATGGCAGGCGCCGCATTTTACATCATATACCGGCTTACCATTTTTAATCATGGTCTGATCGAGTGGATGAGTTAATTTAACTTCGGAAAATTTGCCCTTGCCTTTTGAAT
>JBIOHC010000063.1:0-20185 GCA_044448685.1 Bacteroidia bacterium
GTATCTGGCCTTTTCATTGGCCGGACGTACATATATGGGAGTGGGACGCAACCTGGCTTATAAAAAAGAGTTGTTTTTCAGACATAAAGGGTTTGCTTCGCATTACCAAATCGAATCAGGGGATGACGACCTCTTCGTCAATCAGGCAGCAACCCGGACAAATGTAGCAGTAGAGATTGATTCCAACAGTTTTACCTGGACCAGGACCAAGAGGAGTATGAAAGAATGGTTCAGACAAAAGAAAAGGCATGTGACCACCTGGCCTATGTATAAAAAAGGAGATAAGTTTTATTTAGGACTCTTCCCCTTCTCACAATTCTTGTTCTTTATGAGCTTTACAGCATTGCTTTTCCTTCATTTTTTGGTGTATGTAGTTCTCGGCATATTCCTCTTTCGGATGTTAACCCAAATACTTATTTTTCAAGGGGCCATGCGTCGTCTGAATGAAAAGGATTTATTGGTATATTCGCCTCTTATGGAGCTCTTGCTAATGTTTATTTACCCGGCCATTGCCCTGTCCAACGCATTCCAAAAGAAGAGTAAATGGAATTAGGTGACAACCTGTCAGATAAGGCGGTTTATGATTATTCCCTCGTTCGCAGGGCACTCGATCATGGTGATCAGAAGGCCTATGCCGAACTCATGACCCGTTACCGTGATTCGGTTTATTTCATGCTTCTTAAAATGGTCAATAATAAGGATGATGCCGATGACCTGACCATTGAAGCATTCGGCAAGGCTTTTAAACGTCTGGATCAGTATACTCCCAATTTCGCTTTCAGTACCTGGCTTTTCAAAATAGCCACGAACAATTGTATTGACCATATCCGAAAGAAAAAGAACAATACTTTCTCTATCGATAAACCTTTCCAGGATGATGAAGGGGGGGAAATGACCATGGACCTGCGCTCTGAACAGCTGGATCCGGAAGAGAAGGTCATGAAGAAGCAAAAGGTGATGATGATGCGTGAAGTGGTTGATAAGCTTAAGCCACGGTATAAAATGCTTATCGAGATGCGTTATTTCGAAGAACTTTCATACGAAGAAATAGCAGAAAAACTGGAACTGCCTCTCGGTACCGTAAAAGCCCAGCTTTTCCGGGCAAGGGAATTTCTGCAGAATATCCTCAAGAATTCACACGGTAAGTTTTAATCTGCCGTATGAATCCTTCACATCTGATCCAATCCTATTTTCCTGAACTTACCCCAGAACAAATCATTCATTTTGATCAGCTCGATGTGGTATACAGGGATTGGAATTCCAAAATCAATGTAATTTCACGCAAAGACATAGACCTGCTCTATGAACATCATGTATTGCATTCCCTTGGTATAGCAAAAGTGGTGTCTTTCAAACCCGGCTCACGTATCCTGGATGTGGGTACAGGAGGAGGGTTTCCCGGTATTCCGCTTGCTATTCTTTTTCCGGAATCTGAATTTATACTTGTTGATTCCATCGGCAAGAAAATAAAGGTGGTGAATGAAGTAGTTCAGGCTTTGGGATTAAAGAATGTAAAAGCATTGAACTGCAGAGTGGAGACTTTAACAGACCGCTTCGATTTTATCGTAAGCCGAGCCGTGACGGATTTCCCCGAATTCCATAAATGGGTAAGACCCCTTGTTGCCCGAAGGCACTTGCATGATTTGTTGCCGGGAATCCTTTATCTCAAAGGAGGTGACCTGGGAAGTGAATTGCAGCAGTTTCCCAAAGCTGTTGTTTATGAGCTGAAGGATTATTTCAAAGAGGAATATTTTGCTACGAAGAAAGTGGTACATCTGCACCTGAAGGCGCTTTAATTATTCAAACCGTAAAGCATCAATCGGATCCAGATTGGAAGCCTTGATAGCCGGATAAATTCCGGCAATAATCCCGACTACAAAACAGATCACTACACCTGTCAGCATCCAGACCCAGGGAATGAGGAAGCTGCCACCCATAATGAAGGAAACCCCATTACCTATTATTATACCCAGAAGAATTCCGAACAAACCACCCAGCTGGCAAATCACAATAGCCTCGACCAGGAACTGACTGCGTATGACTTGTTTGTTGGCTCCGATAGCTTTGCGTACTCCGATTTCGCGTGTACGTTCTGTTACACTTACGAGCATGATATTCATCAATCCTATTGCGGCTCCTAATAATGTGATTACTCCAATGAGTGTTGCAGCAATTGTTACATACTTCAGGTCGTCAATCAGCATATTGGCCAGGTTGTCGGCCTTGGTAATTTCAAAATTGTCTTCTTCGCCGGTTTGCAGCCGGCGGATGACCCTGAATACTCCGGTGGCTTCACCTACTGCACTTTCCATCATGGAAGCAGATGGGGCCAGCACATTGATGGTGTACGACATATTAGGTCGCGGAAAATACTGGCGAACATTGGATAGGGGAAGGAGGCAGACTTTATCACCCCCGAAACCGGAACTGTTTCCTTTTGATTTAAGCACCCCAACAACTCTGTATTTTCCATTGCCAACGGAAATAATCTTATCAATAGGATCTGTCTTGTTTTTAAACAGGGTAGGAACAAGGTCCTTTCCCAAAATGATGGAGTGGGAACCGAAGAGGATTTCCTGAGCAGTAAAATTCCTGCCTTGTTCCAGTTCATATCCCGAGGTGCTCAGATAGTTTTCATCAACCCCGAAAATCTGAATATTGGGGTTTGTTTTTTCAGAAAGATATTTGAGTGTTGCATTAAAAGTAGCAAGGGTAGAAACCGAAGCAATGGCAGGGTAGGTGAATTTCTGAATAAAATCGTTTGCTTCCCGGTAGTTAATTTCCCTGTATTTGCGTGGTCTCTTCCCTGAACGTCCTATACGGATGGTCATTTCCCTGTTCCGTATGGTAAAACTATTCGCCCCCATACTTGTAAAATTGCTGTTTATAGAACCTTTGATGGCATCAATGGCAGTCAGGATACCTACCAATGCTCCAATACCGATGGCAATAATAGCCACAGTCAGTACCGTTCTCAGCATCTGAGCCCTGATAGAGCTAAGGGAAATCTTGATATTCTCGCCCAGGAAAGACGGGGCAGCCTTGGTCATTGGTACAGGCTTAAGGGAGGCTGGATCTGTCAATTAGTTTATGTCTATAGCTGATTTACCGGAATGTACCATTCCCTGAGAGATTTCATCACCTCTGTCACACGGTCGGGATATGAATCCGGGTAAAATTAACGAAATATTTTAGTTCAGGTTCGGGTCAGAATTGTTAATTTCGTCATATAATTCCAAAACTGTTCAACCTTAAAACTCCTTATATCCATGGCATTTGATATTGAGATGATCCGGAAAGTATACAGTTTGTTACCCGGCCGTATAGAAGCAGCCCGTAAAATGGCTGGCAAACCCCTGACACTGACAGAAAAGATCCTCTATGCCCACCTTGCGGAATCACTACCTTCCAAACCCTATGAACGGGGTAATTCCTATGTAGATTTTAACCCTGACCGTGTAGCTATGCAGGATGCTACCGCACAGATGGCGCTGCTTCAGTTTATGCAGGCCGGACGCAAATCGGTTGCTGTACCTTCTACTGTACATTGCGATCACCTTATTACGGCTAAGTCGAATGCAAAAGAAGACCTTGACAGAGCTGTAAAAGTGAATCTGGAAGTATATAATTTCCTTACCTCTGTTTCCAATAAATACGGAATCGGTTTCTGGAAACCGGGAGCAGGTATTATTCACCAGGTAGTGCTTGAGAATTATGCATTTCCCGGAGGAATGATGATAGGTACCGATTCACATACTGTGAATGCAGGAGGACTGGGAATGCTTGCCATTGGAGTAGGGGGCGCTGATGCCTGTGATGTGATGGCAGGGCTTGTATGGGAACTTAAAATGCCAAAACTGATCGGTGTAAAACTAACCGGTAAACTGAATGGCTGGACTTCAGCCAAGGATGTGATCCTGAAGGTGGCCGGTATACTGACTGTCAAAGGTGGAACGGATAAGATAGTGGAGTATTTCGGTCCGGGCGCAGAGTCTTTATCCTGTACCGGCAAAGGCACCATTTGTAATATGGGAGCTGAAATAGGAGCCACAACCTCTACCTTTGGTTATGATGCTTCTATGGAGCGTTACCTGCGTTCAACAGGTCGTGCGGATGTGGCTGATCTGGCAAATACGGTTAAGCAACACCTTACGGCAGATTCCGAAGTATATGCGAATCCGGCTTCCTATTTTGATGAGGTAATTGAAATAAATCTCGATACGCTTGAGCCGCATCTCAATGGCCCATTTACTCCGGATCGTGCCACACCGATTTCACAGATGAAAGCCGAAGCCGAAAAAAACGGATGGCCTATGCATGTTGAATTTGGTCTGATCGGATCCTGTACCAACTCTTCCTATGAAGATATTTCACGCGCGGCATCCCTTGCCCGCCAGGCTGTTAACAAGAAGCTGAAGACCAAATCACATTTTACCATTACTCCGGGTTCTGAACTGGTACGTTTTACCATTGAGCGGGATGGCTTTATCAAAACCTTCAATGAAATAGGAGCGAATGTATTTGCCAATGCCTGCGGACCTTGTATCGGTATGTGGGATCGTAACGGTGCTGAAAAGCAGGAAAAAAATACTATTGTACATTCCTTTAACCGGAATTTCTCCAAGCGTGCCGACGGGAATCCGAATACACATGCCTTTGTAGGTTCTCCCGAACTTGTTACAGCCATAGCCATTTCAGGCAATCTGGGCTTTAATCCGCTTACGGATACTCTTATTAATGAAGATGGTGTGGCAGTGAAGCTGGACCCTCCGACCGGTGAAGAATTGCCATCCAAAGGGTTTGCCGTTGAAGATGCAGGATATATTGCTCCCGCCGCTGACGGATCCAAAGTAGAAGTGCTGGTAAGTCCGACATCCGACAGGTTACAGCTCCTCGATCCATTCACAGCCTGGGAAGGTACAGACCTCAATGGATTACGTCTGCTCATCAAAGCCAAGGGTAAATGTACAACAGACCATATTTCAATGGCAGGACCCTGGTTGAAATACCGCGGACACCTGGATAATATTTCGAATAATATGCTCATTGGAGCTGTGAATGCTTTCAATGAGAAAACGGACTCTGTAAAAAACCAGATTAGCGGAACCTATGATTCTGTTCCGAAAGTGCAAAGGGCTTATAAGGCGAAGCATACAGGAACAGTAGTCGTAGGCGATGAAAATTACGGAGAAGGATCATCGCGTGAGCATGCTGCCATGGAACCCCGTTTCCTGGGTGTAAGGGCGGTACTTGTCAAATCATTTGCACGTATTCATGAAACAAACCTGAAAAAGCAGGGTATGCTCGCACTCACCTTCGCGAACAAAGCTGATTATGATAAAATTCAGGAAGATGATACACTCGATATCGTGGGTCTGAAGTCATTCAAGCCCGGTACCCCCCTGACAATGGTATTGCATCATAAAGACGGAAAGACAGAAGAGATCACCGTTAATCATAGTTATAACCAGCAGCAGATAGAGTGGTTTAAGGCCGGAGGAGCACTGAATATCATCCGGTCAGGTGTCAAAGCATAATCCGCTTAAAACATACGCTGTCAAGGCGTGCCTGATGGCATGCCTGATGCTGTTTTTTTATTCCTCTTCCTTAGCAGCCAAAGGTAAAAAGGTGGTCGACCCCAGGCTCGACAGTCTTCGCACAGCACTTCACCAGCCACAGAAAGTGAATGTGAAGATGATGCTCATTTCCAAAATATCCCTGCAATATATGAGTGCCGGCTATATGGATAGCGCACGTTACTGGCTTACGGAGGGAATCAGGCTGACCGATTCTGTTCACGATGAAAAGAAAACAGCATCCCTGCAAATGAATATGGGTAATTCCTATATGTTTCAGGGTCTGTTCCCCAAAGCCCTGGAGCATTATCTGAAGAATGTTGCCATACGGGAGAGGCTGAAAGACAGTGTAGCCCTGGCCAATTCATACAATGCACTCGGTATTGTTTATTTCAGAATGAATGAAAATGTGAAAGCTGAAGAATACTGGAACAAGGCTCTGGCTCTGTGTAACAAATTTCATAAAGAAGACCTGGCCATGAATACCTATTGTAATCTGGCAATGGTTTATGAAGCAAATAAGGATACAAACAAAGCAGAAGCATATACCCTGAGAGCCCTTGAAATTGCAAAAAGGATCAAGGATACCCCCAAAGTCATTACGATCGCTGCCAATATGGGCCAGCTGTATGTGGAGAAGAAGCAATATCAGAAGGCGCTGGAGTATTTGAATATGGCAGCAGAAAACGGAGGTAATGAAGCCAACGGTGGACGCGGTAATCCGTCGCTTGACGGTGCTTTGGGCGAAGTATATTATGCCATGAAGGAATACCCTAAGGCATTGAGCTATACCAAAAAAGCTGTCACGCTTGCAGGTGACATGGAAGATTATTTCATGCTGACACAACTGAATCTGGAACTGAGCCTGATTTATGAGGCAATGAAAAATTATCCCGAGGCTTATGCTGCTCATAAATTATATGCGCAGTACAATGACAGTGTATACAGCAAGAAGAATGTAGAGAAGATGAGCGACCTCCGTTCTCAGTATGAAGTGGAGAAAAAGGAGGCGGAGCTGAAGCAGGCTGAGCATGTGCAGGAACTGAGCCGTCAGGTAGAGGCTCATAAACAAAAGCTGTTTGATCTTGCTTTGTTAACCGGACTGGCCATGTCGGGTATCCTGGCTCTTATTCTGTACCGGAGTTACAGGATTAAGAAAAGGTCGAACAACCTTATTATGGAACAGAAAAGAGAAATAGAAGGTAAGAATCATGAACTGGAGCAGGTGAATAAAGAGGTGAACGATAGTATACAGTATGCGCAACGTATACAACAGGCTATCCTGCCACCGGCAGAGCTGATCCGGGAAAGTCTACCCGACTCATTTGTATATTATCAACCTAAAAATGTAGTGAGCGGAGATTTTTATTTCTTCCACAAAATTAAAACCGGTGAGGTGATTCTTGCTGCCTGTGATTGTACCGGACATGGCGTTCCCGGTGCCTTCATGAGTATGATAGGCAGTGAACAGATTTCAAAAATTGTTATTGAAAAAGGGATTACCGAACCATCCCGTATTCTGGATGAGCTTCATGCCGGACTGCGCAAAGCCTTGCAGCAAGACAGGAACAGCAGCAGGGATGGCATGGATGCTGCTTTCTGTAAAGTAAACCTGGGCCTTGCCCGGCTGGAGTTTGCAGGCGCCAACAGACCCTGCTGGATTGTAAAAGCCGGAACCAATGAATTACTGGAAATAAAACCCGATAAACAAGCTATTGGAGGATTGGAATCCGAACTGAGGAAAGCCTTTTCTGCACAAACCTATGCGTTCAGTAAAGGAGATAAGATATATCTGTTCAGCGATGGGTATGCCGATCAGTTCGGAGGCGAGAAAGGAAAAAAATTTATGCTGCGTAATTTCCAGAAACTGGTTCTTTCCATCTGCCACCTCTCCATGCGTGAACAGGAGCTGGCCCTTAAAGCAGCTTATACCGAGTGGAAATCAAATCTGGAACAGGTTGATGATATCCTTGTTATTGGTTTCCAGCTTTAGGTCTTAATCTTTTCTTTTCCTTTCGTGAATAAACCAGCCTGAAAATAACCGGGAAAATAAGAAGGGTCAGAATGGTGGAGCTTACCAGTCCGCCTATAACAACCGTAGCAAGCGGTTTCTGACTTTCCGATCCTATTCCGTGAGAAGTAGCTGCTGGAAGAAGACCAATGGAAGCTATCAGGGCTGTCATAAGCACCGGTCTTATTCTGGTCTTGAATCCTTCAATGATTGAAAGATCCAGAGGCATTCTATGGTCCAGGTTTCGCTTAAAGACTGTGATGAGAATAACCCCGTCCTGAATACAGATCCCGAACAGGGCAATAAACCCGACTCCGGCTGAAATACTGAAGTGTATTCCTGTCAGGTGCAGGGACCAGATACCGCCGATTACCGCAAATGGAACATTGAGCAACACAAGTCCTGCATCGGTAAAATTTTTGAAGGCTATAAACAGAAGCAGGAAGATGATCAGGATGCTGAGCGGCACCACATAGGAGAGCCTTTTCTGGGCTCTTTCCTGATTTTCGAACTCACCCTGCCAGGCAATCTTCATGCCTTTACCCAGTTTGGAGTGAAAAGTCTTCTCCACCTTTTCCTGTCCCTCTTTAATGGTGCTTCCCAGGTCACGTCCCCGGACCGAGAACTTAATTCCTATAAAGCGCTGATTCGCCTCCCTGTAAATAAATGCCGGGCCTGTGATGGTATAGATATGGGCCAGCATTTTCAAAGGAATTTTAGTTCCTGTAACCGTAGGCACAAATAAATTACCAATTGTGTTTTCATCCTTACGGTATTCAGGCAAATAACGGATGCGCAGATCGAATTTCTTCTCTCCTTCATACACCTGTGTAGCAGCCTTTCCGCCAATGGCCATTTCGACAACAGAATTCAGGTCGGCCGTTGCAACTCCATACTCGGCCAGCTTATCCTGGTCTATTTCTATGCGCATTTCGGGTTGACCCATAAGACGTATCACACCCAGATCTTCCACCCCTTTAATCTTATTCAGGATGTCATAAACCGAGTCAGCCATTGTTTCCAGGCGGGGGATATCATATCCGTATACTTTCACAGCCATAGACCCTTTTACACCCGAAACGGCTTCTTCAATATTATCCATTATAGGCTGTGAAAAATTGAAGTTGATACCCTGGAAGGAAGCCAGGCTGTCCTGCATTTCCTGTACAAGCTGATCCTTTGTTATTTTCCGTTTCCAGTCATCAGCAGGGTTCAGCTCTACGTGCAGTTCTATATTGAAAAATCCGGTAGCATCCGTCCCGTCATCCGGTCTGCCGGTCTGTGACATGACTTTCTCCACTTCCTCAAATTTCCCGATTTTGGCTCTGATCTTTTCGGTCAGGTCAATTGATTGAGCCAATGACGAACTGTAGGGCATACTGGCGCGGACATAGATAGCCCCTTCATTTAATTGGGGCAGGAATTCGGATCCGAGGTATTTGAAAGAGAACATGCTGATAGCCATGACCACCACGGCTATCGTCAGACTAACCTTTGGGTGATTGAAAGTAAGGTTGAATGCTTTTGTGACATATTTATAAATGAAGTGTATGAAAGGGTTATCCTTTTCACGCACATTCTTTTTAAGCCAAATGCTTGTTAATACCGGTACAAGGGTGAGTGAAAGAAGGAGTGATCCGAGCAATGCAAAACCAAGAGTCCAGGCCAGAGGGGAGAACATTTTCCCTTCCACCTTCTGAAAAGAGAAGATAGGAAGCATGGCAGTGATAATGATAAGTTTGGAAAAGAAGATAGGTTTGGCCAGTTCGCCTCCTGTATTCTTAATCATACCAAGCTTGCCAAGTTTGTTGAATTTGGGCATGCCTACATGCTGGGCTTTATGATCCAGCATCACGAACAGACCCTCCACCATCACTACAGCTCCGTCAATGATGATTCCGAAGTCGATGGCTCCGATAGAAAGCAGGTTGGCCGACATGCCCTTGAGCTTCATGCAGATCAAGGCAAAGAGCAGGGAAAGGGGTATGATCATGGAGACGATGACTGTTGTTCTCCAGTTGGCCATAAAAATAGAAACTACAAAAATCACCAGGAGGATACCTTCCATCAGGTTATGGGTAACTGTACCTACAGTATAATGTATCAAACGGGTCCTGTCATAAAAAGGAACAATCTTGACATCGGAAGGAAGGATGGTATTGTTCAGCTCATCAACCTTGGCATGAATACCTTCCAGAATATTGCTGGCGTTTTCATTTTTGCGCATCACCACGATACACTCTACCAGGTTCTTGAGGGTATCACGGCCTATATATCCCAGATTAGGCATCTTGCTTTCCTGTACATCGGCCACATTCTTGACCTGAATCGGAGTGCCGTTTACATTCGTAATGATGATATTCCGGATATCCTCCACATTCTTGACCAGACCTATACCACGAACAACATAAGCCTGGTTGTTCTTGTTCATCACATCACCACCAACGTTTACATTGCTCTTCTGCAAGGCAGCATATACATCCGGAGCTGTGAATCCGTATTTGGTGAGGAGGTTAGGATCAACACTCACTTCAAAGGCTTTCACATCTCCTCCGAAACTGTTGATGTCAGCTACCCCCGGAACCTGTCTGAGCTGACGCTCTATGACCCAGTTCTGAAGTGTTTTAAGGTCGCGCGGACTCCGTGTTGAACTTTGGAGTGTATAACGGTATATTTCACCTGTAGGCCCGTAAGGAGGTTCTACACCCGGCTGAACACCATCCGGAAAATTGACATTGATGAGATGGTTCATCACATTCTGACGGGCTACAAAATCTTCCACATCATCATCGAACATGATGGTGACAACAGAAAGCCCGAAAAGGGAAATAGAGCGCAGGCTGGTTTTGCCGGGAACGGCATTCATCTCCACTTCAGTAGGTATACTGATGAATTTTTCAACCTCTTCAGCACTTCTTCCGGGCCATTGGGTGATGATGATGATACGGGTATTCATCACATCCGGATATGCTTCAATAGGGGTGTTCAGGGCGCTGTAAACGCCGCCGATAATCAGAACAGAAGTAAGGAAGAAAACGATGCCTTTATTCTTCAGCGAGAAGGAAACGATGTTTTTTATAAACTTATTCACTGAAAGAGGTTTTGAGGCTTAGATGTGTGCATGAAGATGAGAAGGAATCAGCTTTTGCTGTTGAATGCACTGTATACCAGGCTGGCATATTTGGAAACAACTGTTTCTCCTTCTTTAATGCCGCTGCTTATATAAGTGGTGCCATCACTTTCCTTATAAATCTGAACCTCGCGTGTTTCGATATTGTCACGTGCATGATAAACCATCACAAAGTGTTTACTGCCTTCAAATACCACCGCTTCAGAAGGTATATGTACCAACTGTTTCGATTCCACATAATGGATTTTGACATGGGCAAACATTTCCGGTTTGAGTTGTCCTTTCTTATTGTCCAGAATAATCCTCACTTTGAGCGTCTTTGTGGCAGGGTCAATGATGCTGGAAATCTGCTGTACAGTGCCTTTGAATACGGTATCCGGATAGGCCACTGTCACCACATTCACAACTTGTCCGGTCTGTATTTTACTCAGGTCGCTTTCATACACATCGGCCAGCACCCAAACTGTTTTCAGAGGAGAGACGGTAAAGAGGTTGGTTCCGTTATCTGTTCTCACTGCCATATTCGGGCTTATATTCTTTGCTATAACATACCCTTCAATAGGAGAGGTCACTTTATATTCGGGAACCTGATTGTCAACTTTAGCTCCGTAGATGGTGAATAATTGTCTCACCCTTGCTGAGTCCGATTCAGCTTTCTTCAGGTCGCTTTTTGCACTCAGTACATCCCTTTCGGAATAGACATGGGTTTTAAAAAGTTCTTCGGCCACATAAGCATTCTTACGGGCCAGGTGCAGGGTATTGACAGCCTGGTTGTACTGGTTCTGGAAATCATTCACATCACTGCTTCGTAGGGTTGCAAGTACCTGTCCTTCTTTCACATAATCGCCCAGCATGGCATCCACTTTCAATACAATACCGGATGAAAGAGGATAGATATTGGAAAGCTGATCCTGATCGGCAGAAATTTTTGCGAAGAGCGTGATATCCGAATTCACATTCGAGAGCCTTGAAGTATCCAGCCTGATCTGCCTGTTCAGCTCGGCGGTCAGGACAATTTTAGTGCTGGCAGGTGCTTCTGCCGGTGTGGGCTTATGACAGGCATTTAAAAACAATGTCAATGCCGACAAGGCAATACGTATACTGAGGTTTATGCTTTTTGGGGACATAATTACATTTTAATTTATTCCTTTACTCTGCTGATAATCAAATTAGTGTGTTCGTTATTCTCTGTGTGAATAAGCCTCTGATACGAGCCTTCAAAATTAGGCTTATTTTATTAGAAAGGGATTAGAAAGGCATTACAACCTCATTATATTCACTGTTTTACAAAAATTTAATTGATTCCTCCCTTGTGTTCAATCCCATTTCAGCTACCCTGTGTTAACCCGTTCGCGTTCAACAGCTACAACTAAAGTGCCATAAAGAATGGATTTTAAAATCTTAAAGCTTTCCTAATAAATCTGTTTCGGGCAGTATTCACTTCTCGTTTCCCTGGTAGTGAGTGTGTAAATTACAGCCCGATTTTTGGAAAAAGGATCTGTATCGTGGTGCCCTTGCCGAGCAGGGATTCAATCTGGAAAGAAGCTTTATGGAGAGTAATAATTTTTTCTGAAAGGGCCAGCCCTATCCCTGAGCCCTGGAAAGTAGCAGCATTCTTGGCACGGTAAAAAGATTTGTTAACCTGTTTTAATTCTTCAGTAGGAATACCGATACCCTGATCACGAATGGTAATAAGTGTTCCGTTGGAGGAAGAAAGAAGCTGCACGCTGACTTCCTTATTACCTGAGAATTTACAGGCATTCTCAATGAGGTTATAAAGGGCTATGTCGAGCAAATGTTTATTGCCATGAATGACCAGCTCTTCACTGTCGTTCGGTAGATTGGTGAAACTGATCTGAACTCTGCTTTCCGGGATCTCACGGGTAATCTTATCGCGAATATCCCACAGTAATTCATCCAGCCTGATGATGCCGGTAAGCATAGCCGATTCATCCCGGTTTATCTGGGCCATATCGAGGAGGCCGGTGATGATATGATTCAGTTTTTCCGATTCTGTCAGTATGGAAGCAAGCAGAGCCTGGTATTCTTCCTTACTCCTGTCCTTTGTAAGTCCAACTTCAAGTTCAACAATAATCGACGCGAGGGGAGTACGAAGCTGGTGAGAGGCATTGTCCACAAAATTCTTTTCTGTTTCAAAAGCCTGCTCCAGCCTTTGCAGCATATTGTTAAAGGTTATACTTAGCTCGGCTATTTCATCCTTGCCTTTTCCTTCATCCAGACGCAGGTGCAGGTTGCTGGCTGTAATACGGTTTACATTCCTTACGATATCTGACATAGGCTCCAGTGCCTGTTTTGACAAAAAACGCCCGCTGATGAATACCACGATAAGACTGATGATATACCCGGTAAGCAGGGTGTTACGGGTAAAAGCAAGACTGTGAGCTCCTGCCTCATCCTCGGCTGATGCAATAATGACGAACTCACCCTGGTTATCCGAATAGTAAATACCTACGATCTGCCGTTTCCCTTCGTCTATCTCAACTTTTTTCTCGTTTCTTACCCTGTTGATGAGATCACGGGTATAAGTGCCTCCGGCACTGTCGGCAATAAAGGCAGGCTGGTTATCCTTGTCATATACCCTTACCACTTCACCCGGCAGGGTCTGTGTGTAGCGTGCTTCAAAATCTTTAAAGATGGCTGCACTCACTTCATCTTTTTCAAGGAATACCTGTGCCGTTATTTCGGCTCTGTTCTCCAGTTTTTCATAAAAGACCTTATGGAAATTCAATTTGACGAGGTAGAATACAAACAGGCTTAACGCAAGCAGGATCAGTGCCACGATAATGGTATAGATAAGGGTAAGCCTGTTCCGTATAGTCATTCTGTCTTCATGATATAACCCATTCCGAATACAGTATGGATCAGTTTATCCGGATAACCTTTATCGACTTTATTTCGCAGATAGTTGACATATACATCCACCACATTGGTTCCTGAATCGAAGGAAATATCCCAGACATTTTGTGCTATTTCGGCACGTGACAAGACACGTCCCTGATTTTTAAGCAGGAATTCGAGCAGAAAGTATTCCCGGGAAGTAAGTACAATTGATTTCCCACCCCGGTGAGCCGATTTGGTGGATGTATCCAGCTCCAGATCTGCCAGTGAAAGACGCTCTTCCTCTACCGGTTTGTTTTTTCTGCGGCTCAGTGCTCTTACACGTGCCAGGAGCTCATTCAGTTTAAAAGGTTTGGTCAGGTAATCATCCGCACCGGAGTCGAGACCGAGGACCTTGTCTTCCGTACTTCCGAGCGCAGTGAGCATGAGTATAGGCACAGTACTGTTTTCTCGCCTTATGCCCAGGCAAACCTCTATACCGCTTATGGTAGGAAGTATCAGATCCAGGATAATACAATCATAATTCCGTTGCAGGGCAAGCTTCTTGCCTGCATCGCCATCATGGGCAACATCTACCTGATAGTTTTGTTCCTTCAGGCCCTTCTCTATAAACTGGGCAAGTTTCGGTTCATCTTCTACGACAAGTATTTTCATAAAAAAGGATTAGTGATTGATGAAGTAAATGTAATGCAATATATGCTATGCAAATGGTCTCATTCAGGACCCTGGCTTCATTTTTACACTTTTTAGGAAAATGCCTCCGGGTTTATCATCAGTTTCTAATGATTAAGGAGGTAATATATTCCCGTTTTTGGCGGATAAAATTCATTAATTTTACAACTTAGATATCCGCATGATGCAACAAAGGCTTTGTCTGTCCTTTCTCACTTTTTTACTGAGCCTTATATCCCAATCGGGTCATGCACAGAATGCAGTGAATGTTAAAGGCATCGTATTTGATACTGACAGTATCAATGCCATGCCTTTTGTTTATTCCCTGAACAAGAACACCTATCTGGGTACCATGACAGATGCTTCGGGCCGTTTTGAACTGAGTGCAAAAACAACGGATACGCTTATATTCAACTACCTCGGTTATGAAGTAAGAAGGATCTGGATGGGAACCTATAAGGATTCTGTAAAGAACGGGGTGCTGAATGTAAAGGTTGTGCTGGTCAAGAAACCGTATAACCTGCAGCAGGTCATTATCCTTTCAAAAGAATTTACAAAGGAAGAGAAACAGTATTACACAGAAAAGATAGATATGTATGAACGTTTACGGAGCCAGGGTATATCCTCTCCGATTACCGGCCTCTATATGAAATTCAGTCATGAAGGGAAGAGTATCCAGAAATTGATTGCCATGTACGACGAACTTTTGTATGAGGAGCTGCTGGAAAAAAGGCTCAGTGATGATAAACTCCGTCAGCTCACTGCTGATGATACCCTGGATTGCAAAGCCTTCCGCAGCTATTGCCGCCTGTCAGAAAATTTCCTGAGACTGGCCAGTGAATATGATCTCTATGTTGCCGTTGCCAAGCTTTATCCGGATTATAAAGCAGGGAAGAAGCCGTACCGTAAAGTGAAGTAAATTCAGATATTATTTTCGTGAAACTTTTAATCGTATCGGCCACCGAACCTGAAATCAAACCCCTGCTTGTCCACCTTGGCATAACGGGAGGGATGAAGAGTTATAACTATAAAGGACATCAACTTGAAATACTCATCACAGGGGTAGGTATGACAGCAACTGCCTACCACCTTGGCAGAGTGCTCACACAGGAATGGGATTTTGCGCTTAACCTCGGTTTGGCGGGAACGTTTAATGATAATCTGGAACCGGGTACTGTAGTGAATATTGTACAGGATCATTTTGCAGAACTGGGAGCAGAAGACGGAGATATGTTCATTCCAATTTCCAAAATGAATCTGGAAACTGATTCTGAAGTGTTTAATGAATCAGTTGTACCGGGGGAAGTACTCGGATATATACCCAGGGTTTGCGGTATTACAGTCAATACAGTACATGGTAATGAAGCCAGCATTGACAAAGTGTTTAAGCTGTATCACCCGAATACAGAAAGCATGGAAGGAGCGGCATTCCTGCTGGCTTGTAAACTGGCAGCTGTACCCTGTGCACAGATCAGGGCGATCAGTAACAAAGTTGAAAAGCGGAACAGGGATGCCTGGAATATTCCGCTGGCTGTAAAGAATCTGAATGAAAAGGCAATTGAGATTATTGAAGAGGTAGTCAGAATATGAATTCAAATCCTAAATCCTTAAAGGCAATCACACAGGCTCGCTCAAAAGTTCACAAGACTTTTGCCGTCCTAAATCCCAAATTAACATTGGGTTTCAGCCCCTGTCCGAACGACTGTTTTATATTCGATGCCCTGATTCATAAGCGTATCGATACAGAAGGGCTGGAGTTTGATGTGGTGATGGAAGATGTGGAGGCATTGAACCGTAAGGCAATGCAAGGTAGCATTGCTATCACCAAACTCAGTTATCATGCCCTTGCCTATCTTACACAATCCTATGCCTTGCTTGATGCCGGTAGCGCTTTGGGTTTCGGGGTAGGCCCTCTGCTTATTGCAAGGAAGGAGATCCCGGAGCTGAAGGAAAGAATAGGAGGAATGAAGATTGCGATACCCGGCAATCTTACCACGGCTAACTTTCTGCTGAGCCTTGCTTTTCCTGAAGCAAAGAATAAAACCGAAATGCTTTTTTCCGATATAGAAGAAGCTGTGATAAGCGGGAAGGTGGATGCCGGACTGATCATTCATGAGAATCGTTTCACCTACGCAGATAAAGGACTTCATAAACTGATGGATCTTGGTGCCTATTGGGAATCTGTGGCTCATGCACCCATTCCTCTGGGAGGTATTGTCATTAACCGGAGTTTGGATCTGAATATGCAGCAGAAGGTTGGGCGCCTGATTCGCAAAAGTGTGGAATATGCATTTGCCAACCCCATGGCTTCACGTAATTTTGTGAAAGCCAATGCTCAGGAAATGGATGAAGCAGTGATGCAAAAGCATATTGACTTGTATGTCAATAAATATTCCATCAGCCTTGGGGAAGAAGGAAGGGCCGCGGTGAAGCAGATGTTTGGTAAGGCTAAGGAATTGGGTTTGGTTAAGAAGATGAATGAAGCTTACTTTGTGGATCCGTTTTAGTATTGTTTTGTATTTGTCATTCTGAGCGACCTTGGGGTAGGTCAGTGTAGGGTCGGTAGCGAAGAATGCCAAAAAACACAAGAAGCCAAATTAAATGATAAGCTAGAATAAATGATTATAGTTACAGGAGCAGCAGGGTTTATAGGAAGTTGTCTCGTAGGCAAGCTCAATGCCGAAGGGTTTAAAGATATCGTGGTGGTGGATGATTTCTCTCATCCCGATAAGATGAAGAATCTGGAAGGGAAAACATTTTCTCATGCTGTTTCCAGAGATGAATTTATTATCTGGCTGCATGCCAATCATAAATTCGTTGAATTTATCTTTCATATAGGAGCCCGGACAGATACCACTGAATTCAACAAGGAAATTTTCGATCGTCTGAATGTGAATTACAGTAAAGAGGTTTGGAAGATTTGTGTGGAATTCGGTCTGCCCTTAGTTTATGCCTCCTCTGCTGCCACCTATGGCTTGGGTGAACAGGGATATAAAGATGATCATAAACGTATTCCTCTCTTAAAACCCCTGAACCCCTATGGGGATTCCAAGAATGATTTTGATAAATGGGCCTTGGTACAGGAACGCAAACCATATTTCTGGGCCGGCCTTAAATTCTTTAATGTGTATGGGCCCAATGAATACCATAAGGGACGTATGGCATCGGTGATCCTGCATGCGTATAAGCAGATTAAAGAAAAAGGAAAAATGAATCTGTTCCGTTCTCACAATCCTGCATACAATGACGGGGAGCAGCTGAGGGATTTTGTATATGTAAAGGACCTTGTGGAGGTGTGCTGTTTCCTGCTTCACCACCGCAAGGATTCAGGTATCTACAACCTGGGTTCGGGCAAGGCCCGTACCTTTCTCGATTTGGTTAACAGTACTTTTCGTGCTATGAAACTCAAGCCTGATATTTCCTTTATTGATACTCCGGCCGATATACGTGATAAGTATCAGTATTTTACCGAAGCCGATATGAGCAAGCTGCAGTCAATAGGCTATAGCAGGCCATTTACCAGCCTGGAAGATGGGGTGGGGGACTATGTGAAGAATTATCTGATTCCGAATGCGTACTATTAATTAAGCATGCTTCGACTCCGCTCAGCATGATATAGACAAAAAAAGGGATGGCTTTCACCATCCCTTTTTATTTGCATTGCTGCCTGAAAGATTAATTCGTAATCAGGAGCTTACCGCTGCCTGAGAATGTACCGGAGCGGATATTGTAGAGGTATACACCGGGAGCCAGCACGCCGGCCTCAATATGAAATCCGTCAGCTGATGCATTGGGAAGTTTCTGTGCATGCACTTCCTTACCCACCATATTATAAATATGCAGTTCACAGTTCTTCAACTGTTCAATATTGGTGATATAGATGACGGCTTGTCCGTTGCTCGGGTTAGGATATACCACAGAAGTGATTTTCTGACCCGGGTTATTATGCTCCGGAATGCCTGTCATCAAAGGGTCTGAGTCAATGATGTGAGCAATATTGATCGTGTCATCACCAGCCTGATAGTTCAGCCACATGAAGGAGTCAAACAGCATTTCGTTGGTGGTGCTGGTTCCGGCTGTAATCAGTTGAGGCGGACTGAAGGGGTTGTTCGGGTTGGCTGTTGTATTGTCATAAATATGACGTGCATAGAGTGTATATCCGGCAGGAACCTTCACCATTTTAGGGTAGGTATAAAAACCCTGCCAGTTGAAATCCCATTTCGGTACATTGATCAGGGGGATTGTATCGGTAGGTACATTATTATATGCACAGATCCTCATGCTGGTACATACCTTATGCGAGTGAGGTTCCAGAGCAAAGATGGAGACTGCTCCGGGCAATCCTCCGCTTGAAGGATATTTGGCTGTAAACGGCATGATAGTATTAGCCGGTACACCAATGCTCCAGTTCTGGAGGTTGGTGGTTACATGCATGGGGCGTATGCCGGTAGTACCAACAGGGTAAAAGAAGAGACGGATCTGGGTACTGTCTTTCTGGCCCACTGTTCCGGCAGGGTAGTGAATCTGTAAAATCAACTTGGATCCGGATTTGATACGGATACCGGCCATCAAGGGAGCCTGACTTGGGAAGATAGTTGGGGAGCAACCGGGAGTATATCCCCCTATACCGATTTGA
This sequence comes from Bacteroidia bacterium, assembly GCA_044448685.1. Lineage (GTDB taxonomy): Bacteria > Bacteroidota > Bacteroidia > Palsa-965 > Palsa-965 > Palsa-965. The sequence continues at coordinate 18,885 of JBIOHC010000063.1, forward strand.
CCCGGTTGATTGAAACAGTTGCCTGCTGTGCTGCTGGATACAGAGCCTGTGGTATCAATGGTAACCACAACGTGGTGTACGATAGGAATATTGCCCGGAATAATTTCATAGGCCCTCAGTATCCTGTCAGCAGTCAGTCCGGAAGGCAGTGCAAAGCAGTTATAAGCATCCACGGTAGTGGTTGCATTGCTGGTAAAGGTTGGTATAGTCAGGATCAGATCAGGTGTGCCGATCAGTTTGGCACCTGTAGGATAAATCGGGGCTGCCGGTGCAAGAGTTGTATCACCTTTCAGGGCTCCACCGCTGATCCAGGCCAGGATAGCCGATTTCTCCGATGTGGTGATGATATGTTCATGGATAAAACGGGTGTAGAGTGTATCCGGAGGCCAGGGTGGCATATGACTGGTGCTCAGGTCATGTTGGATCAGGGTTATATATGGCTGGGTTTCCGAGTAGTTCATCATACTCTGACCATGCTGTCCTGCGTGGTGACAGGTAGTACAGCGGTTGTAGAAAATGGAGGCCACATCTTTGTAAGCGGTCTGGGCAAATCCCTGCAGGCTTAACAGGAAGAGGCAGGACAAGAGGACGTATTGTCTTTTCATGGTTAGGTTATTTAAGTTAGGTTCCGTTGGCCGGGTCGTAATGAATACATGACGACCGTCATATTCTAAGCAAAAAGCAAGGGAAGATAGAGATTTTACGGGAGAATGCAAATTTCCTGGATTCTTCCTTACTTCTCATAAGAAATAGTATCGAAATACAATCAGGGTAGCCGTTTCTTTGGTAATTAAAACTGTTTCTTTAAGAATCAAGTATACGTCTTTCAGGATAGTCTGTCTGGAGAAAGCAAGAGTGTCATCGGCTAAAAGGATAGAAGCATTGGGTGAAGGAAAACAATGCATTATTTTAAGAAAAGTAACGGCCTAGAACCGTTTGGTGTCTGTCCTATATCGGGCAGTGATTGCCCCGATCAGGGTCATCAATATCCCGAACCGGGTAGTGATAGTCCGGAACCGGATAGTATTCAGCCCAAACCGGATCACCATTGTCCCGAACGGGACAGTGAATGTCCGGAATCGGATAGTATTCATCCGGAATCGGATACTAATTGTCCAAAACCGGGCTGTGAATGTCCCGAACCGGGCTGTGACTATCCCTGTATCGTCCTGAAATAAGTTGACACGGTTTAAAAATAATCCTGAGTTTAGTTGACACAACTTGGTCCCAGGTTTAACCGTGAATCAGTAATCCGGAATTTGGTTTACAGGTAGGAAAATAATCCGGATTTCAGTTTACAA
>JBIOHC010000064.1:0-17380 GCA_044448685.1 Bacteroidia bacterium
CCGGAAGTTAACCCGCTGGCTGTTGCAGCTGTTCCTCCCGAAGGACTCCAGGCATAGGTAAAAGCAAGAGTTCCACCCGATACAGAAAGGGTAACAGTTCCATTAGTTCCGGCGTTACAGGAAACATTCGTCTGGCTGCTGATACTGGCTATGGGAACGGGATTGATGGTTGCCACAACTGCTGTTCTGGCCGATGATAAGCATCCTCCGTTATTGGCTTCAACATAATAGGTGGTGGTGGTACTGATGGAGGGAGTAGTAAAAGAAGCACCTGTTCCCAATGAAGTACCACCGGTAGCGGTTGAATACCAACGTATAGTAGTTGCTGTGGAGGTGGCTCCAAGGGTTACTGTTCCCGTTCCGCAATGGCTTCCGGGTGTTGTGGCTGTAATAAGCGGACCACTGTAATTTGAACAGGAGACTCCGGTAGTAACGCCTCCAGGCGTTACCCAGTTTGACGAAGCTCCTGAAAGAGTGAAATTGACAAGGGTACCTGTATTTGAATTTCCGGATGCGTCGGTTGCTGATGTGAGGCCGGTATTGGTTCCTCCTGCCACGCCCTGGTTAAATTGGTAATAGGTGAGCAGCCCGGGCTGTGTGCCGGTAAGTTCGCAACTCATATCGGCCTGGATCTGGCATTGGGTACGGGCATAGTTCCAGATGCGGACTTCATCCATAGTGCCTGCAAAATAATTTCCTCCACCATATATGCCTATCTGCATAGCTTGAACAACATAGCTGGGCGCTGCTGCGGATGTTGCTACCTGCACTCCGTTTTTATACAGGCTTAATGTAGTACTTGCCAGGTCATAGGTAGCAGCAACATGGGTCCAGGTGTTAAGTGGAAATACAGCCGGGTCGTTTATAGTCAAGGATCCGCTCATGCCGTAATGTTGTGCAACATTGAGCTTGCCACCGGTAAGCCAGAAAGGGGAGTTGGTTGAACTGATAATGTTACAACTGCCGGAAGCGGTGGCATAAATCCAGGCTTCTTTCGTATAACCGGCAGCATTAGTAATCGGGGTGCCTATGTTCAAATAGTTATTGGAGCCGTTAAAATTCAGTCCCGCTCCGGGCGCCTGAAAAGTAAATCCGGCAAGGGATGCAATTCCATCGCAGCTGGTAAGGCTTACACTGCCGGATGTTCCGGCAGCGGGTACAGCAGTTACGGATGTTGAAGAAACAACAGTAAAGGAAGATACCGCGGTGCCACCGAAACTTACTGCAGTTGTTCCGCTCAGATCGGTTCCGGTAATAGTTACTGTATTACCTGTTGTCGCGCTAGTGGGGGTGAAGGAAGAAATAATCGGGATGCTACAGGGCACTCCGCTGGCTACGCCTCCGGGGGCTACCCAGTTGGAAGTGACCCCGGTAAGACTGAAATTGCCAAGTGTGCCTGTATAGCCGTTTCCACTAGCATCGGCGAGGGTGTTAATCCCAGCGTTGCTTCCTGCTGCCACCCCTTCATTACAATGGTAGAGTGCAGCAATTCCGGTAGCGCCTGCAGGCAGTTCGCAGTTCATATGGGCCTGTATTTCACATAAAGGCAATACGCGGTTCCAGATACGGATTTCATCCATATTTCCTTTGAAGTATTTGGTTCCGGACATTCTTGCATAACCAAGCAATACCTTGGTGTTCCAGTTAAAGGAAGAAGTGGTATGCGTTCCGCTTGCTTTCAATACCCCGTCTAAGTACAGCTTTTGCCCTCCAGCCGAAGCCCCTATAACCCATGCCAGATGGTGCCAGTTTCCGTCGGCATAGTTGGTTCCTGAAGTGGAAATGATTTCATTGCCCCCACCGTATACATATACATTCACATTTCCGCCGCTCAGATAAATGTCACGGTCATAATTACCCGGATTTGGTATATTGTCCGTTATGGTAAACAGGCCCCCGTTGGCAGTGCTTGTTTGAAACCAGAATTCATGCGTCACATTCGTTGTGGGTTCTGAATAAGTAGCAACAACATAATTATTACTGCCGTTAAAATTCAGTGCGGCTCCGCTTTGTGCAAATGAAGCGGATGCCAGAAAGAGGCCGTAGGCTATGCCCAGGATAGTAAGAAATTTCTTCATAAGCTCCGGTTTAGATGGATGAGGTGCAGAAAATAAGGCCTTCATCACAAAGTAATATGGAATCTTATAAATATTTTATGAGAAGGAGGGCGGTAACTTACGGATGTAAGAAATTGGGCAAGTTTGGTGAAAAGGTGATCCCTGACAGGTTTTCAGAATCCCCATTTAATCCGGCAATAAATACTATTACCAAGAGGCCTGTATGTGCCGCCTTGTTCGGAGAAGAAACCCTGAGCGATAATATCCAATGCCCAGTTGTCGCCTATAGAATAAGAAAGAGAGGGGAGAATAATTATAGAGTTTCCGGCTGGGGAGTACATAACACCCATAGAACCTTTAAGGATAGGTGTGAATGAATACATAGCCTGAACGAAAGCTGTATATTTAAAAGGAAAAATATTTTTGGCAGAAAGTTGAGCTGTGATCAGTTTGGCAATATTCACCAGACTGTCATTTGCCGAGCTGTTGTATAAACCCGAAACCATCAGATATAAGCCTTTCTTAAAAGCATAATCGGCAGAAAGGGATGCAGTGAGGGCTGAGCTATCTCCGGGGGAATGATAAGGAGTGAAATAAGTTACTTCACCTTTAAATCCTGTGCTTTTAATATTACCGGCCCAGCCTGTGCCCAGACATAAATCACGTCGGCATACACCGGCAAACTCCTGGAAGTCATAATTCCATTTATTGCGTCTGTACATCAGGGCTCCTATATCCTGGCCGGGAGTTTTACCCGGACTGAATGCAGCTTCCAGTGAAGATGCCGTATTCAGTGTATACTGAACCCGGGCGGCATCCCTTCCCGGGCGTTCTTCATAATCAAAATCAAAAAAGTTGAAGGTGTTGAATATATCATTCGGGGTCCAGACGGTATTGATGCCCCAGTTGACCCGCTGACGGCCCAGGGTGACATCCCATTTGCCTGACGTGTATTCAGCGCTGGCCCTGTCAATAGCGCTGGTCATAAGCACGGAATTTTTATTGACCCAGTTCTGAGATAAATTCAGGGTCTGATCCGAAGCCGTTACAAGATTCGCAAAACCAGGGTAAGCCTGCACGAGCTCACCGTAATAAATTCTGTTCCGGAGTTCCAGCCTGAAATGAAACCGTGTGTCGGGGTCGTAGCGGAAATTAAGGCGGTTATGGATGAGTTCATTTGTAAGCAGGTTGGTTGCATCAGCTCCGAAGCTGACCTGCTCCATGAATTTGACATATCCTTTCATGCTGAATTTTTTGACATGCTTTACACTGTCCTCCTGAGCCCTCAAAGGCATGCAAGAGACAAAGAGTATAAAACAGAACAAAAAGCATACGGAATATTTCATCTCCTTATATCTGAAATTATTTTTCCGTCCGTGAGTGTCACTACCCTTCGGGCTTTATCAATTACGCGCTGGTCGTGAGTAGAAAAGATGAAGGTCATATGTTCTTCTTTATTGAGTCTGGCCATTATTTCCAACAGGTTTTCAGCCGATACGGAATCCAGGTTGGCAGTGGGTTCATCAGCCAGAATAAACCTGGGTTTGGAAGCCAGGGCACGGGCCACGGCAACACGCTGCTGCTGTCCGCCGCTTAGCTCGGAAGGCCGGTTATTCATGCGGTCAGACAGTCCTACTTCTGCCAGCAGTTCCTTTGCTCTCTGCTCTCTTTCTTTTTTCGGCTTCTTTTGCATGAGCATGACAAACTCCACATTCTCAGCTGCAGTAAGCACAGGGATGAGGTTATAGGACTGGAATACGAATCCAATATTCTGCAAACGGAAATCGATAAGTTTGTTTTCGCTCATGTGTGTGATATCCACACCGCTGACTTTTACCTGTCCGGAACTGGGATTGTCCAGTCCGCCAATAAGATTAAGCAAGGTTGTCTTGCCCGATCCGGAAGGGCCGACGAGTGCGGTGAATTCACCTTCTTCAATCTGAAGGTCCACACCGTTCACTGCATACACCGGTATGGTATCCGGATTGTATACTTTGGAAAGCTGATGAGATTCGAGAAGGATGCTCATGGTTATCAGATTTTATGAATGGCTACTGCCGGTTTAAACTTAAGAGCTTTGACAGCAGGGTAAATGGACGAAAGCACTGCAGTCAGGAATGTCATAATAGTAATGGGTAGAAAAGAGGAAGTTTGGAGTTCCGGATAAACAACAGTTCCGAAACCATACTGTTGCAAGGCTTGTGACCAGGCGCTCATGTCAATGCCATGTTTAGCAAGGCCGGAAACTGTCCCAATGGCTAACAAGATCCCGGCCGGTATTCCGGCGCAGGTAAGCAATACAGCCTCGGTCACCACCATAAAAAAGATGCGGGGTTTGTTCATGCCTATAGCCATGAGGATTCCGAATTCCCTTTGTCTTTCCAATACCGCCATGAGCATGGTATTGATGATGCCGAACATGAGAGCCAGGAGGATGATGCCGATGATGATATACATGAGCTGATCAAACATGCCGGTAAGCATATCCATTTCCGGAGAAAGTTCTTTCCAGGGTTGTATGAGCAAGGCGGGGTGTGATTTACGCAGAGATGCCGATACAGTACCTACTGCCAGAGGGTCTTTGAGGATCATGGCTATTTCATGCAGACCGGCTTCTGTGCCGAGCAGCGGGGACAGGTCGTCTATCGTGGTAAATACAGTCGTCTCGTCAAACATGGAGTTCCGGGATCTGAACAGACCGGCGATGCGGAAGGAGCCTGCTGTGAGATCACCGTTTGTAGACTGGAAAGTGAGCACTATTTTGCTGTGCAGTTTAACACCCAGCTTGTCGGCCAGTCTTTTACCGATGACAATCTGATTCTTTTTTCCTTTTTCGAAATAAGATCCTTCTGTCATATCCCGTTTCAGACTGCTTACATTTTGTTCATCTTCCGGAACAATTCCATGGATCTCTGTTCCGAAGGCAGAAGAGGAAGAAGAGATCATACCCGTTGAAATGAGACGGCCTGAAGCAGCAGCAATACGGGGATCCTTATGCAGCTCCTGAAGAAGTTCCGGTCCTTTATCAATGCAGAATTTTACATCCTTATCATCCGGAAAGGACGTGTTGTGAATCTGGATGTGGGACAGCTGAATTTCCACAGCACTGCCTATTTCCTGTTTGGCGAGGCCCCAGAAAAAGGCCATCATAAACATACCGGCAAACAGGCCAACAGCCACAGAGGCTATAACCACGATGCTGCGGACCTTGTTTCTCCAGATATTTCTCCAGGCTACTTTGAAAAGCATGATCAGCTGTTTAAGACCGCAATGGCTTTGATGCGGTAGATTTTATAAATGGCATATGCAGACAGAATGATTGATAAAAACAGAACGATATATCCTTGTAAAAGGAAATGGGACAGGCCCATTGCAGGCCTGATCACCGGCTCCATATTGAATTTTTCAGCCACTTTACCCCAGCTGCCTCCCATCTTTATGGGATGTGACCAGAAGTAATATACGATGGGATAAGCTCCGCAAATACCCAGCATTGTTGCAGCAATGGAAAGCAGGATCATTTCCAGCACAACAGTTCCGGCGAGGAGTTTCTTCTTCATGCCGATGGCAAGGAGAATTCCGAATTCATGCATGCGTTCATTGAGCATCATCAGGATGGTGCCGAACATTCCGAATGCGATGACCAGATAAAGTATTCCCGACATGATCATATTCTGCACCATTTTAGCCTGGAAAAACTGATCCAGCTCCGGTATCATTTCCTTCCAGGTCATAACTTCATAATTCTGTCCGGGTGAATATTTAAGAATACGCTTGCGTGTTGTTTCCAGATCGTTCCGGTCGTTCATCAGCAGGGAAGTGGAGGAATAACATTTTCCGGTACTCAGGAAATCCCAGGCCTGGGGTAAGGGCATCCATACCATAGACTTATTCATTTCAGGGCTGCCCAGGTTCACAAGGCCTTTGACCGTATACTTTCCTGAAGCCATGGCTCCGTGATAACCCTGACCCAGCAAAATAAGTGTATCATTTACTTTCAGTTTAAGGTAGGAAGCCAGTCCTTCGGCCAGCATGACACATTGTTCATTTTCTTTCAGATAGGTTCCTGAAACGAGTTTATGACCCAGATTGGAAACCCTGTCTTCGCTTTCCGGACTGATACCCATGATCCTGATACCTTTCGTTTTATCACCACTGGAGGCCAGGGCAAAACTTTCCATACGATTGGTCCAGGCACTCACAGCAGGGTCGGTACGGAGCAGGGAGTCAAGGCTTGTATTCTGAACCATGATGCTGTCGATGGACCGGCTGGTCCAGAATCCATGACTGTGAATCTGTATATATCCGCAGGACATGCTGACAGTATCGGTAATCATCTTGTCAAAAATGCCGACAATCATCACCCGCATGAGTATGGAGAAAATAACGGCAAAGAAGATAGAAGAGATGGTGATCAGGGTCCTTCTCCGGCTTCTCCACATATTTCTCCAGGCCAGTTTGAAATACATCATTTGACTTTTTTCATGTTAGCCGTGGTGAAAAAATCTTCACTGATCTCCTTGTTGAAAATGGCGCTTGTATACGTAATAACTGTTTTCTGTCCCTTTTTTTCAAGAGGTATCATTTCCATCTTACAGGGAAGTGTTCTTCCGCCCAGGGTTTTTATATCCGAATTCTGAAGCACATTCACGGCTTTACCGTCTTCGTCATAGAACTCGATACGAAGCTCCAGGTAATCTTTCTGATCTACCCAAATATTCACCTTGCTCCATACCACAGCAGCCTGGGGCAGGGGAGTCATTTCGATTTTCCAGCATTTGCGACCGCTCACCATACTGTCCCCTTTCATCACATGGGTATAATCATCAATACGGGAAGAAGCTTTGACCAAATCGTCATTGGTCAGGTCAGTACCCATCCAGCTCTGGGCCATCATGGAAGGAGGAAGTTTCACCACACGTTCAATAGCCGGTACCCAGTTCCAGATTTCTTTCACGCGTTTCAGAAAAACAGTTCCTGCATCCTTTGCCGGAGCAGTGACAATCATCATGGAATAGGTTTCACCTTTTGACCAGGCTTTGATTTGCATGGTGCGGGTCCAGGCAGGGCGGATAGTCTGTATGGTCATTTCCATTTCCGAGCTGAGACCGCGGATGTTATTCTCTGCTTTTGTGATAATCTCTTTTGCAGTCGGCACCTGAGCAGTAAATGCCAGAGGCAGGAGCAGCAGCAGGAAGGCGATACCGTGTAGTTTTTTCATAATTAGTTAATTAAGCATTTTAAAAAAATCTTCCAGTGTATCGGCATATACCTTGATAAAATCTTTCTCTTCCGCATCTCCTTTCATAAAAAAGAGCATGCTTTCCGCACCCTGCATCATCCAATAGAGGTTACGGCCAAGTAATACAGGATCCTGTTTTTTGCCCAGCTTCCCGTGTTTCTGCATCCCTTTCAGGCATTTTTCCAGGAAGAGGACTTCCTGTTTCATGAGCTCATCCACCGGTTTCTTCAGTTTCTTGTTTTCAATGATGGCTTCCAGGAAGAAGAGCATTTTGTTAAATTTCAAAGATTTTCCACCCATCATTTCACGGAAATGCCGGAACTGTTCTTTACGTATGCCGAGGAGGAGTTTTTTGAAGGAAGCATAATCTTTAACAAACTCTTCCGGTGAAGGCCCTTGCTGTTGTTTACCGGCCTGTACAAAGTATTCGAAGACAGAAACCAGGATATCCTCTTTGGAGGCGAAATGATGGTAAATAGCCCCTTTGGAAAGTTTTGTTTTCTGCATCAGGTCCTGATACGATACATCCTTATAGCCTTTAATGAGGAAAAGCTGCAGGGCTGTTTCCAGGATATAGGTGCGTGTGTCCGGCTTTGATTTGAGAAGTGCCATTTAACTGATTCTTAATAAACCGACCGTTCGGTCTGTAAAGGTAAACGAATATTTCCGGATAAAACAGGGAACTGATGAAAATCATATCAGGGAAAGCAGGAACCCGCTCAGGGAGCCACCCAATATAATCCAGAAAGAGTTGATTTTGGGCAACCCGAAAGCGATCAGGAGGGAGGCCAGGGCAATGAGGATTGTTCTCCAGCCTGTAACTGTATTTTTTCCCATTTCATAACATATGGCGAGGATGATGGCTACAGAAGCCACATTCACGGCATCCAGAAAAGCGGAAAAGATTTTAGAGTTCCGCATCAGTTTGACAAGTGGATTGAGCAGGGCTACAAAAAGGAAGGAAGGAAGGAAGACTCCGAGTGTTGAAACAGCAGCACCGCTCCAGCCATTCATTTGCCAGCCAATGAATGTAACGGACGAGAATACTGGCCCGGGTGTAAATTGCCCTACGGCAATGGCATCCATAAGCTGGGAGCGGGATAGAAGTCCGGTAGCAACCAGTTCCGAATCGAGGAAGGCGAAGAGGACATATCCGCTTCCATACAGAATGGCTCCTATTTTAAGGAAGACTAGAAAGAGATTGGTATTGTTAATGTTTAGCATGCCGGCAGGAGCTGACTGAAGCAGGGGCAGAGGCAGGAGGCTGAAAGTGTTTCCGGAGCGAATGGAAGCAATGGACATGGCAAGGAAACCGGCACCGAAGAGTACATAAATTTCATTGAAATGAAGTATGGAAAGAAGGAGAGCTGCTATCCCAATAAGGATAAGTTCTGTTGATTTAAGAGATTTCTTTGCAAGCGGAAAAATCGCTCCCAGCACAACAGCAATAATAGCCGGCTTGATACCATAAAAAAAAGGTTGTATGGAAGGAAGCGTTCCGTATTCCTTATACAAATAAGCGAACACCGCAGTGATGCAAACAGCAGGTAAAATAAAACACATGCCGGCAACAAGCAATCCTTTCCATCCTGCACGTTCCTGACCAATGTGTAGGGCCATTTCTGTGCTGTTAGGGCCGGGAATAAGGTTGGTGGCACCGATGAGATCCAGGAAATGCTCTTCGGTCATCCATTTCTTTTTCACCACCACTTCCTGCTGCATGAGGGCGATATGAGCTGCCGGTCCGCCGAAAGCGGTGAAGCCCAGGCGGCTGAATAAGGAGGCGAGTTGCTTTAATTCGGTGCTCATAGGAATTCAGGAGCGAAGATAAGGAATGGGGGTATAATGCAAAAGAAAGATGCCGAAGGCATCTCATGGTTTCAAAAATTAAACTGCAACCCAGGTCCCAGGATTTCAAAAAACTTACCGCTCTTTACAAAGTATCCATACCCGAAATAGATGGGGACACTGAATTTGGCATTTTTCCGGAAAGGTTGAACTGTACCCATTATTACAATACCCAAATCAGAGGAGGAGTTATTACCTAAGTTAAGGGCATTCAACGCCAGGAAGCCGGCTCCAATGGAATAAGGCCTGAGTTTACCGGGTTCTTTCTCTTCATAAGGGGTTATGTTGAACAAGACCGAGGCACTAATACCCGACAGATCCCCTATACCACCACCTTTCCCGAAATCTTTGACAAGCAGACCCGTCGGAAAGGAGAGTTGCAGATCATAGTTGAACTTTCTTACCAGGATAAATTTAATTTTCTTTTTAACGGGCTTGGCATCCTCGTATTTGCTTTCATCATGACTGATGGTGATAATGACCTGGGTAAATGCCGGAAGCTTGTATGTTTTGTGATCCAGGTAATCATTCAGGTTGATCATACCCTCGTTACAATCGCTTTGGTCATAATGACCCTTTCTGGGAGATTTATCTCCGGGACAGACAACAATATTCTCAATCTTTTCAATTTCAATCAGGTCATTTTCCTTGTTCAGGAGCCGGATCTCCATATTGATGTACTGTTTGCCGTACAGGTTGTCTCCAACATCAATTTTATTGGGGTCGAACGTGAAATTAATGTCCTTGATAATGCTGTCATAAAAAACGGGCTTATTGAATCTGCTATTACCCAAAGAGATGTCTGTTTGCCCGTAATTAATGGAAATAAAATCCATCCTTGCCGGTTTCAGGTAATTCTTGACATTGAGCTGATAGGATGTTTCTTTCCTGTCGAGAAAAACTGTTATATGTTTATTTGAAATGGAAGCAGGCACCTTGAATTGAAAAAACACGGCTTCATCCGAGGATTTAATAGTATCCAGCTTTGCCTCATCGATACCGTCAAAACGAATCTTATTGGTTTGTAATCCTCTTCCCTGTATCCTGATTTCTATGAATTCTCCGGGATGGACTGTTAAGCCATCGTCCCAGTCATCTCCGTTTTTCCGTATGGAGATTTTTTCGATTTTCGGTTTTTCACAGATGCTGATATTGCAGATAAACCTGTTCTTTTCCCCATCCTTTATGTATAAATACCCATCGGCCATTTTATGAAAGGAAAATGGTTTCAACCGGCATATCGCTTTTTTGTTGTTATCAACAAGTGATTCAATATACAATTCAGCTACGAGGGTTCCTCCGGAAGTTTGTCTGTCTTCAATACGGAAAGTTTTTCCCTGCTCAAAGAGAGGGTTGTAATCAGCAACAATTTGCTGACTGCCCTTGGAATCAAATGAATAGAACAATGTGTTTTGATCAAAGTTGATGTAGGAGAGTTTGAAGGGTTTGACATTCAGATTTAACGTCAGGGTCTGGATGTTATTGGTAATGTTTCCGAGCTTATCCAAAACCGGAAGAATACTTTTCAGGGGAATGCACAGCTGTTTAGCCCCAATCGTATGCGGTCTGATAGTCAGTACCAGAAAATTCAGAAAGCTGCTCAGTTGATAATCGAAATCCTTCCCAACTACAGAAGTATTGTCAGTTTTTATGTTATACCCGTTGGTTGCAGGTATTTCAATTGTTTTCTGTTCCTCCTGAAATGCTTCAATGGATTTAATTTCAGGATTGGCGACCGGAATTACTATTGGAAGCAGTTTGAACTGATATGCATTGTTTCCGGATTTAATACCGAGGGCAGGTTTGGGAACGCTTATAATATCATTCAACTTAACTCTTCCAACATACAGGCCACCGGGGGGGTGCTTCAAAGAATCCAGAATAAAATAATCATCGGAAGACAATAAGGATAAATGTTCATGTGTATTCTCAGGGCCTGCTTTAACATACACGGTAAGCAAGGGTTGCTGTTCATTCGAGAGGAAATACAGGTAAGGTTCTCCGGCAACTGAAATACTGTTTTTATCCGTGCTGAATTCCAGAGAATCGCTTCGTATGGAGAGTGTAATGCCGTTGCCTCCCTGACAATAAGCCAGTGTATTCACCAACATGAGTATGAAACATGCAACGAGTCTGATCTTTGTCATTTTCTAGTAAACAAACAGGTAAATCAGGATTACACTCAGCATTAATCCGGCTATGGCAACCAGAATCAGGGTTTCCAAAGTGTTCTTTTTCTTAGTTTCCAGTTTGTGGATCCTATTCACAATCCGGTTAATGAGCCGGTCAGCCATTGTGTTGGAGTCCTCCTCTTTAACCAGGTAATCCTGTACTCCGTAATGAGATAAGGACATGAGATAAGAATCGTTGGTGAATGTGGTAAGGAAGAGTAAGGGCGTTTTTCCAATAAAGAGTTTAAGCCGGGCAATTATATTCATGACATTCAATTCAGGCCAATAGTCATCCAGAATGATTAAGTCGGGTTTCAGATGCATGTGCTTTATGCAGTCATCTGCCGTTTTAAATTCCACGATTTCATATTCAGGGCTTTTTCGAAATTTGGAATGGAGCAGGAAGGAATAATTGCCCTTGCTTTCAATAACGAAGAGAAGATGCTTGGTATGGCGCTTCATTTAAATACGTAAGGCAGGGATTATTCATGCCTCTGAACAAAGGTGTAACCGGCGAATTAAAGGCGGATTAATGTCGGGTTAAAATGGAATTAATTCCATTAAAAAGAAAGGGCATCTGTCCAACAGAATGCCCTTTCGCCAACCAAACAGAGGGGAACCCCTTCCCTCTTATTTAGGTTTTTTATCTTCTTTCTTTGGTTTTGTGTCTGTCTTTTTAGCGTCAGTTTTTTTGTCGGATTTTTTTACTTCCTTTTTAGGCTCTTCTTTCTTAGGTGCAGTTTTAGTGCCGCTTTGAGCAAAGGATAATCCGGCGAAAAGGAATGCAGAGGCAAGAATCAGGCTTACTTTTTTCATGTTTAGTTGTTTTGGTTTTAGTTGTTTTGATTTAATATTATTTAGTCATCAATTTGAAGAACTGATCCAGTTGGGGAAGGATGATGATCCGGGTTCTCCGGTTCAATGCTTTTCCTTCCTTGCTGTCATTGGATGCAACCTGCACATATTTGCTGTGTCCGGCGGCAGTCATGCGGGAAGGAGAGATCTTGTATTGATTTTCCAGTATCCGGACAACGGATGTAGCACGTTTCACGCTTAAATCCCAGTTATCCTCCAGGCATCCGGTATGAATAGGCACATTATCCGTATGTCCTTCCACAATAATTTCAATATCGGGATGTGCATTTAGGACATTCGCCACTTTCCCCAAAACAGTCTTTGCATTTTCGGTAACCGCATATTGCCCGCTGTTGAAGAGAAGCTTATCTGAAATATCCACATACACCACACCCTTTTCTACTTTGATGTTAATGTCCTTGTCATTCACATCTTTGAGACTGCTTTTCAGGTTGGTGACAAGGATCAGATTCAGGGAGTCCTTTCGTTGTATGGCACTCTGCAAGTTCATGATATACGCATCTTTCTTGCTCATACTTTCCAGGGAAGTTTTCACACTTTCAGCCTGTTTGGAGGAGAGCACTGACATATCCTGTAAGGCCCCCAATACCTGATTGTTATTCTTTTTCAGGTAATCCACCTGAGCCTGTAAGGCAGCCCTTTCCTTGGTCATTGCAATATTATCGGCCTGGGCTTTTTTAAGCTCATCACCGCAATTCTTTTCTGTTTCTTCCGCTTTTTTATACTGAGCACTCAGGACTTTGTACTTTTTAGAGCTCACGCAGGAGAAAAGCACAACCGGAATAAGGAGGATAAGTAATCTTTTCGTCGTTTTCATCCGGCAAACTTCAGGGCTGCTCATTAAAGCTGAATTAATCCCGGATTAAAATGTGATTAAAGAGAAATTTACTGTGTTTCTTTTCAGGCGACGAATCAAAGAACCTATATTTGGCATATGGGAGGAACTCAAATACTTGTTATTGAAGATGAAAGAAGGGTCGCTTCTTTTATCCGTAAGGGTTTGGAAGAAGACGGATTTCAGGTGGATGTTGCATACGACGGGCTCATCGGAAAGAGGATGGCTTTGGCCTCTGTTTACGATTTGATTATTCTGGATATCAATCTTCCCCAGATTAACGGGTACGAAGTATGCAAGGAAATAAGGAATCACAACTCTTCGGTTCCGATTATCATGCTCACCGCAATGGGAACCATGGAGGATAAACTGGAAGGTTTTGATTCGGGCAGTGATGACTATATGGTGAAGCCCTTTGAGTTCAAGGAATTGCTGGCCAGGGTACGGGTTTTTTTGAAACGCTCCGGATCACACAGTACCTCTTCCAACATCCTGAGATTGGCAGACCTCGAGATGAATATGGACTCCAAGAGCGTGAAACGTTCAGGAGAAGTTATTGATTTGACTGCCAAAGAATTTCAGCTGCTGGAATTTTTGCTCCGGAATAAAAACAAGGTCGTTTCCAGGGCGGAAATAGCGGAAAAAGTTTGGGAGATTACATTCGATAGCGGGACGAATATTATCGATGTATACGTTAATTTTCTCCGGAATAAAATTGATAAGAACCGCAGTCCGAAACTGATTCATACCCAGGTAGGAATGGGATATATCATCAAAGAATCCTGAGCATGGACATCCGGAAACGATTAACCATACGCTTCAGTTTGATAGTAACAGCCCTGTTCGTCCTCTTCTCTCTCAGCGTTTACTTTTTCTCCTCCCTGCACCGCAAGTCTGAATTCTTTACCCGGATGAAAAACCGGGGAATTACCATTGCCCAGATGCTGGATAATATCAAGGAAATAGACCCTCAGCTGCTCAAGGAAATTGACAAGAACACAAAAAATGCCCTGTACGGAGAAATGCTCCAGGTATTTGACCGCAAAGATCATCTGATATACAGCAACGCAACCACAGATGCCAGGCGTGCTCCGGGAGCAGATGTACTGGATAAGTTCAATGAGAAGGAGTATCACTTTTATCTGGACGACAACGAAGCCCTTGGTTTTGTTTTCCCGGGAAAATCAGCCCCTTACAAGGTTGTTGTCGCAGCTTATGACGAATTAGGCTTCAACGGACTGAAGAGTCTCCGGATAATCCTGCTGCTGGGCGGAATACTAGCCGTTTCATGTTCTTATGTGCTTGGGTGGAGTTTTTCAGGAAGTGTACTGCAGCCTATCACCCGGATCATGAATGATGTTGATAAAATAACAGCCACAGAGTTGAATCTGAGGCTGGATGAAGGCAAACGACAGGATGAGCTGGAACGACTGGCTATCACCTTCAACCAGATGCTGGACCGGATAGAAAAAGCTTTCGAGGCCCAGAAAGGCTTTATCTCCAATGCGTCCCATGAACTGAGAACACCCCTTACAGCTATGAAAGGGCATATGGAGGTGACCTTGCTGAGATCCAGGGATCCTCTCGAATATAAAGAGGTAATGTCCTCCCTGCTGCTGGACATAGAAAACCTCATTAAGATATCAAATAATCTCCTCGGCCTGGCCCAGGCCACTTCCGGTGTAGGTTCCCTCAAACTCCGTCAGATAAGGATGGATGATCTGTTGTTTGCCTCACGGGATGAATTGGTAAGCATCCATCCTTCCTATTCCGTTGGCATAACCATGGAATCCATCCCGGAAGAAGAACAGTTTTTAAGCATTATGGGGAATGAGCCCCTGATGAAATCAGCCTTTCTTAACCTTTTGGAGAATGGCTGCAAATATGCTGACAATAGTACTGTTCAGGTATACTTTAGCTTCGGTAAAGAAGAAATTATACTGCGCTTTGTAAATAACGGACAGGGAATTCCGCCCGCTGAACTTGCTCAGATCTTTGAACCATTCTTCCGTGCCGCTAATTCGGAAGGAAAACCCGGAAGCGGGCTAGGGCTGGCCCTTACGCAGAAAATAGTGGAACTCCATAAGGGCAGGATAGCGGTTCAATCCAAACCCGGTTCAGACACTTCGGTCAGCGTTTATTTTCCTCTCTCCAACCCGCATTAATTCGATTTTAATGTGCGATTAATTCCGTTTTAATCACCCCGAGCCACCTTTGTTCCGGGAATGGATAAATTATACCCGTTCCCGACCCGAAATGAAGAAGGACAAGCGCTATACCTTGTTTATTGTTGAAGATGGGGAAGCCTGTACCTTTCTTCTCAAATACAAGCTTCAAAAAAGTCCGGAATACAGAATCCAGCATTACCGCTCAGGAGACGAAGTCATTGGAAATCTTCACCTGAATCCTGATCTGGTGATTTTGGATGATAAGTTGCCCGGTATGAATGGCATTCAGATTCTTCAGACCCTTAAAAAGCAGTTTAATAAAATCCCGGTCATTATCCTTTCCACACCGGAAAGCTCTTCTGCATTTCTGGAATACATGAAAGAAGGGATTTATGATTACCTCATCAAGGACAAAGATTCATCCAAACTCGCTGATAAACTCATCCGGAGAATTGTAACAACAGTCAGGCAGAAGGAGGATAAGGATACCGATCTTCAAAGGATGAAAATTATGCTGGCAATTGTTCTGCTCATCCTGAGTGTTGTGGCTATTTTCTGGCTTTTGTACTAACATCTGTTACCTATGAAAAATATAATCGCTTTTATCTCCCTGATTTTGGTCATGACCTTTGTTTCATGCAAAACGGAATCTCCTCTTATGAAGAAAGTGGATGCTTTTTTTCAAACCAAACGCTATAAGCGGGCTGTCAAACAGAGGGATAGTTTACAGCTCGTTTGCAAAAACCTGCAATCCGATACCACAGAACTCGGAAAAGCCCTGAGAGGTTCAAAAGCAGATTATGCGAACCTGAATACTAAATACAACCAGTTAGGTGATCAGCACAAGAAACTGACCAGTACTTCCGGTATGCAACTGGCCAGATTAAGTGCGGAACTGGATAATAAATCCAGGGAACTCGATATTAAAGAAAAGAGGATGCAGGAACAGGAACAAAAACTAAAAGAAATGCAGGCCATCATAGCCCGTCAGGATTCCGTTACCAACCGCCTCAATGCGATAGTCAAGAACGCATTACTCGGATTCAAGCCGGATGAGCTGACCGTAAAAGTAAAAAACGGGAAAGTATATGTTTCCATGTCGGACAAGCTTCTGTTTAAATCCGGCAGTGCAACGGTGGAAGATAAGGGGCAGGAAGCCTTGCAGAAATTAGCCGAAGTGCTGAATAAGAATGCAGACATAGACATTTTCATTGAAGGTCATACCGATAATATTCCGATAAAAAACAGCAAGTATGCCGACAACTGGGATCTGAGTGTTGCCCGGGCTACCACTATTGTCCGTATGCTGATTGATAAGAATGCTGTTAATCCGAAACGCCTGACTGCTTCCGGAAAGGGTGATAATTTCCCTTTTGCAAGTAATGATACTGCGGAGGGCAGGGCCAAAAACAGAAGAACAGAGATTATTCTTTCGCCCAAACTGGATGAATTGTTTGATTTACTTCAGAAAAGAAAATAGAAAAATTCCCATGATCAACTTAAAATCCTTGGCCATGCAACTCTTAATAACAAGACAAGAATTCATGAAGCAATTGACTGATTTTTCAGACAGTTCCTTCTTTTGGATCAGCATACCTCTTCTGATAATTATTCTGGCAGGGCTGGCCTTTCGTGTTTATGAATTCTATAAGGAATGGAAAATAGAACAAGATGCAGTAACCCGTTTAAAACGGGATCAACTCTTTAAGATATTAAGTGTAGTTATTGTGGAGATGAATCATAGGTATTCCTGTGTCAATGAAGCTTACCGGCATGAATACGAGGGTAATCTGTGGCAAATAATTACGGAAGACTTACTGAAGGACCCCAAGCTGAATGCTTACAGCCGAAAAGAAAAACTGAGTCTCATAAGGGAATTCCGGAATGCCTATGACTTTGGATCCGGAAAGCCGGCCGATTCCAGGGCTTCAATACATGTAGCTCATTCCAATATGTAGCAGCGGTTAACCTTTTCTATCAAAGGAGTTTAAACAGAAAAAATTTTAAGGAGCATGAAACCTGCTAATACAGAGAAGCTGAAAGTGGTTGTGGTAATAGCATTATTGTCATTTGCTATTCTGGCGATGTTTTTTCTGTGAAGAGTATCTTTGGATCTATCCAGAGTGTAATCCCCCGTTTACCGGACGGTTGGTATTAATCAGAAATAATGAGTTTCTCAAATA
>JBIOHC010000065.1:0-17097 GCA_044448685.1 Bacteroidia bacterium
CCTCCACCCCAAACTTTAACTGTTATGGAATTGACACAGGGAACAATAAAGGTTTGAGCAGATCCGGTAGCGTTGAATATAACGGTGGTAATCTGGGCAGGTAAATGACTGGTCATGAGCAAAAAGCATATCCATACCAGACCTTTATAAAACCTCCCGGGAGGCAAAATAAAGTTCCGTCCCTTAAGTATCAGGGGTGCAGTTGATCTCATGAATAGTAAAAAAGTGAAGGTCGTTGTAATCATAAAGATAGTACAAACTTTCAAACGCGCAATATTCATTTTTTCTGAACGCTTTTTCAGGGGGCCAGCCCCCTGATTTACTTTGCTTTTCATTTTAAATATATGAAATACGGATAAATTACATGCATGTTCTTCTCTATTTTTCAGTTAAGTCTTGCTCACTCTTTCTTCATCCTCATTAAATCTGAATTAGATTGCCTCCTGAGTCACCTTTTTCAGGTTATATGGCCCGCGTTTTGAAAGGTATCTGTCATAACCAATAACCAACAAAAATGAAAACGATCGCTTTTATTACCCTCTTTATCCTTACGATAGGATTTGCTGGTAACACAGAGGCTGCCACAGAGCGTTATCACCCCTATCCCCATGCATGGGGATTCAGACCCTGCTACCGCCCTGCACTAGTCATAGCCCCACCGGTATGTGCACCTCCGTCTGATTATTATGCCGGAAATTATTATGGGTATTATCACCGGCACAGGGGTCATTGCTGTGAGGAACGCAGGGAGCACAGGGAATGCCACAGACACAGAGGCTATCATGAAAGATGGTAATTTCAGTGAATTAAAATGGTCCGCCTTTAGCGGACCATTTTTCTATTCACTTTTTATCCTAAATCCTTAAGCCTCTCAGTTCTTCGTTGCTTCGAGTTTCTTGAATTGAATAATTTTTATTGCTCCCTGATTAATCTCTATAAGCCCTTCTTCCTTAAAATCGGTCAGGTGACGGCTTACTGATTCAGGAGAAATGCCTGACAGAGCAGAGATGTTTTCCCTGTGCATGGCAAAAGCTGAGTCGGGGCGTCCTTCTTCCTGATACTTTTTGGAGACAAACAGGATGGCCTCCGCCACTCTTTTTCTGGCCGAATCGTAAGCCAGCTTGATTAGTTTTTCTTCCGCATCGGCAAAATCCTTAGAAAGCAGCTTAATAAACTGAACGGCCACATCCGGATTGTGATTTATCATCTCAAAAAATGCCTGTTTGGGCAGGAGGGCAACCTCTGAATCTTCAATGGCAACAGCCGATTCCTTGTATTTACTTTCCTGCAACAAGGACACATGACCCAGAAAGTCACCGGCTTTATAAATATTGATTATATATTCCTTACCCGATTCATTCGATTTATATACTTTGATTTTTCCCGAAACCATCAGAAACAGAAAGTTCGGAGAATCCCCTTCCATGAATAACATGTCTTTTTTACGGATATGCTTTATCGTTTTAGGGTCGTGAAGGATATTCATATCCTGCAGCATTTTCCCGTTCCCGGGCCTTTCCTGATCCTTATGCTCTTTCTCAGCCAGCGATTTCTGAAGCACATCCTTCTTCTTTAACCGGGCTGTAACTATACTGAGTAACTCTTCTCCCGTAAATGGTTTGGTCAGATAATCATCCGCGCCCAGATCCATACCCTTTCTGAAATCACTTTTACCTGCTTTTGCCGTCATAAAAATGAAGGGAATACCTGTCAGTTCGGGAATGTTTTCGAGCGCTTGCAGCACTCCATACCCATCCAGCACAGGCATCATGATATCGCACAATATGAGGTCAGGTTTTTTTTCACGGGCTATTTTAAGTCCTTCCATACCATTCACAGTAGTATAGGTGTCGTATCCCGCAAGGGAAAGGAGTTCGCCTGTATTCTCCCTTAATTCATCATTGTCATCAATGATCAGAACAGAATGGCTCATGGCTCATGGATTAATAAGCAGATTGGACTCAATGACCTGCAATATCTTCAGCCGACACGTAATCCGCTTATTACAATGGTATTTCTTTTATGTCCCAATTAAAAGATCACAGAACAGGTTTCCGGCTGATTTTAATCAGCCGGTCTTCTGCAACCATTCAATCCTGTTGCTCAACAGCCTTTACAAGGCAGGAAAACAAGCGCATAAAAAAACCCCTGACAAAAGTCAGGGGTTTTATACTTCAAAAGGCTTTGTTATTTCTTGCTTGGAACCTGTTTATCCAGAAAACGGGCCACACTCTCTGTCCACTTATTGATCAGGTCGCTCCTTTTTTTATTCGATTCATCATTTACCTTCTGATATTCCACACCTGCTTTATTCAGATCGGTGCTGGCTTTGTTTATTTCATTGACATCAGCCTGAGTATGGTTGCTGCTTCCATCGTATGCTTTTTTCAGTTTATCATAATTCTCTTTTTTAACCGAATAGGCAACTAGGACCGGGCAATCCTTTGTTGCCTCCGTTTTATAAAATTTAAGCATTTCCTGGCAAGCTGTTTTTATGGAGCCGTCACCGTTGTAAGGTTTCACTGAATCAACTTTTTTCAACCCTTCTGTTGCCGTTTTAATCAACGCATCTGCATTCTGTTTAAGTGCATTGAGATCATTCTTATTCAGTGCATCAATCATATACGCTTCCTGCTTATAGGACTTAAAAAATATCAGGTAAACAACATTGTAGTATTTGAAAACGATACCGGCTGCTTCCAGCTTCTGTCCTATTTTATCTTTTGAATCAATGAGGGTAATATTGTGGGCGGCTGCAAATGTTTTTTGCTGAGCATTCAGCATATCGCTTGCCGCATGAAGCTTGAGGGTCGCTTTTTCCTGAGCCAGCAAATAAGCTTCCATGGCATCGTATGATTGCTCGGCTATTTCTTCCATATCCACGATTTTTGCGTAATCGTTGTTCATTACATTGTAGTCAAGTTTCAGATAGGAAAGGACGGAATCGCGCAAGGATTTATCTCCTTCAAAAGCGGTCATCTTTTTCACTTTGTTTTGGGCATCCAGCATGGATGCCAGCACCTCTTTTCTTCTTTTTTCAACTTTGCGGGCCGACTTTCCATGTGCTACAGCTGCTGAATAATCCCACATATCGGACGAAATGTTTTCAAACTGACTGTCGATATTTTCCAGGTATTTCAAGGCTTCTCCTTGCGCATGACAACGCTCTGACAGGATTACAGAACAGAATATCAGGAGGAATATGGATACAGGAAGAGAAAATTTCATAAGGCAGGAAGATTATTGTTAATAAAGAATACAAATATATTATTTTTTATCGCCCTTCATCAGATCCAGTAAAATATAACAGCTTTCCTCAATGAGCAGATCCTCCCTTATCGTTTTCAGCACCTCTCCATTTATCACCCTGTTCTCTTCGTCCATAGCCAGTATACGGTTCTGGTATTTGTTGTTCCAGACTTTAAATGCGGAAGCGGAGTCTGTACTGAGTTTATTCAGCTCCAAAGCCAGACGTATTGTCTTCAGTTCTTCTTTACGGAATGCTTCGGGTTGTAAAAGGATATACCCTTTCTTTTTCAGAGAAACCTGGAGAGAATCATCAATCGCTTTCATACGTGCGAAACCATTGTTTTTCCCCATCCTTGCCTTGCTTTCACCTGCAAGAAAAGAAACAGGAAGCGGCTGCAAGGGATTATACACTATCTTTTTAACAATACTATCCTTTGGCAACGCATAATCCATGGAGCTTTCTTTATAGTACCGGAATGAAAACGGTTCAGGCAATGTGATATCAGGCTGCACACCATCACGCTGATGCGTGCCGTTGTGGAGGTTATAGAATTTTTCCATGGTCACTTTCACCGATCCGAACTGAGCGCTTTCCTTTTTATCGGCACGGGCATTAGGAGGAAAAAGTCCGGCATCGTTAAGAACCGAGTCCATCGGCAGAATTATTTGTCCGCTCGCCTTCCCGAAAGTTGAACTTCCGACCAGCAGAGCCCGGTTATAGTCTTTCATCATGCCGGCAAACAGTTCTGTTGCAGAAGCACTTTCCCCGTTGATGAGCACTACCAGGGGACCGTTATAGGCTGTACCGCGGTTCATGTCCTTAATCAGGATAGGTTTGCCTGTTTTCATTTTAAAAATGCACAAAGGGCCCTCATCAATAAACAAACCGGCCAGAGCTATGGCTTCATACAGAGCCCCACCTCCGTTCGAGCGGAGGTCGAGAATCAATCCTTCCATATGTTCCTCCTGCAGCTTGATAATTTCCCGGGCTACATCATTGGCGCAACCCAATGGATTGGCTGAACCTGTTTCTGTATAATAACTCGGAAGCGCTATATAACCCACAGGCTTGGAAGTGTTGAGGAGGTATCCGGTTACCGCATTTTCTTCCGATTTCATTTTTGTCTTGACAAGAGTTACGGTTTTCGTCTGTCCGTTCTCCGTTCGTATCCCGAATTCGGTTTCTTCTTTGGTAATGGATATAAATAAATCACTAAGTTCTCCTTCACTCAATGTTCCCGGTTCAACAGCTGGACGATCTTTCACTTTAATTTTCAGAATCACATCACCGGCATGCAGCTGATTTGACTTCCAGGCACTACCTCCGGGCTTGAGCCTTGCTACCACACACTCCCCGTCATCGTTCTTTTTAAGGCTAAAGCCGAAAGAGCTGACTTCGGTCGAGATCATGGCAAGAAAGTCTGCCTCCCCTGCCGGTGAAAAGAAAGCTGAATGGGGGTCATAGGCAAGTGCTATTGCATTGAGATAATCAGCAGCTACTTTATTTTCAAACCCTTTCGGAGCTTCCAGTATTCTCCGTGTGCGAAGATGTAATCTCTTTTTAATTTTTTCCCGTCTGGCAGGTTCTTCCGTTACTTCCTTATGTACATCCGATTTTCCATTACTCTCTTTTTCTTCCCCGTACATGGCATATAATTCACTGTATTTTATATAACTGATCCATTTCTTTTTGAGAGCCGCCGTGTTGCTGACGAATACTTCCTCCAGATCCTGGGAATAATAAAACGTATCGCGGGCGGTGAAGTCCGGGGCTTTTCCGAGCAGGAGGGATACCATAGAATCGGTACGTAACACACAGTGACGGTACAGAACAGCAGCCTTATCTAAAAATGTGGTGGAACAATTTGAAATTTCCGCGTCCAGCCTGTACTGCCATGGCTGCAGCTCGGCAAGGTCAGTCTGTGTAAAATAGATTGCACCCGGATCAAGCGATCGTATAAACTCCTTATAAATCCGTTCCGACAGTTGGGCATTCAATGGAGGCGGGGCATAATGGAATTTCTCCATCATTTTTACAACGGCAAAGGATTCTTTACCGTAATTTATCTTGTCAGGTACTTGCCCTTGAATACGGGCACAAAAAAAACAAAATACAACGAGAAAGAGAATGGGAATCCGGGGAATGCGGATGAAAGATTTCATGACCCGAAAGGTAGTCAATATCCTATCTCCTGAGTCACTTATCTTCTGTCAGCCTTTTGAGCACCTGCTTTTTATAGCTGTCGACTATAGGCAGCGCTTCATCCTGGATACTCAGGGAGTGTTTATCAACACTAAGGAAGGAGCTTATCTGATACATATTCAAAGCGGTACTCCGACAGAAACAAAACGGATGAATGCAGTTCACTGATTAAAGTGGTTTTAGTAATGAAAAGAAGCGGTATTGCAGCTGCTTTTTTATTACACTGTTATAAGTTTCAAATTCCGTATTTTTGACAAAATCAGCTCCGATGAATTCTGACGACTTAACGAAATTATATCAAAGCTTACTGGATGGAAACAGGAAGTGGGTAGACGCCCGACTGAAAGAGAATCCGGATTTCTTCAAGGAACTGGCCTTAAGCCAGGATCCTCCGGTGCTTTGGATAGGATGTTCAGACAGCCGTGTTCCGGCCAATGAAATTACCAATACCCGTCCCGGTGAGGTTTTTGTACACCGTAATATTGCCAATATGGTGGTACATACGGATATCAATCTGCTCAGTGTGATTGATTATGCCACCTCTATCCTGAGGGTTAAACATATTATTGTTTGCGGGCATTATAATTGCGGAGGCATAAATGCAGCCCTGAGCAATACGCATTTCGGACTTATAGACAACTGGCTTCGTAACATAAAGGATGTATACCGCCTCCACCAGGAAGAGCTTGATGGATGCAAAGATCACGACAGTCGTTCCCGCAGACTGGTTGAACTGAATGTAATTGAACAGGTAGCCAACTTAAGCAAGACTTCTGCTGTACAAAATGCCTGGGATCTGAAACGCCCCCTGATGATCCATGGCTGGGTATATGATGTTGCCAACGGGATTATAAAGGACTTAATGGTGTCCAGAAAGAATAACGAGGATATGGCTGATATTTATAAGTATGATTTCTAAGTCAAATCCAAACTGTTCCTCCAAGCACTTTCTTAACCTTTCGTTTACCCTTTTTCCTGCTGATCTTTAACAGAACGGTGCTGTATCCTTCTTTAGCCAATATTTCCTCTATGCTTCCAGGGTTGACAGGAGTTTGCAGTAGATCAACCCGGTATTTGCGTGTAAATCTCTTTTTTCGTACTTCTTCAACAGTATACTTCACTGTGCTGAGCTTATTCAAAAAACCTTTTGGCTTGAGAGCAGGCAGGAATTCGTTTTTCCAGAATACAGAATCAAATCCTGCCGGCATAGTTGAAAGGTGATTGACTGTGAATACGTTTCCGAATTCATCTTTGAAAGACCAGGAGTCTGATGCAGGTTGTTGGGAGAGGCCAGACAGGCTGAGAAGAATACAGAAAAAAAAGATAAGAATTTTCATTGATCGGGCTTATCCCCAAATCTAATGAAAATCCTTATCCCTCCCGGCCTGAAGGCCGGGGCAATTAAGGCAAACATTATTTCCTTAATACAATTTTCTTTGAGATGAGCTCTTTGCCTCTGCGGATCTGGACCAGGTAAATTCCTGCCGGCACATCGAGGTGCAGATGTACCAAGGGGTTTGGTTCCATGGCATTCAATTCCACTGAATGAATAACCCTTCCTGTAAGGTCATAAATCGCAAGGGATGTATAACCCATTCCGCTGGCCTGGAAACAAAGATCGCCGGAACTTGGATTGGGATAGAGCTGAAAATTTGTTTCCGGTTTAACTTCTTCTACTGCGGTAATAGAAGTGATTTTACGGATACTAAAGGAAGAATCGGAAACATACATATTACCGGAACGGTCAATGGCCATACCCTGTGGATGAGAAAGCCCTGCAGCAGTAGCCACAAGCCCGTCCCCATTATCTGTATAAACTCCATCACCGGCTACTGTACTGATATTTCCTGTTGATGCAGATACTTTCCGTACCCGGTTGTTGTTTCCGTCAGCAATAAAGACATTACCCGAAAAATCAGCTACGATGGCAAAGGGAAAAGCAAGTCTGGATGCGGATGCCGGACCACCGTCACCTGCATAACCAAAATTGTTCTCCATTCCCGCTACTGTAGACAAAGTCCCAGAACCTACGGCAATCTTTCTGACAACATGGTAATCGGGTTCTGAATAAAAAATATTGCCCAGTGCATCCAGTGTGATGTATTGAACCTCTCTCAGCCATACGGAAGTGGCGGTATTTCCATCCGCATCGGCCAGGCTGCCCCCACCTGCCACAGTTTGTACAATACCGGTACCTGCATCCACCCTTCGTATCCGGATATTGCCACCTTGCGCTGTTGCATAAAGATTACCCCATGCATCAAGGGCTACATAGTCGGGGTATGCAATTTCTGCGGCTGTAGCAAGTCCTGAATCACCCCTGTTTGCCGCCACTCCATTTCCTATAACGGTATTGATAATACCGGAACTCAGATTGATCATTCTGATCCGGTGATTCAGGCAATCAGCTATATATAGCAGTGTGCCGGCCGGATTCACCGTAATGCCTTGAGGGTTGTTAAGCTGTGCTGATACCGCCGGACCTCCGTCACCTGTAAATCCATTGACTCCGTTACCGGCAATGGTGGTGATGACTCCGGCAGTGGATATTTTCCGGATACGCCCGTTCGCATAATCAGAAAAATAGACTGTTCCACTGTTGTCTGCCGTAATGCTGAAGGCATTATGCAGCTTGGCTGCTGTGGCTGCCCCTCCGTCTCCTCCAAAACCGAAGGGTGCAGTTCCGGCCATAGTGGTTATGACCTGAGCCTGTATTGATTTCGGGTTAACAAACAAAGTAAGTGCAATGACGAAGGTATAAGCTACGTTTTTCATAGGTGTAAGTATTACATTCATATACCTACACGCAGCAAACAGCCCACGGGTTGGGTAAGCGGTTTTATTTTCTTATAATTACCTTGTTAGTGCTCTTTTCCAGGCCTTTGCAGAGATTGAGTTTCATGTCTCATTAATAACACGTCATATAGATAGTTGAGGGCAATGTGAGGATAGGGGAGGACGAAGTCAAGATATAGGAGTACGGTGTAAAGATGAAAAAGAGATCATCTCAGAAAAACTTCCCAAACCTTAATCTCCTTGTTTCCGAATTGTTTGGGTACTTTGCGGACAACAAATCCGGTGACTCCCCTTTTCGAATCCGGATGTACATTTTTATCTCTTACAGGCAGGGAGCCTGAATAAGTACTGTCCTTTCCTGAATAAGCGAGTCCTGAAACAACAGCCTCACATCCATTGGCATCGGTTACCGTAACAGTATATGTTCCTGCTGCACCATTAAGGCCGGTGGAGATAGTATTCTTTTGCCGGTCAGTACTCTTGCTCACAAACATGGCTTCAGCCAGAACCCTGGCATGATTCCTAAGAGAAGTATCATACTGAGGGTTATTTATTATTTCCTCGTAGCTGTAATAATCGTCCCGTTTTTCCTGAGCGCGTTTTATCATTGCATCCTGCTCCGCTTTACTCAATGTATCAGCCGTCAGAATTTCCAGCTCATTCTTTTCCTTCTCATTTTCCGAATTCGCATAACCTATACCAGGTTTACTTCTTATTTCTTCTGGGTCAGTAAGGGAATCCTGACGCATTGCCTGGGCCTGAGCTTCAGCCTTTTCCTCCTTATGGGAACTGCAGGACCCGATTCCCAAACCAAGAATCAGGATACTTATATATATGTACAGATTCCTGTTCATAGTTTGTCCTTTTGAATAAAACGCAACTCGCTGATCAGCCTGCCTGTATATTTAACGCTGGTGATCTCCAGATTTTTCAGGCTCTTCAGGGGCATTGTAAGCTTATCAATGAATTCCTGACGGGTATACAATTCCATACCTGTATTCCCTTCAAATACCTGTATAATTCTGGCTTCAATCGTCATCATATCTTTGAGCTGGGCCCGGCGTTTTTCCCAATCCTTACGGTCAGACTGGGAAAAATAATGAATCATCAATGCATAATCATCGGTCCTTAACTGAATGGTTTCCGAGAATTCCTTTGTATTAAGCATACGTTTGAAGGTATCGGGTCTGAAATAAGGGGTGGATATAACAAACTCCAGCTTACCTTGTCTGTCAACCAACTCCAGACTGCCCTTTGCATCTGTTTCGGCATAAACAGGTGACTCTCCCGTCCGCATCACCATCACCCTTACCTTTGTTTGCACCGGAGTATGCCCGTCCATATCCACAAAAGAGCAACGATAGGTATGTTCTGTTCCTGAAAAGGAGAAGAGGAGCAGGATTCCAGCTCCGAAAAGAATCATCAGAATCAGAATGGCTTTCCCGACAGGAAATCGTGATCCGGCAGCTTTCGGAGACAGGTCAGTACCAGGCTCTGTCCGAGTCACTTCCTCTTGATGTATCTTATTGGCACTTTTAAAATGGTTCCAGTTATCATATCCTGCATACTGGCTCAGCATGTTTAGCATATCGATACGGGGTACCTTATCGGATGGAGTCTTGATATGGGTATAAAACCATTTTTCACTGATCCTTCCTTTTACCTTGATAATCAGTTCTTCCTGAAAATCGGCAATATCCTGACCCTTCCATTCCTTTATATCGGGATTAGCACCGGGGTGGGTTTTGCAAAAAGCAGCAGCCACTTCCTTTCTTAAGGCATCAAAATAAAGAGGTTCTCCTGCTTCCATGGAATGAAGCATAAAATTATAAATAATTGGATTACTGCTCTTTAGCATTTGTAAAACAGTTTACAAAGGCTTTACAAGGATTTTTCTTCCCTTCCGGACTCTGCTCCGTTACGTTTGCTGAAACCAATAACAAAAACCATGAAAAATCTGAAATCAATTCCAACACTGGCTCTGATGGCCCTATTCTGTTTCGGATGCGCTAACCGGGACAGTCGTGCCGAAAAATCCATAGAGACAGGCTATAGGTATAAAACAGACAGCGTGACTGAGCAAAGTGCCAAGCCCGAGTCAAGTGATAAAAACGGGGTATCAGGAAATGGAACCTATGCTGTAACTGTAAAAGACGTGAACGGATGTGTTTCGGCAGAAACCGTTTCCTCATCAGCTGCCCGCATGAATAAAGATACGGCCCGCAAATTCGTGCGTACGGCCGATCTGAAATTCAGGGTCAGGGATGCCATCCGGACATCCTACCGCATTGAAGATATCGTAGCCCGTTTCGATGGTTTTGTAACCTATACCAGTATGAACTCGGTGATCAACAGGCGTTCACTGACTCCGGTAAGCAGGGACTCTTCCGTTGAAAGTATTTACTATACCGTAGGCAACGACCTGGTAATCCGGATACCAGATTCCAAACTCGACACCACCCTTAAATCTATTGCATGCCTCATTGATTTTCTGGATTACCGCGTTATAACTGCCGAAGAAGTGACGCTTACACTTCTTTCACAAAAGTTCTCGGAATCAAGACTGAAAACAACAGAAGACAGGCTGAAAAAAGCCATTGACAGTCAGGGCCGCAAACTTCCTCAGACAACAGATGCGGAAGAAAAACTCCTTGATACACATGCACAGCACGATGCCATCTACCTGCAACGTATGCGTTTACAGGATCAGGTTCAGTACAGTACCATTAAAATCAATCTGTATCAGCCTGAATCTGTCAAGCATGAGAAGTTGGGGAATGATTTACCAATACCTGCTTATGAGCCCGGATTTATGCATGAACTGAAAGATTCCTTCAGGAGCGGATGGATGGCAATGCAGGATTTATTATTACTAATCATTAAAGTTTGGTGGTTATGGGTCATACTGGCTATCGTTTATGGAGGGTGGAGAAAATATTTCCGTAAGGCCGGCAAATAACAAGCAAGGGGCGTTCAGGTATTATCCCGAATGCCCCTTCAAATATCCTCCTTAATTTAGCCAAAATAACCTACATTTGCTCCTCCTTACTCAAAGCACTCCGGTTCAAAGCGTACTATTGGAATTATGAAAAGAATTGCAGCCTTCCTGTTAATACCCTTTCTGGCACAAGCCAGCCGTCAGCCCGATCTGGCTTCACGATTACCTGCATTCGGTCAACCCGAAACACTTATACAGGCACCTGCTCAAACATACTCTCCCGGATTTAATCAGGATAACCTGATGTATAAAACCCGGACCAATACCTATTACCCGTCAATATTGCTCAGAGTTGGCATGATTGATTTTGACATGCAGCATTTTAATGAACATGTCTCTGCGTTCATCAACACTAAATTTATGGACATTATTCCTTATGCAGGACTGAGCTATGAATTTCCGATCAAATTACGCAAAGGCGGATCTTTTGATAATTATATTGAACTCAACGCCTTTTATCCACAGAAACTCATGCAAGGAAAGGTACTGGAAGCAAACCTGAACGGATTTTCAGGAACCATTGCCTGCGGGAGGGATGTGGCCCCCACCAATACACATTTCGATATGGTTTTTGCCATTGGCCTGACCGGAGGTATGGTTCATTACGGCGAAATCAATTACAATGTCAACTATGCCGGCTATGCCTACAGTCAATATTACTTTGGCCCTATGTTCATGGTACAGCCTAAATGGATTATCGGGCAGATGGTTATAGGTCTCCGGGGCAGTTACCGGCTCGACCTGCTTAATCAAAACTGGGCCGGAGATACCGGTGCAGATCTCATTCCTCCTGTCGTCGCTAATGGGTGGACAGCCGAGCTCATCATTGGAGTACAATTAGGCGCCTATTATTAAGCCGGATTTTTACCTTTACAGAGGAATAATAAATATCCGTGAACATGAAACTTTTTTTCCTCTCCTTCCTGGTGTGCTGTACTGTCTTTGCATATGCCCAGACTCCGGTTCGTTTTTACGAACATGGGAAATGTGGTTATAAAAAAAGTGACGGGACCCTGCTCATCCAGGCTCAATATGATGCCGGAAGTGAATTCAGGGAAGGGTATGCCATTGTTGTGGCAGGAGGAAAAATGGGCTATCTGAATGAAAAAGGAACCGTTAGCATTCCATTTCAGTTCGATGAAGCTTCATTGTTCATCAACGGGCTGGCTAAAGTGGGTAAGAAAGGCAAATACGGTTATATCAATACCGGCGGTACCTATGTAATAGCTGCAGAATTTGAGAGAGCGGACGATTTCACAGAAGGCCTTGCCCTGATAAAGAAAAACGGGCTTATAGGCTTTATTGATGCAACCGGAAAAGAGGTTATTGCCTGCAAATATACAGAGGGTCATTCCTTTTCGGAAAAACTGGCTGCTGTGGAAACAGGGGGCAAATGGGGATATATTGACCCGACGGGAAAAACCATCATTCCATTTGAATATGACATGGCCTATTTTTTCCACAAAGGAGAATCACCTGTACGAAAAGGAACAGAAGAATTTTACATCAACACGGGCAACCGCTTTATACGAAAAGTAGAAAAACACGAAGAGAAAGAAGGCTTCGGAGACAGAGAACTTAAGAAGAAATAGGAACATATGCTGTTTTCTTCCTTGCTTTTTCTCTTTCTTTTTCTTCCTGTAACCCTGATACTTGTATTTCTGCTGCCATCTTCCTGGCGCAATGTCCTCCTCCTTATTGCCAGTTTGGTTTTTTATGCCTGGGGCTGTGTAAGCTATTCCCTGCTTATGCTCTTCTCCATCGCCTTCAACTATTTCATGGCCCGCCGGATCAGTGTGCTTACGGCAGAAAAAGCACGTAAACGGGTACTGATAGTGTGTATAACCGGTAACCTGGCTGTGCTGGTTGTCATGAAATATTTCGGTTTCCTTATTGAAAACCTGAATAGCCTCCGCCATGTTTTCCATCTCGCTTCCATACATGCAGAACCTATCCTGCTGCCTGCCGGAATTTCTTTCTTTACGTTTCATGCTATCAGTTATGTGGTTGATATTTACCGCCGGGAATCTGAAGTGCAGAAAAATCCTGTACGTCTTGCTTTGTATATTTCATTTTTCCCACAGCTCATTGCCGGCCCGATTGTCCGCTACCATGATATTGCTTCCCAGCTCCGTAAACGAATCATCACTGCTGAAAATTTTACGACAGGGCTGGAGCGGTTTATCACAGGCCTCGCTAAAAAAGTACTCTTTTCAAATGCCTTTGCATTGCCCGCCACTGAAATATTCAACACAGCTCCGGAGCATCTCAATGCCCCTCTGGCCTGGTTCGGTGCTGTATGTTATGCACTGCATATCTATTGTGATTTTTCGGGATACAGTGATATGGCGCTGGGGCTGGGACGTATGTTCGGATTTCATTTTTTGGAGAATTTCAATTTTCCCTATATGGCCAGATCAATCAAGGATTTCTGGAGGCGATGGCATATTTCATTGAGCACCTGGTTCAGAGATTACCTCTATGTGCCATTAGGAGGCAACCGTAAAGGAAACGTGCGAACCTATCTGAACCTGATGCTTGTCTTTTTCCTGACAGGTTTATGGCATGGAGCCAGCTGGAATTTTGTGGTATGGGGATTTATTCACGGCTTTTTCCTGCTTATCGAACGTATGTTCCTTGGCAAATGGCTGGAGCGTCTGCCGGGGCTGAACAACCTCTACACACTCTTTATCGTTCTGAATGCCTGGGTATTTTTCAGTGCACCCGATCTGCACTATGCATTGATCTATCTTAAAACCATGTATGGATTAATTCCCGAAGGAACAGTGGTAAAGAGTTTTCATTACTATCTGAATCCGGAATTTTACTTTGTTTCCCTTATTGCTATACTGGGTTCAGCCGGACTGTTTAAATGGATCAGGAATCAGGCAGAGACTCTCATGAAGGGTCCTGCGAATCTGATATGGACAGGGCTCCGTTACAGCCTGCTTCTTACCACACTTGTTGTTTGCAGCGTTTACTTATTCACTGATTCTTATAACCCGTTTATTTATTTCAGGTTCTGAAACCAATGAAGACACTGCGTATTATTTTTATTTCCTTATTCATCCTTATTCTGATCATCCCCGGGATAGTTGATCTCATTGGCTGGAAAGATAAAACAGCCTCGTTCGAGAACAAAGCTGAATTAAAAAAACCCAGCTTCCAGCTTGACAATCTGGATCCGTATCCTGCGAAGTACGAAGCCTGGTTCAACACACATTTTCCTGCCCGTAATTCCATACTGTTCCTGTACAATTATTTTACAGCCCGTTATTTGCACAAATCTCCTAAACCTGAACAGGTAACCATTGGGAATGATGGCTGGTTATATCTGGCCAACTATGAACAGCAGGTTTATACCGGACAGCTGAGATTCAGTGAAGCAGAGCTGCGTCAAACAATGGATGAAATTAATTACCGCAAAAAAGTATGTGACAGTCTTGGCGCCGAATACAGAATAGTTGTTATTCCGAGTAAATTCAGCATCTATCCCGAATATGTTCCTTCCGGAATTGAGAAGTACCAGGGGCTGAATGCCACTGATCAGTTCATCCGGGCAATTGCTTCAAAATCTTCCGTCAAATACCTTGATTTACGTCCTGTGCTAAGGGAGGAGAAAAAAAGCGGAATGCTCTATATGAAAGGAGACAATCACTGGAACAGCCGGGGGGCATTTGTTGCCTACAAGGCGCTCATCAACTGGCTCCGGAAGGATTACCCGCTGACAGCCCCTCTTCAGGAAAGTGACATGCATTTCTATGATACACTCCAGACAGGAAATATTATAAGCATGCTGGGAATGGATAAAATATGGCACAACACTTTTGTGAAAGCTGTACCCTTACATCCGCTGCCACAGCATCAGGCCGTTTTTCCGGACTATAAATGTCCTGATGGTTTTGGCTACCCATGGGAATACCTGGACAAAAGAGTTACAGCCGACACGGCCTTGCCATCTGTGCTGGTCATCAGGGACAGCTTCACCAATATCTTCCTGCGTGAACAGCTTTCCAGTCATTTCAGCTCTTCACTCTATGTATGGGATAAATGGGAACACCGCCTGAACAGGAACATCATTGCAGGAGAGAAGCCCCGTATCGTGTTATGCGTGGTTATAGAAAGCATGGTTGATTGCTTTAAGAATTACCCCGATGCCCCGCCTGTGCAGACTCCTGTCAAATGAAATTAATTGTCTAATTTAGCCTCTACAGGATTGCCCTGTTCAATGCTGCCTGACGTATGAAGCGCCTCTCTTCTTATTTCCATTTGCAAAATCCTCGTTACGAGCGCTTATTTTTTTTACTTCTCGTCTGTGCCGGCACCTGGCCCCTTTTCACTGCCAGACATTTTCCATTTATGGATAGCCCTGCACATCTTTATAACTCGGGCATCATCCGGCATTTGTTGACCGGAGACAATGGATTCATAAACAGCTATTTTACTTTTAACAGGGTTATTGTTCCCAATTGGATCTCATATCTCATCATGCTTCCTTTTCAGTTCTTTCTGGAACCGGCAGGTGTTGAAAAATGTTATCTCCTCTTTTATTTTTTAGGATTGCCGCTTGCAATGCGTTATTGCATCACTTCCATAAGCCCCGGAAGGGGATTCATGGCCTGTCTCGCCCTGCCGCTTGTGTACAATACCCTGGCTATGTATTCTTTTTATAATTTCTCCTCCGCATTGATCTTCCTGCTATTAACAGTCGGCTACTGTTACCGGAATATAGTCCTGGGCACGGCAGGCTGGAAACAATACAGCATGCTGTTCCTCCTGGTCTTGCTTACCTTCCTTTCCCACCCGGTTGTCTTTTGTGTCGCTTTGCTTTTGATCTTTCTGATGTATGTGCACCATCTGTACCTGAGCGAAGGTTTACACCTGCTCAAATGGTTCAACGATAAAACCCGCAGTATATTCATTGCCCTTCTGCCTTCTGTCATCCTCTTCCTTCTTTATCTGAGAGCTCCGAAAACAGGTGTCCCTGTATATCACTTTTTAAGTGCAGGAGATCTTTTCCAGGGTGTGCTTACCGGAAATTTATTTGGTGCATTTGCAAGGGAAGAAACATTTGCCGCAGGAATCCTTGCAATGACATTTTGTGCTGCATTTTTTATAAGCATCTACTCCCTGCTATCGGATTCCTTCCGGAATCTTTTTCAAACCAACACATTCTTCCTGCTCCCTGCCGTATTTTGTCTTCTCCTGCTTTATCGTTTCATGCCCGATTCAGATGGCATGGGTGGCTTTATATCTATACGGCTGAGTATCCTGCTATTCCTCACCGGAGCTGTGCTCGTTGCTTCCGTGCCTTTTCCAAAGCCATTTATTGTACTGCTTCTGGGTATCGTTATACTGAGTCAGGCTCACAGAACCAGGGTGTATGCTAAAATTTTAAAAGAGCGCAGCCCTGAAATTACAGCTATCAATGACCAGGCACAGTTTATGGAACCGGAATCATTCCTGTATTCCTTTGAAGTGGATGACGACTGGCTTGGAGGACATTATCACAATTATATGTGTCTGAACCGGAATTGTATTCCGCTGCAGGATTATGAATGCCAGACCGGATACTTCCCCGTGGCCTGGAAAGATCAGCTTAAGATGAACCGCATGGTTGATAATGCCGGCACCTTCCGGAATACAGAAATGCTTAAAAAGGATTTGAATAATCATACCCTGTATTACTGGATTCTCGGAGATTTGTCCCTGAAAAAAGAACCGGCCTACCTTGCTCTGCAGCATAATCTGGACGAACATTGTACACTGATCCATCATACCCTTTACAGCAGCCTCTACAAGTTGAAATAGAAGATTAGTCTATTCTATTTATTATCATAAAATAATGGAC
>JBIOHC010000066.1:0-16915 GCA_044448685.1 Bacteroidia bacterium
AGCCATGGTTTTGAATGGGGTGGCTATACTGGACCATTGATTGCGGTAATTGATCAGGGCCTGCATATCGTATACAGCACCTGCCATGGCAGGATTCTGTGTCAGAGGCGACATATAGAACTGAGAGAAGTGGGTATCCTGGGCATTTATATCCTTTGCAGAATTGATAAAGATGCTTATACCAATTATGAGGATATACGACAGTTTTCGATACCCTCCAATTTGCAGTGTCAATGTATTCATGGTGTTTTGTTTATTCGTTAATAAGCTTAACGGTCAAGTGTGATATTCCCTTTCTGACTAATATTTTTGCCATTAAGAAGTGTTGCTTTGAGGTAATAGGCAAAAACTCCGCTGTTCATCATTTTGCCGCGG
The DNA here is from genome assembly GCA_044448685.1 of Bacteroidia bacterium. GTDB lineage: Bacteria > Bacteroidota > Bacteroidia > Palsa-965 > Palsa-965 > Palsa-965. Next base: position 376 of record JBIOHC010000066.1, read on the forward strand.
AAGGTTCCATCCCAGCACGTTTTCGGGTCTGTTGTTTCGAATACTTTTTCTCCCCAACGGTCATAGATGGCGAAATCAAGGGTCTTGATGCAATAACCGTACACGCATTCCGATTCATTTTTCCCGTCGCCGTTCGGGGAGAAGAAATTTGGCACATACACTTCACCACATTCAAATGTAACGAAAACAACAACGGTATCCGTCATTACACAGCCGTTGGCACTGGCTGTTGTAACGATGTACTCTGTTGTCTGTGTCGGACTTGCAACAGGATTCGGGCACGTTGTACAGCTCAGGCTTGTGGATGGTGACCAGGAATAAGTAGTTCCTGTTCCTGTGGCAAGAAGGGGAACGGAACCTCCTATGTTGACCGTGTCGTTGTTTCCGGCTTCGACAGTAGGGCCGGGTCTGACTACAACATTAACACGGGCTGTGTCGTTACAGAATCCGTTTGAAACAACCAGGGTATATGTTGTATTGGCGGCAGGACTGACGCTGATCGGTGCTGTTGTGGCGCCGGTATTCCAGGAATAAGTCGTACCGCCTGCTCCGGTAAGGGTTGTTGGTAAGCCTGCACAAATCGTATCATTGCCTGTAATGGATGCGCTGGGCTTGGGATGTATCGTGACCACCTGTATGGCCGTGTCTGTAGTGGTTCCGTTATTGGCTATAAGTACAACAGTATAGGTACCTGCAGTTGAATACGGGTGTGTAGGATTAACGGCCGTTGAAGTCTGGCTATCCCCAAAATTCCAGGAGTAGGAGGTAGCACCCGTTGTGGAATTGGTAAAAGAAACTGGGCTCAATACACAGGGATTGGTGGCAGCGAATGTTGCTTCAAGCGGGGCACATGTACTTGGTGTGCAGCCGGTGGTATCCGGAACAAAACGCCAAAGGTCGTTACGTTCTGTACCCCAATAACCAGTACCTCCGAAAAGCCAGAGGCTTCCGTCCTGGGCTTTGAATGATACACTTCCTGCGCGGGCTGAAGGAATGTTGGTGGATGCAGGAGTTCCCATGGTTCCCCAGGAACCGGCGGTGTTTTTTGTGCCTGTGCCTGAAACACGGGACCATTGTCCGGATCCTACTTTATAATACCACATATCAGCCCGGGTGGAATCGAAACTGCCCCCTTCTCCACCTCCGAACAACCAGAAATTTCCACAGTGGTCTGTCCAGGATGCTCTGTTTTCGCATCTCGCACAGGGGTCATTCGTGGCAGAAAAAACACAGTTACCGGCACTCAGACCGTTTGAATTGGCAACATTGGATCCATGCATCCATGTCCACTGATTGGCTGCAATATCATATTTCCACAAATCATTGTAATAGTTGAGGTTTACATCTGAACCTCCGAAAAACCAGAGATTACCATTGATATCCTTCCATTTTGAATAAGCGCTGCGGGCACGTGGCTGATTGGTAGCGGAAGCAACACCCATTGTGCCGTAGTTACCTGGAGAGTTAACAGTAGTGACACCCTGCATCCAGGTCCACATATTGGTTGATGGGTCGTAGTTCCACAAATCGTTTGTATTCCCAAAGGAAGGGTTATAAGTCAATCCACCGAACATCCAGAGCTTTCCGGCGTTGTCTGTCCATGAAGCAGCTGATTCATACCGGCTCGCAGGCTGGTTGGTGGCAGCAGCAACCCCTTGTGTACCCCAGGTTGGTCCTCCCCCTTGTGTATTCGGACCATTCATCCAGGTCCATTGATTGCTTGCAATATTATATTTCCAGAGATCAGACAGGTTCCCGCGTGCTCCGGTACCGTCAAAGCCCTGTCCTCCGAAAAGCCAGAGATCGCCTGCATTATCCACCCAGGTAACCATTCCCCAGGCTCTTGCCCCGGGCCGGTTTGTTGGTGCAGGAACACCTTTTGTGCCATATACACCGGCCGAACCGACTCCGGTTGGCCCATTCACCCATGTCCACATAGTCGTTAACGGATCGAATTTCCAGAGGGCGGCATGTTCATTACCGGATCCGCCGGCATCCAGTCCTCCAAAGATCCAGAACTTTCCCTGAAGGTCTGTCCATTCACCTGCTTCATACAAAGCCGGGGGATTATTGGTTGCAGCTGCAACCCCTATTGTTCCAAAACTGCCTGCACTGCCAATGGTGTTGGTGCCGTGCATCCAGGTCCACCAACCTTGCTGTGCCAGCAAAGTTTGTGTGCTTATAATGCATAGAAGAAGGAGCAGTCTTTTGAGCATGAATACAGGGTTTATAAGCTGAAGGAGCAAACCAAAATTAGATTAACACGAGCGGCTTTTCAACTCAATATTGATTGTAAATTGGAAGTCGAACATGGGGTGTGTCAATGAAAAAGCAATCAGGAAGGATCTCTTTTGCAAATATATATTCGATGTTGGTTTGGAAAATGCTTTTCGGAAGGTCTTCGTTAAATTAAGGTAAACGAATTGTTTCGTCAATATTTTATAATGTTCAATTTTGAGAAAATAAGCGGGTTTTGCTTTATTACCCATTATATTTGACATGTTAAGTGACTATCCTATAAGAGTCCTATCCGGGACAATCCGAAACCACTTTCCTTCATAAAAGGATTCTGTACTCAAACATACAGCGGTGGCTACTTACAAAGATTTCGCAATTTCAGGTATCTGGTTTCTGGATAATGTGAAAGGGGTTGATCAGATTTCACATGTCTTGTTACACAAGGTATCCAAGCACAATGTTATTCTCAAAGGAGAGAAAACGGATAAGAACAAGGTTAAAGAATTGCTTCTGACCAAGGTAATTTATACCCTTAAATGGAATTACCGTGAAGGGCGCTGGAAATGGGGTGCTCCTGTTGAGTACGAGATTCTGAATGATGAAACGCATTTAAGAACCCGTTCGGAAGGTGATCCTACCTGTCAGCTTGAAAACCTTATGAACATGAACATTCTTTTTGCTTCCAATGCAAAAAGTGTTTAAAAAAAAGGAGCCGCCTAAAAGCAGCTCCTTTTTTTATGCATGTATTCAAAATCATATTTTAACAAATCGTTTAACAAGGGTTCTGTGATTTTCCGGATTGGTGATTCTCAGAAAATAACTGCCATTGGGAAGGGCTCCGATCGTGAACCGGTTAAATGATTCGTTATTAATCGTACTCATTTGTATTTTTCCGGTCACATCCAATATTTCATAACTCCAGTAAGCTGTATTGCCCTCCAGTTCAATATTGATTTCAGAGGAAGCCGGATTGGGGTAAAACTCAATATGAGGTAAAGCAAGGGTCTGTATGCCTAATGCTGCCTGATTATCGGCCACGGTAAACGGACTGAGGGTGGTAATTCCTGTTCTCATAAGCCCATAGGTATTATTGGATCCTGCTGATGCTGATGCAAAAGCATATGCATCCCAATGTGAGGCCATGTAGTGGCTGATAAAAGCCTGAGTGCGGTTAAATCCGTTCAGTTCTGCTGCTACTGTCCAGCTAAGCTGAAGGGACAGATCAACAGTGGTTCCGGAAGAAGCTTCAACAAACCAGGTATGGTTTACCACGCTGGCTATGGAAGCGCTGTTGAACCCGGAAGTACCCTGAGCAAAAACCCCGTCTTCTGCCCGAACCATAAAGTAGGCTGAGCTTCCGGCAGCAGACTGAAGTAAACCTACAGGTGCAAACCCGGTAGCTGTACCTATCGGAGCTACAGAAGCCGGTCCACCTGCATTTACATAGAGGAAAAGACGCCCTGTACCTGAAGTAAGGATATAACGGGTATCGCTGTAAGCATTTATTGTGGCAGAACCTTGTATAAGCAAATCACTATTGGCGATATCGAGCACACCGTTTCCAAAGTTCAGATTACCGCTGATGGTAAGTGCAGAGCCAAGACTTACTGAACCTCCTCCTGTGATGTTAATTTGCAGGATATTGAGATTCTGGTTGGATGCATCGAACGTAATTGCTGAACCCGAAGAAGCAGTCAGATTCAGATCCAGTTCGGAATTTTTATGACCAATGAAGGAGCCTGTTCCTGAAGATTGAAAGGTGCCATTCAGGAGCAGGTTAAACCCGTGCAGATCCAGGTTTCCATTAGCCAGATTTAGCCTTCCGGCAATGCTTGTGTTGGCAGCAAGGGTAACCTGGCCACCTGAAGCAGTATTTAGTGATACAGTAAGATTCCGCAGTCCTGTTCCGGTCAGTTCGGCACCGCCGGTCATTGAACCTCCCATGTATTCCACATCATAGCTGGCAGTTCCGTTAAAGCTGCCTCCGTTTGAAATAAGAATACCGGATTCAATATGAATCATAGCTCCTGCTGAGGTTGCAAGAGCAGCTCCGGTTTCCAGGCTCAGGGGTCCGGCCAGGAGTTTCAGGGATCCGGTAAGGCTCAAGGCAGTATAGAGTTTTACTTTGGCGCTGTTGGAAAGATTAATACTCCATTCCTGAAGTGAAGAACCGGAAGTGAAATAAAACCCGCTTGTGACAGGCTCGGCAGATAGCATAGTAAGTACGCTTGTTGAGCTACTTGCCAGGGAGGCTCCGGCCCCTGTGTTAAGGTAGCTCAGAAGAGTCAGTTTTTGCCCGCTGAAATCAAAGATTCCGGTAGAAAGAGAAAGGGCTCCGCTTACCAGCAAGTCGTTTCCAAGTGTCAGGGTCTGGGTATTATCACTCATACGGATATAGAGACGGTTCAGAAAGAGGGTGTTCAGTTCGATACCGGTGGCTTTGGAGCTACCGGTATAAACAACATTATATGCATAGATATTATTGAACACACCTCCATGAACGCTCAGGGAACCGTTGTTCACCAGAACTGTTGAATTAGCCTGGAGTATCAGGTTGGCTCCTGCATTCAGGAGCATACTGCCTGCATCCATATTGAGTGTATCGGTAACGCTGATCATTGCCGCCAGTGTAAGGGTTGCACCCCTGTTTTCAAACAGGCTGAGGGACATATTACCGGTAAAAGCAGCGGCGTTGCCAAGGGAAGTAAACGTGAGTCTGTTTATTGTTACTGAACCGCTTCCGGCCAGACTGCCTTGTGTTATTGTAACCCCGGTCATCCCGCCGTTTGCAAGATTGCCATTGACGGTAAAAGAATTACTGATGCCCGAAAAAACGACATCTATATCCAGTCCTACCGTAATCCCGTTAGGGATTACAATATCCTGTCCGGATACATTACTGCCGGGGCTGGTTCCTCCCCAGGTAGCGCTGCTGCTCCAGTTGCCGGAAGCGACAGCGGTATAAGAAGCTCGGGTTACATTGCTGTACAGAATAAATGCAAAAACCGCGAGCCCTGTTTTGAAAAATAAAGATGTTTTCATGGGATTGGTTTTTAGGGATTAATGCTGTTACAAAGGTAATCAGCACTATTCCGGCTTCTTTCCGAATTTCGTTGAACAGAGGCAAGTCAGACGTGAAAACATGAAATCCGGATGCGAACTTAATTGACCGGTTTTCAGTCATTTTACACTGTTCCGGTGCGATTTTATGACTATCGGCATATTTGGATGTGACCGAAATCATTATATTTGAAGCTATTCCCTGACGGGAAAAACGCCATTCAATCCTAAATTCAGACACATTGAAACCTACAGATATCAAAGACCCGGAATACTTTCACAAGGTGGTCGACTGTCAGCATGCCTGTCCTGCTCATACTCCTGTTCCGGAATATATCCGGCTTATAGCGGAGCAGAAATATACGGAGGCTTATATGATCAACTGGGATTCCAATGTATTTCCCGGTGTTCTGGGCCGCACCTGCGACCGTCCGTGTGAACCTGCCTGTCGCCGGGGAAGGGTGGAAGCAGAACCTGTTGCAATATGCCGGCTGAAAAGGGTGGCTGCGGATAATAAAGGGGATGTTAAGAAACTTATGCCTCAGGGCCCTTTCAAAGCCAATGGAAAAAAGATAGCGCTTGTCGGTGCCGGGCCAGCTTCCCTGACAGTGGCACGTGACCTGGCTCCGCTGGGGTATGAAATTCACCTCTTTGATGAACAAAGCCTGGGTGGAGGATTCATGCGCAGCCAAATCCCATCCTTCCGGTTACCGGAAACAGTTCTGAATGAAGAAGTGAATTATATCCTTGATCTGGGTATACATACCCATTTCAAAACCTATGTTTCGAGTCTGAAAGACCTGCTTTCCAAAAACTATGATTCTATCTTTATTGGCACCGGTGCTCCCCGTGGACGTGATCTGGATATCCCGGGCCGGAAAGAGGCGTCAGCCAATATACATATCGGTATTGACTGGCTGAGCAGTGTTGCTTTCGAACACATCCATAAAATAGGAAAGAAAGTTATTGTACTCGGTGGAGGTAATACAGCAATGGATTGCTGCCGTACTTCCCGCCGTCTTGGAGGAGAAGAAGTGAAAGTGATTGTACGCAGTCCTTTTGCAGAAATGAAGGCCTCTCCATGGGAGAAGGAAGATGCCATGCATGAAGATATTCCAATCATGGATAATCATGTGCCTAAGACCTTTGTTGTCGAAAACGGCAAGCTGAAAGGAATGACATTCGAAAAGGTCAAGGCCATGTATGATGAAAAAGGGAAACGTCAGCTTATACCTGTTGGAGGACCGGATGTATTTGTTGAAGCGGATGATGTGCTTGTGGCAATTGGACAGGAAAACAGTTTTCCCTGGATAGAACGTGACCTGGGTGTTCAGTTTGATAAATGGGGAATGCCTGTTGTGGATAGTATAACTTTCTGTTCTACTCATCCGGATATCTTTTTCGGTGGTGATGCTGCTTTCGGCCCTAAGAATGTAATTACTGCTGTGGCACACGGGCATCAGGCGGCCATTTCCATTCATCTGTTCAACGAAGGCAAGGATATGAAACGCCGTCCTTCGCCTTTCGTGAATCTCCACAGCCAGAAAATGGGTATTCATGAATGGAGTTATGACAGCGCCGTGGTCGAGGATATACGCTATATAGTACCTCAGGCCGATAAAAAGCTTACACTGAAAGACAGGAAGAAAGAAGTGGAGCTCGGTTTTGATGTAAGTACCGGGTTCAAAGAAGCAGAACGCTGCCTGAACTGTGATGTTCAGACTGTTTTCAGCACGAGTAAATGTATAGAATGCGATGCCTGTATGGATATTTGTCCCACTGCCTGTATCACCTTTACACCCAATGCTGAAGAAGCAGATCTGAGGCAGCATCTTAAAGCTCCGGCACAAAATATGACTCAGGACTTATATGTGTCGGATGTGCTACCCACCAAACGGGTGATGGTTAAGGATGAAAATGTTTGTCTGCATTGCGGATTATGCGCAGAACGTTGCCCTACGTCGGCCTGGGATATGCAGAAATTCTTTTATAATGTCACGAAAGCAGAAAAAGCATGCCTTTAAAAAACAGTCAGGTGAATGATTTTGTGGTCCGTTTTGCAAATGTGAATGGAACAGGATCAGCGAGCGCGAATTTTCTCTTCACCAAATCGATTTTCAGAATGGGTGTATATGTAACACCCAAAAATATTTTCCCGTCCAATATCCAGGGCTTACCAACCTGGTATGAAGTGAGGGTAAGTGAAAAAGGATACCTGGGCCGGAGAGAAGGTATTGACCTGATGGTTTGTGTAAACCCTCAGAGTATGGCCGCCGATGTGGCATGTGTAAAGAGCGGAGGGTATTTTCTGTATGACAGTACCAAAAATCTGCATGCGCAGTTTATCCGGGAGGATATCAATTATATCGGAATTCCTCTGATGGAGATGTGTAATGAAAATTACACCGATCCACGTCAGCGCCAGTTGTTCAAGAACACAATTTATGTCGGAGCCCTTTCTGCATTGTTCGATATTGAATTCAAAATTCTGGAGGAACTCCTTGCTGAGCAGTTCCAGGGCAAGGAAAAACTTATTGCCCCTAACGTGAAAGCGCTGCAGATGGGTGTTGACTATGTCAAAAAGAACTTTACCTGTCCGCTTCCTATGCGCGTTGAGAAACGTGATCTGACTAAGAATCTGATCATGATTGACGGGAATACGGCCTGCGGTATCGGTGCCGTTTATGCAGGCGCAACAGTAGCTGCCTGGTATCCCATCACTCCGTCCACTTCTGTAGTAGAAGCATTTTCGAGTTATGCCGAAAAACTCCGCACAGATAAAATAACAGGTCGTAAAAATGTTGCGATTGTTCAGGCAGAAGATGAGCTTGCTGCTATCGGTATGGTCATTGGTGCCAACTGGAACGGAGCCCGCTCTTTTACAGCTACAAGCGGCCCCGGTGTTTCACTCATGAATGAATTCCTGGGTCTTGCCTATTTCGCAGAGATACCCGCAGTACTTATCGATGTGCAGCGTACCGGACCATCAACAGGTATGCCTACCCGTACCCAGCAGTCGGATATACTTGAAGCGGCTTATGCTTCTCATGGTGATACGAAGCACGTGTTGCTTTTTCCGTCCACCCCAAAAGAATGTTTCGAAATGACTGCCGATGCTTTTGATCTGGCTGAAGAATTGCAGACTCCTGTAATACTGATGACAGATCTGGACCTTGGCATGAATGATCACCTGAGCCTTCCGCTGGAGTGGAATGATAAACGCGAATACAAACGCGGGAAAGTACTTAATGCCGAACAGCTGGATAAGATTCAGAAATTCGGACGCTACCTCGACAGCGACGGAGATGGCATTCCTTACCGGACTATTGCCGGCACCCACCCTTCCAAAGGAGCATTCATTACCCGCGGAACATCAAGGGATGAATATGCAGCTTATACCGAAGATGGGGCAGCTTACCAGCGCAATATGGACAGGCTGGTGAAGAAATTTGAAACAGCCAAAGGAATGGTGCCTGCTCCCCACCTGTATCAGGAAAAAAATTCGTTTGAAGCAGGCCTTCTTTTCTTCGGCACTTCTACGTATTCGGCTGAAGAAGCAATGGATCTCCTCCGGCAACAGGGAATGTTTGTAGATGCTATCCGGCTGAAATCATTCCCATTCAATAAAACGGTGGAAGAATTCATTCATGCCCATGATAAAATATTCGTCATTGAGCAGAACCGCGATGCACAGCTCCGCAGCCTGCTGATGATTGAACTTGGTATAGACCCCAAGAAGCTGATCTCGGTATTGAATTACGATGGCACACCCATTACAGCCGATCATATTCTCAAACAGATCAGTAAGAATCTTTCACCTACAACGCTTTTAAACAAGGCCCGCTCATGACCTATATACGCCCTAAATTCCGTCATCCGGAACTGCCGAAGAATAAACTCGGCTATACACTCAGCTATTACGAAGGAGCATTATCTACGTTATGTGCCGGCTGTGGACACGATTCAATCAGTGCGGCTATTGTAGAGGCTGCCTATGAAATGAATATAGAGCCTCATAAACTCGCCAAGCTTTCCGGTATTGGTTGTTCATCCAAAACTCCGGCTTATTTTCTCAGCAATTCACATGGCTTCAACTCCGTTCACGGACGTATGCCTTCTGTTGCCACCGGTGCTAACCTGGCTAACAAAGACCTGATCTATTTCGGTGTTTCAGGAGATGGAGATACGGCATCTATCGGTATGGGCCAGTTCGTACATGTTATCCGGCGTAACCTCAAAATGGTCTATATCGTGATGAACAACGGGTGTTACGGACTGACCAAAGGTCAGGATTCCGCCACGGCGGATGAAGGATCCAAGAATAAGAGTGGAAATGTGAACCTGTTTCAAAGCATTGACCTCAGCAGTCTGGCTATAGAGCTTGGAGCATCATTTGTGGCCCAGAGTTTTTCGGGCGATAAATCCCAGCTTATCCCACTCATCAAAGCTGCAATCAAGCATCCTGGATTCTCATTCATCAATGTTATTTCTCCCTGTGTGACTTTCAACAATAATGTGGGTTCCACCAAATCATACGATTTCGTACGCGAGCATGTGGAAGCTACAGCTACGATGGACTTTGTTCCGGAAATGAAGGAGATTAGTGTGAAGTATGACAAGGGCACACAGAAACAGGTGAAGATGCATGACGGGTCCACTATTCAGCTGCATAAGCTGGCCGAAGGCTGGGATCCTATGAACCGGCTATCGGCCATCAATGCCGTACAGAATGCGAGGGCCAAGAATGAAATCCTGACGGGTCTTCTCTTTATAGATCCTGAAACGCGTGATCTGCACCACCTGCTGCAAACCAGCGACAGACCCTTGAATACCCTCGGTAAAGAGGTGCTTTGTCCGGGTTCTGAAATGCTGAAAGAGCTGAATGATGAGTTCAGATAGCAATCAGACTAAAGCAATATCGAACTGAACAAGGTCAATGAATTCCTGAACTCGTTCGTCAACTTGTTTCTGGGTAAGACCTACAAGTTTCTCCACACCGAATTTTTCTACCGTAAAAGAAGCCATGGCCGAGCCGAAGATGATGGCCCGTTTCATATTTTCAAAAGAGATATCTTTTGTTTCAGCCAGGTAGCCAATGAAGCCACCTGCGAAGCTGTCACCGGCACCTGTAGGATCAAACACATCTTCGAGGGGAAGGGCAGGAGCAAAGAACACCTGTTTCTTGTCGAATAACAAGGCTCCATGTTCCCCTTTTTTAATGATGAGGTATTTAGGTCCCATATCCAGAATTTTAGCGGCAGCTTTTACCAGTGAATATTCACCTGACAGCTGGCGTGCTTCCGAATCGTTTATGGTAAGTACATCCACACGTTTCAGACATTTTTTCAAGTCATCCAAAGCAATATCCATCCAGAAATTCATCGTATCAAGTACGATGAGATGGGGACGGGCTTTAAGCTGATCCATCACCTTCATCTGAACAGCAGGCATAAGGTTGCCCAGCATAAGAAAATCACAATCCTGATACGCAGCAGGAACAACAGGGTCGAATTCACCCAGTACATTCAGTTCGGTAGCGAGGGTATCGCGGGTATTCATATCGTTATGGTAGCGGCCCGACCAGAAAAAAGTCTTCTTGTCTTTCAATATCTGCAGACCATCCAGATTGACTTTGTGGTTGCTGAGCATATCCATGGCTGACTGGGGGAAATCACCACCCACTACCGATACCAGGTTGATCGTATGTTTATTAAAGTAAGAAGCAGCCAGGGAAATATAGGTAGCCGCCCCTCCGATGATCTTATCAGTCTTGCCAAAAGGGGTTTCAATGGCATCAAAAGCAACAGTACCAACAACTAATAGGCTCATAGACAGGGGTTTTTCTGATATTTTGCGCAAATATATTGGATATTCAGGTGCAAAATACTAATATTGCAGTCCTTTTTTGAGGCATATGCCAAAACAAGGGGGAAATAACCAAATAAATTCCCTGATAGCTCAGTTGGTTAGAGCACATGACTGTTAATCATGGGGTCGCTGGTTCGAGCCCAGCTCGGGGAGCCTGAGTGGGCTGGAAGCAAAAAACTGCTTCCGGCCCTTTTTTATTTCCCCCAAAAGCCGCGCTGTCAGCGGAAAGTATCCTCGCCCCCTCATTGATATCATTGGTTCGAACTCGGCCATTTTCGTAAACCAGCGGTTTATGAAAAAATGAACCAATTACCTTCTGCTTTACACTCAGTTTGGCATCGGAATAATACTTAAAAAAACCTATTTTTTTCCCGGCTGATAAGAACAAAAAAACTTTACACACTTCGTTCAAGGAGAAACTTACAGTTTCGGATAGCGATGACGTTATAAAACTGAAAGGATATTTCTACCTGCAAAACAGCTTATTGATCCCCAGGGAATTAAATGGTATAGCAATTAGAATAAAAAATATTCCCATTGCCGAGCGGTTTGGGTTTGACGGAACCTTTTTGAGATATCCAATCCATACGGATCAGATATTTCGGAATTGGATATCAGGAGAAATCTATGTAGAGAAAGGACTTGAGGATGCTATGAACATCGATAGAAAGTCTTTTCGTGTCACGCACCCGGACTACATTGCTTTGCAAAATTTTTTACATGAATATCTAAAGGAAACCATATTTAAAATTGCCCTAAAACTTTATGACATTGGAAAAGATGAAAGAGATGAGAAAAAAGAAAAAGTTAAAAAGGAAGACACTAAAAGAATTTTAAAGACTAACAAAGTTACTTATTCAGTTAAATCCAAAGCTCCTCCAGCTCCAGATTCGAGAAATAAGGGCATTTCACCAGTTAAAATAGTTACAACAAAAAGTAAGGGGACGGTAATTGAAATAAACTCGGCTGAAAAAAGCAAGTATAAAAAAAGCGATTGGGAGTATTTGCAAACTGTTTTCATAATATTTGAAAACGCCTTCAAAGAAAGCAGGGGTGATTTGAATAAATTGAAAATGCTGTTTTATAAAAAAATAGAAGACTGGAAAGCCAAGAAATAACTCATGCCGGAAGGAAAATACTTAAATAACTCAGCTCAGAAGGATTATATTAGGAATAAATGGGTTGCTTTCGCTAAAGAAATATTTACTGACCCTGACCGGGATTTTAGTATCTTGACATTTCCAGCAGAAGCAATGCAAGACCTCCATCTTTTTAAAGAAGAAGGATTAATTAACTGGGAAGAGGCGGAATCAAAGTCATTAGACGGAAGCCCTAATTTAAGAATTACAAAGGGGAATGTTCGTTGTTTTGAAAAAAACCCTACGATTCAACGAAAGCTGAGTCAAAAGCTTATAGAAGCAAAGGTCGAGGGAGACTTCAGTCCCTATATTGCTGCCAATTATAGCCCAATTTTAAGTGGTAGAAATAAAACCTTTCCTGTTGATGTCGTCAATTTAGATTTTGATGGCCGGTTGCAACCAAGTAATAAATATCCTTTTGATGCCACCATCAAGTGCATCTTCGAGTTTCAAAAAAATCATTCACGTAATTTTTCTCTTTTTCTCACTTGGCCAGTGGCCGAAGGAGAGGATTTGGACGAATACAAGGAGTTGATAAATAATGTAATTGAAAGCAATTTAGATGATCCGTCTGCTGTTAATTTCAAGACTTCCTTCGAAGCTGACCTAGGAGCAATCGGCAACTTGCAATATGAGCAAAAGTCAATAATTGGGGTGGCGAAAATAGTCATAAAAAAAGCATCTCAAAATCTTTATACCCTTCATAAGAATGAATTTTTTGTCTACGGTGGAGAGGCTGAAGGGAGAAAAAGAATGATTTCCCTGTTGTTTAATTTTAAATATGATGGCCGAGCCGGCAGGGAAAATATTATTTACGCAAATGATGTTATTCGTTCATTGAATAATATACTTGATATAAACAATGAAGGGCGTGATTAATCCTGAGTCCAGAGTCAGGCTATCATTTAACCTTAAGTATCTAAGGTAAAATCAAACTCCCCAATAAACCGAACAGCACAGTTGCCATTTAGACATTCATGAAATTGATTGGGCACATTCTGCATGGTTATTTCTTTAAAATTCGTCCTCGCTCCACACAAAGGACAGGTCGTTGGTTGGTCATTGTCAAGAATAAAGGTGTGGCGCTTCCTTCTCATTTGAATAAAAGTACGTAGATAATCAAAAGGCATTCGGGGAAACGATAATATATTTATTAACGAATTTGCCCTATATTTACCCATCCAACAAGTTTTTCACAAGTAAATTCCTTTCCTGATGGTGAAGAATCCGAAATGGCATCGGGATGAAATAATTCTCGCCCTTGACCTGTATTTTCAACGGGAACGAGGAACGATTGACGCAAAAAATCCGAAAATTATAGAGCTGTCGCGAGTTCTGAATGAACTTCCCATCTTTAAACTTAGACCGGACCGGGAAAGATTCAGGAATCCGAACGGAGTTTGCTTGAAACTCTCAAACTTTATGGCTATTGACCCAAATTACGAGGGTAAGGGAATGCAGGCATATAGTAAATTGGACAAAGAAGTATTTGAAGAATTTCATCTTAGCAAAGAAAGACTCCACCTGCTTTCCGAGCAGATCAGAAAAATTTCAGATAATGCTGAATTGAGTGAAAGTGTTAGTCAGGTTGAAGACGATGAAGAAACAGCCCTTGATAGTGTTAAGGAAGGCCAGGTCCTTTATAAATTTCACAAATACAGAGAGCGGGATACAGGCATCGTTAAGGAAAAAAAGAAGGTCACGCTAAATAAAGATGGCAAGTTAGATTGCGAAGCTTGTCAATTCAATTTTGAATTTAGGTATGGAGTTTTAGGTTCTGGATTTATTGAATGCCATCACAAAGTTCCGTTATTTAAAACAGATTTGGAAAAAGTCACCCGGTTGGAGGACCTTGCTTTAGTTTGTTCAAATTGTCATAGGATGCTTCACCGGTCGATAGATACCTTGACCGTTGAGAATTTGAAAAGATTGATTGTCCATTGAAATCTCTCAAATAATCACCGCATCGTTCTTGAATCCCCGGTGCTCATTGTGCACCACATACCCCAGCTGGTTAGTGATTAGCCGGGTTTTCCCAATGCTGAAATCCGGGATGTTGCTATGGTGGTGCCCGTATATCCAATAATCAGCTCCGGACTCTTCAATAAAATCATGCATTTCTACCGCAAAGGCTTCATTGATGTTACTTCCCCGGTAGATGGCGGGGTAATTCAGCAGCGTTGGAACATGATGGGTTACCACAATTTTATTTCCGGCAAAGCTTTGTTTTAAAGACTGCGCCAGAAACATTTTGCACTCATTGTGGAGAGAATTAAAATGAAACGGAGTGAATTTGCTGCCGTTCATTTTTATGACCTTGAAATCGGAGACATTCTGACTGATGGTCCATTCATTCACCGGACTGATATTTCCCCAGAGCGTGGAAAATAGCAGACGTACATTTTTCCGGACAATCGCAGTATTATTAACCAAGAAAACATTGGGCCGGATTTTTTCATTCAGCACTGTATTTTTCTCTGCCATATCGTAATGGTAGTATTCATGATTTCCGGGGACCCAATAAACAGCCTCAAAACTACCGGAGACAATGTCAAGAAACTCACAAGGCTTATCCAATAATGCAAACGGAAGTATGTCCCCGGCCAGGATAAGGATCTCTGCTTTGGGAATCAGGGGGTTATTCTTTATGAATTTCCGGTTTTCTGGAAATTCTAAGTGAAGATCTGAGCAATACTGAATAAACATTAGACCAAATATTACCCTAAAGATAAACCTTCCGGTCAAATATTTCATACTTTTAGGATCAATCCAATTCACAAGGAATCCCATTTCTGCTTCTAATAATCCGTTATAACCATGTCCGAAATAACAGAAATAACCAAGTTTATATCACTTCCTATTTGCGATAATTGGATTACTCATTCTAGTATGGACAGTCCGAAAAGATCGGGCAGAGTATTTGAAAACAAAGTCTTTAAAGAGCGCTATACCTACCGATGTTGATCAGTTAATAAACGATGAAAATGACAAGGCGCTTCGAGCAAGCTGGAAAAATAGTCTGGCGCATCAGATACAGGCAGAGGCATTGCCGGAATTTGATGAAGTGAAAAGGGAGCTTGAAGAATTGTTTTCCGAAATGTTTGGAGAGGGTTCGTAAAATTATTGCACTAATGAACACTTTCAGGGAAATACAATCCCTGAAAGTGTTGTCAAAAGAAGGTGATGATTCTCGTACGGCCAATGCAGCTATTTTTTTCGACCTTTTTTCGAATTCTCTTTTTCTTTGTGAATTTTCAGGCATTGCAAAGCCAAGACGCATTTCGTTTCAAGAGACATTGTCTTCAGAATCATCTTTAGTGCCACTTTTGATTCATCGGGAAAATGCCGCTCGGGGAGGTTTTTCCAGATCGTGGCAGTTGTAAATCTCTTTTGCTTTTTGCTCATGATTTTTTTGTTTTAGTTTTTGCAAAAGAAGATTATGAGCAGGAATTCTCCTCGTTGAGAACAGAATATGGAAGAAAAACAGGCCAATAAGTGCCAAAAAATGATCAAACGGAAACTACTAATTGATTGTCAGGCAATTGAGAGATTTATTTGCCGGGGTAGTATGTCGATAACATTAGGATACCTACCTTGTACGGTAGATTTGGTTTCAGAAAAACCCGAAGTGCATGGAAAATGGAATAAATTACGTGGTTCGATCCCTGTTGGGTCCACACACGGTGAGTCATGACGTCAATTACACGCTTGATTACGCACCACTTTTTGCAGAATCACATGATAACGGTTATACTAATCCAAGATTTGATTTCCCCAAAAATGCTGAAACAACCTTCAATAGTGAAGTCAAGGATGAAAAAAACAATATTATTACGACCCCAAGAAGTGAGATCGCAATAGCCAGAACACAAATTCATGAAGCAATTCATGCGTGGCTAATTAACGGTGGTAACTATGGAGATCATCATGAATACATGGCCGCACACTTAAGGAAAGACATTGTGTCCGGATTAAAGGAATACGCGAAACAAAATAAAATAGAGGGACTTACGGAACAAAATTTTCAAGACTTGAGCTGGGTTGGATTGACTGACACTAAAGCTTTCAACTCAACATTTAAAACTGCGGCAGACAAAAAAGCATGGCAAGCAAGAACTGATAAGGTAGAATACATGAAAAACAATGCAGCCAATGAGGCAAGAGATAAAAAATTAGATGAAATTGAAGAATTCGGTAGTCCAAAATAAAGTAAATATGAAAACGAGATACAAAGC
>JBIOHC010000067.1:0-16788 GCA_044448685.1 Bacteroidia bacterium
GAATAAACAGGCCCTGTGATGCCCCTGCCGGCTGGTATATGAAATTGATCTCCGCAAACATCCTTCGTTTAGCAGACAGGGTGAACTGATTGTTGGTTATAACATTCACCGTAAAATTCTGATAGACATAATCCTGGTTATTAATCACAGAATGAACCCCGTTTAATCCGGCAGTCACAGAAAGTGTACTTTGCCACCAGCTATATACTTTTATTGGCACGTATACATTTAGTCCTGTGTTAAAGCTATGATCCAGATTCACACTGACATATTTATATGAATTATTCTGAGCATTCAGGACCGGCACTTGCGTAATCTGGCCATCGGTGAGATATGTAAACAAGTCAAAAAAATATTTCTTATTTCGGGTGTATGAAATATCTATACTGTTTGTGAGAGCCGCCTGTAAAAAAGGGTTACCCTCAATATAGCTGTTTGGACTGGTATAATACCTGAACGGATTGAGATTTGCATAGTCCGGACGGTTGATTCTCCGGCTGAAATTTAAACCAAATTCATTGTTGTCATTTCTTGAATACTGAAGGAATCCCGTTGGAAAAAAGCGGGTATACTGCTGATTCAGGCTTGCAGTATTGTTCGCAGAAGTGCCCATCAGATCCGTATTTTCATTCCTGACACCGACCTGATAGTTCCAGTGATCATTCAGCTTATGATTAAAATTCAAGTAGAATGCCAGATTACTCTCCGTGTATTGATAGCTGTTCGACTTTGAGTTGTCCAGGATAAACCCGGCGCCGCTTCCGGTAAAATACTGAAGGTGATTTTCGTTCTGAAGAAAATAATATTTAGTGCCTGTTTCAAACAATATTTTGCTGCCGACAGGTTTTGAATAATCAATTTTCGATGAATAGATGCTTAAATTCTGATCCGATTGATTTTTGAAAATGATATCATTTTCAATTTTCTGACCGATGCTGTTCGTAATAGCACTGCTGGTAGTCGTTCCCAGCTTAGGTTGCCGGTAATTTGTATAGTCCAGGTCCACATTCAGGGATTGCCCTGCTGTATCAAGTGTTGCTGTATAATTCAGATTGCCCGAGAATGTATTGCTGTAATTCTCATAGTTTATATCTGTTGAATACAGAGAGTCCGTTTTATCCTGTGCCGTTTTAAAAGTACTTTTCCTGTTTTCTGTTCCTGTGCGGGATGTATAACTGTTTTCAAGACGAAAACCCAGTATATGCTCTTTCTTTATTGTATAATCGGCTCCTAATTTGCACAGGGAATTCAACTGATCCCTGAATCTGTTCCCTGCTTCGGAGTAATAATAAGGATTTACATCCCTGTTATAGATATTGTCAATTTGTTCCAGTGAATAATACCGGCCCATCCTGCAGGAGGCTCCACCAAACACATTAAACTTGCCTTTACGGTAGTTCAAATCGATATTTGCACCTCCTTTTTCCTGTTGTGTTGTTTCGGAATAGACACTTACACTACCTGTCAGTCCTTCTCTTTGGTTCTTTTTCAGCACGATATTGACAAGACCGGAAAGTCCCTCCGCATCATATTTTGAAGATGGGTTGGAAATAATTTCAATGCTTTGGATTTCTGAAGCCGGTATGGATTTAAGATAATCCATTGCCTGTTCTCCGGATAATTGCAAAAGTCTCCCGTTAATCATGATTCCCGCTCCGGCAAGACCATTGATGGATATATTACCGGTTTCATCCGCATAAATTGCAGGTGCTTTTTTAAGTGTTTCATACGCATTATCTCCTGCTGTACTAAGAAGGCTGCCCGGATGAAAGATCATCCGGTCGATTTTTCGCTCTATGACAGGTTCTTTCGAAATAATGGTAACAGCTCCCAGCACAGTAGAGCTTTTAAGAAGACGTATGCCGCCCGGCGCTTGTGCATCATCGGTGACCTTTAGAAAGTAGGGGGTATAACCCAAATAATTCACAGAGATGAGCCATGGACCCGTATGATTGAAAGAGATTATATATTGACCGATACTGTCAGAAACACCAACCTTTATAAGAGAGGAATCTTTCGCGTTCAGAATGGCAATTGGCACATACGGTACAGTTTGTCCTTCGCTATCGTTCAACACCCCTTTAAGAGTCATCTGGGCCAGAACGGGCTGAACAGATAACAAACCTGTTAAAAGAAGAAAAATGATTAGGCAGGTTTGGGAACTATTCATTCTTTTACAATCGTGTTTAATAGTCATTTTCGCTTTGCTTGATTCCCCCAAATTTATAGTAAAGAATGATCGCAACGCTCCCTGTTAGTTAAAACTTCAAAAATCTTTTATGGTGTATCATATATAAACTATTTCCTGCTTATAACGCTCCTGTCACACAAATATTTCACTGAATAGTATAATAATTAAAAATAATTTTCCACGTTTTTTATTTATCCGTCATTGTGTTTTTCTTCCTTAATATGCCGCAAGATGCTCCGCTTAAATCCATTTTGCAATACTCAATAGTGTTGATTTTGTCTGCTTACTTTTGGGTAGATGAGTTACTAAACTATTCCCGAAGGGCCATTTTGGCAGACTTGCCCGGTGATTTGACATTCATGTCATACCCTAAATTGGGTAGGCACATTATTTCAGCATCTAAGGGAGGGGTAAAAAAAAACAGCCCGTTAAAAGGGCTGCAAAGAGAACTGAAGCAACGGGGTCATTTACCCGGCTTTCAGGCCTGCATCTTCTTCAGCAGGTCAAATTTGCTACTGACTCCGACTTTTCTGTACACATTTTGTATGTGCTTTCGGGTCGTATCTTCCGTAATAAACAAAACAGAAGCAATTTCTTTTGCAACTTTACCATCGGCCAGCAATCCGACAATTTTCGCTTCCCGTGGAGTTAAGGAGTATTTTATGCAATTTACTTCAATCGGACATGCCCGCTCCTGGAGCTGTTCTGTTCCGACGCGGTTAAGGATGCTGATTCCCATTGCCGGATTTTCCGAAAAGGTCAGGGCATTTTTAATAAATGCGTTCTTGTGATTCAGGATACTTTTAAGGAAAGCATTAATTCTGGCTTCCAACTCCACAAAAGAAACCGGCTTGCAGATGTAATCCACAGCTCCCGACTCAAAGCCCTTCATGCGTTCATCAACGGAATTCCTGGCTGTCAGGAATATTAAAGGTACGTGGGTAAACCGGATATGGGTTTTAAGATATTCAAAAAGGAAATGTCCATCCCCATTATCCATCATGACATCCGATACAATTAAATCCAGCTGGGTAATGCCTTTCAGCTTTTCGATCGCTTCATTTCCGTTGCTTGCAAAGTGTATATTGAATTTCGGCTGAAGATGACATACCATATTTGAGAGCAGATCAATCTTATCCTCCACAATTAATATCGTGTATTTAGAACCATCAAATACTTGCTCCGGAATATTGAGGAATTCCACTTCGTACGATGTACGGGTATTATCGGAAAAATTCATCACAAATTCTTCCTTTGTTTTTTTATAGACAGGCAGCTCAACCAGTACCCTCGTTCCCGGATTTTCTAAGGGATCACTCACAATGGTGATTTTCCCGTTCAAATCACAGATAAGTTTACTGACAATCGGTAATCCGAGACCCATACCCTGAAAATTGCCTTTTTCCGAATCTATTTGCCGGTATGGTTCAAATATGATATTCTGAAAAGCCGGGGGAATTCCAATTCCATTGTCATTGACACTCAAATACACTTTATCATTAACTGTTGTCAAACTTACTTTCACAAGTCCTCCTTCAGGTGTGTATTTAATCGCATTTTCAAGTAAATTATTAACAATCCTGGTCAAAGCACTGGGATCAGCCTTTACAAATATTTCATCGGAAACATTTGATTCAATGGTTATTCTTTTTTTACCGGCTATTAAATCAAAAAGAGGGATACTGTCGCCAACGATCTCCTTAAAATCCGCAATGTGATTGTGATTATACAGATCAATCCCTTTCTGGATTTTCTCCATATCAAAAAAATTAACGATGTCCTTCGTTAAATTGCCAATGCTTTTTCTTAGCAGTTTCAGTTCTTTACTTTCATGTTGCCCGTATTTCTTAATATAATCATCCAGATAATTGGATATAAGCATCAGGGGTGTCTTTGTTTCATGTGCAAGGTTTACAAATGCATTCGTCCGTTTTTCATTGGCAAGTTCCAATTCCCGGGTACGTTCTTTCACCTTCACCATTAATTCAGCGTTCAGGTTCTGGAGTTCCTTTTCAGATTCCAGAAGTTCTGAATTCAGTTTTTGCAGGGCGGACTGACTTTGCAATAATT
Source organism: Bacteroidia bacterium (assembly GCA_044448685.1). Lineage (GTDB taxonomy): Bacteria > Bacteroidota > Bacteroidia > Palsa-965 > Palsa-965 > Palsa-965. The sequence goes on from JBIOHC010000067.1 coordinate 4,262, forward strand.
CCAGATATTCAGCCTGGCTTTGTTTCACCGTGCTTTTTATAAATAAAATGGTGAATATCAAAAGACTCAGGTTTGTAATTAACACCTCTACCACCTGACTTCCATCCTTAAAATGCAGAACAGGTATGAGAAGCCTGTCCAGCTCATTTTTGAAAAAAGCCATAATCGGTAATAAAACGAAAGGCATTACACCCAGGAACATCCTGCTGAGCTCCTTTTTCGAATCCACATCGGGGTTTTCCAAATTTTTCGCCTTTATAGCCTTGTTCAGATTGTATAACAATACAAGGGCGTAAAAAAAAGGCACCACCATGGAAGCCCTTACAGATGCTTCCAGATTTCCGGTCAGAACATAAGGAATGGCAAAACAGGCTATATAGGGCCCAAGAAGAAATATAAATGATCCCCAGTAGGCATGAAATTTCAGTTTTGTTAAGCCATACGCTTTATAAAAATAGTAGGGTATATAGATGACCATAACAAAGGACGCTCCATAAGATAAAATACTCTGGAGAATAATATTCATGTTTACATTGTTATCCGGCAATAATCCACTTATAATATTATTCTGGATAAGGAGGAAGAGCAGAATCAAATAATATTTCCGTTTTTTATCACTCGGCCGGGATAAATAATAGACAATCTGATAGGCGAAAAACACCAATTCGGCCAAACAAATCAGAAAAGTAATTATGTGCATTTGTGTATGGAAGACCACCATTGCAGTATGATTTAATTAGAACACATGAATGCTAAGTCAGATCGAAAGCAGAAATATAAGCGGGGATTTTATGAAACTGCTCCTGCTCTGTTACAGGCACATTTGTAAAGCCGGCAACAACATGGGCGGGGAGGTCATTCTGCATTTTGTCCATCAAACCCCAATCGCCGGCTTTTTTTACCCTTCTGTTCAATGCAGAATCAGGATCCATCCAAACCATGCCTGTGCATAACTGCAATTCAGCACAGGCACTTTCCATTAATCTGAAAAGCTCGTCTTCACGCCCTTCCTTGCAATAAATACCTTCAAAAGCCGCAAATCTGAATTTTTCAGGATTAAATAACCGTGAAATGAATGGCACATGCGGAAGCACCTTAATCATTATTTTTCCGGAAAAGCCAGGAAGGCTTTTAATCCTCCAATTTACCCTGCTGGCCTGCACACCGGCAATGATATCCTCTCCCTCCTTCAGGACAAAGTAATTGTCCTGAAAAAACAAGTTGTCTGAATTAAAAAAGGTGTCCTTACTGTATTGTGTTTTTAGCAAATGCAGGACTCCATCCCTGTCCTCCCTTTTTATGCGCGACACCCGCTTGTCCTTTTTAGGATAAATACGGCTGAAGATCGTTGTTTCAAAATTGCGGATAACCTGGAATCCTGTATGCCGCAGCAATTTCCCCGATCTAAGATTAGTCTGGTCAACATAGGCATAAAAAATTGTCGGCATGTCGGAAATCTTCTCCAAATATTCTTTCATGTATTTCAATAAAAGATTTCCGAAGATCTTTCCCTGAAAATCCTTGTCCACCGCAAAATATCTCCCATACCAGGTCTTATAATTCTTTCCATCTATGCGAATATCTCTTTCCAGCACCGTACAAGTGCCGATAGTCCTTCCTTTTTTTTCCAATGTGAAGGCCAGGGATCCACTTAAATGAACAACTTTTTCACGTGTATCCAGGTGTTCAAATATAGGTCCGTTTGTACCCCACAAGGTGGCATGCAACATCGCTATTGCATTCGAATGCGGCTTTTCCTCCACAATAATTCTATAATCCGAGTGCTCGTATATAACTTCCATATCAAAACTATCTTACCGTTATTTGATTTTTTGTGTCCTTTCAACCCCGGGGACTCTTGAGCTGTCAGTGGCAACCTGCCAGGGTTTATTAGTGTCAATCCCTGAGAGGTTATAAAAGGAATACTTCATAAGAGGTTTCAAAGTTAATCAGAATTCCCATTCTTTAACTACCAGGATAAGATTACTCCGAAATTCCCCTTACTCACTGTTTTTAAGTTAGTTATGCTTCTTAAATGCGATTTTTCCAATGGAGTATGCTCCAAAGATAAACGGGGTTAAATATATTTCCAATTTTTTATCTTTTTACACCTATTTAGTAGTTGGCGGTGTTCATTGAGTAACTGGCGTGTTTAAGGGTGTAACTGGCATATCGAATGTGTTCCGGAGCTGTGAGAAAATCTTATTTTAGGTATTTCGTTAAAATCCTGTTTATTTCATCAAATCCAATGTTTTCGGAAGGAAACTTGTCAGGATAGGAGCCAGGAGCGTAAGAGCCAGCTTCAGGTTTTCTATGCCTGATTTCTCAAATTTCACTTCACCGAACAAGGCTGTATACCAGGTAGCAGAATCGGTTATATAACCAGGCTCAGAAGCCAGCTCTTTCAGCTTGTTGTAATTATTCCCGAGATAATAGTAAATGGGTATGTACAATACACTCAGGAAAAAGGTAAAATACATTCCATAGATATAAGGGATCTGTTTCGGGAACACTTCTATACCTTCTATATGTATTGCTGATCGTATCGCTTCCCCAAGCGCGCTGGAGGTAAGTACGGTAAAAGCGACAATAGTTGCAAGGATCTGCAGGGAGGTCTGAAGTAATTGATTCAGCAATTTGATTCTCTTTACGGCTATTTCCACAGTTTCTTTACGGGCAGTATCGGAATCGGTGATGCCCGTTTTGGCTGTGTAATAAATTTTATCAGAAGCAGCGCCTATGAGGAACATGAGAGCCATACCAGGAACAATGAGAATAAGGTTGGCAGTTACAAGTTGATTCACAAAATTTCCATACTTAAACAGGATGTTAAACTTATTGATGATGTCAGAAGGTTTTATATAACCCAAATCCAGCTGATTGGTCCACCAAAGAAAGAAACACATCAGTGCAGCGAAAAAGAACCCTCCCATAAGTATTTTTTTATAGGTGAAGCCGAAAGCTATTTTAAGCTCCAGTATTTTGAAAACAAAAAACGGAACTGTGCCCGAGGCAATGGCAATCATGGCACAAATGAGAAAGGTCCAGATAAGGAAGGCCGGATTTGCATTGAACAGCATTCCATGCTCATAATCTTCACTCCATAGGATTGTCTCCTTTTTATTCATTGAATCCAAGCCCAGCATGGGTTTTACCTTCAGCTCGAAAGTTGCTGGATTATGTGTACGCTCATCCTGGACCTGCAGATGATATTTAAGATGCTGACTGGTATATTGCACCAGATTGGACTTAATAATGCTAAACGAGAGTGCATAACCCAACAAGGTGCAGAAAACCACAAGGAGAATACCCGTTGATTTGGGAAGAACCAATTTCTTTACACTCTCTTTAAAATTGCTGTAGACCATATTCTGGTATGTTTGTTTGGTGAATCATTCAATATGTCTGTTCTTTGGTATTCCGTACTAAGTATTTACCATTTGTTCAAAGATACATTTTGCCAGCAATTAACAAGAAATGGAGTTATCCGGGATATTTTCCGGGCAGGCCGGAATGAATAAAAAGCCCCCCGGCCGTCACCGGGAGGCTTTAAGCAAGTTTACATCTTACTCATTCCCCGATTAGGGAACAACTACTTGCAAGGGATCACTCCAGTTACCCTGAACACCTTTGGTACAATACGCAACCCGGAAATACATATGGGTTGCGGATGGCAGTCCGGTCATGATAAACTTGACCTTGGTACCGGTGTAGATGGTCGCCCAGGAAGAAGGCGTATTCGGATCGGTCGTCATCTGGTAGATGTAGGCCGTCTGTTTTACTGCCTTGGTATTCAGGATCACCTGACCTTTCAGTTTACCGGGAATAGCCGTGAACGTTTTGGGTGCACGAGCTGCCGGCTTCTTCACAGTCATTCCCGCACTCTGAATGATGACTTCCGCATTCTGAGGATCCGCATTGGCTATGCTCTCCACATAAGCCGCAAGCAGTTTAAGCTGCACATCAGTCTTTTTGAGTTCGATGTGCATAGCTCCGACTGTTCCACGCGTCCGGGTAAGGGATGTGTTATAGGCCGTATCCAGGGCATTAGCCTGTGCAGTGATGGCGCTCAAACCCGGGCTCGGTGCCGGGAAATGAGGGTTACCAGTCATCTGCGTCACATAGTGGTTGGCCAGTGCAACCACCTGGGGTGGTGTAAGCTTGGCCAGGTATTGCGCTGCCAGCTTTTTAGGTACTCTTTTCGATGGTGTTGACATTGTGTTTTGTTTTTATGCTTCCGGGAATCCGGACAAGGCCGGTGTTTTGATCCCTTCAGCGGTTTGTAAAAATCACCGGGATTTTCCCGGCTTACTCATTCCCCTGAAGCTTTCAGATAGTCCGTTGCACCTGGACTATCCTCTTGCCCCATGCAACCGGGGGAAATATTTTAATATTCATTCTCGCTCTCATTCCCGCTCTGCCTTCCAGACCCTTTCTAGTAGTAAGGCAATTGAGAATCGATTTTGTTCCAGCATTTTTTAAAAAAGTTTTCACTTCCTTGATTATCAGTGAGAAAATTTTCACTCAACCTACGCTAAAGCTTTGGTTGGCAAGCTTGATTTCATTGATTTTTGAAAGTTCATAATGTTATATTAACAATCAGCCTTAAACAGACGCTACTACTGTACATTCACACGCTGCTTCTGCACATTCATACGCTCCTTTTGCACATAAACACGCTACTTCTTCACATTCATATTCTTCTTCTTCACATTCACACGCTGCTTCTCCACATTCATATTCTTCTTCTGCACATTCATACGCTCCTTTTGCACATTAACACGCTACTTCTGCACATTCACATACTGTTTCTTCACATTTAAACGCTCCCTGTGCACATGCAGACGCTACTTCTTCACATTCACACACTCCTTCTGCACATTCACAAACTTCTTGTGCATATGTACACGCTGCTTCTGCACATTCATCTTCTTCTTCTGCACATTTACACGCTGCTTCTCCACATTCACACGCTTCTTCCGCATATTCACACCCTCCTTCTTCATTAACAGACTCAATTTTACTTTATGGAGAGGGGAAGAGTATATTTCGGACCCTGACAAACACCGCTGTAGTATGATTATCCCCAAAATAAACAAGGCGCTTTTATTCTTCACATACATCGTTTCCATCAACGGAATAACCCAACCATTAAATACCGGGGAAAAGGAACATGATCAGGTCAATTTTGCAGGAGAAGGGAGGGAGGGATGACGATTTGACATACACTATAACTCTTGAGGTTCTGTTCTGCTAGCTTTTAGATTCTCATAAAACTCAGCCAGCGTAATATTGACGAAGGGGATAAACCATAAAAACCCTATCCCCAGGGTAAGCACACAAAGAATTGAGAGCAACAGGAAACGCAGGTACAGATAAAAGAGTTTCTCCTTGTGCCCGTCCATCATTTCCTTGCTTTTCATGAGCGCCTGTTCCGGTTTCAGGTTTGAATCATCTGCCAGGATATAGAAAGTCATGGAATAGGACAATGCGGCTATGATACCTGGAATTATTAATAAAAGTGTCCACAGCAGCACATACAAAAGCATAAGCAGGTAGGTCACCAGCGCTTTTGAGAAATCATTAAACCCGTCAAAAAGCTGCTGGAAACTTGCCTCCTTCTCTCTCACTATGGAAAGGCTGAACGTAGCAAGACCTAATTGCATAGGTCCGGTAAGGATAAGGGTAACAATTCCCCCCATATATTTCACCGAACCAAAACCCCCAACAATAAGCATATAAACAAGACAAGTCCCAATAGCAAGCCCCCATCTTGTTTTTAAGGCCTCGCGCGCTTGATGCATTAATGTGAGGTTGCCGGTGGTCATGTCCTGATCTATTTACCGGGTAGTAATTCCCGGGTTATTACAGGATAAATGTCTCCAATCTTATGCGTGTGAAAAATGACAATACACCCCTTTTGAATGATTCGTATCATTCATTGGCATGACAATCCTCAATGTCAGTGCAGTGACCCGAACCTATATTTACTCCATAAATAAGACAGACGATGTTAGTGCTGACAGTGAATATAGGTATTGTATTGATTCCTGCAGCTTATCTTTTTTTTGCCCCGTTTTATCTTGAAATAAATACCGTGAGTGGGCTATACAGCGTACGATTTCACCGGCTATGCACTGCAAGCATAAGAATCGAAGATCAGAGCTTTGTGGCAGAAATAAAATTACCCGGCTGGAGAAAGCAAATTGATTTAATGGAAATCGGAACAAAGAAACCAACAACGAAAAGAGCACCTAAAAAAACAATTGCGGTAAAAAAGAAACAGCCCATGTCTTTTTCCCGGAAGAAAATATGGGGAGTTCTTCGCAGTTTTAAAATCAATACCTGCGAGATCGTTCTTGACACTGGCGATATGCAGCTGAACGGCATTCTGTATCCCCTGTTCTTTATGCTGGGTTGTTACAGCAACAAGGAAATACGTATCAATTTTCTGAATGAAAACAGAATAATACTTCAAGTCCGGAACAGTTTAGCCCGAATGAGCTGGGCCTATATAAGCTCTTAATAATAACCCTTTAACTAAAACAACATGAACAACATGAATGAAATGATCGAAAAGATCACCGAGTTTCTGAAATCAGAAGCTAAAACTGAAACAATCATTGGTCAGCAATTTACATTGGGCGAATTCACCTGCGTACCCGTCATGTCCGTAGGAATGGGCTTTGGAGGAGGTGCCGGAGAAGGAAAAGGCAATGCCAAAGGTGTTGGAGAAGGTACAGGATCCGGAGGTGGTGCAGGAATGCGCTTAGGCCCGGTCGGCTTCCTCGTAACCAAGGGAAGCGATATTCAATTTATCTCCACTCACTCTTCCAAAGGTTTAGCTGCAGCTTTTGAAAAACTGCCGGAGCTTATTGAGAAGTTTGTGGAGAAGAAGAGGGAGAAGGTGTAGGGTTGGTAGTCTAGGATTGAAAAAGCCCTGAGATGGAAGTCGAGGGGCTTTTTTAATGTTAAAGATGTCTTAGAACGAAACACTTTGTTTGGAAAGAATAAGGGCAGTAGGAGTGTGAACAACTCTATAAATTATGAAATCCCTATATTTGCCCGGTGACCGAAAAGCAACCCTCCCGCCTTTATTTTCCCGGATTACAAGCCACCCGTTTTTTTGCGGCCTTGCTGGTATTTACCGGACATACAGAGTTGCTCAAAAAATATAATGCATGGGATAACCACTACCAGACACCACAAATCCGGGAACTGGGCAGGATTGGTGTAACCATCTTCTTTGTACTGAGCGGTTTTTTGATTACTGCTTTGTTGCTGAAAGAAAAAGAAAGTTCCGGCACGATCCGTACCCGCGCGTTTTATATCCGGCGGATACTGCGCATCTGGCCGCTTTACTATTTACTGGTAATTATCTTGTTTGTTGTCCTCCCCCACATTCCTTTTTTCACTGTTCCCGGACTGACTGCTGAATTTGTTCCTGACCTCAACCCGGTATTACTATGCTTCCTGCTCCTTGTTCCTCAGGTGGCCCAGTACATGTACGCCCCCCTACCCTTGGGTGAACCGCTCTGGTCTATCGGTGTGGAAGAACAGTTCTATCTGTTCTGGCCCTTCCTGGTCCGGTTTGTGAAAAGACTACCCTTCATATGTATTGTGCTGATTATAGTGCTTACCGTCCTTCGCCTGGTGTTTTACAATGCCCTGGATACGGCTCCGGATGAAGAATCTTTTAACAGTTGGAAACGCTGGTTCAGTTATTTCTATCTCTGCCGTTTCGATTGCATGGCTTTCGGTGCCTTAGCGGCATGGGTATGGTTTATGAAGAAGGAAAAAGTGCTCCGCCTGCTTTTCCTCCCCATAGTGCAGGTCCTGGCCATGCTGGTCTTCGCGGCTCTTCTTTGTACTGCTTATGATAAACCTGTATTCAATTACGGGCTGTATGCCTTCCTCACGGCCATTGTCCTGCTGAATATGGCTGTCAACCCAAACTCTATTCTCAAAGCGGAGAACAGCCTGTTCCGTTTTCTTGGAACGATATCATTCTCATTCTATATGTTTCATGAAATCGGGATTCAGTCAGCAATTCGAATCCTTACTGTGGCGGGGACAAAGAATCCTGTTCTGCTGTATATACTTTCCCTGAGCCTGACACTGATGTTGGCAGCAGCGGGATATTATCTGTATGAACGGTTTTTCCTGAGACTTAAAGAACGCTTTGTACGGGTATGATTAAACAACGCTTATATTTTAATTCCGATAACACAAATATCATCCACCTGTTCCAGGCTGCCCATCCAGTCTTTAAAGGCCGTTTCGAGCCGTTCTTTTTGCTCCGCAGTTGGCAGTGTATGGCCTTTCAGCAACACTTCCTTAAACTGTTTGTATTTAAATTTTTTGCCTTTTGTACCTCCGAACTGGTCAGCAATTCCATCGGTTATCAGGTACAGGCAATCGCCCTTGTCCAGCTCCAGATCGTGTGAAGTAAATGGCCTTGGGTGCTCGCTCTTTCCTACAGGCTGTTTGTCGCCCTTTATTTCTGTCAGCTCCCCTTTTTTAATTATCCAGAGCGGGTTGTTGGCCCCGCTCCACTGAAGTTTATGGGTGCGTTTGTTTATGGACAGCAGGGAGATATCCATTCCATCCTTGATATCTTCGGAACCGTCAGCAAATGTCTCCAGCACCAGCTCTGTTGTTTTATCGAGAATCGCGTTCGTGGCCGTAAGCCCAAACTCGTTGACAGCTCTTTTTAACGCATTCGAGCAGACAATGCTGACCATTGCTCCCGGAACCCCGTGACCGGTACAGTCGGCAGCAGCTATCAGCACGGTATCACCGTAGGTAAACATCCAGTAAAAATCACCGGCCACAACGGCTTTAGGTTTGTAGAGAACGAAGGAATCGGGAAGAACTGTCCGGATCAGGTTGTCGGGTGGAAGAATGGCCTGCTGAAAGCGTTTGGCATAGGTAATGGAATCCATGACCTCCTTATTCTTCTCCTCTACAATCTGTTTCTGTTTTTCGACTTCTTCTTTCTGCTCCTGTACGAGGCTGCGCTGATCTTCAATGATGCCCTTTTGCCTCCGCGTAAGGATCCACCGGTTGTATATGAAAACAGAAAAAACAATCATACAGAAAAGTCCAATGATAAAGTAAATCACAACAATCCTGTGCTTGCTTTCTTCCGCCCGGGCAAGTGCCGACTGTTTTTCTTTGTCCTTCTCGAGTAATTTAATCTTCGCTTCTTTTTTCTCGCCTTCAAACCTGGCATTGACCTCGCTCAGTTTCTTTACATTTTCACTGTTAAACATCGAATCGTTATACAGTTTAAACAGTTTGTAATTTTCTAAAGCCGATTTCCAGTTGTTTTCAATCGAATCGCAGTCAGCCATCAACTCATAGGCTCCGCTTAATAAGCGTTTCGAACCGGTTTCTTTGGCTAAGTTTAAAGCATTCCTTGCATGGGCACAGGCCACCTGATTTTTATGAAGGGCTATATATACCTGAGAAAGGTTAATCTCTACTGTTGCCATTTCACTTTTTGATCCGATTTTCTCCGTGAGTTGCTGTGCTTCCAGTAAATTGGTCAATGCCTCCTGGAACTTTTTCTGGGAAAAATAGATGAGTCCGATATTTTCATAACAATAAGCAATGCCGGTGGTATTTCCGAGTTGCTGAAAACGTGGCATCGCCTCACTGTATTTGGAAATTGCTGAATCAAACTTATTCTGGGAAAAATATATATTACCCATATCGAGCAGACATGTTGCCACCAGGTTTTTGTCACCTGCTTTCTCAAAAACGGCAAGGGCCTTTAACATATAGTGAGTAGCCTTGTTATAATCCTGCTGATCAAAATACAGGTTTCCTATATTGCAGTCGGTCCTCGCGACTCCCATTTTATCACCCAATTTCTCCTCTATGCTGATTGATTTTAAATAATAATCCAGACCCTTTTCATAATCCCCAATCATGCTGTAAACATAGCCTGTATTATTATAAGCAGTGGAGAGGTTCTTGCTCCATTTATCTCCCTTGGGAGAAGACAGGGAGTCATACAGCTTCAGGGCTTCCTGTCCATATGCAAGACCTTTCTCCGTGTTTCCGATCGTGGCGAACTCCCAGCAGAGTTCATTCAGATGAGTCATCTTTGTGCTGTCCGGATGATCCGCTTTCAGAAGGAGAAGCAGGGAATCTATCTTGCTTTGCTGGCTCCAGGCTGTAAACGGAAGAAGCCAGCAGCATGCAACTATTAACAGATACCTCATATTCTTTATGTTGTCATCCAAATTTAAATAATTATATGGTTTTCGGGGTGGAATGCCTGCATTTAATCAGTTCCAAACCGCATTTAATCAACGCTTGCTGACAGGTCTGCTGTTTGCATACCTTTATTCCAGAATTCCCGGGCCCGGCATATGAAACATTGCTTTTGTATCTTCCCGCTTCTCCTTTCCCTGGCAATGGGTGCCCAAACCCGTGTGACACACGACACAATCATCAAGAAACATTCCTTCGGTAACCTGAAGATGGATTGAATACAAATATGTTTCGCTCAAAATAAGCCGGAAGTGAAAAGAAAATATATAAACAAATACTGAAGACTAAACCCATGTGGTTAAAGAAGGTTTGAAGGGAGAAGGATCTCCTCTGCTCAATTAGGATTAAATTAGCATTAGCTACCCAATTGGATTTTATTGATAAGGTATTCTTTGTAGTAGATAGAAAAGATTTGGACTTTCAAACAATGAAAGAATATCAAAGATTTTCTCCCGACAGTGTGAACGGTGAAAAACTTTTTCATGATATACATGGAGTTATCATTTATCGGTCGGTAGATACTGGGGACATAGAGAATGGCCTACTTACTGATACTGTTAGGCAAAAAATTCGTGATGAGTATTTAAGAGATTCGTCCGTTACCGTTGTACTGATTGGAGCAAAAACGTGGCAACGTAAGCATGTTGATTGGGAGATTAGTTCCAGTATTCGTGATACGGAATACAATCCAAGGTCTGGGCTATTAGGAATACTCTTACCGACATACCCAGGATACCCGGAAAATAAATATTCGAAATATACAATCCCACCAAGGCTTGCCGATAACATATCGGCTGAATATTCGAAAATATATCGCTGGACAGATGACCCAGCTTCAATTCAGAAATGGGTTCATGATGCAAATATAGCGACTTTAGGTATTAACAATTACTTTTTTGAAAGTATCTTTTTTATCTCTCCATCGGTGTCGCGCAATTTCGCTTGACATATATCCACAAGCTCCTTTGCACGCTTTATTTTATCATAAAGCCCATCAATTGAAACTTTGCCTCCTTCAATATCAGACACAATTTTTTCAAGCTCAGTCTGAGCTTCTTTATAATTTGATTTCGCCATTTTTTCTTTTTTCTATTTTAGTTACGCTACTTTCGATTAGATCAGATTTAGTAATTGTCTTTAGTTTAGAACCAGTTTTCACTAATTTCGTATCCTTAAGAATTTTTCCATCCAATGAAATAATAGCAAATCCTCGCGCAAGTGTATTGTCAGGACTAAAGTTTTTTAAGTCCCTTAAAATTCCTTCAAGCCATGTTTTTTCCTCGGAGATTAAATCTTTTACAAAACCATTAAGGTTACTTTCTAAGTCTTTTAGTTCAGTTTTCGCCTCAGACAATAATTCCTTGGAAGCTAGTGCTGCATCATTCCCAAGTTCTATCATTCGCTGTTCAAATTTCCAATTGTGGTCAACAATAACTTTTGCTGCCATTGTTGGGGTTATTGTAAAAGTATTTGCTACCATGTCAATGATACACTTGTTTCTTTCATGCCCGATTCCAGTTATTATTGGTAGCGGGAAATTCGCTACCGATTTACTTAACTCAAAATCATCATAACAAACGAATCCGGTATCATCTCCGCCTCCTCTTACGATTGCAACCGCATCATATTCCTGAGTCTGCTTACCGATTAAATTTAATTGAGCAATTATTGATTTGCTTGCAGGGTCGCCTGCCATACTCGCAAAATAATCGGTGATTTTAAATTTATAATTATGAGAATTGTGATCCAATACCTTTACAAAATCATTATAACCTTCAGAATTTTTTGCTGAGATTAACGCAATCCTTTGAACAACTGCATTCAATTTTAATTGGTTATTAAAAGTTTGATATTTGCCCGGCTCGATAAAACGAATAACTTTTTCCTTTTCAAGTTTCAACAATGTTTTCTGCCTTTCGTCCTGGACTTTTGCAATCGTATAACTGTAATCAATATCTTTTAATACAAGACAGAACCCCCATTTTTCATGCAAGTCTACTTTTACCTTAACTAATACATCAGCACCATTAGTAAACTGCATCCCTGTCTTTCGGGTGAATTCATCCAAAAGATATGCACTTCCAGCGAAAATGGAAAGCCTTACTTCGGCTTTGGTACCTGTTCCACCTTTTTCAACAAGTTTCGTATAGATATTTCCGCTGGAATTTGGAACAGCAGGCGCGGCAATTTCCCCCACAACCCAATAAACAGAACTAAAATTCTGTTTAAGTACATTTTTTATC
>JBIOHC010000068.1:0-16555 GCA_044448685.1 Bacteroidia bacterium
AGTAAATACCTTTAATGAAACAGGCTTATGTTATTTTTCACTATTTTTCCACTTTCTTACGGTTTCATCAACAGGATATGGATCATATTTACGACGGAGCCCGGTTTAAGATAAAAACAATGACCCGGGTTCTGGTGTTCAGTATCGTACTGAGCATGATTAAATTCCTTGCCTGGCATTTTACCCATTCCAAAGGCATTTTAACAGATGCCCTTGAAAGTATTATCAATGTCATAGCAGGTATATTTGCCCTTTTCAGTACTTATTATGCTTCCAGGCCAAGGGATGAGGATCACCCTTACGGACATGGCAAGATTGAATACCTCAGTGCAGGCTTTGAAGGCGGACTTATATTTATTACCGCCCTGCTTATAATTATCCAGGCCTGCAGGGCTTTTTTTGAGCCTGTCCACCTCCAAAAACTGGACACCGGCCTTTATTTATTGGGTTTCACCGGGCTCTGCAACTATTTCGTAGGCATTTATTTGCTTTCACATGGCCGGAAACTGGATTCACAAATCCTCGTTGCCGAAGGCAAGCACCTTGTAAGTGATACGGTGGCAAGTCTGGGAATAGTTATAGGTCTGATACTTATATTCATTACCGGTCTCACCTGGCTGGATAATTTGATGGCCCTGATTTACGGAGGTTTTATTCTGAAAATGGGCTACCGGTTGCTCAAAGACTCCATTACCAACCTTCTGGATGAAGCAGACACTGAAAAACTGAAGGAAATAATAGCCCTTCTGAATCAAAAAAGGCATCCGCTATGGATTGATATTCATAAACTCAGGGTACTTAAATACGGATCCCATCTGCATATCGACTGCCATGTAACCCTCCCCTGGTATGTTACACTTGAAGAAGCCCACCAGGAGGTACAGGCTTTGGAAAACCTTATCCGGAATGGATTCGACACAGAAGTGGAATTTTTTATTCACTCAGACCCTTGTATTCCTAGTTCTTGCCCTATTTGTCCTGTGATGGAGTGCAAAGTCCGAAAATCAGCTTTCATCGCCAAACTGGAATGGACAATGGAAAACCTGTTGCCCGATAAAAAACACGGTACAGACTAACAGGTTCAACGTTCCAGGACCAGAACCCCCTCCGCCTGCCCGAATTTGGCAGATTGCAAATACCTGAATCCCGAAAGATCCATTCCGGACAAGGACTTCGGATCAGTCACCACCTTATCACCGCTTGCAACATACAGCAACCGGTGAATGGCAGCCGGGGTCTTTTTGATAGCTTCTTCAAGGGAATATCCCCGGAACCACCGATCCGATTCAAGATTCCGGTCAAAATTCGCTTCATCCCTGAAGAAATCCGGGCGGCAATAATACATTACCCCCTTATCAAGCCAGGGAGGAGCAATAAAAACGGCTGTATTGCCGTCTTTTTTTGACCGGATGTAATTTGCCATACCTACCGGATCCCTTCCGTTTCCCGGTTTCAGATCAACGGTAACTACCATGCCAAGGCTAACAGCACCCAACAGATAAATCCTCATCCTGCTGCCCTTCACCAGGTATGAAATGCTTGTTCCTACCAACAGATAAAAAGGGATTGACAGAAAAATCAGGTAGCGGTCAAGAAAGACAGGAATGATAAAAGAAAAGAAGAAGAGAGAAAAATAGATTCCGAAAAAAAAGAGCGGCAATACAAGAACTGCATGGTTATGCCGGTATGTCTTCTTTCTTATCATCTGTACCAAACCCAGCGTAACGAGCAGCAGGAAGCATATTGCCACAACCGGTTCGTTACAGAACTTTCGGATATTGTCATACCATGCATCCCAGGGAGGTGTTGAAACCCAGAAGCCTGTTCGGCGGACTGTATTAAAACGTTTTAGACAAAAAATGATGAGGGGGGAAATAAATGCAAGCCAGATAACAAAACCAAGCCAGACTTTCCGGAAAGAAAAAGGAAACTGTTTAAGGAATAAGAAGGATAAAATCAACTCCCCTCCTATGACGATAAAACCAAAATAGTGTGTGTAGGCAAGCAGAATATTAACTCCGATAAAACTGAAAAAATACCTTCGGGAGCTTTTCTCCTCCAGGCAGAAATAATAATACAGGGATGCTGTTGAAAGCAACGCAAATAAACTGTAGGCTCTTGCTTCATGGGCAAAATAGAAATGGAAGGAGGAAAATGAAAAAACCAGGGCAGCCCCCAATGCGGTGATGATACCTCCTGTTTTCTTTCCCAGCAAAAACACATATATCACCGTAAGGGAACTGAACAGACAAGGCAAAAAGCGGACCGAAAAGGCTCCTGTTCCAAAAAATTTTATCCACCCAAAAAGGAAGAGGTCAAACAAAGGAGGTGTATTGTCAGCCAGATGAATCCGGAGCATCTTGCCAAAAGCCGGCTGAGCATAAAATACTGTGAAGGGTTCATCAAGGGCTATTGGATTGGATGTGATGAATAACAGCTTCAGGCCGGCATTGAGGGCAAACAGAATAAAAGGCAGGATCCAGGGTCGGGCACGGACAAACGCTAACATAATGCCGGGATATTTGAAGGCAAGATATAGATTATTTAACTAATTTTATCCGATGCGGATATTCAACAGACTCTTACTCTTCCTGGGAGGCATTTCTCTTTTTTCCTTGTCTTGCTCCGTCAACAAGCTGACACTTGACCAGAGACTCGCACAGGATAAATTTACAATAACCAAAAGTGACGAAGGCATTAATTCCATTGTTGTCAATTACTACGATTCAGCTTCCTATTATGACAGCCCGTATCAGCGTTACATGATGACAAATACGGATAAGCCTGACGGGCAGTTCAATGTATATGACGAAAGCGGCCTGCTAAGACGGACACTCTATTACAAGAATCATCTGAGGGAAGGCAAAGACACCTGGTATTATACAGATGGTCAGATTATGCAGGAAAAAATGTTCGTCCACGACAAATATGTATCCTATAAAACGTATTACCCGAAAAGATTTCTGCTGGATACCCAATTGACTGATACGTTAGGCGTCAAAAGACATTGGGATGAAGAGGGTAATCTTATTTATGAAAAGAATTATCACACCGGTGAATACAAGGAGTGGTATACAAACGGGAAAGTACATATACGTGGACTGGAATGTCCGGCCGAATGTTTCCAGCTGCAGGGACCATGGTACTTCTATAATCCGGCCGGAGAACTGGAACAGATCATGTTTTATCATGGGGTTGATGATGCCGATGCATGGGATTCCATTTACCATTACCAGGGCGACAAAATTATGTCCATTGACCGGATTAAGAACAAATAAATGATCAGGCTTTCAGCCTTACCGGCTTTCCTTCTTACTGCAATCCTGTATATTGCCCCCATTCCGGATCTGCTCAGTCAGCAGCCACAAAAAGCAGATTCTGCAGATGACTATTATGCCTCCAATTACCTCCGTTTTGAGGATCACTGTTATTCCAAAACAATACGGTCGGTGGTGCTCATTAACAAAGCGGCAGAATTGTCTTTCCCGGCCATCCGCCTTGGAAGTGATGATCAGTTAAAACTCAGTTTTGACGACCTGTCGGCTGCTTTCCAGTCCTATCACTACACCGTTCAGTATTGCACTGCCGACTGGCAGCCATCTGATCTGCTTTTCAATGAATATGTCAATGGATTTGAAGATAATTCAATTACCGACTATGCCTCTTCCAGTCTCCTTTGCAAACAACATTATATACATTACTCCCTCTATTTTCCAAACTCCAACCTGATTTTTCTTAAACCCGGAAATTATCTTCTGAAAGTGTATCAGGAAAATATGCCTGACAATCTTATCCTGACCCGGCGCTTTCTGGTGTATGACAGCGAACTGTCTGCTGAAACCTCTTTCAGGTACGGATCAGCCCTTACAGATCAGCTGACCAGACAAGGAATAAACCTGGATATCAAATATCCCAACTCAGATATACGCAATCCGAATGATCTCAAAGTTTGCATCATGCAGAACGACAGATGGGATAATGAAATATGCGGACTGCAACCTACTTTTCTGAAGGATCATGAACAGGTCTTTGAGTCGGTGAATGAAGATTCTGAGTTCAAAGGAGGGAGTGAATTCCGGAATTTTGATTCAAAAAGCCTGAAATACCGCTCCGCTCATATGTCAGCCATAACAACAGAAGACAATCTGACGCATGTTTATCTTGTTACTGACGAATGCAGGAACCGTCAGCGTTATGTTTCCGATGCAGATTTGAACGGAAATTTTTTGATTAAAAACCAGGATGGTTCCAACAGTGATATAGATGCGGACTACTGTTTTGTTCATTTCTTTTTAGCCTATCCGGAGCCGGGTGCTAATCTCTATGTTTTCGGTGCCCTGACAGATTGGCAAACATCACGTAACTCCAAAATGAGCTACAATGCAGTTAAACATGGCTATGAATGCACCTTGTATTTAAAACAGGGTTATTTTAACTATGAATATGTCATGCTGTCAGACGGTTCTAACAAGGCAGATGAGTCTTTGGTTGAAGGCTCACATTTTGAAACAGAGAATACCTATACAATTCTTATCTATTATCGCCCGCCTGCACAGAATTATGATAAACTGATTGGAATCAAACGTATAAATTCGGCGAGGAATTAAGGCGACCTGTCGATTGTAAGACTTTTCCTACCGAATTTTCTTCAAATCCCCCATTCACAGACTCGTATCTTCTGTAATATATAATGGTTTGTTTTCTAACAAGGGACTAAAAGGGTGAGTTGCAACTTATTAACAATCTCATTCAATTTTCAAATATCCCGGCACAGAACTTGCTTAATTGAAAAACAATTCCAAATATTGCATAGCGATGGTTACACATGTCACACAGGGTATACGGGTTACAGTAGAAACCAGGTTCAGGGAAGAGCAGAGCAGACCTGAATTTGGGGACTATCGGTTCACTTATCGTGTCTCAATAGAGAACAAAAGTGATCATACGGTACAGTTACTCCGGCGTCACTGGTTCATTTTCGATTCCAATGGTGAGCACAGTCAGGTTGAAGGAGAAGGCGTGGTTGGGCAACAACCTATTCTCGGTCCCGGTGATGTATATGAATATGAATCTGCCTGTCACCTGGAAACGGATATGGGCTCCATGCTAGGTACTTATATCATGCAAAGACAGAACGACCGTCTTCAGTTCAAGGTGCAGATTCCCCGGTTTGAACTAATCACCCCTCAAAGGCTTAATTGATACGTATTAAGCATTTCCCTTATCAGCCTCCGTTCTGAGAATATTCCGCAGTTTCCGTCATTTTCCTACATTTGCACAAGCAAATATTCGCTTATGAAGGGCAAGCTTTGTCTTCTGCAGAGGATATGGTATCTTTTTTTCAACCAAAACAAACACTTACAACACCACTAAATAAATCACTTTATGGAGCTATATTTAGATTCAGCCAATCTGAAAGAAATTGAAGAAGGATTTAAACTCGGCTTTCTGGATGGATTGACCACTACCCCGACTTTTATGCAAAGGGAAGGGATAACAGATATTGATGGTACAATTCTAAGGCTGGCTAAAATGGTTCCTGTGCTTCAGATAGAGGCCCTGGGTAACACGGCTGAAGAGATTCTGGCAGAAGCCCGTCGCCAGCTTGATTTGGGTCTTGATCCCAAACGTACAGTGTTCAAGATCCCTGTTTCACTCGAAGGCGTCAGGGCCTGCAAAATGCTGCGTAATGAAGGATTATTGGTAAATGTACATCTGGTCTATACACTTCAACAGGCGTATATGGCCATGCAAGCCGGCGCCAGTTATGTTTGTCCGCTTGTCGGACGGCTTCAGGATCAAGGACATGATGCTCTTGCCCTGGTTGAGCAGTGCGTAGATGCTGTAGATTATTATGGGTATGACACCAAAATCATGTTCTCCTCTGTGAGGAACAATGAACATGTGCGGAATGCCATTAATATAGGTGTTCATACAATCACTGTTCCGCTTAAAATACTGAAGTCGCTTACGGAAAATAATTTTACAATGCTTGGAACGGAACAATTCATCCGTGATACCCGTTTGATGACAATCCGTGTCAGGGAAGCTCTCAATGGAATCAACCCCCTCGTTCCCTCTTCTGCCGCGTTGGCTGACGCAATTGTAAAGATGACGGAATATGGATTCGGTGCTATTACTATTATTAATGCCGATGGAAGCGTAAAAGGTGTTTTCACCGACGGAGATCTCAGAAGATTGCTTGGCAATGACGGCAGAGATGTTCTTGGCAAAAAGATGGAAGCGTTTACCTATCATCCTCCAATAGCCATAGATGCAGATATGCTGCTTAATGATGCCGCCGGCATTTTTAAGAAAACGAATGTGGACACACTGCTGGTCACCAGCGCAGGCAAGCCGGTAGGCATGCTGGATATACAGGATCTATAATTCAACCGGTCTGATGCATACAGAACAACATCCCGTAGCCGAACTCTTCACCGCTCATGGTGGCCGGTTTCATATACCTCAGGGTGCCTTTCTGAATAAATTACAAGGTATCCGGGCTTTCATTTTTGACTGGGATGGAGTTTTCAATGCAGCGGAAAAAGATCAGGGAGGAAGCAGTCCGTTCAATGAAGTGGATAGTATGGGGCTCAACCTCCTGCGTTTTTCACATTGGTTGCACAAAGGTTCCTTGCCGGAAGTGGCAATCATATCAGGCGAAAAGAACAGTTCTTCCTTTCTGCTTGCAAAACGGGAACACCTGGATTCCTGTTATTATAAGATAAATAACAAAGCCGATGCACTGGCTCATTTTTGTGCGACGTACAAAGTATCTCCCCTCGAAATCGCATTCGTGTACGATGATATACTTGACCTCCCTCTGGCACAAACCTGCGGATTGCGTTTCCTGATCCGCCGTCAGGGAGCTTCCCTGTTTCAGAATTATATCAATCATCACCAGCTGGCCGATTATACCACCGGATCTTTTTCCGGTCAGTATGCAGTCAGGGAATGCTGTGAGCTGATGATGGGTATGACCGGTTCCTTCGAACTCGCATTGGAAGAAAGAATCCGCTTTTCATCAAAATATACGGAGTATCTCCGGTTGCGTGAAGCAAGAAACACTGGCTTTTTTACAAGAAAAGAAAATCATATAATTCAAGAGGATCCTTCCTGATATGAAAATACTGGGAGTTATACCGGCCCGCTTTGCCTCATCCCGATTCCCGGGCAAACCACTCATTGACATACAGGGAAAAAGTATGATTCAACGGGTGTATGAGCAAAGCAAAGCTTCCTCTTCCCTTTCAGGCGTGATAGTAGCAACTGACGATGCACGTATTTACGATCATGTATCAGGCTTCGGAGGAGATGTAATGATGACCGGAACCAATCATCCCAGCGGAACTGACAGATGCCAGGAGGTCCTTGAAAAAGCTGGTTCAGGTTTTGATTATGTCATTAATATTCAAGGTGATGAACCTTTTATTGATCCTTCTCAAATTGACCTTCTGGCCGCTTTGCTGGATGGACAGACTGAATTAGCAACTTTGATCATTAAGATTGATACCAGTGAATTAGTATTTGATACCGGGGAAGTTAAAGTAGTTCTGAATACACGGGGCGAAGCCATGTATTTCAGCAGAAGTCCGATTCCTTTTCTCAAAGGTTATCCGGAAAAAGAGTGGCACACTTTACACACCTATTACCGGCATGTAGGCTTATACGGATACAGAGCTGATATTCTCGGTGCAATAACGAAATTACCTCCTTCTGCGCTTGAAAAAGCGGAATCGCTGGAACAGTTAAGATGGATAGAAAACGGTTTCAGAATACGAACCGGCATAACTGTTTTTGACAGCCATTGTATTGACTCACCGGATGATATTGAGAAAGCAATACGGCTCATGAAGAAACAATAATAACCATCAGGGTTGTTCAACAATTTTAAGCTCATAAGCGAATTTTACCAACCCGGCTGTATTCTTCACATCCAGTTTTTTCATCAGGTTTTGCCGGTGGGTATCTACCGTTCGCTTGCTGATGAACAGACGATTGCCTATTTCCTCATTTGTTAACCCGGTAGCAATAAGCTTAAGAATTTCGAGCTCCCGTCTGGAGAGAGATTCCGTCATATCCCTTTTCTGACGAAGCAGTCTGGCAACCGGCACATGATCAGGATCAAAACTGATCAGTTTTACCGCCACATCATTCGAATAATAGTTTTTCCCGTTTAATAGTGTTTCTATGGCATGAATAATTTCTTCCGGGCCAATATTTTTAAGCACAAACCCTTTGGCTCCTGATTTCATCATGTTGTTTATATACGCGTATTCATCATAATTCGACAATGCCAGTATCTTTATCTCCGGATCGTGCGCAATGATTGTACGTGTGGCATCCACACCATTCATAACCGGCAACTGGTAATCCATGATGATAATGTCAAATTGATTTTTTTTTGCTTTTTCCACCCCTTCCTGCCCGTTCTCCGCTTCTTCAAGAACGAATTTGCATTTCTTTTCCTGTGATTCAAGCATAGATCTTATTCCGTCTCTGACCATTTTGTGGTCATCGACGATAAGAATTTTTATTTTTTTATCCATTCCGGCTTTCACGTACTATCATTTTGAACAATACTCAGGTGCCCGGATCAGGAATGACAATATCATACCGTGTTCCTTTACCGGGTTCGCTGCTTATCTTAATTTCTCCATTGTAGGATTCCACTCTGGACTTCACATTTTTCAGTCCCATTCCCTGCTCACTTGCCGGCTTATTCATGCAAAATCCGTCCCCATCATCAGCAAGAACAATATGCAGCTGTTTTCCTTCATCCATGACGGTGATTAAACTCATAAGTATGGCGACTTTTGATGCATGGCCGTGAATGAGTGCATTATTAATAAATTCCTGAGCAATTCTGAAAATAGCTATATCCATGGATTTTGTGAGTAAGGGAATGGACGGATCCATTCTCAGATCAAATTTCAGGAAACTGTCATGTTCGATTTTTTTGCATAATTCCTGCAAGGCTTGTCTCAATCCAAAATTTTGCAAGGCACCTGGCATAAGATTGAAACAAATGTTTCTGAGCTCAGCAAGAACATTATCAAGTGCATCACTTGATTTTGTCAGTATATCAGCAGATTTGGGGTCTGAAAACCCATACACACTTTTTAAAGCAGCCAGGTAAAATTTTATGGCAGAGAGTTGTTGTCCAAGGCTGTCATGCAAATCCATGGCAAAACGTTTACGCTCTTTCTCCTGTGTATCCACAATCGTCCGGATAACTAAATTTTCGAGTGTCTTTTGCCGGGAAATGTCTTTAATCGTTCCCTGGTAACCGGCCATGCCTCCTGTTTCATCGGGTACTTTACTGGCAGAAATCAGACAGGCATGAACAGTACCCCTCAGATCCTTCAATCGTACGCGATAATCGACGATCATACCCTTACTGTGTAACTCTTTCAGAAAAACATCCATGCGTATTTCATCGACAAACAAGTCAAATATCCGGTGTTGTTCGGGCAACTTGTCTTCCATCTGAAACAAAACAATTCCAGCCCGGTTCAGATCCTGAAAAAATCCGGAAGTACTTATTACAAAAATGGCATCGCTGCTCTCATCAAATATTCTCTTATATTTCACTTCCGATTCCCGCAGGGAACGTTCGTACTTTCTGATTTTTGTCAGATCCCTTGCCATGAGAAGATACCCTATCTTTTCCATTTGCCTGCTTACAAGGTAAGTGCATGAACAATAACCGGGAACAGGGCGACCGATGCCGGTATAGAAAAAACATTCCGGGAGACGGCAGAGGCCTGCATTTCTTCACCCATCCTATTCATACTTGTCATAAAGGCCTCCACTTTATCATATTCACCGGCCGGTGCCAATTTAGCCGTAAAATCCCTCATTGAACAACGAATCACCAGATCGGTTATCTGTTCGATGCGGGGATCAAGCTTCTTTCCACTCATTTCTGTCATGTCTGTAAAGTCATGTATTCCATTTCACAAAATTACTCGTTTTAATAAGCTACAGATTATTAAATATGTATTTTATATAATATTTATTAAATAAATATCCGTATTTAAGATACAAAGTGGAAGTGACAACAGAAACAAATGATTGAATCCATGAATAGAAAACCGGAGCCTTCAGGAGGGGATCAGACGGGAATATGATGTACGGAAAGCAGATCCTTAACAGAAGGAAAGGTGTTTTTTAAAGCATCGCTGACCTGTTTGGAGTTCATCCACCTTGCCTCCGTGATCCCTTCTTCTTTTTGGGGTGTTAAGGGCTGCTTTTTTGTAACCTGCATGCTGAACCAGTGCGTTATTTTAAGAATATGCTCCCCTTTCAATACATACATATGATAGGTTTCTGGTAATTTTTTAATGATTTTCAACCCTTCAAGGCCACATTCTTCCTCTACTTCCCGGATAGCTGCAGCTTTTACTTCCTCCTTCTTTTCAACCTTTCCTTTCGGTAAATCCCACTTCCCATTACGGAAAATAAGCAGCACTTCTCCTCCGGGCTCATCCACCACACCACCGGCGGCTTCAATAATCCTGAAATAACCGCAAAACTTGCTGAAAGCGACCTCCGGATCTGGATGATGAATATAGAGATGCCGTATACCTGATTTTTTTTCAAGTGGTTCAAAAAACAACTGGAATGTTTCCCTGGAATCAAATGACGAGTACATTACTCCTTCTCCTCTTGGAACCGGAAGGGTTTCAGAAACAAATGTCACCGGAATATCAGCAATATAAACCGTTCTCATCTTTTTGGATTAAGCCAAAGGAAATCAATATCTTTGCTGCTGTATTATTGTATAAAAATACAAAAATATTTTAGCCTTTACCAATTGATACGTTAACCACAAAATGAAGTCATTCAACCCCGAATCTGCATCACAAATTGCTGAGTATCTGTTACAAATCAAAGCCGTAAAACTGCAGCCACTAAACCCATTTACCTGGGCATCAGGCTGGAAATCACCTATATATTGCGACAACCGTAAAACCCTTTCATATCCGTCGGTAAGGACATTTATTCGCCAGCAATTCGTACGCTGTATCCATGAGAAATTCGGAAAACCGGATGTCATTGCCGGAGTAGCCACAGGAGGTATTGCACATGGGGTGCTCGTTGCTCAGGAAATGGGGTTGCCTTTCGTGTATATACGTTCTGAAGCTAAAAAACACGGAATGACCAATTTAATTGAAGGGGACATACAAAGCGGGCAATCGGTCGTCGTCATTGAAGATCTGATCTCCACAGGTGGCAGTAGTCTTAAAGCTGTTGATGCATTAAGAGACGCCGGATGCGATGTAAAAGGAATGGCGGCTATTTTTACGTATGGTTTCAAGATTGCAGGTGATCAGTTCAAAAAATCAAAATGCAAACTGAGCACGCTTTGCGATTATCCAATTCTGATTCAGCAGGCATTACGTTCCGATTATATCACAGAGAAAGATCTTGAGTCCCTGGCCGGCTGGAGAGAAAGCCCGGATACCTGGGTTAAATAATAAATTCAACATATGACATCACTGAACAGCGACATATCAGAAATCAACGCTCCTGCGGCAACAGCCTTTGCATATCTGAGCAATATGAATAACTGGCAATCACTCATGCCCGAACAAGTCAGTAAATGGGAGTCGGCTGAGGCCAACTGTTCATTTGTACTGGCCGGCATGGCACATATCGGAATGCGGATTGAAGAGCTTCAGTCTCATTCTCTCATCCGGATCCAATCGGAAGGTAAATCTCCCTTTCCTTTTGAGCTCCGGGTAAAACTTGCAGAAACTGGAACCTCCACCTGTACAGTCCAGCTCTTTTTCGAGGGGGATATGAATACGATGATGCGTATGATGGCTGAAAAGCCACTTGGAAACTTTTTCAACTACCTGAGTCATAAGATGAGAGGTATTCACTGATTCCTGTATCTTTTGCCCTCTTTATGCATTAAGACTCCAAAATCAGCATTTTGAATCCCTACCACAAAAGCGAAACTGATCTTCAGGAGGAACTGGAATGGATCCGAAAAGCACAGGCAGATCCTGATTGTTTCGCTTATCTCTATGAAAAATACTACAGATCTATTTTTTCCTTCATATACCGTCGTACAGACGAAGAGGAATTGACAGCCGACTTATGCTCGGTTACCTTTCTCAAAGCCATGCTCTCTATCCGGAAATACGAATACAGGGGTGTTCCGTTTTCTGCCTGGCTGTTTCGTATTGCACACAATGAAGTTCACATGCATTACCGGAAAAGTAAGAAGGACAGGTGCATTTCACTCGATTCCAAAGCTGCGATGTCCCTGCTCTCAGAAACAGAAGGTGGTATTGCTCCGGATGATATTCAGCAGTTGTTAAAGGCATTAGCCTGCCTGCCGGTAGCAGAAATGGAACTCATCGAACTTCGCTTTTTTGAGGAAAGGCCATTTGCTGAAGTTGCATTGATTACTGGAATTACAGAAAACAATGCCAAGGTTAAGATTTACCGTATCCTGAACAAACTTAAAGTCTTCCTCACCGGCAGACAGAAATAAGATGACAAAATACAGATTCAAAACCCAGATTCCCCAGCCTACCGATGAGCAGATCGGCAGGAATAAGAATTTCAGAACGCTTAAGGCCAATTATAACAGGGCCACTCAACCGCTTTTCAGAACCCCTCTTTACAAGAACAAAAAAGTATTTCTTGCTTTGCTGCTTCTGGCCGTCATTGCCTGGCTTATATCTGAACTGATAGACACTAAAAATAAACCGGCAGACCCGGAACATCAATCCGCTCCTCTTCCTGACAAGAACAAACCCCTGACTGACTGAAGCCTGTATCTTTTAGATATATTTGCATTATCCGAGTAGATTTAACCTTATAACATTGCCTCTCATGAAACACGTGTATCTGCTCTTCCTGGTTTTTACAGTCAACCTGCTGAATGCCCAGACGGAAGAACTCCGTCCGACAAAGGAGAAAGCCTTGCTGGAGGTAATCGTAGTCAATGCCGATAAAAGTTCATCTGAAGGTGAGAAAGTCTCGTTCGTTGCCACAAAAACAGGGACTCTGTATGGAGGTATTACGAATGCCGAAGGCAAATTCTCCATTCTGGTGCCAAAAGCTGATAAGTATAAAGTCAAGTATAAGAACTTTACAGAAGATAAGGATTACAAGACCCTTGATATACCGGCAGAGCCGGAACTCATCAATTTTACATTTACAATCATGGTGAAAAGAGGAAAGAATTTCACACTTGATCATGTCTTTTTCGATACCGGGAAATCCAGTTTGCGTGCTGAATCGAACAAAGCCCTGGATGCACTTGCTGAATTTATGACAAACAAAAAAAAGATGAAGATTGAAATCGGAGGACATACCGATAATGTAGGAGATAAAACAGCCAATGAAAAGCTTTCATACGACAGGGCTAATTCGGTAAGATCTTACCTCGTCAAAAAAGGGATTGCTGCCGACAGGGTAACAGCCAAAGGATATGGAGATTCACAACCTGTTGATGATAATTCCACCCCTGAAGGAAGACAAAAAAACAGGAGAACGGAAATAAAGGTGCTGAGTGAATGAATCAGGCATCTGTAAACTTGTATCCTACTCCTCTTATAGAATGAAAATGACGGGGTTCTTTCGGGTTGTCTTCAAAATATTTGCGAAAGGCAAGAATAAAATTGTCAATCGTTCTTGGAGAAGGATACACATCATACCCCCATACACTTTCCAATATCTGTTCTCTTGAAACAACTTCATTTTTCCTGCCGGTAAGTAAGCGAAGGAGGGCAATTTCTTTCTTACTGAGCGGAATCACTTGCCCGTCTGAGTTAACTATTTCGAAGGTTGCAAAGCGTATTTCATGATTATTGATGCGGTAGGTCTCCCCTTCTGCCGCATCTCCGGGTTTCTTGCTTCTTCTGAGCAAACCTCTGACCCGGAGCAGGAACTCTTCCAGATGAAAGGGTTTGGTGAGGTAATCATCCGCTCCTGAACGCAGCCCCATTACCTTATCCTCACTGGTACCTTTGGCAGTCAGGAATAATAAAGGCACTTCCCTGTTCTCGGCTCTGATGAGGCGGCAAAGAGCAAAGCCATCTATTTCGGGAAGCATGACATCAAGGATAATGAGGTGATACCGATGCCTTTGAAAAGCATGCAAGCCTTTTGTACCGGTATCTGCCGCAATTACCTCATAGCCTTCCAGTTCCAGATTAAGCTTTATGGTATTCAGCAGATTGATCTCATCTTCAACAAGTAATATTCTGGTTCCCATGATCAGGTTTGAGGCAAAATTAAGAAGGATTGCCGATAAATTCGTTATATTTGTTTTAGGGCATTTAGATCTTATCATGAAAGCAACTTCCTTCCTGTTTGCCTTGCTGGTTATATGCCGGATGGCAGGAGCCCAGTCCATTCCAAACCACTGTGCTACTACCACATATCTCGTGGCCTCAGAAGCTGAAGATCCCACGATTAAAAGCCATATTGCTGCTATTGAGAGTTGGACAAGTACTTATATTAGCAACAGACAAACTGCTTCCGGGCGTTTTCCATTTGCCACTGTACCGGTTGTTTTTCATATTGTTTACAATACGCCTGCCCAAAATATTTCAGACCAGACTATCAATGAGCAGATCGATATCCTCAATGCCGATTATAATTTATGGAATTCTGATTCTGTGAACATTCCTGCTGTATGGAAGTCCATAGAAGGTGTGACACACATACACTTTTGCCTGGCTTCCAGAGACACTCTTGGAAATCCGACTACGGGAATCGTCCGTACATCCACGGCTACCACCTCTTTTGCCAATTCCCCTTATGACCACAAGATTAACTATACCACCCAGGGTGGAGATAATGCATGGAATAAGGATCATTATCTGAATATATGGGTTTGCAACCTGGGGACCGGCATTCTGGGTTATACGCAGATGCCGGGTGCCGGGCCGGCATCACGTGACGGTTGTGTCATCAATTTTATGGCTGTAGGCAAAACAGGTGCCACTGCTCCTTACAACCTGGGCCGGACGGTTACCCATGAAGTCGGTCACTGGTTGAACCTCATCCATCCCTGGGGTGATGATCATGGCTATTGCTGGGGAACAGATCAGGTTGCAGATACGCCCAACGAAGCGGATGCCAACTATAGCAACTATGCACCTTATTCAGTCAAAACAGACTCCTGTACTCCATCAGCACCTGGTTTTATGTGGCAGAATTATATGGACTATACGGAAGATCTTGGCATGTGTATGTTCACCCAGGGACAGGTTCAGAGAATGCAGGCCTGTTTGCATGGGCCAAGAGATTCCATTCTCAGTTCACCGGCTCTTGGGCCGGCAGGAACAAGCAATCTGAGCCTGAATAACCGGATGAACTTATATCCCTCTCCCGCTTCAGGAACACTATATATACAATGGATGATTCCGGAGGAAAATGTATGGATCCGGATCTATTCCTTAAGCGGACAACCGGTAAGTGAACCGGTAAATGAACATTCAACCTCCCGGATCAGTCTGAACCTGGAAAATTTGCCTGACGGAATGTATCTGATGGAAGTGTCGACCCCGGCACAGAAAACAGTACGGAAAATCATTATTCGTCATTGAAAAACTTCTGGACTAATGTATCGCACTGTTCATATCCAGACGAATGGCATCAGCCTGAGAAGCAAATGCTGAATCATGTGTCACTACCTGAACTTTTATCGCTTTCCTGATATCTTCGGCGGAAAACTGAGGATTTTTATCCTGATAAAAAACCCGTACAGCCGGAGCTACAGGCCAGTAATGCAAACATACCGGAACGTTGAATTCATCCTTATAAAAATTGAGTCTGGATTTTCCGGAGTGCAAATCCCAGGCTGGTGATATGACAGAGACACGTATGGAGTCGCCTCCCTTAATGAGGGGCAATCCTTCTGAAAAGGTTTTGAGGCAATTGTATTCCTTTTGCTGGGGAACTACCCAGGCTGTGAAAACATTCAAATAGAGGATTCCCGTAAAAGGCACTATAAATAGCCAGAGCCAGGGACTGTTCATTTTCGGCATCCATTGAGTCAGCCTCAATGCCATATACGAAAACATGATCAGACTGATAAGCACAAAATTCCGTGACGCTCCCCAATTTACTGAAATAAGGAAATGCGGAAGGAACAGAAGCATACTGAATACAAGCAAAAAGAAGAGGTCCATAAATTTCATCCGGATCAGATCGCGGATTAGAATAATTATGAATATCCCCGTGAATAATAAACGGATTTTATTCGCCTTAAACAACAACAGATGCATCCTCGACGCTTCTGTCAATATTGATCCAAACCATCTAAGCTTGTCTGCATAACCACTCAGGTTATTACCCAGTTTACCACGCTCAGTTTCTATAGAATGCGTAAACTCTATCAGGAAAGTGTACACTTTATAGTAAATTCCTAAAGCCAGCAGAAAAAAGAAAACAAGAACCAGGTTGGTATAAATAAAAAGCCGCTTGGTGAAAAGTCGAAGCTTGCTGGCCATAGTACACGAATTTCACGAATTAGGACGAACTAACAGTTATTAATTCATCCACAAAAAAATAAGGA
>JBIOHC010000069.1:0-16115 GCA_044448685.1 Bacteroidia bacterium
CTCTCTATCGGCAGGCGGCTTGAGTTATGAACATATTAACACCTTTCAACAAAAAGAAAAAAAGAAGCAAAAAAAGAAAAAGACTACATCATCACTACTATCTTTGATTGAAATCCTGTCCTAACAACCTATACCATTATAAAGTGATGTTAAGCAATGTGCTACTAGTTAGGCTTTTTTTTGCAGAATCAAAAATTGTTAACTGAAGTAGCTTGTGGTTACTGTTTTTTCTTAATAACAGATTTTCATTTGAATATTCTTGATGTTGTTTCGCGAGAGATGATTTTTTCAAGGGTATGTGAGCTCCGTATCCCACAACTCGAGCACTTTCACCGGAATTGATATTGGAATTAACAAAATATCCAGCCATATAATGGCGTTTTTGGATAGAACAAGATGTGAAAAATAGAATTACAATTGAAATAAAAAATAGAGATGCTGGTATTTTCATTCAGGTGTTATTGTTTTAGCAATTTCTTTGTAAGAATATGATTTCCATTATTTAGCGTACAAAGATATATACCACTCTGCAATTTAGATAAATCAAATGAAATGGTGTAATGCCCATCTTTGAATCTCTTATTATCGACAGGGCGAAATACCTCTCTGCCGTATATATCACTAATAATTAGGGTGCATGTGTTTGAGATTTCGAAGGAAAAATCAAATGTACATGAGCTGATAACCGGATTAGGATATATATTTAATTCACCCAAAAATTCAACTGTCGGTGCAAAGTTAGAGAGCTTAGTTGTACTGTCAGAGCCATTATTGCCGTAATTGGCATGAGTTATGGGAGTCATTTGATGTTTAAAACAATTGGAAGGAAGATAATTACTCAGTGTAATACCACAAGGATTGGGAGAGCAATATGCATGGAAATAGGAGCCATCTTGGACATAAGTATTTGCAATCCAAACCCCTAAATTTCCGCCAATAGCAGTTACATTCCCAGTCACCCCCGACACGTTCATGTCCTTAAAGTTATCTACAAGTAAAGAATTAATGTTGCTATTAAAGGTAAGTGGAAAAAAATTATTTCCTCTTTCAGGAAAAGAGGCTGGAAAGGTACCACTTAAAGTCGTATTGACTGTCTGACTTAACCACATAAGGTTGTGCATTAACATATAATCTAACCCATTATAATTACCAGGAAATGCGGTGTTCTTTGGATAGCCTAACCGAAGAAGGTAAACAGGATAGTCCTGAATGCATTACTCTCATAAATGAGGCAAAGGCACTTTACAAGAAGATTGAGGGACAATAAACTGATCGGCATTCCAAAAATCAAGTATTGGTCTTCGCAAACTCTTCATGAAAGTCGGAAGCTGTCTGTTGTTGCGTTTTGAAACAGAAGGAAGGGGGGTGTTTATGGTTGTTGTACCTATGTTGTACCAAGACACAAAAATAGCCTGTAATTGTTTGTATTACAGGCTACTAATCTAATCTTGTGTGATCCCGAAGGGACTCGAACCCCTATCAAGAGAACCGGAATCTCTCATTCTATCCATTGAACTACGGGACCAATAAATCGTCTGCAAAGATATTAAAATTGCTGTTCCTGTTGGATTTGGAACTGACTAATCTGCCGAAGCCTCCGCTTAATAAGGTCCGAAGCGCAGATAATAAAGAGGGTCCGGTCAGGACGCTTAGCAGATCTACATTTATTTCTGAAACCAATTAACCCTCTTTTCAATGGACAACCTGTCAGTCCCCCGCCCTACTCACCGGAGTTCTTTGAGACGCATTGCCGGCAAGGAATACTTTATCCTTAAACGCCAATTGTCCTGGTTCTCTCCTTATGCCAAATATGCCCGCCCTGTCAGAAATCTGGGTCTTGAATACTCTGTAATCAGACACAAATCCTTCCTGCTCCGTCCTCTGAAAAATGTGGATATGTGTTTACAGCATAATAAAGTAAGAAACCTGGAGATTGCGATAAGCCGAATAAACAATGTTGTGATCAAACCCGGACAAACTTTTTCGCTCTGGAAACTGGTTGGAAGGCCTACCCGAAGCAAGGGATATCTCGATGGACTCACACTTGTGAATGGACAGGTGTCCAAAGGTGTCGGAGGTGGATTATGTCAGCTGGGAAATCTGATTTACTGGATGGCCTTGCATACTCCGCTTGTGATAACCGAAAGGTGGAGACACGGTTATGATGTATTTCCGGATATCAACAGAACGATTCCTTTCGCCTGCGGAGCTACGCTTTCCTATAACTATGTTGACCTGCAACTGAGCAACCCAACAGACACAGACTTCCAGATCAATCTCTGGCTGGATAAGGAATACCTGAACGGGGAAATAACCTCTTCTGCATTTCTGCCCTATACGTATGCGGTTACAGAAACAGATCATATAATCCGTCATCAGTGGTGGGGCGGATATACCCGGCATAATAAGATCTGGAAAAGCTGTTTAAGCTCCGGGGGGGCTTGCCTGTCGCAACTACTGGTTGCGGAAAATCATGCTATTATGATGTATAACCCGCTGATTACATACTGAGCTTTATTCAGAACACTTCCCCCAGATTGATAAACACGCCCTGGGAACCGTTAATGCCCCAACCATAATCCAGACATATATTGGTTTTGGAATGTTTATTGACCTTGATACGCAACCCCGTTCCTACGGCAGGATAGATTTTGCTGAACTGATTGCCGGGCCAGTCGGTCACGGATTGGGCATTGGCAAAAACAACTCCTCCTATAAGATCACTCGGAATGATTGCAAACCGGAATTCCGCTTCGAGATAAATCATGTTTTTTCCCCGAAGCCTGCTTTGTACATAACCCCTCCCCATATTCGCAAATGGATCCCAGCCTGTACTGGGCAAATCCAGGTATGGTGCCTGGCCATCGAACATAAACCAGTCATAGCTCCAGAAAGCAAGCTGGTTCTGTTTACCAATGTTAATGTACTTGCGCAAATCTAACAGCATCGTCGTGTAATTATTGTCGCTTCCGAGTAGTTTGGTATTGGGGCAGAGATAAAGGCTGGCATAGGTTGCATCAGTAGCATTGATACTGTTCTTTCTGGAGTCATACAATGCATTTAATGAGATTCCGGAGGAGAGGGACGTAGGGCTGAATCCATACTTTTTAAAATCACTCACCTGCCCGTTTGCTGCCCCTCCTTCTGTAACATTCCAGTGATAATTGAGGTTATAAGCCATGCCTATACAAAACTCTGTTCCGGATATATGTCTCAACGCCCCCTGGTGAATAATCAGATTAGAATAATCTATTTTATTCAGGTTGTCGGTTTCAGAAGTGTGCCCGCCGAGGCCATAGGTGTTCTCCGGATATTTGTAATACCTCCAGTCGCCCAGTATATTGTATTTGTTCTTCTTAGTCCACAAATTGGAAATGATCGGAATGATGATCTGGTTATTCTGTGTATAACCGAGGCTTGTACTGATAGCCGATAATTTGGTGTTCGGGGCATCATCGGCATAATAGGCTCCGTTGGCTGAAATAACCCCTCCGAAACCGGTTACAATAGCATAACTTGCTCCGGGTAAAAAGGCAATATCCAGCTTTCCGGCTTTCTTACTTGGTTCACATTTCTCGGCAGGAGGTTTGATCCGGAAAACCCAGCGGAATACATCCACAATATCTTTTTCATTGCTTGCTTTTTTACAAAACGCAAGACTGTCCTCTATTGTTTTCGCCCGGGAGGCACGAATGCTATCCGTCTGCGCATCCGTTTTGGGAAGGGGCAACAACAAAAAGAAAAGTAGCAGGAGGAATGTTGCCCTGGAGCTGTTCACTGGCATAGAAGGATAAAGATAAGGAAAACTTATTTCCGCTGATCCGAGTCACCTATCCTTAACGGCATGCCGAAAGTAATATTACTTCCAGGGCCACTTCTCATTGAAATCTAATCTTTATCTTCAACGTGATTAAACCTTGAATCCCTGCCGGCGTCATACAGCCGTTGACACAATGAAAAAAACCACAACTATGAAGAAGGCCTTTTGTTTATTTTCTCTCTCTGCTGCGCTGTTAGCATTTGCTCCTGCGGCCCTTGCCCAAGCACCAGGACCACAACAAACCCAGCCACAACAGGAAAAAAAACAACGCACACCGGAGCAAAGAGCAACCGGGGTTGCTAACCGGCTTGCCAAGGATCTTGTACTCACCGACGAACAGAAGAAAAAAGTATATGATGCTGCACTCACCCGGGCTCAGAATATGGATCAGGCCAGAACACAGGCCGGCACCGATAAAACCCAGCTCAGAAACCTGGTGAAACCGGTTAATGAGGCTTTTGAAACCAGTCTGAAAGGGATATTAACCGGTGATCAGTTCACCAAATGGAAGGCCGACAACGCCAGTAAAAAATCTGGCAATCAGCCGGGTCAGTAATTGATTTTATCCGCATTTTCATTTTTACAGCCCTTCCGTCAGGAGGGGCTGTTTGCATAACAACCTGATATTTCTCGTTGAATACACCGCTACCCCGCTTTTGGTAAGGGGTGCTCCATTTGAATGGTCTAATAAACTGACAGGCGGTGAGGACAATTAATGCCAATCCTCTACTTTTATTCCTTCTAAAGTCTCTTTGAACACACAGGATAACGATTTTAAAAAGCTAAAAAATGAACCTGATACAAACAACCTTATGTTCCCTCTTGTTGATGACAGGAGGCGCTCGACTGGCAGCCCAGACCGCCGATGAAATAACAGATAAATATGTAAAAGCCATAGGAGGCAGGGAAAAAATCAATGCCCTTAAATCTGCGAAGTTCACCATGAAGATGAATGTGCAGGGAATGGAAATACCCATGACCACTTATTTGAAACATCCGGGAAGCCTGAGAACAGAAACAACCTTTCAGGGGCATACCGCTATTATGGTTTATGATGGCAAAAGTCAAACTGGCTGGAATTTGAATCCTATGCAGGGAGACACTATTCCACAGAAAATGAACGCCGAACAGGTAACCGAATCACAGGAAATGGCAGAAGAGGTTGTTGCATCTTCCCTTGTCAACTATAAAACGGCCGGAGCCACGCTCGAGCTCATAGGCAAAGAAGACATGGAAGGAGTGGATGTTTATAAACTCATGCTTACCAAGAAAAACAAGACCGTTGTTTATTATTCCCTGGATGCCTCATCCTACCTTATCCTGAAAGAAACCACCAAGACGAAATTTCAGGATAAAGAAATTGAGTCCGAATCTTTTTTCAGTAATTATAAATCCTATAACGGAATCATGATGGCCGGCACAACCGAAATAAAAGAACACGGAGAGTTGCAGCTTCAGTTCTCTGTCGAAAAAGCCGAATTGGATATCCCCCTCTCTGATGACCTTTTTGCCAAACCGGCAAACCCTTCCAAAGCCAAAACGGCAGAGCCAAAAAAGAGCGGCGGCAATTAAACTCCTTTCCTAATCAGAAATTCTCCAATGAAAAATATCCGATTCCTGTTTTGTATCGCCGGCCTGCTTCCAATGATCTTGTCCGCCCAGATAAAAGTTACATCGAGCACATTCGGTTCGCTCGAAGCCAGACAAATTGGCCCGGCTGTCATGAGTGGAAGAATAACGGCTATTGATGCCGTTAATTCCAATACCCGTATCGTTTATGTAGGAACTGCCGGAGGGGGAATCTGGAAATCAACCACGGCTGGTGTTTCATTCAAATCTGTTTTTGACAAATACAATCAAAGCATCGGATGTCTTGTTATTGACCAGAAAAACCCTGAAACAGTCTGGGTAGGTACCGGGGAATGTAATATGAGAAACAGTGTGTCGGCAGGAAACGGTGTTTTCCGTACTGCCGATGGTGGCTCCAACTGGAAGCAGATGGGACTTGACAGCTGTGAACGTATCAGTAAAATTGCCATCAACCCTCAGAATTCCGATATTCTGTATGTTGCTGTTCCTGGTTCGCTTTGGAGTGCAAGCAAACACAGGGGATTGTACAAGACTTCTGATGGAGGAAAAACCTGGAAGAATATTTATTTTGTGGATGATAAAACAGGTTGTGCGGATGTTATGCTCGACCCCAAGAACCCGGAAACAATATATGCTTCCATGTGGAATTTTCGCAGAACTCCCTGGTCGTTCTCTTCCGGAGGAAAGACAAGCGGCTTATTTAAAAGTACGGATGGGGGCGCTACCTGGAAAAAAATCGAGCACGGTTTCGACGGACAGGAACTCGGTCGGATTTGTATGGCAATCTCCCCCAGCGAACCACAAAACCTGTATGCTATTGCTGAATCAAATCATACATTTTTGTACGCATCCACCGATGGCGGTGCCAATTGGGTTAAAAAGAGCTCTACTGAAAATGTTACCGGCAGATTATTCTATTTCAGTGTTCTGATGGTTGATCCAACTGACCCCAAACGTATGTACAGGCCCGGAGGAGAGCTCTCCATCAGCACCGACGGAGGAGAATCTTTCAAAGAAGCCTCCTTTGAAGGAGGATGGGTACACAGCGATCATCATGCCCTGTGGATTGATCCCAACAATTCAAATCACCTGCTTCTGGGAACGGATGGAGGTGTTTATCAGTCCCTCGATAAAGGCAATAGTTGGACCCTATTCTCCAACCTCCCCGTTTCAATGGCCTATCATGTCAGTTATGATATGCAGGAACCGTATCAGATTTATACCGGGCTGCAGGACAACGGATCCTGGTACACTTCCTCCCAATGCAGCGGAGGTAT
Organism: Bacteroidia bacterium; assembly: GCA_044448685.1. Taxonomy (GTDB): domain Bacteria; phylum Bacteroidota; class Bacteroidia; order Palsa-965; family Palsa-965; genus Palsa-965. The sequence continues at coordinate 6,688 of JBIOHC010000069.1, forward strand.
ACAGAACAAAGAATGGACCGCCTGCGGATTCGGTGATGGATTCTGGGTCCAGCCGGATTTGACAGATCCCAATATTGTTTATAGCGAATATCAGGGTGGTATGATATCCCGTTCAAACAAGGTAACACATGAGTATAAAGATATAAGACCCTATGAGCTTGCCGGAGAAACGAAATTGCGCTGCAATTGGAATACCCCGATCGTTCCGAGCCCGACAAACCCGAAAACCCTCTATTTTGGTGCACAATACCTCTACAGAACACATAATAAAGGTGATACCTGGGAGCGTATCTCTCCAGACCTGACCACCAATGATCAGAAAAAACAGCAACAGGAAAAATCAGGAGGGCTTTCTGTTGATAACACAAGTGCGGAAAACCATTGCACTATATTCAGCATCTGTGAATCGCCCCTTGATGAAAACATCATTTGGGTTGGGACGGATGACGGAAACCTGCAGCTGACAACCAATGGCGGTAAGACATGGACCAATGTTATCAAAAACATCACCGGGCTTCCCGCATGTACCTGGGTTTCCAGTATTGACGCTTCCCGGTTTGACAAGAATACCGTCTTTGTGAGTTTTGACGGACACGCAACGGGTGATATGAAGTCCTACATATACCGGTCTGCTGATCTGGGCAAGACCTGGACACTACTTTCCGCTTCAGAACTGAAAGGATATGTTCACAAAATTAAACAGGATATAGTAACTCCTTCCCTCTTATTCGCCGGCACGGAATGCGGTTTGTTCATCTCCCTTGATGCTGGTAAGTCGTGGACCAACTACAATGCCAATATTCCTCCTGTAAGCATTCGCGATATCACCATTCACCCGCGTACGCACGACTTGCTCCTTGCAACACATGGCCGTGGAATTATTATACTGGATGACATCACACCCATCCGTAACCTGACTGCCGATCTAATGGAAAAGGATTTTTCCTTCCTGCCACAACGGGAGCAATTTCTTGGCTCTGTTAAATATGGAGGAGCCTATCCTAACGGAGGATATACAGGCCCCAATCCACCGGAAGATTTTGTGATCTTATACTACATGAAAGACCGTCTGAGCACAGGAGATGTCAAAATTGAAATTTATAACAAGGACGGAAAACTGATCAAGACCCAACCCGGCACAAAACGCAAGGGGATCAATAAAGTTACCTGGGACTATCGTCAAAAGCCGCCCCGTTGTGCATCCGGAGCTAAAGTTGACTTTGGTGGTTATATAGGGCCGCTTATTCCGGAAGGCACATATAAAATCAAAGTTATTAGGGGAGATAAATCCTTTGAAAAAGAGGTTACCCTTCGTTTTGACCCCCGCTCCATATACTCTGTTGAAGATAAAAAATTTCAGCAGGAAACAACACACGAACTGTTCAATATGGAAGAAAGCCTGGCTTATCTGGGCGACAAGATAAGCTGGCTCAGGGATTCTGCTCTCTCCCGCTCTGCTCAGGCACCTGCAAATAAGGAGCTGGACAAATTGGTAAAGGCTTTTTCTTCCAAAGTAGATACATGGCACGCAACAATTGCTGTTTCTATTGCCGGAACGGCCATTACAGGAGAAGAAAAGATAAGAGAGAAGCTTACTCAGCTGTATTATAAAGTTTCTTCCTTTGAAGGCCGGCCAACAGATTCACAGATTGACCGGAAAAAAAGTCTGGAAAAAAATATCAGCGACGCATCCCTTCAGGCTGATGATCTGCTTAAGACCGAATTACCCAAACTCAATGCCGCCCTTGCAAAGGAGAAGCTCTCAGAGCTAAAGGTTGTGTCAAGAGATGATTGGGAAGTGAAAACAAAAAAATAGAACGTAAGAAGGGGCTTAGGCCCCTTTTTTATAGTGCTGTCAATCAATTTCCGGCTCTTTGCCTTTAATTCCTGTTAAGATTTTGTTTGTACTTTTACGCTTTATCAACCCGCTTAGCCTTTACGAATGACCTTGATAATATTATATGAAGAGATGGCGGGTTATTTCATTTCTTGTGTCCGGAAGCTGGCAGAAGACTACCATACGGATATTCATATTATTCATAAAGAAGTTAACCCCGAAGCTCCATTTGTTTTTGATGAAATTGCCGGGGTTCATTTCTATCGACGGGAATCCTATTCTGACGACGCCCTTCTTCTGCTTGCCAGAAGCCTGAACCCCGATGCCATATTGTGCGGAGGCTGGACATGGCCGGCTTTCCGGAAAATATGCAAAGCATTTAAACCCAGGATTCCGGTTATCCTTGCCTTTGACAATAAGTGGAAGGGGACTCTGAAACAATGGTTAGGGGTTTTGGCATCCCCGTTTTACATCCGGAATAGCTACAACAATTGTTTCATTCCCGGCTCACTGCAAAAAAAATTTGCCCGGAGACTGGGTTTTAAAGAAAAGCAAATTCACACCGGCATATACTCCTGCGATCAGGGCTTCTTCTCTTCCCTCTATTCCGATTTTTTACCTGACAAACAAACCCGCTTTCCTCACCGTTTTATATATGCCGGCCGATATCTTGAATTAAAGGGGGTGCTTGTCCTTTGGAATGCATTTTCAGAATGCATGGAAGAAGAAAAAACAGATTGGGAACTCTGGTGCCTCGGAACAGGGCCGGAAAAACCCTTACAACATAAAAAAATACGTCATATCGGTTTTGTTCAACAGGCTCAGTTTCCTGAATGGATGAAACAAACAGGTGTCTTTATTCTCCCGAGCAATTCTGAAAACTGGGGGGTTGCCCTGCACGAATTTGTATCTGCCGGTTTTCCTGTCATATGCAGCAGTCAGGTTGCCGCTTCGGAACGATTTTTGAAAAACACCGCTAACGGTTTTATTTTCCAGGCCGGCAATAAAGAAGACCTTAAAACGTGCATAAAAAAAATAATGCGCCTGTCCGACACGTCTCTTCTTGAAATGGGAAAAATAAGCCATGAGCTCAGTGAGCAGATTACCCCGGCCAAATGGGCCTCAACTATCCAACAAATCATCACCACCCCGATCCATTAACCGACATTAATCCATTGGCGGTGTTCTTCATTTTCCCAGATTATTGAGATTCGTTTTGATTTTCATTTATCTTTGCAAAACAGTATCCATTATCACCGTTAGTCCAAATAAAAACAAAAATCAACATGGCAAAAAAAACTGCAAAAAAAAGCGCAAAAAAAACTGTTAAGAAAGCAGTAAAAAAAGCTGCGGCTAAGAAGAAAGCACCGGCAAAAAAAAGCAGCTGGAAAAGCTGGAGTAGGCCTTTCAAAACCTTATACTCCAAGCGCAGCACTTGCTGAAGTGGTAGGTAACAAAGCCATGCCCCGTACAGAGGTTGTTAAAAAACTTTGGGTATATATCAAAGCAAACAGTCTTCAGGATAAGAAAAACAAACGTATGATAAATGCCGATGCCAAACTGAAACCGATTTTCAGCGGAAAAGGGCAGGTTTCAATGTTTGAAATGGGCAAACACCTTTCCAAACACCTTAAATAGTCTTCCTGCTTTATTTATACAAAGCCCCGGTAACAGATGCCGGGGCTTTCTTATTCCTGTGTATTGGGGTTTAGGTTTCTTTTACCACCTTTGTTAATCTAACTCCCTGCCATGAATAAAATGAATGCGTTTCTCCTCATCGGAATACTTATCCTGATAACTGTATATTCCTGCAAGAAAGACAATGTGCTTACCCCTCCACCCAGCCCCCGGCTTATTTTCCGTTTTAAATTTGATTCCACACAGGCTCGCCTGGATAATTTAGGAAATCCATCTGCTCTCCCTGCTAACCATAAGGCTCAATGCCCCAGGTTCAATTTGATGAGCGCCCATTATATTGAAATGGCTAATGACGGAAATTTACTTGGGCAGGGTTCTGTGCTTTATAACGCCCCAACTACAACAGCCGGAGGTAATAGTGCCATCGATTTCGGGCAATCTGTTGTCGTTACACAAGGTCAGGATTTTTATTCCGCCCCAATTACAGGGATAAGCCCAGGTACATACAAATGGCTGAGGGTGTCCCTTGCTTATCAGAATTACGACATTGCCTATAAATCTGCTTCAATACCTGGTAATGGTCTCGGAACCGGCACTGTGGCTTCATTTATCGGCTTCAATACCTATCTGACTTCTTATAAGATTAAAACCATGACGGTTACACCTTCCGCTTCAACCGGAGGGCCCGGTAATCATAAACAAGGTTACTGGGGCTTTGAAACCACCGTTTTCAGTACGACCTATTTTTCAGACGGCCAGGCCCCTGCCGGAGCAACAACTGTAGTTAATCCAATGCCAGGATCTCCCATCCCTGCAGGATCTTGTGTTGTGACCGGACAGTTTGTCAATTCCGGTGGACTTGCCCAACCCCTTGTGATTACAGGCCATGAAAATTCGGATATTATTATAACCGTCTCCCTTTCAACCAATAATAGCTTCGAATGGGTTTCTCATTCAGGAGGAAATTACTACCAGCCAGATGCAGGCGATACTGTAGTAGACATGGGAATAAGGGGGCTTATTCCTGCTTACAACCATTGACAAGCCCGATTAGCCTGTCGTTTGGCTTATTCAGGCTTGTATTATCAATGTTTACCGAAAAAATTGCCTTCATGCCCCGTATTATTCGTTTTAATTAACGGATATATAAAGGGAGGGCACATGAAAACATTAACGAATATCGATTATTGGGTTTCACATCATCGTACATACTATCTTGATTTCGTCCGTATTGTTCTGGGTGGCTTCCTGATATGGAAGGCCGTCGATTTTGGCGAACATCCGAAAGATATACAGACAATAACGGACAATGGTCCATTCGACTTCCTCAGTCTGGTCATGGTCCAATATATTATCATGACTCATTTTGCCGGAGGGGTGTTGATCATGCTTGGGCTTCTTACCCGAATTTCCGTTTTGTTTCAGATCCCGGTGCTGCTGGGTGCTGTTATATTTACCCCGCTTTCTGACAGCGGCCCTGTTTATTTAAACGAACTTTCGGGTATACTTGTTTTATGTCTGTTAATTGTCTTTCTGATTTATGGCTCGGGACGGATTTCGGTTGATGCATACATGAACAGACACCCCAATTATTGACGGGTTTAATGCATTTGACCCAGGGCCTGCTCCAGATCTGAGAGTAAGAGTTCTTTGTTTTCAATGCCGATATAAAACCGGAGCATATTCCATGGCAAGGGGTCTTTGAAACTTGTTGATTTAGCCAATGCGCACAATGGAAATACAAGAGATTCATACCCCCCCCAGGATGTGGCTATGAGAAATCTTTGCAAGGAATCGCAAAAACGTTCAACCATTTCTTCCTTTTCAACACGGAGGCAAACTGAAAACAGTCCGCCACCCTGTTCCATCTGTTTTGTTGCAAGTTCATGTTGTGGGTGTGAATCCAGAAAGGGGTAATATATTTTCTCTACAAGGGGGTTTCTTTCCAGTTTCCGGGCTATGAACAATGCATTTTCCGCACTTTTGTTTACCCGCAATTCAAGTGTTCTCAAGCCACGAAGAATAAGCCATGCATCATGAGGTGAAATAATGCCTCCGAGGGCCATATATTCCTCTTTGAACATGTTCACTATTCTTGCTTTAGACCCGCACACAACGCCAGCAACAGCATCGCTGTGTCCGTTCAGGTATTTTGTGGCCGAATGTATTACCAGGTCAGCTCCAAGCTCCAGCGGACTTTGGTTTAATGGGGAATTATAGCTGTTATCTACAACAACGGCAATGCCCTTTTGTTTTGCAAACGCGGAAATCGATTCTATGTCTTGCAGCTCAAACGTAAGTGAGTTTGGACTTTCCAGATATATCAGTCGGGTGTTTGGTTTTATTGCCTTTTCAAAACCTGGTATATTGGGTCCTTTCACATAGGTTGTTTCAACCCCATAGCAAGATAAATACTTCGTCAGCAATACTCCTGTCCAGCTATAAGGCTTATCAATGCAAAGCACGTGGTCTCCCTGTTTTGCCATGCTCATGATCGCTGCCGCCACAGCTGCACTTCCGCTTCCGAAAATAAGGGCGTCTTCTGCACCTTCCAGAGCTGCTATTTTTTTGCGGAGCATTGCAACGGTCGGATTATATCCCCTGGTATAGAATGGTTCATCAAGCTCCGCCTTTAGTTTTTCCCTGAATGCAGCTACTGTAGGTGAGCAATAATTTACTGATTGGAACAAGGGGGGAGAGACCGCTCCGTAATATTCACTTCTTTCTTCACCTAAGTGATTGATAATGAACGATATGTCTTTGTTTTTTTTCATCCTTTGCTTGTATTTGACCGTCTTTACAAATGTGATGATTTGTTCCTTTGTATTGCCATAGATTGTTTCTTTTCTTCCACTCTGAAATGTAAGTGACCATACCATGCAAATGTCTTGAAGGAGTTCGAACGGATCAATAATCCAATTGTTGCAAGCTCTTTCATTCTTTTATTTTTTTACAATAATGCCTATTTATACGCTCTCCTTTGCTTTATTCAGGGTTGTTTTATTTGAACGTTTCTCGTGAAACGATTCCATATTCCCTTAAAATTTTCAATTTGTCCAACCTCCGCATTGGTAAACCCAAAACAAGGCATCATAGGGGTTTTCTTTGTCCAATACATTTTATGTCTACTTGTTTCACGTGGAACGATATGGGAACTTCGTTCTCTAATAATACTAGAGGTTAGTTCCGGAATTCCAAATAGACCTATTCCAAGAAGGATCTCCAGGTTCAGGTCCCCATTCAGATTTACTACCGCCCAACCCTTATTCTACGATTTAAGTAAACAAAGCAAGTGGAAGCAAAGTACTAAAGAAAAAGAGCTAAGATGAATGATAAGGAAGTTGCAGTCTCCTTGGAAAAGAATAATGAGGCATGGGCATAATAAAAAAGCCGGCTCCTGGGCCGGCTTTAAGAAAAACTAATATGGCTCATTTTCCCAGAATATATATCTGACTGGAATAAGTCAGGTTATTCTTTGCTGCTTTACGATTAGAAATTACCCCCCTGATCAAAGCCCGGAATAAACCACGGTGTCCTGTTTTATACTTCTCACTAAGCATTGAAACATAATAAGAATCAAAGAGCATAGGGAGGGTTTCAATCACCCGGAGACCATGTTTCTCCGCCAGGCGGCCAATGTCTTTGGGGCTAAAATGATACAAGTGCCGGGGTACATCATAGGCTGCCCAATATTCACCATAATGAGCAGCATCCTCTGAGCTGCAATTAGGAACAGCAATAATTATCTTTCCTTCAGGCTTCAATAGCTGTTTAATCTCTTCTATGCGCTCATTAAGCGCTGGGACATGTTCTAAGACATGCCAAAGACTTATCACGTTAAAAGACTCTTTGTTCAGGTTGTTGAGTTCCTCTTCCGTTTTTATATCCAGACCAAAACTACCTATTGCTTGTTTTCTAGCCTGCTCTGAGGGTTCAATACCAATAACATCCCACCCTCCGGTTCTACAGGTTTGAAGAAACTCTCCTGTGCCGCAACCAATATCAAGCAAGCGCCCCTTAGCACTTAATCTGTTTATAAGATTCAACTTCTTTTTCAAAGTATATACCCTGACTTTCTGGTATAAAAAATTAACAATGCCTTTGCTTGCATTAGAATGAGAAACATAGTCCTCCGAGAGATAATATTTACCCAGAGAACCTGCTTCTGGTCTTGGATTCGTAAACTTAAAACCACACTGGTCACAAGAAACAATTGTAAATGTTTCACGTGAAACGGTGTAATCTGTACAACGCAAAAAGACTTTGTTGTGTTCGTTTTCACAGATTGGACATTGCTTGAGTGTTTCCATAAAGAATCCCGTTAAGAGCACACGAAGTGCTTGAGAGAGAAGAAGGACTAGTAAGTGGTTTCTGTCGGGGTGAGAAGATTCGAACTTCCGACCTCCACGTCCCGAACGTGGCGCGCTAACCGGGCTACGCTACACCCCGATAATTCAATCGAAAGGGTCCAATGTTTTCACGTGGAACATTAACGACCCAAATATACCATCAATATAGAAATGTCTGATGGAGAAATACCAGATATCCTTGTTGCCTGTCCAATTGTTTCCGGTTTTATTTTGCTCAACTTTTCTCTAGCTTCATTTGACAAAGAAGTTAGCTGAGTATAATTAATTTCTGGACCCAATTTAATCGCCTCTAGCCTTTGAATCTTTTCTGCGGTTTCGTGTTCCTTTACAATATAACCTTCATACTTCATTAGTATTTCAGCCTGCTCTATTGTTTCTTCATCAAACTGCAGAATGAATTTTTTAAACCGGTTATTATGCAGTGCAAAGTCTAAAATTGTTACATCTGGGCGCGCCAGTACTCCAAACATCTTTTGCTTTTGAATAATAGAATTAGAGCCCAATGCGTCCAATACAGGATTGATCTCCTCTGGTCCAATACTTTCCGTTTTGAAATGTTCCTGAATCTTTTTACACCCCGCTGCTTTTTCTTCAACCCTTCTCATTCTGCTTTCTGAAGCCAGGCCCATTTCATAGGAATGAGGGGTAAGCCTGATATCTGCATTATCCTGTCTTAACAATATCCTATATTCTGCACGGGATGTGAACATACGATAAGGTTCATCGGTACCCTTGGTAACGAGATCATCAATCAATACCCCGATATATGCTTCAGAGCGTCCAAGCACAAGTGCTTCCTTTTCCTTTATCTTTAAATGAGCATTTATACCGGCCATGATTCCCTGACAGGCTGCCTCTTCGTAGCCCGTTGTTCCATTAATTTGCCCGGCAAAGAATAAATTGCTTATAACCTTGGTTTCCAGACTCAAACGTAACTGTTGAGGCGGAAAATAATCATATTCTATAGCATAACCCGGTCTGAACATTTTACACTTTTCGAACCCCGGTATAAGCTTAAGTGCCTCATACTGCGTATGTTCCGGAAGAGAAGTGGAAAATCCGTTCAGATACATTTCAACAGTATTCCACCCTTCAGGCTCAACGAAGAGCTGATGCCGGGTTCTTTCTGAAAAACGCGTGATTTTATCTTCTATGCTGGGACAATACCTTGGGCCGAGACCTTTTATCCTGCCTGCAAACATCGGACTTTGTTCGAAGCCTGTCCTCAATATGTCATGCACCGTTTCGTTGGTATAAGTAACATAACAAGGCATTTGTTTCTGTAAAGGACTACTCAGATCAGAGTAAGAAAACTTCCCTGGCTTTTCGTCCCCTTCTTGTTTCTCCATTTTACTATAGTCCAAAGAACGTCCATCAATTCTTGGGGGGGTACCTGTCTTCATTCTTCCACTAGTCAAACCAAGGCTCTGGAGTTGCTCGGTAATTCCTGTCGATGCCTTTTCTCCCGTTCTTCCGCCTCCAAACTGCTTCTCACCTATATGAATGATGCCATTAAGGAAAGTGCCGTTGGTAAGTACTACCGCTTTTGAACGGAATTCTATACCCATCCCCGTGACAATACC
>JBIOHC010000070.1:0-15595 GCA_044448685.1 Bacteroidia bacterium
ATCCTATATAGTTATATCATCTTAATATTCATTAATTTAGACTTGAACACGAGGACAAACATTATGGTCGCGAGAACAGACATTGTGATCGCGAACATAAACACTCTGTTCGCGGTCATAGATATTGTGTTCGCGAACATAAACACTCTGTTCGCGAGCAAAGACATTGTGTTCGCGGACAAAGACATTGTGTTCGCGGACATAAACACTCTGTTCGCGATCAAAGATATTGTGTTCGCTGACAAAGACACTCTGTTCGCGATCAAAGACATTGTGTTCGCGATCAAAGACATTGTGTTCGCGGACAAAGACACTCTGTTCGCGATCAAAGACATTCAATTCGCGGACATAAACACTCTGTTCGCGATCAAAGACATTCAATTCGCGGACAAAGACGCTCTGTTCGCGATCATAGATCCTGCATAGACGTAATAATGTTATTATTGGAGGAGAAAGCCGGCCTTTACCCCGGAATACAAACAGGAGAAAACTTCATCTCAGTTTTTGATTAATTTATGTGTAACCGTATTCCCGTTCAGGGTGAACTGGAGATAATAAATACCGGCAGCAAGGTCTGCCAGGTTAAGGTCTATTTCTGTACGGCCCTTGCTGATACTTCTCAGCTGAGTCTGGGCTTCGACTGTTTGTCCAAGCACTGTATATATACGGAAGGAAGCCATGGCATCGGTTTCGGATTCAACAAATAAGGTAGTATGTCCGTTAAAGGGGTTAGGATAAACACCTGCTTTGAATGTCGCACAGCCCGGCAAAGGAATAATTTTTGATACGGTGCTGGTTCCGTTAAAATCGGTTTGACGTATGCGGTAATAAGCGGTCTCGCTGAGGGGATTCTCATCCTGCCAGGAATACTGTCTGGCTGTGGAGCTGTTTCCAGCTCCCGGAACTGTTCCGATTGCTTTAAAAAGGAGGTTATCGGAAGCCCGTTCAATAGTAAATAAGTTGTTGTTCGTTTCGGTCATGGTTGTCCACTGCACTTCTGCTGCACGATCTGTACAATGAGCTCCGACTGTTTCGAAATGCACAGGGAGTGAGGCTGTTACCTGGTTTACTGAACCAAGTACAAAATAACCTGTACCGGGTTGGATATCGGCATAAGGCACGGAGAAATCGAGCTTGCCACCTGTTATAGAATAGCCGGCTGTAGGTGAAATGGTATATTCACCGAAGGAGCCGTCACTGAAATTCTGATTGTCATCAATAAGCAGACGCATATCGGCATTGGCATTAGACCCTAAACCGGTTGGTCCGTTGATCTGTGACATATCAAACTCCATAATCACATTCCCGGTAAATGTTCCGGTTTTCTGAGTGGCCCAGACGCGCGTGGTAATTGCCTGAATAAAGGTTACCGGTCCGCCGTGATTAGCGCCCAGCCATACCGGGGTAAGCAGTGTTCCGGCATTATTCCCGGTAAGCAGGAATGATTTGTCGTTGCTCAATGCAGCCGGTGTCGTCATATTTCCGTTAGCCAGGATTAAAATATCGGTTGATCCGTTAAGGCTTGCCGTGCTGGTTGTCTTCAGTTTGTTCAAACCGGAATTACCTGCGGCATTATCCCTGCCAAGTCCTATTACATAATTATGAAACCCGCTTTGGTTGTTCCATATCAGTGTACCGTCGCTGCTCTGATAGGAGACCGAGCTGCCTGCTCCTTTGTTGTTCTGAAGCGTCATACCGTATTTCAGACTCAGATAGGATTCAACTCTTCGGAGCTCATTGGAACTTAAAGCCTTGTTATAGGTCATTTCTTCTGCAATATCCACTTGTGCATACAATACATTGTCAGCACCGTTTCCTCCCAGATTAAAAGTTGATGTGGTAGCGCCCGGAGCGAAGGTGAGGGAATGAGGAAGTACGGCATCCGTATTTCCGTTGAGTTTAAGTGTAAGCGTGCTGGAGTTGGAAAGGTATTCGGTAATCACATCGGTATTGGAGATCGTGGTTGAACTGGATGTATTTTTACCCGACCAGTCGTCTGTAAAATCAATGCGTTGTGTACCTGCATTGTATTCCTCTCCTATGCGGTAAGGTCCTGTAGGGGCTGTTTCCCATTTATAATCCACAGTTCCTGCTTTCAGATTCTTGACCATGAAAATGGTATTGTCAGTGGCATTGAACATTGCAGTCCCGGCAAACGTATTGGCACTGGTAAGAATGCTGGCTGCTCCGTCAAAACGAAGGTAATTCTGGTAATTGATGGCACCGGGATCAACAGATGGCTGGGCTGCAACGACAGCCTGTACCATATTACCGGTGATGCCTGCACCCGACTGGTCGGCCCAGGCACTTACCGGGCTGCCGGTTACACCTGCATCCGATTTGACCCAATGGGTCAGTCCGGATGCACTGGTACCTGGATAGGTACTGCAAACAATGATGCTGCGTGTACCTGCAGGGTTTGTCACTCCCGGTACCTGCGTTGCTCCTGCCACTGTTAGTTGTGTACAAGAAGCATCCACCAAATTTCCTGTGGTAGCACCTGCATTCATATCGTAGGTAACCCAGAAGTAATTTGTTCCTGAAGCCAGGGTTTGAGACCCATTCAGGGTATTAGATCCTCCTGCAACTGTAGTGCCACCCGGAACAAATTCATTTGTTGTGCTGAAGGTGGAGCTGGTTCCTGTATAATACAAATGAATGGCTGACACATCAGCCAGAGTTGCACTGGTACTGCTTCCGGCACCCAGCTTAACCTGAGTCAGGGAAAGTGGATTGCAGCTTCCGGCGGTAGTGACCTGTATACCGACAATAACCTGATCAAGATCACATTTCATAACCGTTGCTGTGCTGGCCTGTACGGTGGCAGAGGAACTGTAGGCCATGACTGGCGGTGTTATGGCACGGTAGGCAAGTGTAGCAACGCTGCCGCTGTTAACACAGAAAAAATCCGTCAGATAAACCTGATACGTACCTGCAGCGGCAGGAGTCCAGGTAACGTGAGACTGGAGTCCGCAGAAATCATCATTATATCCGCCGGCATAAACTCCTGTATTATCATTGATCGTCAGCTGACTGTCAAAAGTACAGCTTCCGCCCTCTGCAGCACATAAGGAGAAATCATAGGTAGGCATACATCCCGCAGGTACAGTAAAAGTATAGTAGTTGCCACTGGTAACAGCCTGGGTCTGGTAGCTGCTGTTAGGAGCGGAGGTAAGCGCCCCCCCGTTAGTTCCTCCTGAACATTGTGCCGTAATTTTTTCAGCCTGCAGGGTGAAGAACGTGCAAATAATCGACAGGCAAGTTGTATATTTCATTCGCGATAAGAAGTACCTTATAAGGGTTTATTGAATATTCAGGAGGGAAAAGTATACCAGGCCTTAACGTTATTTTCATGCCAAGTAACAAGTGAGTCGAAATGGGGCATAAACGCGGCCGGAACCTATTCTAACTTATCCTGATTGCTGGGAAACAGGGAGATACCCCTCCGAATCCTTGTAATATGTTTATCTTATTGTTAAATTACATCATGATTTAGTTTATCCTTGTCTATTCATGTACACCGCTGTCCGCTTCTGCGTTTTTCTGTGTTTGTTCATCTGCTCCTTTACAGCCTATGCCCAGATTCCATTCATATCGGATAAAAGTCTGGGATCTGCCACTGATTTTACAATTGAAAACTGGACTTCTGAGAATGGCCTGCCTCAGAACAGTGTGGTTAGCATGCTCCAGACCAGGGATGGTTTTTTGTGGCTTTCCACAACAAACGGCTTGCTGCGTTTTGATGGAAAAACGTTTCGTACTTATAACAGCTCCAACACGAAAGGGCTGGAGGGCACCAGCTTTCCGGTTCTTTTCGAAAGCAGGCTGGGCATACTCTGGCTCCTCAATCTGAATGGTCAGCTCCTGAAACTTGAACAGGGAGAGTTTCAGGAAGTTATTCTGAAAGGTGAAGAAAAGGCTGTATTCAAGGCCTTGTGTGAAAACACGGAAGGAAACCTCATTGCCGCCACAGCTGACAATAAAATTTATGAACTCCTCAATGGTTCTTTCCGGCTTATTCTGACCCTTCCTGTAAGTACCGGAAAAATAGACCAGCTCTGCTCCGATAACGGTTCTTTGTATTGCTCAACGGTACGCAGTCTTTATGCATTCAAAGATCATAAGGTAACAGTGGTTGCCGGTATAAAAGATTCTGTGTTCACACTTATGAGAAACACCGGACATTCAGGCCTGTGGATTTACAATAATTATCGTTTTTATAAACTTAAGGATGGCAAGGCTTCCTATGTTCCTGTTCCCAATGCCCTGGAAGGGCCTATACGTCTGAACGATTATTGCATTGACTCCCAAAACCGTTTATGGATCACCTGCAGCAAGGGCCTGGCTATGGTCAACGGCAAAACCTACCGCTTCTATGGGATTGAGGAAGGACTCAGCTCAGAACTTACTTCTGTTTTGTGCACCGACCGGGAAAATAATATCTGGGTAGGTACCAGCGAAGCAGGGCTGAACAAGATGAAGCATAAAACTTTCCTGAACCTTACGAAGAAAGACGGTCTCATTGCAGATCCTACCGGAGCCATATTATTTATGCATGATAACTCCCTGCTTGTTTCCAACTATTGCGAAGGACTTAACTGCATAGACAAATCTGTCATTAAATCCTTTACGGATGAGCATATTGGATGTATCTGGGCCCTGCTTGAAGATAAAGAATCAAGCCTATGGGCGGGAGTATACGGTGACGGTGTGTATCGTCTTAAAGAAGGCAAGTGGCAGCATTTCCCTTATACAAAAGAGTACCTGCCCGGTAATGTTGTTTTCAGTTTGTTCCAGGACAGGGAAGGAACGATCTGGATTGGAACCAATAACGGTATCTGTGTGTGGAAGAATGAACAATTCTCTCCTGTGCTGAAAGATGCCATCACCTTTCCGGTTACTCATTTCATGCAGGACAGTAAAGGGCAGATATGGATATGCACAAGTGAAGGGCTGGGAGTGATACGCAATGGAAAGCTCAAGCTGTTTACCACTGCTTCCGGTCTGATGAATAACAAAGTAAGATATATATATGAGGACAAAGATGGTATTTACTGGATTGCAACTTACGGAGGGGGCCTTCATCGTTTAAAGGATGATAAAATTGTTGCGTTCAGAGCTATTCCCGGGATGATAGATGATTATACTTCATGTGTGGTTGAAGATGAAAGCGGGAATCTGTGGATCAGTTCCAACCGGGGTATATACCGGGCAAACCGGAATGAGCTTAACAAATATGCCGATGGAAAAAATCCTTATTTCATCACTTCCTATTACGGACAGGAAGAAGGAATGAAAAATTCGGAATGCAACGGGGGCTTCCAGCCATCGGGGCTGAAGAGTGCTGATGGCAGAATCTGGTTTCCGACCCTGGTCGGGGTTGTCCTGGCTGATACCCGGCCCGGTAGTGAATCGGGCTGGAAACCCGATGTGTTTATTGAACAGGCTGATGCCGACGATAAACCTGTGGACCTTCACGGACCGCTGGTTGAGATAAAGAACGGGATCAAGAAAATTGTTGTTCATTATACGGCTCCTTATTTCGGAGGGGAGCATAAACTGTTTTTCCAGTATATGCTTGAAGGAAGGGATAAGGACTGGGGCCCTCCAACCGAATCACGCACTGCCGAATTCATCGATCTTCAACCCGGTGATTATGCCTTCCATGTAAGGGTGTATGGATCACCCAATCCGGAAGGCAAGCGTCTGGCCCTATCCATTCCCTTTCCATTCTGGAGAACCTGGACGTTTTATGTCAGCCTCTATACAGGAATAGGATTGCTGGTCTTTTTGTACATACGCCTCCGGATACGCCGGATACGCAGACGGGAAAAAGAAAAAACACGTATGGCAAGGGTCTATGCCGAACTGGAGCTGAAAGCGCTACAGGGTCAGATGAACCCGCATTTTACCTTCAACTGTCTGAATACCATTAAATATTTTATTGCTACCGACAATAAAGTTTCAGCCAATAAATACCTGGGTAAATTTTCCCGTTTGCTGCGTTTGTTCCTTGAACAATCTACATCCAGCTATATCACACTGGCCTCTGAGCTGGAAATTCTGTCCCTCTATGTCGAACTCGAACAGCTCAGAATGGACAAGGAATTTGAATTTCACCTCGAGGTTCCTCCGGACCTCGATACTACAGAAGTGGATATACCGGCCATGCTCCTACAGCCTTTCATGGAAAATGCAATCCACCACGGGTTGCTGAACTCAGACAGGAAAAGATCACTCTATCTTCGTATCCGTATGGAAGGAGATATGCTGGTGCTGGAAGTGGAAGACAATGGAATAGGCCGGGCCAACTCAGCTGCACTGCGCTGTACACCCTCCTCGACGCATAAATCAATGGGTATTCAGAATACAACCGACCGGATTGAAACGATTAACTATATTAAAAACACAAGTATTGAAATGAGGGTCACTGATTTGCATGACACAGCCGGACAAGCCAGTGGAACCCGGGTCACTATCCTAATTCCATTCATTCCTAATCTGCATAAAAAATGATCAAAGCCATCCTTGTTGACGATGAAAAAAAAGGGCGTGAGCTTCTTGAAATAATGATCCGGGAGCATTGCCCGGAAGTTGTGATTATCGGCTCAGCCGGAAATATCCGGGAAGCCGGTGAGCTGGTAAACACACTCCATCCCGACCTGGTTTTTCTGGATATAGAAATGGCCGGAGGTTCAGGGTTTGATTTTCTGGAACAGCAGGACACGTCCCGCTTCTCCGTCATTTTCGTAACAGCCAATAACCAATATGCCATCAAGGCTTTCCGGTTTTCAGCCATCGATTACCTTCTCAAACCTGTTGATGAAGAGGAGCTGGTGACTGCGGTTAAAAAAGTGGAAGACCGTTTACTAAGCAAGTCTCCTCCTGCCGACATGAACAGTTTCAAGCTGAATTACAATACGATACGCAAAAGCAGTACCAAGCTTGCTTTAAGCACACAAAGCGGATTGCTCTTTATAGAGATTGCCGAAATCATGCGCTGTGAAGCAGATGGAAAATACACTACCTGTTACCTGTCAGACGGGAAAAAACACCTCGTCACCAAAAACCTTAAAGAATTCGAAGATTTCCTGAGCGATCACAACTTCATACGTGTCCACCACTCCCACCTTGTCAATATGGAATGTATACGCGAATATATCAGCGGCAGAGGGGGCTATCTCATCATGAATGACGGGAAGAATATTTCCATCTCCCAACGTAAGAAAGAAGAATTTCTGAGACGGCTGAACAGAATATAAAAAAAGAGCGGAGAACGCAAAACGCAAAATAAATCGCTCAGACTTTTGTTTGTCAGCCTGCTCCTTCATTTCATGTAATATATTCCATTTCTGTTACATTTCCACCTACCCTTGCTGCGGATTAGGTTAACGTTTACCTTTTTCGTGAAAAGGTTCCTGTTATTAATACTAAAAATAAATCTATGAAAAAACTGGAAAGTCTGAAAGGAGACTTGTTCAAATCCTTTCAAGCGAATGAGCTGACACCTTTGCAGGCCGCTTCCCTGAACGGGGGTGATTTCAATTCTGTCTGTTATGGTGGTACTACCGGCATCCACGCCGGTTGTACTGATGCCTGCAAAATCACCGGTAATTCGGTAGCTACCGGAGACGTTGATTCCATCTCCTGGGTTTGCGCAACAGCCTGACCTCCGCAGTTGCTTCCTATCCCGGTAACATCAAAAGGGAGGGGCCCCAGAACCCCTTCCTTTTAAATACCCTCCACATGTATATTAAATATATGCTCAGCACCCTGATACTGATCATCACTATTCAGGCAGAGCGGGCTCAGATAAGCGGCATTACATTGGATACAGCTTCCATGCTTGTCCTGCAGGGCAAAAATGCAGAGGCGGGTAAACTCTTTCTAAAGCGTGTACATCAGATGGAAGACCGCAACCCGGATAGCCTGACAAAACAGGAACGGAATCTCTTTTTTTCCAACCTGTATTCCCTGGTATGCTGTTATGCCAAAACAGGAAAACCTGACAGTGCTCTATACTTTCTGAAAATGCTGGCTGACAGAAATTACAGTCATATAGAGCTTTCAGCAGATGTGGATCTGGAACCTTTACAAACGTATCCCTCCTGGCAAAGATCTCTGGACAAAATAAAAGCTTCCTTCCTGCTCGAGAACAGAACTGTTGAGGACCCCGAAATGGCAATGGAATTACTGGAAATTCAGGCACGGGACCAGAGCATACGCATGAATACACAAATCCCGCCTGAAAGGGCCAGGTTAATGGATGAGAATAACAAAATCAGGATTGGTCAGATCATTGATGCAACCGGCTACCCCACAGCTGTCCGTGTCGGATTAACGGCTTCCGAAGTCCCGGTCCTCATACTTATTCACAGTGACCTGAGTACCCAGCTTAAATACCTGCGTGCTATAAAAAAGTCAGTTCGCCATAAAGAACTCAATGGAGAATACCTTGGAATCCTGACCGATAAAATACGCATTGCCCGGGGTAAGCCACAGCTCTATGGCACGCAATTCAGACGTGATTCATTAACGGGAAAGAATGAAGCCTACCCAATAAAAGATCTCCGGCATATCAATAAACGGAGGGCCGCGTTGGGGTTCACCATATCATTTGAGGAATATAAATCTTTTCAGGAATCCTACTGATGATACTTATACTGACAGAAGACAATGAGCACAATGCAGATCGGGTGATTGACTGGATTGTTCATTTTCAGGGATGCTTCATACGTATAAACAGGGAAGAGCCTGTTTCACTTCAGAACTTGCATTTGGGAAAAGAGGAATTGGAAAACGATGTTCAACTGTCCAGGGGTTCAGACGAAAGCGTAACGAGCCTGAACTCAATCAATGCCTACTGGTACCGCAGAGGTCAGCTCTGCTTTGAGGAAATGAACAATGAAGTTTTCCAGGGCGAAACTGCAT
Source organism: Bacteroidia bacterium (assembly GCA_044448685.1). Taxonomy (GTDB): domain Bacteria; phylum Bacteroidota; class Bacteroidia; order Palsa-965; family Palsa-965; genus Palsa-965. The sequence continues at coordinate 8,932 of JBIOHC010000070.1, forward strand.
TGGATAAAGAAATCAGGAGTCACCTCAGGCAGGAAATTTCGACGGTGGAGCACTTTATTTATCATTGGCTGCAACACAGAGTACGTTTAAGCATTGGCTCTTTTCAGGATATACATCTCAATAAGCTCTCTGTACTTACACTGGCCCAATCCTGCGGCTTGTCAATTCCCGAAACCTGTATAACCGGCTCTTCTGCCCGGGCACTGATGTTTTACAATTCAGCCCGGGCCGCAGGAAATGAAATAATCAGCAAATCCATAAATAACAGTCCCTATTTCATATTGAACTCCCGTTTACATATGGCCTATACAGAAAGGGTTGAACCGAGTTCCATTGTGAACAAACCGCCCTGGTTTTTTCCTTCCCTCTTTCAAATGGAGATCCGTAAAAAATATGACCTGAGAATTTTCTACCTCCAGGGTGTGTTTTATACTATGGCTATTCTTTCACAAGCCGGCAAACAAACCACAACCGATTTCCGCAAATATGATTTTAAAAAGCCCAACCGTAAAGTCCCGTTTAATCTTCCCGATAAGGAAGAACAAAAACTCAGACTATTGATGAATAAACTCAGCCTGCATACAGGCTCTATTGACATGATTGCAGCGGAAGACGGAGCCTATTATTTTCTTGAAGTCAATCCACTTGGACAGTTCGGTATGGTGGCTGCACCGTGTAATTATCCTATCTATGAACTTCATGCCCTGGCCTTGCTGGGAATAAAAACAACACATGAAAAAGAACCGGTTTAAAGAACAACTTCCATTCACTTATGATAAACTCACAAATCCGGATTCCCTGAACAAGGGGGCAGTGAAAGCTTATAGCACCTATGTAACTTCTTCTTTTCACCATACTAAACACTACCTCGTTTACGGGCATTATAAACCTATTTCCAGAATGATTTGAATTCCACCAATCCATTACATGACAGCTCCCAATCCCGACAACCGGATTCTTTGTCTAGTTTCCAACTGCATTCCTGTGAAAGGTTCGAGAAGGAGTCTGATTGCTGATCTGGACAGGAATGAATTCAGACTCATCCCCAATAGTCTGTATGAGCTCCTTATCCAATACAATAAACATACTGTTTCCGAAATCAGAAATGCATTCCCCGATTCGGAACAGGTTACACTGACCGATTACTTCAGCTTTCTGGAACAGCATGAATATATTTTCCGGGTTGATACTATAGATGAGGCTGCGCTTTTTCCTCCCTTAAACCTGAAATGGGATTACCCCTGTATCATTTCAAATGCCATCGTGGATATAGGAATATACAGCAAGCATCCGTATGAAAGTATATTTATCCAGTTGCAGGAGCTGGGATGTAAGGATATCCAGATACGGTGTTATCACCCACTGCCTTTACCGGAACTGGAAGTGATATTGCATTACCTCGATGAGAGCCGCTTTAAATCGATCGATCTTATTTTTCCTTACACTTCTGCAAACGATCCGGGAAGTTTTCTTGCCCTGGCCTGTAAATTTCCGAGAATCCGTTCCGCCTTTATCTATGCATCCCCGGTAGAGGAAGTGCTGTATGCAGGGGAGGATACAAACACAGGAGTATTCTATTTCACAACTCAGCTTGTTCCTGATGAACACCGGTGCGGTGTAGTGGATGCCCGCTATTTTACTGTCAATACCCAACTCTTTACTGAAGCGAAAAAATACAATACATGTCTGAACCGTAAGCTCAGTATTGATCAGTATGGTGAAATACGGAACTGCCCCAGTATGGAAGCTTCTTTCGGACATTGTTCAGATACCCGGCTTGCAGATGCCGTTGAGTATCCAGGGTTTAAAGATTACTGGCAGATCTCCAAAGACCGGATCCGGACCTGTTCGGATTGTGAATTCAGATATATCTGTGTGGATTGCCGGGCCTATCTCGAGACCCCGTCGGACACCTTTAGCAAACCGCTTAAATGCGGTTACAATCCCTATACTGCCGAATGGGAAGACTGGAGCACGCATCCTCTGAAAGAGAAGGCCAGGCTGCATTACGGCTTTTCAGCTGACCCGGCTGAATCACAGGTTTGAACCGGAAATACCTATGGGATTTATGCGAATTCCCGCATACAACATTTTATAGTTTTTTTTAGTATCTTCGTTATAGTATTCCCCAGCCGGTTCAACATTCAATTGTTCACTATGGATTTCATCCGAAGATTTGCTCCGGTACTCCTGATTACATTCCTGGTAATTTCAAAACTTCCTGCTCAGCAATCAAACCGTATCAACTGGCAAACCAGCCCTTTTAACCAGATTCCGTTTATAGAAAACAAAGGGGCATTCGATGCCGTACCCGGACTGAATGACAAAGTACTTTATAGTTTGTCAGGTTCGGGAGAGTACATATTATTCGGAAAAAAAGGGATCTATTTTGTAAGCCGAGAGAAGGAAGCCAAGGCAACGCCTCCTGGTTTGCACCCAGCCCCTGAACGTGATCAGGATAAGGATAAGTCAGCTCCAGCCAAATTTCATATCGTATCCATGACCTGGGGAGGTTCGGGAAGCATGAACAACCTTGTTCCCCAGGAACCCTGCCCGGATTATTATGTGTTCCACAATATGGATTCCCTCCTGCCTGATACCCGATGCAAGGCATATCGCAAACTGCTGTGCAAAAACCTGTATCCCGGCATAGATATCCTCTTTGAATTTTATCCCGGCAAAGGACTCAAATACACCTTGAACTTACAGGCCGGTGCTGATGTGAATCAGGTAAAAATGGATTATACAGGCATGGACCGGATCAGTACCGATTCAGAAGGAAACATGCGTATGGATTGCCGGTCGGGAATGATTACGGATCATGCACCCCTTTCGAATGATGCGGTAACAGGTGCCAAAGTGGAAAGCCGTTTTACTTTACATGGACAGGAAGCAGGTTTCTTCCTGGGTTCGTATGACGCAAGCCACCCTATTGTCATAGATCCCTGGGTCATGAGTCCGGGATTTACAACAGTTAACAAGGGATATGATATTGCAACTAATCCTGTTACAGGCGATATATTCGTTTATGGAGGGGCTCCCAACTATCAGCTTAAAAAACTGAGTTCTTCCGGAGCTGTAATATGGACCTATGTTGCGTCAAGCTTTAGGACAACAGATGATTATTACGGTGACATGACAATTGATCCTACAGGGAATATCTACCTCGCAGATGGTTGCGGTTCGCAGACAATCCTTAAAATTGACAGAAACACCGGTACCACTATCTGGACCAGTCCGGCATTGTACGTGGAACCCTGGAGACTTCTTTTTGACGGGCTTAACAATCACCTTATAATCGGTGGATTAATCAATTACACCCCAGGCAATAATATAGCATTGGCTGATCCCAATTCAGGTAATTTATTAAGTTCTGCTGCTATCATTGGCACCTTAAATTCTGCTGAGATCCGTTCCCTGAACCTTTCTGCTGCAGGTTCATTATATGTGTTGCATGTCACCGGAGGTTTAACTCCCGGCCCGGCAGGTAATTTTGTATCCTGCAATACAACAGCCCTTACCAACAATTTTTATGTCCCGGATGGATTTACCCTGGAGGAACAAGGAGCCTATTATGCTGATAATTCAACCACATTATCCTATCCCCGTCAAAGCTTTCATGGGTTTAACGGAATTGCGACCAGTGCAAATTTTATTTATTGCTATGACGGGGGCTCACTGAATTCCCGGACTATTGGTACAGGAGCTCTGGTAAACAGTGTCGTTGTGAACGGAGGAATCATTTATCAAAACAGCGGAATCGTGGTAGACTCCTGTGGCAATGTGTTTGTCGGCACCCAAAACGGGATAAGCATATATGATCCTACCCTGACCTTCATTACCTCCGTTCCCACTTCCGGGGCTGTGTTTGACCTTGCCTATGCCGGCAACGGAAATATTTATGCCTGTGGAAATGGTTTTGTAACCAGTGCAAATGTACATCTGCCATGCGGTACAACTCCGAATGTATTACAGCTTACCACCGCCCAGCAGTCTCCTGTATGTGCAAACAATTGTAACGGTACCGCTTCTGTAACGGTCACTGGGGGAACAGCCCCGTATACCTATTCCTGGTCGCCCAACACCGCTGCGACAGCTGCTGTAAACAGTCTTTGCCCGGGAACGTATACCTGTACAATAAAAGATGCAGCAGGTCATACCAATGTGGCTTATTTCAGTCTGACAGCCTTGTCATCCTTCACCGTCAGCAGTACACAGGTGAATAACAGGTGTCATGGGGACAATACAGGTGTTCTTTCAGTAAGTCCATCTTCTTCCTCTTCTTCCTATACCTTTTCATGGAGTCCGGTAGCCGGTAGCACCCCAACCATGTCCGGGCTGGCGGCAGGCATTTATACCTGTACGATTACAGATGGGAACGGGTGCAGTATTCACGACACCTTAACACTGATTCAGCCTCCTGCCCTGCAGATAAGCTCCGTATCGGATTCCATATGCCCGGGTCAAAGTGCCTTAATTTCTGTAAGCACTTCCGGAGGTACAGCTCCGTATACTTACAGCTGGAACAACGGGGCCGGAAACATCCCTTCACAAACGGTGAGCCCGGCAGTGAGTACAACCTACTCCTGTTTTGTTACCGATAATAATAACTGTCTGCTAAGTGTAAGTGCCAGTGTTAATGTGAGACAAACATTTGTTCCCGTCATTGCCAGCAATTCGGTAAATGGTTTACTGGCCTTGAATGCGCTACCCGGATCGGCAGAATTCTGCTTGCATCTCACAGGAACTACGACCGGAACTTATAGCTGGATTCTTCAAACAGGAGCAACCTCCACATTAGCCTCCCCTTGTTTCCCGCTTAGTGATACCGGCAGATACTGTGTCAGGGTTATTACCACCGATAGCCACGGATGTTCAGATAGCTCTTCCCTGTGCATACACGCATTATTGCCATCCTTCCTCATCCCGAACGTATTCAGCCCCAATGGTGACGGATCGAATGATGAATTCCATATCACCACTTTTGGTTACAGTAATATTCATTGCATTATTTATGACCGTTGGGGCGTGCAGATAAATACTTTTGACGGTCTTAACGGCTATTGGGACGGGAAATCCACACAAGGCCATGTAGTAAGCGATGGCACCTATTATTTTGTGGCCGAACTCTGGCAAGACTCCGGAAACATTATCCGGAAAACAGGATTTGTAACCCTCTTCCGTTAATAAATCCATTAGCGATGCTGTGCTAAAGCAAATCCCTTACGCAGGATCAACGATAATCTTTATATAGTCTGACATTGGTTTCCTACTCATGTTTTTCATTTTTACAACACCCTGTTTTGTGCAAGTTGAGATGAATAAAACAGATTTCCGCATGCCTGGTAATAAGTGAGTCAGGAGTCAGAATAAGTGCGTTTTGAAGAATCTGCTTCTGACTTTGTCATCCTTCCGACTCAGCTATACCTCTAATCAACCCACTTGTTACCCGGCATTTAGCTTTGTGTTAGCGGCATATTAATTTAGCCCTTACATGAAGAACCTGCATTTATCTTTTCCTTCTTTTTCCTGCTTCCTCTTACTGATTTTTTTTCAGGGACCCCGCCATACGCTTGCACAAACACCGGGAGGAGTATCCGGAGGCCTGGGTCTGTGGCTGAAAGCGAATGCCGGCACAACAACATCGGGTATTAACCTGACAGGGTGGGTGGATCAAAGTAACACATCGACTCCTGTTACAGTTAACGGAACACCTAACCTCGTGGCTATCGGTTATAATTTTAATCCATTCATACGTTTTACAATGAGCAGCGGAGCGGGTGGAGACTTCCTCCATACTCCTGATGAAAACTACCAGTCCTTTTTCTGGGTTGCCCAACTGGCAGATCTGACAAGAATAAATACACATCTTGCAACATATGATGGAGTAACGCTTTCGCTGCCCTGTCCGGGATGCCCTATACACGGTGGCAATAATGGCGGTACTGTAGCTGAATATCATGAAAACGGATATGGCTCCGGTAATTTCCAGTCCCCTGGTGTATGGAGAAAGAACGGAACACCGGCAGGCATTGCATATAACACGCCGCATTCCGGTATGTATGATATCGTAACCGCTTTGGGCGGGAGCGCAGTACCGACAAATGTTTTTATGGGGGGACAGAATAGCAATACTCCAGTTTTTGACGGAAGGCCAAGAGACTGGCTGGGTCCTGTAGGAGAAATAATAGCCTATAGCGGTCCCATCACACCTGTCCAGGCCAATAAAATAGAATCCTACCTGGCTGTTAAATATGGAATCACTCTTGGAGGCAACGGTTCTACAACACTGGCTTATCACTCCCCTGCCGGAATAACTATTTGGGATTCTGCTACGGGATACCACAATGATGTAGCCGGTATTGGAAGGGAACTTGTTGCTGAAAGTCTCAGCCAGCCTAAATCCCATTCCATCAATACACCTGCCGATGCTGTCATTATGGCGAACAGCAGTTTCACGGCCCCTGTTCAGATGACAAGCGATGGAGATTATCTGATCTGGGGACATAATACTATGCCTTTAACATATACGTGTCAGCAGTTCACGCATGGAGCTCCTTCCACTCCTATTACTGCTTACTGGAAAAGAGTCTGGAGAACACAAAAGACCGGCCTTCCTGGTGGGAATGTGAGTATAGGCATTGATATGTCAATGCTCCAGGGG
>JBIOHC010000071.1:0-15106 GCA_044448685.1 Bacteroidia bacterium
CCACCACCGCCGCCAAATCCGCCGCCGCCGAATCCACCGCCAAAACCACCTCCTCCTATCCAGAATCCTCCTCCACCACCTCCTCCGCCAATTCCTCTCATGACAAGTACAAGGATCACGACGATAATGATTACGATAGTCAGAACCGGATTACGTCCCTGCCTTCTGCGGGGTTGTTCCTGAAGATAGGTTTGAGAATTATATTCCCCTTTAGCAAGCTCCATCAGCACCTTCACCCCTGCATCAATACCCTGGGCATATTTACCTTGCTTGAAAAAAGGCAGAATATTGCGTTGCACTATTTCATGGCAGGCCAAATCCGTTATAGCGCCTTCCAACCCATAGCCGGTGGTAATAAAAACATCACCCTGCTCATTTCCGGTTTTGGGTTTGATAAGGATGACAACACCGTTATTCTGTTTTTTCTGCCCAACTTCCCATTTCCGAAGCAACTTGATAGCAAAGTCACTCGGATCCGTTCCTTTCAGGTCAGTTGTCACTACCACACAAATCTGATTGCTCGTTTTATTTGAAAAATCCTCCAAACGGGCTTCCAGATCCTGAACTTCAGCCTCACTCAGAAAACGCTGAGCTTCCGGAGTCAGCATATTGACCAGACGTGGCGGGTCCGGGCGCACCGGTATACGGTCGTCCTGAGCCCTTAGTGGAATAAAAGACACAAGAAACAACAAACTTGAAAATAGAAATCGCATGGGGAAAGGAGGATAAAACTATGAAAAGCTTACATCATTGGAAAGTTCATCCACATCATCATCCTTATGAGGGAAATGTTCACAGAGTTTTGCTCCGGCCAGTTTAATCCCCTCTGACAGACCCTGGCAAAAACGGCCTTCTTTGAAATGAGGAAGCATGTGATCACGTACTGAGTCCCAAAAATGCTCATCCACCTTGGCGTGTATACCGACATCCCCGTAAATCACAAACGTTCGGTCAAGTACCGCAAGGTAAAAAAGCACACCATTCCGTTCTGCGGTTTTCTGCATGCCAAGGCGGACAAACACCTTTTCAGCATGCTTAACAGCATCTCCCTTACAATGATTTTCCATATGCACACGGATTTCACCGGAAGTGTTTTTTTCAGCATCTACGATTGCATCCCGGATTGAGAGCTTCTCCTGTTCACTGAAAAAATCTTTTGCTTTTTTCTCAGCCATACGTCTATTTCTTAAACAGCTTATTTACATCCGGAGCGGTATCCGCACCTTCCTTCATCTCGAAAAAATCATGCGCATGAAACCCGAACATACCTGCCCAAATATTGGCCGGGAAACGGCGTATGTTGGCATTGTAGTCACCTACGAGTTTATTGAAGTCATCACGTGCCACTCCAATCCTGTTTTCTGTTCCTTCCAACTGTTTCTGCAAACCCATAAAACTTTCATTGGCTTTCAGATCCGGATAGTTTTCAGCAACAGCCAGCAAACGCCCGAGGGAAGAAGTGACAGCACCCTGTGCTGCCTGATATTTCTGCATAGAAGTTGCATCCAGCTTACTTGGATCAATCGTTACCTGAGTAGCTTTGGCTCTCGCTTCTACCACACCCTGAAGTGTTGATTTCTCAAAATTAGCGTAGTTCTGTACCGTAGCAACCAGGTTAGGGATCAAATCCATGCGTCGCTGATACTGATTCTCAACCTGGTGCCAGGATTGTGTTACTGCCACATCTTTGTCGACCAGATTATTTCTGGTACTGCATCCGTTTATAAACAGAATAAACAAAAGGATGAATACGGAACCCAATACAATGGTGTTACTTTTCATAAGGAGGTTATTTTGAATTTTGCATATTACCTGTCAAACCGCATACCATGCTTTTTATCTGCCATTCTGTCCGTAATTCCTGACGAAACAGGGTCCAGGCTTTGAGATGCAAATATAAGATATTGACAATAAGTAAATTACAATAAGTAGAGAAATCTACCCTTTAATCTTCATTTGCTTAATTTCATGCCATGCAAATAAAGGCAGAGCAGAAATTTAGTTTAAAGGGGCACCAGGCATCTGTATATGCCCTTTCGTCTTCTCCATGGCCGGATATCGTTTTTTCAGGAGGAGCCGATAAGCTCATTAGTGCCTGGAATATACGGGAGGGGGTTAACCATCCCTTTCTGGTACGATTTCCGTCGGCTGTATACAGTGTTTGCTATATACCCGAAAAAAATCTATTACTCGCAGGCACATCCACCGGCTCTATCCATATTCTCGATCTCAACGAGAAAGCGGAAATTAAAATTCTCCAGCTCCATACAGCCCCGGTTTTTGACATCCGTTACAGCCGGATTCAGCAATGCTTTTATTCTTCAGGCGGGGATGGAAATTTTGCAGTCTGTTCCTTGGCAGATCTTCAAATGCTCAGGATACGTAAGCTTTCATCCGGTAAACTCCGGCAAATGGATATAAATGCTGGTGAAAGTATTTTGGCATTGGCTTCCGGAGAAGGTAATGTTCATATCCTGAATCTGGAAACATTTCAGGAAGAGTATGTGCTTAAGGCCCACCAGCTGGGTGCCAATGCAGTCCGGTTTCACCCATCCGGAAAAACTTTGCTTACCGGTGGTAAAGATGCCTATCTGAAGGTTTGGGATCCGGAACAGGATTACAGCCTGATTCACTCTATTGCAGCTCACAATTATGCTGTTTACCGTATCCTTTTCAATCCGGAAGGCACTTTGTTTGCTAGTGCCAGCCGCGACAAGACAGTCAAGATCTGGAATGGCACAACATTTGAGTTATTACTCCGTATCAACCGGGAGAAACAGGGTGGGCATGCGAGCAGTGTGAATACCTTGCTTTGGCACCGGGAAACCAACCGGTTGATATCGGCAGGAGATGATCGTTCAATCCTGATTTGGGATATAGTACAGTCTTAAATTACTACCTTTACCAGAGTGGTCCTCCTCTCCTCACATATACGCAACCTGTCTGATGCCGAGCTGGTAGCAAAGTATAAGGAGACCCAGGAAAATATATGTGTAGGCGAGTTATTTAAACGGTATATGCACCTTGTTTTTGGTGTGTGTATGAAATACCTCAAGGATGAAGATCTGGCCAAGGATCTGCAAAGTCATATTTTTGAGCGTCTTCTGAATGACCTCCTAAAGCATGAAGTTGGCAATTTTAAAGGATGGCTGTTCTCCGTTGCCAAGAATCATTGTCTGATGCACCTTAGGAGCAGCCAAACCCTGCTTAAAAATCAGAAAGCTTTTAAAAATGATCATAAACCGGATATGGAATCCGTGCATGATCTGCATCATAACCCTGTACTGGAGAAAGAAAAAACACTTACCAAACTTGAAACAGGCATTCTCCAGCTGAATGAAGAACAAAAAATTTGTGTTGATTTATTTTACCTGAAAGAGAAGAGTTATAAAGAAATAGTTGATATCACCGGGTATACGCTGAATGATGTGAAGAGCTTTATTCAGAATGGAAAACGTAACCTGAAAATTTATATGGAGAAACCAGTATGAACGGGCCGGCACACCAACTATTTGATCCACAGACAGCATGCCTGACCGAACAGGCTATGTTTGAATATATAGACGGGAACCTTACCCCATCTGAATGTCATGCTGTTGAGAAACATTTGCTTGACTGCGCATTTTGTTCAGAGGCAATGGAAGGGCTGGAACTGGTTAAAGACAGAACCAAAGTGAGTGGGTTCCTGATCCCTGTCACACCGGTCAAAGAGGAAGACAACGTAATAAAAGGTCGTATCATTCCGCTGAACTTTAACGCTCGCCTGGCGGCCGCCGCCATCATCGTCTTACTCATTGGCAGTTTTATGATGCTGCGCTATTTCCTGCCTGAAAATAAAAAGCCTGATATGGCCCAGGAAATGGACAAGAAGCTGCCTGCAAAAGAAACTACTGTCAATGAAAGTAATACTACTGTCAGCAGTGCTCCGGAAGACGAGACTTTTTACCGGAATTTTGAACCATATCCTGTGTCTGCCGACAAAGTGCCTGCCAAGAAGCCTGCTTTTACGCCTGAAGTTTCAGACAAATCTGTCCCACCTCCTGCATCGCCTCCTATGGGTGGGGCAAGCTGGGGAAGCGGGACATTTGCTTCCAAACAAGATGCAGGACCTGAGGAGAAACTAAAAGGAAAGGAAGAAAAAGAGAATCATGCACTGCAGCAGGAAACTGTCATTACAAGTGCTCTGAAGGTGAGTAAGAATAAGGAAGGGGATGCACTAAATGATGATGAAAAAACGGCGCGGAAACAGCGTTCGGTTGTAAATACCAAGAATTCAAGCACCGATTCCCTTTCCAAGTCAAGCCCTCCTCCGGCAACTCCTGACCGCTATGATGAGAATGCCGTGGTCCGGGAGGAACTTTCCAAATCTGCCAAGTATGAAGCCAAATCTGTACCTGCTGCAGTAACGCACGAGTCAATGCCTGCCTCCGAGAAAAAGAGCAAGAAACACAGAAGCAATACAACTCCTGCACAGAAAGATCAGGATTCACAAACCGCTCCTGCCAAAGCCCCTGAAAACAGATATTTCAAACAGATAGAACAAGATAGTGGATCGCTTGCTGATTCTACCCGCAGTATTGTGACAATCAAGGGTAATGAGGCAGGAACAAAATCATCTGCAATGAACTTCCATAAGGAGCAGGCTAATCCGGCAAGCAGCGGAGAGCAGGCAAAGGCTCAGATCAATGTCATCACTCCTGCTACTCAGGGCGTTATCACTACCGGTGGAACTTCTGACGGAAGCTACCGAAACCTCCAGGATAAGAGAGGCACCGTACAAGACAAGATTGCCGGCGATGCTCCGGCAATCGGCAATAAGAAGTCCTCTGTCATGGATGAAGCGATGGAAGCTTACCGTAAGAATGATTTTACATTGGCTGCATCCAGGTTCGAATCTGTTCTGGCAGGAAATCAGGGAAATATAACAGCATTATTTTATGCCGGGGTATCCTATCTGAGCAAGCAGACTCCGGATACTCAAAAGGCCCTTCAGTGTTTTGACAAGGTAATTGTCTCAAACAATGCGGAATATTCAGAAGCTGCAAGCTGGTATAAAGCGCTCGCACTGATTAAAGAGAAGAAGGAGGACGATGCGAAAGTATTATTGGAAAAAATGAGCAGGAAGCAAGGAGCCTATAAAATGAAATCTGAAAAGGTGCTCAAGGAAATGGAAACAGAAAAGAAAAAATAAACGAAACTACTTACGGGTGATTTTGAACTCCGTCCTCCTGTTTTTGGCATGTTCTTCATCTGAACATTCCACTCCGTCGGCACATTTATTGAGCAGGCGGCTTTCTCCGAACCCCACCCCTTTGATGCGGTAGGCCTGGATGCCATGATCTCTGATATAATCCACGACAGTCTTTGCCCGTTTATTCGAAAGTGTCATATTAAATTCTGCCGAAGCGCGGGAATCCGTATGCGAATCCACTTCGATCACCAGTTCAGGATCGTTCTTCATAACCTGAATGACCTTGGTTAGGATATTTTCAGCATCAGGCAGTATTATCCAATCGCCGAAGGCATAATAAATATTCTCAATGATAGTGATACTTTCGGCAGAGCCAGCACTATTCGGGGTTTCCTGTTTCAACTGAAGCACCTTAAGCCAGGGGTCATCCACATATACGGTACCCATCTGGCTTTGATCTGAAGGAAGTATTTTATAGCGAAATCCATTCTTGGTCACATTCAATTCCCGGACAATATTTCCTTTGGCATCTGTGATGAGCAGTCTTTTCAGGTTGGCCAGGCGGGGATCGTTCCCTTCTCCTATCACGACGGCATAATTCTGATCCGAAGGGAGATTGATAAAATTGAATCCTCCATTGCCATCAGTCTTCACGGTTTGGATAACAACCCCTTTTTCGTTCACAATGGAAACAGGCATATTCGGGATTGCAGCCTTGGTGCCGTCACCTGTAAACAGGCCTCCTTTTAAATCGACCCTTAACTCGGAATCTTCAACCGTTATGGCTGACAGGACTGCTTTGTCGGAAGCTAACAGGCGATAACGAAAAGAGCCTTTGGGCCCAATTACAGTGGTGGCAATCTCTTTACCACTTTTGTTGGTTATAGTAATTTTGGTATTAGGTGCAAGTTGCAGATCATTCTCTTCCATGACAATCAGAAAATTCTGATCCGGGGGCAGATCTTTAAATGCAAAGGCTCCGAAAGCATTCGTTACTGTTTTCTGGACCACTTCCCCTTTGTCATTTTTCAGCAAAACAACCTGATTCGCAATAGGCTTAGACGGGGTCGTTCCGGAAAGCAAATTTCCAGCCAGATTGATCATATCGTCCTCCGTAAGAAGTTCAGGAGCGGCATTCGGATCTGCCGGAAGATTGGTATAAATAAATTTTCGCGTACTCTTTCCTTTTAGATCAATCACCGTTACCCGGACAGCTTTCCCTTGCTCATCTGTCAGATAAGCTCTTGTTTTCCCCTGCAACACAGGGTCATTTTCATCCAGCTTGATGGCATACCATTGATCCCCGGGAAGGTTCTCAAACTGAAAAAATCCTGTCTTATCCGTCTTAGTCACCTTTAATACCTGGCCATCTTCAGTCAGAATGCTTACTATAGCGTTTCGGGCAGGATCCTGACTATCCTTGCTGAACATGATCTTACCGGCAATACGCATAAACTTATTTGTAACCTGAAAACTGTAAATATCATCTTTCCCCTTCCCTCCAGGCCGGTCTGAGCTGAAATAACCTTTTCGCAAACTCTCGTCAAAAATAATTCCGAAATCATCGGTAGAGCCGTTAAGAGGAGCACCCTGATTCATCACATCCCCCCACTTTCCATTTTTAAAGGTAGCAGCATAAATATCCATTCCTCCAAAACCGGCATGCCCATCAGAAGAAAAGAAGAGTACGCCGTCTTTCCGGATATATGGAAAAGATTCGTCCCTGGACGTGTTCACTTCGGGACCGAGGTTTTCAGGAACAGACCAGGCCGAACCGGTTTTATGGCTCAGGTAAATGTCCTTTCCTCCGAAACCTCCCGGCATATCCGAAACAAAATAGAGTGTATTCCCATCCGTTGAGAGTGACGGATGCGCCACCGAATAAGTATCATTGTTATAAGGAAAATCTGTTACACTGTCCACCCGGCCTTTGTTTATTTGAGCAAAATAAATTTTCGGTCTGTTGGTGAATTTTTTTGAGCTAAGCTTTTTATTTTTATCAACTCTGTTAAAAGCTATCTGTTTCTGGTCGGCAGTGAATGATACGGGGCCATTATGTGCACCGGTATTCAATGAACGGCTGAATTCCCTGACCGGCCGGAAGGATACGGAATCATCATTCTGATTTTTATAGCTCACTTCATAGACGGCCAGATAAGCAGTATTGGTTGAACGGTTCAGGTCATTGCCCAGCAAATCGACAACCCCTCTGTCTGATACAAATAAGATTCCTTTGTCATAATAACAGGGAGAAAAATCATCCTCGGGCGAGTTAAGCTGGGTAACATTTTTTACTGAATACAACGGGCTCTGCTTAAGCCAGTTCTTCCACTCCTTACACGAATTGATTTGAGTTACTGCAACCTTGTCTCCAGGCACTTTATTTAAATAGGTCTCAAACTGAACCTTTGCCTCTTCTGGTTTATTGGTATTTTTCAATACCTGCCCGTAATAAAAATAATTGAGAGGGTCTGTATCGGCAAAACTCACGGTCTTTGCATACCACACTTCTGCCATCGGATAGTTCTTTAGAATTTTATAACAATACGCCAGGCGGGATGCAGGTATTGGTTCCAGTTTTTTCTTCAGCCCTTTCTCATATAAAGGAATAGCCTGAGCATATTCCAGATTCAGAAAATGTTCATCCGCCCGTTTAATCTGCCCATTGCATAAGCCAGGTATAAGGACCAAAATCAAAAAAAAAGAAATAAAAAAAAGAATAGGTTTCATAAAAAATTCAGCACCATTGGCCATAAATTCATTAAAAATAGCGCGTCGAGAGTGTTTTTGATTTATAAATATTCAAATCATAGCCCAGAAAAAGTTCATGAGAGGCCGGTGCATATACTCCAATACCCGCAAAATTCCAGTCATATGCATAGCCTATTCTGATCCTGTCCTGAATCGTATACTGTGCAATAAATGCGAGTGATCCTGCACTGCGCAGAGTCAGCCCCAGCCAGAGTACTTTCCGTACCAGGAAGCTGGCATCCAGATCAAGACTTCCTGGAGCTCCGTTCACTGTTTTCAAAAGAAGTGATGGGCGGAAAGATAGATTATCATTCAGTACCCAAACCTTTCCGATGGTTATGAAATTATGTTTCCTTATCATTCCATAAACGGTTCTGGAAGCAGAGTCTTTGACAAAACCATTGTAAGCAGGCTGATTGATATGTGTGAATGACAACCCAATGTAAAAACTGCGGGTATAATAATAAATTCCGAAATCAAAAGTAGGCATTGCCTTGCCCTGACTTCCAAGGGAAGCAAATGCATCCGTCTTGTCTTTGTAATCGATCAGGCTGTAATCAATCACCTGATCCATCAACCCGCCTGAAAGCCCGAAACTCAATTTTCCTTTTCGAAGCTTGACTTTGTAAGAATAGGTAGCCAGAACTGATGTGGTCCTGGTAGGTCCCAGCTTATCTTCAACAAACTGCAGCCCTACTCCCATCCGCTCGCTACGAATCGGAGTGTGTATATTGAACACTTCTGTAACAGGTGAGCCTTCCATACCAGTCCATTGATTCCGGTAAAAAAAAACCGAACTCAGGGCATCAACCGTGCCTGCATAGGCAGGATTAACCCCTATCTGGTTGAACATATACATGGAATATTGAGGATCCTGCTGGGCGCTGACAGACACATTCAAAAAAATCAGTAACAAGGCCGTGCAAAAGCTCTTCATTCTATTCCGTTTCGTATTCATCTCTTATCTGGATACTTCCACCCATCCTTTTTGAACAGAAGGACCTATCTGCAATACATAAAAATAGGTTCCATCGGGAACTTCCGTTCCTTTAGAATCAGTTCCTTTCCAAACATTATTCGAATTATTGTAATTCGAGGTGTACCAAACCCTGTCTCCCCAACGGTTATAGATGGATACGGTGTTGGGCTGATACGGTTCAATATTATCGATGATCCAGGTATCGTTTTTGTTATCTGCATTGGGAGAAAAACCCGTATAAACATGAATATTACAGAAGATGTTACCAATATGAATGGTAACCGTATCCCATTGCAAATGTCCGACAGCATCAGCCATCGCACATCTGTATGTACCTGGAGCCAGTCCGGTAATTGTCTGGGTAGTAGCAGGAGGGTTTGTATTCCATGAATAAGTATAGGGAGGATTACCCAGGGTAACTGTTGCTGTAGCTGTGCCATCATTGGATCCATAACAACTCAGATCAGTCTTGCTTATCGAAAACTGAAGCGTGCTGGCAATCTGTTTCGTCGGTTGCTGGAATCCCTGGGTTAAGATAAGAGCCGGGGTTTGCACAGTCGGAACAACAGGTTCACCTATAGAGAAAGAGAGGCTCATGCCAGGACTTGTTACAAATCCTCCGGCAGAACCTACCAGCACCGGCGAGAAAGACTGTACCTGTGCACCAGCAGAAAACCATGCTCCAATTAAAAAAAGGGTAGAGATCAGTTTATTTTTCATCTTTAAGGTTTATAAACCACAAAGGTGAATGGCATATCTGTTGGTGCTCCTGTTGAACTGGCAGTTTGCACAAGCAGGTTTGTGCCACTGGCATTTACGGTTACGAATCCGAACGTGCTTCCGCTATTAAGCGTAGCCAGGGTCGTATACTTGTCAAAAGCAAAAGGTTCTCCAGCAATAGTTATCAGATAGATTCCGGGTAATGTATGAGACACGGATATATTCCCGGTAGTAGCTGGATTGGCAGCACCTGTAGCGGCAATATTACCATAAGCTATTGGAGCTAGGTTGGCAGGTCCGGTCTGTGTACGATTGAGTTTGCTCGCTGTGCCCGAAATATTCACAGTGCCATTAAAATTACCGGCAAAGCCGGTCCCATTTGTGCTCACATTAAGTGCCGCTGAAGAATTGGCTGCATTGTTAATTTGAAATACACCAGCAGAACCGCCGCCAGTCTGCATTGCATTCACAGCCATACCGCTGGTGGAAGATGCCCCCTGTGCCAGAAAAAAACCTGCGCTTCCGGGACCATTTACAACTGCTTCAACGGCATTGTTATTACCGGTTCCAGAAAGCTCCATATGGGCAGCTGGAGCATTCGTGGCAGAGCTCATGATATGTAACCCCATACCTCCGTTATTCTGAGCAATATCTATACCTGTTCCTCCTCCGTTGGCCAGCATTTGAAAGAGGGTTGCATTTCTGCCAATGGTGTCGAATACAGCCAAAAGAGGTCTGGTATAGTTAATATTTCCATAAACAGAAAGTCGTGCCGGAGGCTTCTGTATCCCTACCCCAACATTTCCAGCGGAGTCTATTCTAAAGCCTTCTGTATTATTGGCTTTAAAAATGGTTGGCTGATTGTCGGTGGTTCCGACAAAATTGGTGTTCCTGTTGGTACCTGCATTACCGATTAATGCCCATGCATTTGAAACAGTGCCAGTTGGACCTGTTGCACCGGTCGCTCCTGTTACACCCGTAGGCCCGGTAGGCCCTCCTGACCCATTTCCTGCATACAAGGCATATGGAACGGACCAAAGCTGTGTGGTGCCCATCTGTACGAATCCGGCTCCGTCATTGACAGAAACACGGATCGAATGTGTTGAGGCTCCCCAGGTGATGGATGAAAATATACCTGTTGTGGTGGGAGTACCTGGACCTATAACCAAATTCATAAGTCCAAATCCATTGGTAGTAACACTGGCATGAGTTTCCGAATAGACAACAGTTCCCAAATTATCCAGAATTTCAACCATCACCGCAGAAAACGTATGGTTGCCCATCTCTGCACCGGAAGCATCACGTGCTACAGCCTGGTAATTGAAACCCTGTGGAGGAGCTGTCTGAGCCTCTGTCCTGTATAGGAACAAAAGGCTAAACAATAATAAAGAAAAGAGGCGTTTTTTTAGCATAGCAAGAAAGGATACAGTTCATAAAAATTCCCACCTTTGATTCCAGAGGGGGTAAAACTAACACAACCTGCGTTCTTGAAAAAAAGGACTGAATATCAGCTGGATATAATGATAAATCCGTAGCAATTTAGCAAAAATAACGATATCTATGTGAGTTTACCAGTGGTCAGGAATCAGAACCGAAACCCAATGACAAGGATATCATCCACCTGTTCCAGTCCGCCTCTCCAGGTTTCAATGGTCTGATTCAGCAATTCTTTTTGCTGATCCATAGGGAGTTTGTGAATACGGATGAGCAGGTTACGGAACTGATTAATCATAAATTTCTTTCCTTTAGGCCCTCCAAACTGGTCTGCAAATCCATCTGAAAAAATATAAAATGTATCCCCTTTCTGAAACTGAACCTGTTTGTTGGTGAAGCTCTTGGCTTCTTCAGAATAATATCCGATCGGGAACTTATCCGGTTTTAGTTCTCTGAACTCTCCGTTCCTGAAATAGTAAAGGGGGTTATTGGCACCTGCAAATTCCAATGTCATGGATTGCTTGTCAATAATACACAGGCTTAAATCCATTCCATCTCTGACAGCACCGTCTTCCGACTTCTGACTGATGGTCACAGCAGCCTGTTTATTTAATTTATTAAGTACATCTCCTGCATCTTTCAGCTCAAAATCCTTGACAACCTGATTCAGCATATTATTTCCGACGATGGACATAAATGCACCTGGAACACCGTGTCCGGTACAATCCACAGCTGCTACAAGAATACGATCCCCTTTCTGGTTGAGCCAGTAAAAATCTCCGCTTACAATATCCTTGGGTTTAAAGAGGATGAATGACTCCGGCAGGATTTGTTTTACGAATGCATTGGGAGGCAGAATAGCATCCTGTAATCGCTTTGCATACCGTATACTATCAGTAACATGACGGTAAAGTATTTCCAGTTTGCCGCTCTGGCTTTGAATTTCTTCTTTCTGTCTCACCACCTCTTCCGTTCTCTCAATTACCTTGGCTTCGAGAATACGTTCATTCTCTGCAAGGTCAGTACGCATCTTTAGCAGAGCATGGCCTAGCGCATCTTCATTACTTAATGGTTTATAATACGAGTCAAAATTGCCGGCTCCCACTTCATCTGCAAATTCAATTGTTGACTTTAATCCGTCTATCAATCCGTTCAAGGCAACCGACATTTCGCCAATCTCATCACTTCTGTTTTTGATTTTTGAACGGGGCATAACACCGATTCCCATATCGAGAATAATTTTCCTTATTTCGCGAATCGGGCGTACTATGGTCTGAACTGTAAAGAGAGCAATCAGAATTCCTCCCAGCGGAAGTGCGATTCCTAATGCCACAACAACACTCTGAAGATTCTGAAAAGAACTTCTCATCTCCTCACTTTTCCCGTTCTCCGTCTGCTGGTAATGCGCAATAAGCGAGTCCAGCCGGCTCATGATGATGCGTGTTTTCACATTGATCCCTCCGTCCACATCTTCAACTTCATTCTTATTGGTCAGGACTATCATCGCATCCTGATAACTGTCAAAGGAATTCAACTGAGTCATCACTTCCCGGTGTGCATCCCACAGCTTGTCGGTCAGACTGAAAATAGTCATAATCTCTGCCTTCTCATTGTCACCCCATTCAGGCAGATTAGGTTCTTTGCGACGGTTGTATGCAAGGCTTAGAATTGTCTCCTTAAGTTCCGGATATTCCCTTTGTAAAAGTTTTTTGAGTTTACCTTTATCTTCTCCGTCTTTCGGGGTATGGAGCCAGTTTTCAACCAGCATTTTGGAACGGACAACAAGGATATTCAGTTCCTGTAAAGCACTCACGGAAGGAGTGTACATTTGGTTTATTTCCTTATTGATCTGACTGCTCTTTTTAAGGGTAAGCAGTGTGGCGCCAAATCCGATCAATGTAAGCACGATAAGTATGGCAAAACCCATCCCTATTTTCCGCCCTATCGAGAATCTGAAATTCATACGTGCCGAAAGATCTGCCTGATTAAGAAATTACTTATCCTTATTCTTTTCCTTCTTCTCCTTTTTAATCTTGTCGAGTATTTCCATATAATGCTGAGACTTGTCATAATCTCCAAGTCCGAAATATATTCCTGAAAGGGCCCGGATTGCGTCCTCTTTTAATGGATCCAGCTCAATTGTCTTGAGCATATAGGGAAGGCTTTGTTTGAACAATTTGACCTGGTTTTCCTGGAGTCCGTCAATGGTACTGAGTGGTATATCATAATCTGCTCCTTTAATAAGATAAACAGCCTGATTGTAGAACAGCAGCCCCATATTGAAATTCGTGCTGGTATTCTCCGGATCGACAATCAGAACCTGGTTGTATGCACCTTTTGCCTGATCAAGAAAACGGGCTCTTTGTTTTGGATTGACGACATACAGCTTTGTATAAACATTGGCGAGTGCCATCGTAAATTCGATTTCTTTAGCCTTTGTACTCTGACCCGGCTCTATCTCATTCATGATTTGCCGGTATTGTTCGAAATTATAAATCGGGATCTCATAATTACCTGTATCCAGTGCCTTGGCCGCATCATTGTGATAACGTGATGCAAGGTATTTCAGATTGTCTTTACAATCGTTCACAAACTGCTTAGTACTGTCGAGTTGTATGGATTTGCGTAAAGATCTGACGGCTTCCACTCTGGCCGGTGAAGAACGATTCTCAGCCTCCCTGGTCTTGTAATACAGTTTATAAATAAATCCTCTGACATACCAGGCTTTTGCATTTTTCTGCACATTGGCATCCAGCATCGCTTTATCGATACGGGCCTTGGCGCTGTCAGCCTTATTCTGATGTGCGAACTCAAATGCAGCCACAAAATCAGGATTCTGGGCATACACCTGAACTACGCCTGTCAGGAACAGGACAAGAACGAATATATATGTGAGCCTTTTACTCATTATTTACAGCTAATGCTTCCAGTTCATGACTGATTTTAAGCTTTTGTTTTTCGGCATTTATTTTACTGAGTTGAAATTTAATCTTACTATCGACCATAACAAAATTAACAGCAGATCCTTTTTTTATCATCCCTTCTTTTTCCGTTACCAATAATGTTCCATGCCCTTTCAGCTTCATTCCAATATCAGCAAACTGGGCAATGTTTTCAGTAGGCAGGAATAGTATATGGCATTTACCGGCCCCTTCTATGTTGCTTACAGTCCTGATTTCTATTTTTTGAGATCCTGCAGTTTTGGTAGAAGCCATACGGTTCAGTTCTGCAAGCAATGGTCCCTGAGGGCCGCAGACGCCGATCACAAAATTGCCGTCCTTATAATCGGGAGGCCATTCAATATACTTGGTGAAACTGTAGAGGTAAATGGTCTTGTACTTCGCATTCATGGCTGCAATGTCTTCACGCTGCTGAAACGCAGTGAGTAAGAGATAAGCAAACACAATGAGTGCTGTTTTTTTCATTCTAACAAAATACAATATACCGAACCTACGGGCTGACAAATAGCCTTATTCAGCTGACTGAGCTATTAAAGTGTTGATGATTAACAACTTTCAAAGGTAAAAAAATAAGCATGAAATCAAAAAAGCCTGGCAAGGACGATTATAATTTAACCGAATGGAAGAAGAATTTTCCGGCCTTCTTTTGAATGAAAGAGAGGAATGGATCATGAAAAGTTAGCTGAAATGAACTTTGCAATGTTAAAAAATGGGGAGGATTGGAGTTTGAATTCCCCAAAAGAAGGATATATTAGCGCATTCAAACTGGGCAATTGGCTATAACACAGTTCCTTTGCAAAAGATATTTAAGTACTGATGTATACAAGTTTCGGAGGAAAGTTTTATCTTCATGTTCTTATTATCTCTTTTTTTAGAGAATCCGGGCATACATGCAGGACCTTCAAGGGAACAAGGTGTAGGCCTTTGATCTATAAGTAACAAACCTATGGCGATGAAAAAGTTAGCGTTACTCGTGCTTCTTATCTGTGCATTCAATCTGAACATGCATGGTCAGCACCATTTTAATTCAGGGGGGGGGAGGGCCAAATACGGAGGGGTCATCTTAGCCGG
>JBIOHC010000072.1:0-14963 GCA_044448685.1 Bacteroidia bacterium
GTATAATATGGTCCATAACCTATCATAAAAATATTATCTTTGCGTAAACGTGAAAGATTTTATATTAATCATACCGTGTTATAATAACCGGGACGGGTTGTTGCGCTCCTTGCATTCCATAGGGTTTGACAGGCAGCGCTATGAAGTGTTGGTGGTAGATGACGGTAGCAGTGATGAGCTGACAGAAGCGGATATATGCACCGGTGCCTTGTCAGGCCTGCACCTGCAGGTGATACGGAATGAAAGCAACAAGGGGGTGGTTCATTCCCTGAATCTTGCTTTGTCAGTACTGCTGAAGCGGACGGATATCAAATACATTGCGCGTCTGGATGCCGGAGATCTGTGTGCAGAGGAGAGGTTCATCATGCAGGTCAATTACCTGGATAAGCATAAGGATATAGCGCTTATAGGCAGCAGAGTGCTGTTTGAGCATTTTGAAACCGGGCGTTCATACCTGTATAAGAACAAAACAGATTATCAGGATATTCAAAAAGAAATGCATTTTAAATGCAGTTTCATACATCCGAGTGTTATGTTCCGCATGGCTTTGCTTCATGAGATTGGTTTATATCCTGAAGATTATCCTCATTGTGAAGATTATGCCTTCTTTTTCAAAATAATACGGAACCATAAGGCAGTCATTTTCCCTGAAATTCTGCTTATCAGTGAAATTTCAAATGAAGGTGTTTCTTCCCGGAACAGAACCCGGCAGATACTTTCCAGAATACAGGTGGTGAATCGTTTCGGATCCAATACCCTCCTTAAGTTAGGCGGGATTTTCAAGTTACTGCTGCTGCTGCTGATTCCTGTAGGAACAGTCAGGAAGCTGAATACGTTAAATAAATAGCATGCTGATTATTCACATCGTAGAACCGTTTGCTGCCGGGGTTGCAACCTATATCAAGTCTCTTACGGAGAACATGATGGAGGATAAGCACATCATCATTCACGGGGAGCGGAATAACCTCACAGCTGCCAAGGAAGTGAAGAAATACTTTCCGAAAGATCATGTTAAATTTATTCAGTGGAGGCATGTTCAGCGGGAGCTTAATTTCAAGAAAGATCTGAATGCCCTGATCCGCCTCATTCGTATTCTGAAACGATTCAAAAATGCCGATGCTGTTCACCTGCATTCTTCCAAGGCCGGATTCCTTGGCCGGATTGCCTGCAGTATTGTAGGAATAGAGAATGTCATTTATACCCCTAACGGAGCTGCTTTTTTAATAGAAGATCTGAGTGATTTTCGGGTAACGCTTTACAAAAGGCTGGAACAGTTTGCCAGCCTGTTCGGAGGCCGGGTTATATGTACATCCAAATCAGAACGGAGAGCCTATTCCGATATCGGTATCAAAGCCTCTTATATCAATAACGGAACCTCCATACTTACCACCCGTGAAATCAAAACAGTTAAGAACCCCAATATGTTCCGTATTGTTACTGCAGGCCGTATTGTAAGCCAGAAGGGGCCTTGCATGTTTAATGAGCTTGCACTTCGTTTTGTGGAGCTGAAAAATTTTGAATTTGTGTGGATAGGTGACGGGGAAGACAAGCATCTGCTTACTGCACCCAATGTAAGGGTTACAGGATGGCTGGGCACGGATGATGTGCACCATGAAATAAAGGAATCCGATCTGTATCTCTCTACTTCCAAATATGAAGGCCTTCCATTGGCTGTTCTGGAAGCCATGAATCTTAAAAAATGTTTGCTTCTTTCCGACTGTGTAGGTAACCGCGATCTGGTAAGATCAGGTAAAAACGGTGAACTGTTCAGTACTGTTGAAGATGGGGAGAAGAAGATTCTGAATATGTATGCCTACCGTGAAAGTGTCAGGACCATGGGCGAATACTCCTATGATCTGTGCTTCCATTATTTCAATGCCGAAAAAATGGCTTCCAGCTATAACGATGAGTATCGTCAGGGAGCACAACCCAGAAGAAAAAGAGTAAGGAAGAAACCTGCCGTTAAACGGGTAAGGCAAATTCTGAATGTCAGGTTATGGTAGGACAATCCTTCAGGGAACGATTCCTTTCCCCTTCCCGGGCCGTATTCCTCTCCTTTTGTTTATTCGTTATCACATTTTACAACCCTGTTACCTTTATCAGCAATGTAGCTATTGAGCTGATGGGGATAGCCTGGCTTTATTCAGGCAACTACCGGAATATCGCACAGCTCTGGAAAAGTAAAGCAGTTCTCGGTCTGCTGATCTGGTATCTGTTCCAGATCTTAACCATAACCTATTCCGTAAACAAAGGCAATGCCTTCAAATGGATGGAATACAGGGCTTCACTCGCTTATATGCCACTGATAATTGGAACGGCCTTCCTTAAAAAGGAAGAAATAAGAAAAATTCTTCTTTTGTTTGCGTGGACAACAGTCTGTGCCGCCATACTGGCTATCCTTTACGGAACAGCGATGGTAATACATACGGGTGATACGGGATACCTGTACAATGATTCCTTGGGAATTTTATACGAAAAGCAGGCTGTATATCTGGCCATGTATGTAAATTTTGCAGTGATTATCCTGCTCGGACAATTGCATGAGAACAGGTTTGCAAAAAAACTGTACAGGAATCTGGCCTTGTTCGCTGTTCTCTTTCTCACTGCTTTTGTTTATCTCCTTGCCTGCCGTACAGCACTCCTGTTGCTATTGCTCGTACTGGGGGGCTATGTTTTTTACATGATATTCAAACAGAAACGTTACCTCTCGGGAGGAATGCTCGTACTCGGATTTCTCCTTGCAAGTGTTATGTCATATAAGTTGTTCCCAAAGGCAGCCAGCCGGCTGCTGTTTGTAACGCAAACAGCTTACACCTTCGAAAGCAAGGGGGAGTCAGATCACTTTAACGGGGAACACAAAGCAGAAAACTGGAACAGTGTAAATACCCGCTTGGCAATCTGGGCCTGTTCCAGAGAAGTGATTGCCGGACATTTGCTTTTCGGAACGGGTATCGGTGATTCAGAAGATGCCCTTATCAGTCAGTATGAAAAACACAATTTTGACTTTGCCATTAAATACCGGCTTAATTCACATAATCAATACCTCGATGTGATATTAACATACGGCCTGCTGGGACTGTTCCTGTTTTTAACCGTATTCTTTATCCTGACGCTACGGGTAGTCTGGAAACGGAAAGACTTTCTGTTCCTGTTTTTTGTCGTTTCCATGGGTGTGTATATGATCACGGAAGTGATGCTGAGCCGGAATCAGGGGACAGCCTTTATTGCATTCTTTATTACACTTATGAGCGTACCGGCCAGAGAGGAAGCTTAAATATGGGCAGAGGGGTCATTGAGGTACAGGTCTATAGCTGTTTTCGGATCTCCATAAAACACCATTTCTCCCTTGCGGAGATAAGCCACTTTTTTACAATATCTTTCAATTATGGGCATGGCATGGCTCACGATCACTGTAGTCCGGCCTTCAATCCATGATTTTTCCACCACCTTTACGGCTTTTTCCAGAAATTTTTGATCCCCGACAGCAAATACTTCATCCAGAAACATAATATCTGCACGGGCATGTGCTGCTATGGAAAAAGAAAGACGCTGACCCATGCCGGTTGAGAAATATTTGATCTTGGTATTTACGAAGTCTTCCAGTTCGGCAAAGGCAATGATTTCATTAAAGATCTTGTCTATTTCCGAAATTTTAAGTCCCAAAGCTGACCCGGACACGTATATATTTTCCCGGGCCGTTAATTCATGACTCATTCCCACCCCCAGATTCATCAGCATCATGCTTCCCTTGAGTTTCACAAAGCCCTGGGTAGTCTGATAAACCCCCGCCATACACTTCACAAGCGTTGATTTTCCACTTCCGTTTCCGCCGATGATGCCGATACATTCCCCTTTGTGGACATTGAAATGGACATCTTTCAGCGCATGCAAATGCCGGATAGGGGAAGGGTTAAATAAATGGAAAAAGCGCTGCTTGACAGTATTGTAATTGTCGTCACGTATGTTGAACGTTTTGTACAGCTTGAAAACTTCTATGGCTATATTATCTGTGTTGTCCATTACTCAATTCAGAGAATTTATACTTTTTCAGATGCATTGGGACCCAGGTTTTTAAGCATGGAGATTCCAATCAACAAAAAGAAAGAGGCATATACAAAATCAAAGCCCATCAGTTTCCAGTCGGGATAAGTATGATTCATCAGTGTAGCTCTGGCATTGATGATAATTCCTGCTATGGGGTTGAAATAGTCGAGATGTGGAAGAGAAGAACGGTAAACACTCAATTGGTAAATAATGGGAGATAACCAGAATCCTATATTGGCAATTATAATCCAGATCTGGCTGATATCCTTGGCAATCAAAAACAGGTTGGATAGAATGAGTGATACGCCCAGGGAAAGGATCATGAGGTTAAGAAAGAGAGGAATGACGAGTAAGGCATGCAAGTCAATCGAAATACCTACAATCAGACAAAAAATGAAATACACGATCAGGTTAAAGAGGAATCCGATGAAATTGCTGAAAATAACAGAAAGGTATATTTCCAGCTTGTCCATATTGGTATACTCGTACAGATATCGTTTGGTTTGAAGAATACTGATCGTGCCTGCCGTACATTCCAGAAAATAATTCCACAGAATCAGACCCAGAAACAGATAAGGAACAAAATTCTGAACAGTGGACTTCATGATGATTCCGAATGCGACATAGTAAACGAACATTTCGGAAATAGGCTTCATAAGCGCCCAGAGCAACCCCATCATGTTTTCATAATAACGGAGCTTGAATTCTATTTTGGCCATGAGCCAGATACGCTCCGCTTTGTTGGTATGTTTAAACCAACCTCTAGCATATTCATTCAGCGATTGTGCCATAGTTATTTCACCAGTCTTTTGTAAATATGCAAAGCTATAGGTCTCAGGTACTTGTTTCTCTTTATGAGACGTAAGAGGCTTTGGCCTGGCATTGAGCTTGTAAATTTAGAATAAAAATCCCGACTCATCGTCGGATTGTCAATATTCACGGATGGGCCATTGGAATTCAACAACATAAATAAAGCAGATCCATGGTCACTGTAAAGCCCGGCATGCTTTTCGGCAATACGTTTATACAGGAATAGTTTGCTGTTTATTGTAAAAGCCTGGGCCATGGAATCTTTACGGACCCTGTAATTCCACCAGGTTTCGGGAAATGCCACCCCCCGGTACCCTTTCTCTATCATTCCGATGAGGCTTTCATAGTCTTCCATGCCATACAGCATGGAGGCATCATTCAGTCCCGATTCTATAAAATGTGCTCTTTTATAAACCAGGGCAGAGGTATTCATGCAATTGTGGAGGAGCACATAGGGTGGTTCCGGATTAAAAGCAGGCCAGATATCGCTGCTCTCACCGAAATACTGTGCCCAGCAACCTGCAAAGCTGATATTGTTTTTTTGCTGCAGCAGTTTAATGGCCCTGGGGTAGTATTCCGGTTCCACCGTATCATCCGGATCAAGGAAAGCCAAAAACCCTCCTCTGGACGCAGCAGCACCGGTGTTTCTTGCCCGTGAAAGTCCTTCGTTTGCCTTGTCGATAATCTCAATCTGAGGATCCTGTGCATACTCCTTTAGTACTGACAAACTCCGGGTATCCGTACTTCCGTCATTCACCAAAATGATATGCGTATTGCGGTGTCCCGAAGCTTTAATGCTTCGTATGGTTTCCGGCAGATAAGCCCCCATGTTATAATAGGGGATTACCACTGTCAGTAAATCATCCGTGGATTCGGTATCGTGAACAGGGCTTGTTTTAGGAGGGTGTATGAGCGGGAATGCATTTTTTAACCCGGAACCGGAAAGGGTTCTCAGGATCTCCAGTTTTTGAGTGCTGATGATTGAAGAAGCATAAGAGGACCTTATTTTTTCCTTGGCCTGTAAGCCAATTTCCCTGATCTGCTTATCTCCGAGGGCAAGAATTTCCATCAAAACTGTGCGGAATGATCCCGGTTGACCGTGATCAAACAAAAAACCGTCCCGGCCATGTGTTATCACTTCCGATTGTCCTCCCTGCATGGAAGTCAGCACGATCTTACCAATACCCATTGTTTCCAGAACAGTATAGGGCAGGTTATCTACAATACTGGGTATTACAATGACATGGGCGCTGCACAAACGCTGCTCCAGCTCTTCAGGTTTTATGGAGCCTTCAAAGTGAAGCAAACCGGCGGCGACATACTTCTGGTATTTTTTTTTCAGATAATCGCCCAGATCCATATTCACCGGATGGAAAAAATGCTTGCCTCCTCCTATCAGTCTCAGGCGTATTTTTAAACCACTTTCCCAGATTTCCTTAAAGTAGGCGAGGAGTTCAATACAGCCTTTCTGAGGAATCAGTTTTCCGTAAAATACCACCTCCTGAGTTGTATGAAGCGGTACGTCCTGATTCAGCTGTGGCGGATCATATGGATTAGGAAGCACCCGGGTATCAACCTTGTCAAGTTCAACCCTGTTTTTTAACACGTCAAGCAGATAGGCAGATGGGGAAAGGCAAATATCAGCTGCACGGATACAGAAACGCTCCATTTCACCAGTCCAGAAATGCGGATGTTTATAAACAGGTACCTGATTAAAGTCGAGATAGAGAAAAGAAGGGGCATGAAGTGTGAGTAGCATGGGAATTCCCTCCAGCTCAGAATATCCCAGATGTTTTCGCTGAAGCAGATAATATCCTATGCCCAGGTATTCCTGCATTTCAATAAAATCAGGTTTCCCTGTTTTTTGGATTTCGTCTGTAACAGTAAGTGAAAAAACATGACTGAGATTGGCTTCATAGCCTAAAAAAGCGGATGAAGGAGAAACGGATGGATTAAAACGGATGATCCGGATTCCATTGACCCGGCTTTCTTCCCTGCCCGGAGCTTCATAATAAGGCACAAATACAGTTACACTATACCCTGCCCTGGTAAGCATGGTGCTGGTCTGATCACAATAGGTTGAAATTCCTCCTCCGTAAAAAGGGGGATATTCCGTTGTCAGGAGCCAGTAATTCATCTCAGAGCGGAGGTGTGCAAGGTGTTAATTTCCATGTTATTACGAACCACGAAAGTAGTGATAAATAAGGAATTGGCTATATTTGTTTAATTCCATAGCGGAATCCGGGGAATGAAGCTGAGAAAGGTCTGTCCGCCGGGAATAATTGTAATCTCCTGTCATGAGTAAGCATAAGGAAGAAAGTACGCAGCATATAGCTGTTTTTTGTCACCTGTTTTATTCTAATACCTACCCGGGTATGGTGACCCGGCTGAAAGCAATCGGAGCGCTTTTCAGCGTGGACTATTTCTTCAATGTTGTAGCGGGTCAGAACAATGAAGTGTTGATGGAAACCATCCGAAAGGATTTTCCGCAAGCATACATACTTACCTCTCCCAATATCGGAAAGGATGTGGGAGGTAAGCTCGCGATGCTGGAATTATACCGTACGCTGGAAATAAACAGTTCCCTGATGCTCTTCATTCATGATAAAATAAGCCCTCAAATGCTGAATGGAAAGAAGTGGAGCGAGGAGTTGCTTAAAATTATTGATCCTGAGAAGGTTCAGGAAATAAGGGATTTTTTTGATAAAGAACCTCTGACGGGATTGATTGGAGCGAAAGAACATATCAGTGATGAATATCGCCCCGAAACAGGGATGTTCGATTCACTGAATAACGATCTTCTCCGGCGTTATATCCGGAATTTCAACCTGAAAAATAAAACATTCTCCTTTATTGCCGGTAATATGTTTTGGGTAAGGGGATCGGTATTCGAAAACTTCTTCAGCCTACATACTCCGCTCCGGCTTCGTTCGGTTTTGGAAGCGGGGAATGTGGATGATACCCGGCAAGGCACACATACACATGCGCTGGAACGGATTTTCAGCTGGATAGCATTGGACGGGGGATATACCATTAAGGGAGTCTGAACATGATCATAAACGCCATTTTGCTTTCTGAACATATACCTGATTTTCCGGAATTGATTTCCGGACAAGGTCTGTCAACGCTGATGCTTGTTTCGCCTTCCGGAATCCGGAAGGAATTTCCGCTGTTACGTCAGATTTTTTTCAACACGTCTGACAAACTGGGAATTTGTCTGGATCTTAGAAACAAGGAAGGTTCAGGACAACTTACGGAAGAAGAGCTGGACCTTATTTCATTGCTTCTTTTTAGCCCCGCTTACCTCAAACAATACAATATTCCGGCCATCGGATTGCTTTCCGGAATTCAAACCCCGGTGGATGAATCCAGGAGGATAAGCACTGCGCTTTTGTCTGCTCTCCGGGAACAGGGATTTGAAACAGTCCAATGTTATATGTTAGCCGAATCCGCATCCGGGAAGGGAACAAACAATACCTGTATGTATCTTAAAGCCGGGGAAATACTGAAAAACAAAAAGCCGGAAAATATCATATTGCATCTTATACGCAATGAGGTGGAATTGGAGAATCCGGTTTTTTTCGGAGTGGAATCATTTAAGGAGGCTGAAATGCTGAATGACTGGCTTGGCAGGGAGGAACAGGATTTCGAAATGCAGAATCCGTCCTTGTATGCCAGGCTTATGGAACAGAAAAAGCTGATGGCAGAATGCAACCGGTTGAAGGCCGAGAATAAACTTCTGAATTTTAAGCTGGATATCAGCGAGCAATCGCTGCTATACTTACATAAGGACACAAGCTATATTGTAGACTGGTATAAGCGGGAGCATGCGGAAATGCAAACCTGGAGTAAGAAGGAAAGTGAAGCTGTTAAGGAATGGTACCGGAAAGAATATGAAGTGTTGCCATCCTGGTACAAGAAATTCGGACACCTTCTTAAAGTAATTTCCGGAAAGAAAAAGAATTAATTCGTTAAGCCCTGTTATATGATCACGCTTTGCTGATGCAATTCCCATTCGATCAGCTTGATCATTTCCTTCCTGTTTCTTTTCTGAAAGGAGGAGTTTTTTCTCAACTGAACAAAAAATTCACAGAAGGAAGTATCGTCAAACGAAAATTCCTTCATTCGTATGATATTTAATTCAATCAGATCCTGAATAATCAGCCGGAAACTGCTGGGCGTAAAACACCAGGCATGCGCATCAATATAGGACTGGGAAGAAAGTGATTCGTTAAAAAGCTGGATCGCTTCCGATAGGGTATGGTTGTATTCAAAATCCCGCTTATCGGATACATCCCAGCAAATTTCTCCTGATTTATTGCAGGAATAAGCCTTTTCATCAAAAATATTGGAAGGGTTATGTTTTTTTCTGTTCTCAACATAAGCCTGTAAAACAGTTCCTGTTGTACTCAAAGGGCGGAGCATATCGAAACAATACCGTTTGTCAGGTATGATAAGAGAAAGAATTCCATCATCTTTCAGCAGGCTTTCACATTCGCTGATAAAGGATACAAGATTTGGCGTGTGTTCTATAACATGCGAAGCAAGAATAAAATCGAATTGCTTCTATTTGTCAGAAAGCAAATCATCCATAGCTTCTCCGCTCCAGATAATATCCACTTCTTCAATATTATGTATGTCAACGCCTTCGTGACCGGTGTACTTGCTGATTAATCCTTCCCTGTTTGTATGATCCAGGGTCAGGACATTCCAGCCATCTCTTTTCGGGGTAAGTGGTCTGTGGCACGGACCGATTTCAAGGCCGAACATGCTTTTGTCAATATGCTTTAAAGCCTTGTCTGTTCTGGTCATATTATACGTATATCATACGGTTAAGTGTAACGGAGTCTGAAAAGGAATCGGAGTTAATCTCAATCCGGATATTGAAATAATCGTTGGGCAGATTTTGTTTGAGGATTTTAAGGACAAACCCTGCCTGATCATAATTGATATAGTTGGCTCCGGATGTTCCGGCTGGATTAAATGCTGCCGATACATCCGGTCTTAAATTCACTTCAGGAATGATCTGAATGTTATGGGTATTGGAATAGAGTACTATTTTTTTGGAAATTTTCCAGGAAGGAACTCCGGTATGGAGTATCCAGCCTCTGAAAAATAAATAGTAGCCGTCGCAAAAGAGATTGTCTACGAATGATTGGGTCATGGTCAGGATAATTTCTGTAGTTCAGAAAGATTGTAAAGGTTAATATTCAATTGAAGATTACGGATATATGTATGAGCAATGTTTCTGTGTTTTTCAAAATTAATCTGCCTTAATCGTTTGGTTTCTTCATCAAATGGAACTTTAAAAATGGAGCAGACCTTTAAGATGGAATACATGTGATATTTGGAAGTATAGGTTAGCCATAACAGCCAGTCTTCCGAATAATCCACTTCCACATTAAAGCCGCCAAGCTCTTCGAAAACGGTTCTCCGGAACATGATACATTGTATCGGATAGAAATTATCCCTGACAAGCAATAACAGGTTAAAAATAGGGGAATTTTGCATTTGAGTCTTCTTTACTTCGTAGATATAGGGTGACATACTTTTGGTATCGATCTCAGCAAGGAAGGAAAGGCTGTTGGCCATATACAAATCAGGATTCCGTTCAAACTGAGAGACCATGGTTTCCAGATAATCCGGATAAAAATAATCGTCGTCATCCAGGAAACACAGGAATTTGCCTTTGCTGCGTTCCATAGCAAGGTTTCCGGCTATGCAACGGCCTAATTTCGTTTTTGTAGCATGGTAGTTGATATTCAGGTCGTAAAATTCCGTTTTAAGCATTTTTTCAGCTCCGTTCGGACCATCCTCCACGATCACAACCTCAAAGTGCCGATAGGTCTGATTTCGCAGGGAAAGAAGGGTTCGTCTCAGCACATCAGGCCGGTTACAGGTACGGACCAGAACAGAAACAAGAGGTGTGATTTTCGGTAACTGGGTATAATAGAATCCGGCTCCCCGGGTTATTTCATAATCAAAACCAAGAAATTTTTTCGGAGAATGCAATGCTATTTTTTTCTTATTTTTTACTTTCCAGAGGTACAAAGGGATGAGATAATGAAGATTTTTCAAAACCACCTTCAGCAGTTTTTTTCTGGAATTTTCAAAAGGCCCTTTGTTTTTAAGTACTCCGCGGAACAAGGTGATCCAGTCGGAGACATCCTTTTTATTTCCAAATTTAATGCGAAGAAAGAGGTTGTTCAGGATCCCGTATAAATAAGCGGTTTCCTTTATTTCGTTAATGACCGGATAGGTATAATGATAAAAACAACAGTTGGGCAGGTATTTAATGGAACGGTCTTCCATCCGTATTTTCCAGCTGATATCCACATCTTCACAGTACATGAAAAAGTTGGGGTCAAATCCTTCAATGGCAGTAAAAATATCCTTCCGGATCATGATAGCAGCTGCAGAAGCCCAGCTTGTTTCAAGGCTAACCGGGTGGTAATACTTGGGATGCTCATACGGCATCTGACGCAATTCCCAGGCACCAACGCGGTTGTCCTTTTTAGCTATTTCCGACTCCAGAATCTGCAGGTTGTCAGTCTGCAGGTATACATCGGCATTGAGGAATAAAATGTGATCGAATCTGGAATGTTTGAATCCTTCATTATTCCCCCTCCCGAAACCCAGGTTTATTTTGGATGGTACGACAACAATACCATGCAGATAACGCTCGTATTTGCTTTTGCAATCGAGAAGGGAATTGACGGTTTGGTCGGTTGAATTGTTGTCCAGAAAGATCAGGTTGACCTTTTTAAGATCAAATCCTTTCTGTGCAAGCAATCCGTTGAAATAACCACTCAGCCATTTTTCAGAATTGTACGTTACGGTAATTATATCAATCATACTGCTTATTCTTTAATTAATTGAACAGGGTATCGGGTATTTTCCATAATGATTTTTTTCCAGTGCGAAGTAATAATCCCGGCTTCTCTCCAATGCTCTTTCCGGTCTACAAGTGTTTTTTTGAGGAATGGGAAATTGTATTTTTCAATCAGAATATCCCAGTGATAAAGCGTTGAATTGTAAGTTCTCATTTCCTGACTTCCTTCATCATTGTAATAGCCTTCCAGGGACTTGATATGCTTTGCAAAGTCAAAATACCGGATGTAACTGGAATAGTTGAATAAAGAAGATTCCATCAGAAGCCTGGTTAATCCAACTTCATACGAAAGGATAATTTCTTCTTTGTCTTCCAGGCTCACGACATTATCCCAAAATCCACGCCATACATCACTTTTGGTGACTTTGGAATTGAAACAAAGAAAATAACTCTGGAGGTGATACGAAATTTCATAGTTTTCAGTAAGTCCCCAGAAATCGAATGGCTCCATTTTTTTCAGAATGATTTCCAGGGGAAAGAGCGGGCCATAAATACTTACATTCGTGAGTAACACATGATCGTAGTCGGTACCGTATTTTTCAGATAAGAGACCGGTTTTGTAAGCCGAAAAATCCAGTCCGAGATTTTCTTTTTCAATGATCCGTTTGCATTTTTTTTTGAGTTTGGCAAGATCGGAGTCCGCTATTACAGAATTGGATACAAAAACAACATCAAAATTGCTTCCGTAAAGCTGATCTACAAAGTAATGGATAAAGTCATCCATATAAAGACCTTTGTGAAAGCTGGCAAAAATGCAAAGAGAGGAATTCTTTTTCTCTTTTGAATCGTACTTAATAGTTGGCTTCATGGATAAGGTATGTATGAATCACTTTCAACACTTATTTGCTTTTCAGCTTTAACATCAGGAGCTGAAACAGAGAGCTTTTGATGTACTTTTCTTCATAATCTGTTAATGTTCTCTGTTGTAAGGCAACAGTTTGGGTTAAAGAAGCAATTTGCTGTGCAGCAAGATTCAATTCTGCCTCCTTTTCTTTATTCAAACT
The DNA here is from genome assembly GCA_044448685.1 of Bacteroidia bacterium. Classification (GTDB taxonomy): domain Bacteria; phylum Bacteroidota; class Bacteroidia; order Palsa-965; family Palsa-965; genus Palsa-965. The sequence goes on from JBIOHC010000072.1 coordinate 12,751, forward strand.
GAATAATTCATTGCCCTTCTTCTTCATCCCGTCAATATCTTCGTTCAGCGTGACAAGTTGTTCCGATAACCTTGCAGCATTGGCCGTTTCCCCGTGAAGTTTTTCAGTCAGCCTTGTTTTATCCTGATTCAGCTGAATTGTTTTGTTTTTCTCTGCATAAAAGGCGGTTTCAAGTGAACTTTTTTCCAGGCTCAGGGTGTCAAGAGCTTTTTGCAGTTCAGCTGAATTCTTCTTTTCGGCTTGAATCCCTGTTTCTTTCTCTGTCAACTGCTTAGACAGTGTTTCCTTTTCAAGTCCGGCCTGCCTGATTTGCCGGTCCTGGTTTTTGTTTTCTTCTTTAAGTTTCTCAATCTGAGACTGGTGATCCTGGAGCAGCGCTTCCAGTTTCATGCGTTTGTTTTCAATAACTTCTTTTTCTGCCTTCAGCTCCAGTAAGTACTGGCTCTGTCTCCGGGCATCCTCGGTAAGTTCCTTAATTGTATTTTCCCTGGTCAGCAGGGTTGTTTCAAGGGTATGAATCATACCCGTAAGTTCCAGTATACGGCTGTCCCTGGTTCTTAATTCCTGTTGCAACTGTTCAATGATACCTGCGTGCGTCGAAAGCAGGATGTCGCTTTTTTCTTTTTCAGCTGCCGATTTCTGAAGCAGCTCATTTTTTATCCCAATCTCTGCTTGAAGGAATTCTTTATCTTTCAGAAGCTGTCCCGTTAAGGCCTCGTTGGACTTAATCGTTTGTTTTATTTGGGTGTTAAGCTCCTGGGCCTGATGATAGGCCATACGTGATGCAGCGAGCTCCGTTTGAAGACCGTTTTTTTCTGCCAGGAGATGTTCGCTTTGTTGTAATGAACCCCTGTATTGTTGTTCGGAAATGGATGTGAAAGGGGTAGTCAGGTCATTGAGTAAAGCAAGCTGAGCCTCGCTCACAGCTGACAGGGTGACTTCTACCGTAATTCCCAGATGCGATTGGTTTTGCACCTCTTCATTGGTAGAAACGAAAAAATGAGGATCCAGCCAGGTGGAAAGGTGGATCAGTTTTCCCGGCCACAGGTCTTCACTCTGAAGTAACAGCAGGTTTCGTTTAAACTCGAGCGTGTATTTGTCCCATTTCCAGATAATCTCCTGTTGGGAATTCCGGATACAGATATCATGTATATTGAGCACTCCCGGCGCTTCGCTTAAATCAAACCGGATGAAATTATAGTGTTCAGAATTGGGCGGCAGGGTAAATAAGAAAGACTGAGTGGCTTCAGTCAGTGTAATCAGCTGATGAAGTGATTGCTCTTCGGTAAATCCGAATTTGATATGACCATAAAAAAGCTGAACCGCCGCAGTGTCAAGTGAAGATCATAGCATTGGGCGGAATTGTACTGCCTGTTGTCTTACGAAGGGAGAGGTTGTATTTTTGATTGAGATATGTACAAAGTATTTCACTGTCTGTATCTGTGATTGTGTTCAGCATACTATCGTCATGCATCCGGTAATACGATAAGGGCTCTCCTTCCAAAAACAGCATTTTCTTGTCATGTGATCCGAACCTTAACCAGAGTTCGTAATCTTCCCATCCGGAATGAGGCATTCGCTCATCAAAAAGACCCTGTTCAACAAGATCTGACTTCCGGATCATGGACATGGCATCAATATAATTCCCGGTTTTCAGTTTATTGTAATCAAAGAGCTCGTTGGAAAAAATGCCGAGCATCTCCCGGCTTTGGTCATTAAATTTCTGAATAGGGGCATAACAAGCGGCTGCTTCTTTGTCTTTCTTCAGGTGTTCGCAATGTATCCGTAAACATTCTTTGCGGATATAGTTGTCCGAATCCAGAAAAAACAAATATTTTCCTTTCGCTGCTTTGATCCCTGTATTCCTGGCCTTTGCCAGGCCTAAATTAACCGGCTGTACGATGATATGGAAAGGTATGTCGGTGCCTTCTTTCAATTTGTTCAATAACCGCAGTGAACCATCCGTACTGACATCATCCACCACGATTATTTCCATACGGGAATGGTCAAAATCGGATGCTGCCACACTGTCAATACATTCTTTAAGGTATTGGGCGTAATTATAATTCGGGATAATAACGGATAGCTCTGTCACCGATTTCATTAATCCTTATAGGTTAGCTTAAAAGTGAGTAAAAATAGGAAAAATAAGCAATTCAGGAGATTCATATGACCTTTACCTTACTTCTGGAATAGATGAAAATATAATGGTA
>JBIOHC010000073.1:0-14286 GCA_044448685.1 Bacteroidia bacterium
ACCTTGTCCTTCCGGTATGCCCAAATCAGAGCTACAATAAAGATGACTGCAAAGGAAATAGCGAATATGATTTGCCCCCTGGTAAAATCCATAAATTGTATTTGCCTCAAAGATAATTGCATTTCGCGAAAAGCGGGTATAGAAACGTGTGGTGATTCTTCTTTCTATCTTTGTTTCTTATGTACAGACAGGTCTCAATCATTTTTTTATTGTTTTTAGCGTGTCAGGAAATTACGGCCGGCAGCCTGGAACGTGGCATGAAAGCTTTGCACATATATGACTATTTCAGGGCAAAGAAAATGTTCGAACATGCACTCAGAAGGCATGAGCCGGGTGCCAGCTTCGGGTTAAGCATCATCTATTCCCGCTCCGATAATCCTTTTCACAATATAGATTCGGCTTACCGGTATATACTGCGTGCTGAAAAAGGACTTAAAAATTCAGGAGCACGTGAAATAAAACGCTGTAATAAATTCCATATCGGAATGGCATCTGTCGATAGCCTGAGGAATTTGATCAATAAAGAAGCCTTTCAGGATGCCGTTCATAAGAACAGTCCGGAAGCGCTTCAGTCATTTATTCTCAGGCATAGCAATGCACTCGAAACGGCAAAGGCCATTTCGATGCGTAACAGACTGGCATTTGAAAGGGCTGACAGCGTACATACCTATTTATCCATGAAATACTTTATGGATCAGTATCCGGAGTCGGCAGAATTTACGCTGGCCAAAGCAAAGTATGAGCAGCTGCTTTATCAGACCCTTACCGCAGATGGAACCGAAAAAAGTTATACGGACTTCATACAGAATCACCCGGAAAGTCCCTATAGGCGGGAAGCGGAAAATCAGATTTATGCGCTTTGTGTACCCCGGAATATCCTTGATGAGTATGTAGCATTTATACATAAATACCCGGCTAATCATAATGTGGAAGCTGCCTGGCATAATGTATACACACTGTTTACGAATGACTTTAGCCGGAAAAGCATTGAAGCATTCCGTATTAAATTTCCGGATTATCCTTTTCCTCAAAATGTGAACCGGGATCTGAATCTTGCAGCTACTGTTTTTTATCCGGCCCGGCAAAACAACCGTTGGGGTTTCGTTGATTCAACAGGAAGAGAGATGATAGCATGTGTATATGAATTTGTAGACCGGTTTTCGGAAGGACTTGCTGAAGCGGGCCTGAATGGTAAAAGCGGATTCATCAACAAGGCCGGTAAAGTGGTTATTCCATTTGAGTATGAAGAAGTGGAGCCATTCAGTGAAGGGCTGGCCATTGTAAAAAAGAATGGGAAATCGGGAATGATCAGCCATATGGGCAAGATTGTTGTTCCCTTTCTTTATCAGGAAATTCACGACTTTGTGGATGGCTATGCCGTTGTCATGAAAGGGGATAAGTTTGGGTATATTGAAAAAGACGGGAAGGAAATTATCCCCTGTATTTATTCCAGTGCTCAGGATTTCTCAGAGGGGATGGCTGCTGTTGAAATTGATGGAATTTTTGGCTTCATAAACCGCAGCGGAGGACTTGTCATCCCCTTACAGTTCGAATGGGCCGAACGTTTCACCGTAGGATTAGCGCATGTCAGGAAGGGAGGAAAATTTGGTATTATCCAGTCTAAAGGCACTTATATTGTTCCTTGCGAGTACGATCTTGTTCAGGATTTTTCGGAAGGGATGGCCCTCGTGGTAAAAGGTAAAAAATTTGGTTTCATTGACAGTACAGGCAAGGAGGTTCTAGAACTCCAGTATGATTATACACCGGATATTGCTGCATTCAATGGATTTCACGACGGACTGGCTAAAATAGAGCTTGCCCGGAAAAAGGGATTTATTGACAAAAAAGGAAAGATTGTAGTGTCCCGTGAATTTGATGATATTCACTATTTAAGAGAAGGGCTTGCTGCTGTACTGAAAAAAGGCAAATGGGGTTACGTTGACCGAAAGCAGACGTTGCGTATAGAGCACGAATTTGAATTCGCCGGAGACTTTCTGAACGGCCTGGCAAGAGTGAAGAAGAAAGGCAAATGGGGATTTATTGATGTGAAAGGTAAACCTGTCATCCCGCTTGATTATGATGAGGTATCAGAATTTAAAGAGGATCAGTCATTGGTAAGCCTGGATGGCAAACAAGGGATGATAAACAGGGATGGGGGATTTATTCTGAACTGCGACTACGATAAGATAAAAATCGCTGAAAACGGATCTTACTGGATTCTGGAGAAAAACGGGAAATGGGCCTATTTCAATCTGAAAGCCGGCAAAATTTTCTGGTCTGAAGATGGTTTCTGAACTATCCTACCTTAAGCTTACGTCCGACCTGCAGATTGGTGGACGTTTTTATTCCATTCATTCTGCACAACAGTGTAACGGTTGTTCCGTAACGACGTGCTATTGCAGAAAGTGAATCCCCTTTACGGATGACATAATACCGGACGTATCCTGACTTGCCATGAGCTCCGGTTGTTTTGACAGTATAGGTATTCGGGCCGGAAACATACTTATGTACGTACTCAAATGATTTACGGGTGATGAGCAGCGTGTCCTGTTTGAGTTTGAATTCAGAAAAATTAACAAGATCATTCGGGTCTATCGGTAGTCCTTTATACCGCACCTCAAAATGCAGATGGCTGCCAAAGGAGTGCCCGGTATTTCCTCCCAGCCCAATGATCGTACCGGCATCCACATCCTGACCAGGTTCTACAAGTAATTTGGACAAATGAGCATAATACGTTTCAAGACCGTTCGGATGACGGATGATAACTACATTGCCATAGGATTTGTTACGTTTGGCAATCCTCACTTTGCCCTCGAAAGCAGCATGAACAGAGTCCCCTATCTCGAGCTTCACATCCACCCCGAAATGAGGCATTCCTCGTCTGTAACCAAAATTCGAGGTCGTAGCCCCTTTGAAAGGATGGTAATAACCGCAATAGGCTGGATCATTAACAAGAATATGGATGGAATCCCTGAAGTTGGCCAGGTCCATCTTTTCGACTACATGGATCACAGAAGTGTCAAAATCAGTGTATACATCGTATGCAGGGTAACGAATCAGGGAATCATTAACAGTGAGGGCATGGGTAAGATCGGCCTTGACGGTATCCTTATGTGTGGGTTCAGTTCCCTTAGGATCATTATTGGAAGGCAGAAAAGTGAAGGCAGAGGTAATAAAAGGAGAAGCAGCAAGGGAATTAATCCCTTGCAGAAGTACTGTAAGCAGGAGTATGAAGCCTAGTTTCTTCAAAATATTTTCCAGGGTCGGGGTCCATAATTTTAATACAAGCTGCGCGAAGATAATGAAATATCTGAAAAAACAACTATTTTATTAATTCACATTTGTTTTCTGAAACCGGCTATAAGGGCTTCCTGTAAAGGGCTGGGGGAGGTGTGGGTAATTTCTTTGTATCTTTGACGAAAACAGTAAATCATGACAACTGCAGAAATAGTCACAGCAAAAGGAACGATGAAGGTTGAATTCTTTGAAAAGGATGCACCTAATACAGTCAAAAATTTTGTTGACCTGGCAAAAAAAGGATTTTATGACGGGCTCAATTTTCACAGGGTTATCCCCGGTTTTGTAATTCAGGGCGGATGCCCGAATGGAATCGGTAACGGAGGACCCGGATACAAGATCAAATGTGAGCTGAACGGTGAAAACCAATACCACGATAAAGGAGTTCTTTCTATGGCTCACGCCGGACGTGATACCGGAGGATCCCAGTTCTTTATTTGTCTCAGCCGGGATCACACCAAGCATCTGGACCGTCAGCATACGTGCTTTGGTAAGGTGGTGGATGGTCTTGATATCATAGCTTCCATACGGCAGGGGGATGGAATAGAAAAGATTGTCATTCACGAATCCTGATATTAACATTCTTTGGCAGACCCCTGTTACTTGCAGTAATGGGGGTCTTGTTGTTTTATCCTATCTTTGATAAGATAGATTCCTAACCTTTCCGGATGAAAAAACGTATTCTACAGGTTGCCTTCCTGTTTTCTTTCATTTACACGCAGGCATCCGGAACAGAGCCATCCTGTCAGTTCAGACTGGATATTACCCGCCTTACTGACGGAAAACTGCCTGTTGAACTGACTCCGCCTGCTACTGACGGGGATGAAATAGTCTACCATATTCCCAAAATTGTGCCCGGAACGTATGAGATATATGATTTTGGAAGGTTTATTTCAGGGTTTAAGGCTACCGACAAAGAGGGAAAGGAACTTTCTGTTGAGCATATGGATTTGAACAGCTGGAAAATAAAAAATGCCAGACAATTGGCAAGGATCAATTACCTGGTCGAAAATTCATGGCATAGCAAGGCCGGATTGCCATTGGTTTTTGAGCCTGCCGGTACGAACCTCGAAGAAGGGAAAAATTTCATTCTCAACAATCATGGTTTTTTTGGATATTTTGAAGGGCTGAAAAAGATCCCTTATGAACTTACTATTATCCGTCCACCGGCTTTTTATCCATCCACCAGCCTGACCGGGATTGAAACGCATGGGCAAACAGATGTATTCAGGATATCCGATTATATGAAACTGGTTGATTCCCCTATCATGTATTGCGTACCTGATACCAGTATTATCCATATCGGTGATGCGCAGATACTGATATCTTCCTATTCGCCCAATCATTTGGTGAGTGCAGCATTTATAGCAGGCACCATTGCAGAAGTAATCCAGGCTCAGAAGGAATACCTGGGCGGAAAGCTGCCAATTGAAAAATATGCATTCATATTTTATTTCAATGATAAGCCAACGCAAACAGGCAATAACGGAGCCCTTGAACATAATCTGAGTTCCTTTTATGTTCTTCCTGAAGCGAAAGGCGAATACCTGAAACGGACACTTCGTAATGTGGCGGCTCATGAATTTTTTCATATCGTGACACCACTCAGTATACACTCCGAAGAAATAGCCGACTTCGACTTTATGAAACCCAAAATGTCTGAACATCTTTGGCTGTACGAAGGACTTACAGAATATTCAGCCGGACTGGTACAGATTAAATACGGATTGATTGATCTGAATGCCTATCTGGATCTGGTGCACGAAAAAATTGTAAATGCATCCCGTTTTAATGATACTATGTCTTTTACCCGAATGAGTAGTCATGTGGTGGAACCCGGTTATCATGATCAATATAATAACGTATACGAAAAGGGGGCGCTGATCGGTATGTGTCTGGATATAAAACTCCGTAAGCTGTCCGGAGGTAAATATGGGATTCAGGATATGCTCCGAGATTTGAGTAAGACCTACGGAAGAGAAAAAGCGTTTAAGGATGAAGAGCTTTTCGGGGAAATTACAAAATTGACTTATCCTGAAATTGGTGCTTTCTTCCAACACTATGTAATTGGGGGAAATCCATTTCCTTACAAGGAATTACTGGGATATGCAGGGATTAATTATGCGGCAAGTCAGCGTACTAAAGGCATTACGCTCGGAAGCCTGGAGCTGGGTTATGATACCCTGATGAATCATTTTACCATTGCAGGTACGAGTCATCTCGATAAATTCGGGAAACTGATGAAATATAAAGCCGGTGATGAAATTCTCACCTTTAACGATACAGGTCTGAATCTCCAGAATGCTCAGGAGGTCATTATGCAGTATATTTCCAATGCAAAGCCAGGTGATGAGCTAAGAATGGAAGTGTTGAGACCAGGCAAGAAAGGCGTTTTCAGAAATAAGAAATTACATGCCAAACTGATTGAAATAGAGTCGGAGGAAACACATGTATTGTCTCCGGTACCTGAGGAAGAATTAACCCCAAGCCAGCTGGATTTCCGAAAAGCCTGGATAAATAAGTAAGAAAATGCAACCCCATTTCCCGCCTTCTTTTTTATAGTCCGGATGAACAACATACCTCCCAGATGAATAAAAACAGACTCGTTGCTTATTGGTTGTGCAATACGGCAGGATGGTTGATTTATGTAGTTCTGTTTGCATTACTTAATCTGAGCAGAGGACAAAATCAGGGGCAGGCGGGACTGTTCCTCTTTATTCTTTTTTTCGGGTTGTTCTTCACGCATCTTTATCGTTATCTCATTATCCGGTCCGATTGGTTAAGGATGGAATGGCTGAAGCTTATCCCCCGCCTTCTTCTGACGGTTTCTATATTGGCTTCCCTGTTCGGTTATATCACGGTGTGGGTGATGGTTTCGCTTTTTGTTGAAGGAGGTGCCACACATGCTGAGTTGCTTCCTGTTTCGGGAGAGATGTATTTTTCGACCATACTGGGTTATATGCTCATCTTTGTTCTTTGGACATTGCTTTATTTCGCTGTTCATTATTTCACTAATTATAAGAAATCGGAAATAGAGAACCTGAAATGGCAGGCCTCTATTCATGAAATAGAGCTTAATAAACTGAAATCCCAGTTAAATCCGCACTTTATGTTTAACAGCATGAACAGTATTCGTGCTCTGGTGGATGAAAACCCTCCTAAAGCCAAAGAAGCAGTTACACAACTTGCCAATATTCTGAGAAATACGCTCATGATGGGAAGGAGCAAACTCGTGCCATTTGATGACGAATTGAAAGTGCTGAAGGATTATCTGGGATTAGAAGCTATAAGGCTTGAAGAAAGGCTGCAGGTGAGACTTGATATTGAACAAGAGTGCAGCCGGGCTGAAATCCCTCCCCTTATGCTTCAGACACTCAGTGAAAATGCTATTAAACATGGGATTGCCAGACTTACAGGCGGTGGCAAACTGGAAGTGAATGCCAGAATAAAGGATGAAATGTTGTACATTCAAATCCGGAACAGCGGATATTATGCAGAAAACAACCGTCCGGAAACAGGATTCGGCATTGCCAATACCTTGCAACGATTGCATTTGCTTTACAATGGTAAGGCCAGATTCCGTATCCTGAATGAATCCGAACAAATTGTACTTACAGAACTAATCATACCTATTCATGAGAGCCCTGATCATTGATGATGAACGCCTTGCCAGGCAAGAATTGAAATCCCTCCTGAGCCCTTTTCATGAAGTGGAGGTTGTCGGTGAATGCGAAAACGCAGAAAATGCCGCACTGAAAATAGCGGAATTAATGCCTGATATTATATTCCTCGATATTCAAATGCCGGGTAAGAACGGTTTCGAATTACTCCAGGATCTGCCAAAAGTTCCGGAGGTTGTGTTCGTTACAGCCTACGATGATTATGCCCTGAAAGCTTTTGAAGTAAATGCATTGGATTACCTCCTTAAACCTGTCCAGTCAGCCAGGCTGGCAGAAACCATAAAAAAAATACTCTCTCTTGAAAAAACGGAGTATAAAAACTCAAGCCCTATGCAATCCGGTTCGGAATTGCTAAAAGAAAGCGATCAGGTTTTTGTGAAAGACGGAGAAAAGTGCTGGTTCGTAAAATTGGAAGATATACGTCTTTTTGAATCCGAAGGGAATTATGTGCGTATTTTTTTTCAGACAAACAGGCCCCTGATCCTTCGTTCATTGAATTATCTGGATGAAAGGCTTGACAATAAGATCTTTTTCAGGGCAAGCCGCAAACATATCATCAATTTGCGATGGATAGAAAGTGTAGAGAATTGGTTTAACGGTGGACTGATGGTCAAATTAAAAGGAGGGGATCAGGTGGAAATATCCCGGAGGCAGGCTTCCAAACTGAAAGAAATGATGAGTCTGTAACTTAAGCCATATCCTCTTCATCATCCGAATGAAAGTCATAAGGTATGAACAGGAAGCCTGCTAACAGGACAATAATTCCTATTAGTAGTAAGGTGGAAGCAACCGGATAGGTGACCATTTGTTAAATTTTATGTAAAAATCGAGGGTCTGTATTATCCCTGTATGAATTCAGGGTTAAGTCTTAAAAACTAAGTAACAGGTTGTTACAACTCGCCTGCAGTTCCGGGAAAAACTGTCTGAACTCACTTTCAAATTCAGGATAGTGCATACGAAGTTCCTCTGTGCAGGTCCCCATTCCTGAATCGAATTTAGCCCGGCGTGCCATCCCTTCCATCACTTTTTTAATGCCTTCTATTTCTGCATAACGACAGAGTGCATTGAACCTGACCATGTATTCATAAAACTGGCGGGAGCGAACCGGGAAAACGGGAATATAAAGTCCTAAAAATTGATAGGTGTCAACTGCAAAGGTTTCAAGGTTCTTGTCAGGATAATAGATATTCCAATCTCTTGCCAGGAAGTGATCATAAAACACATCGGTAATGACAGGGGCGTATTTGTGATACCGGGGTCTCAGCCTTTCTTTACTCTTTTCAACGATTAAATGCCGGTCAGTAAAACTGTCAATATGCCGGTGCAATGCTATTCCATTTTGGACACCCTTGCTAAAAGCAGACCCGGTAGAAGTTCTTACCGAGTCTGCAATAAAATTTCCTATCATGATTTCCCCGGGGGGGCCGGAAAGGTACAGATGGGCAAGGAAGTTCATGTATAAAGATACGTATTGCCTTTCTTATTGTACCATAATGGTAATCGGATCCAGTCCTTTGGATACTTTATCAGCACCAACAGAATGAATATCATCAAAACTCACCACATCGCCTCTCCGGAGTGATTTTATCTTTCTTTGAATTTCAGGAGTGATCTGGTTTCCTTTCACCGTAATTGGGGCACTGATCATATTCGTACTGCTGGACAAATATGAGAAGGAAAAAGAAACAACACTTGCGCTTGTTTTAAAGTCAAAGCTGGGGTCATAAAAGCACTGTACCATTGTTTGCAATGCAAGTATTTCTTTTTTCATCTTACCGCTTGTTGTCAGCTCCCCCACTTTAGCGGTAGGCTTTGGCAAATTTTTAACCCTGAATTCAAGTTTGCCCATTGATTTTTTTTCTCCGTTTTCCATTTCAGCCGTAACGGAAACATAGGCCTTTCCGGCGTGAGCATTGGTAACATCATATTTACCATCACCCTTTCTAACCAATTCCCCGTTCTCCATGTGTACCTGTAAACGGCTATTGGGAACACCGGGTACAGAAACGGAAATTGGATTGGCGAGGCCTGCATAAAGCACATTCATATTATCTGCTGAAACAGTCAACGCAGGCCTGGCTACTATATACTCACTTTCATAAGGATATTCAAATGTTTTGCCCTTGGGCGTAATCATACGTATAATCCCTTTGACTTTCTTAAACCCTTCTGAGCTGGCAGCAGCAGTGTATTTACCCATACCCTTGACCACCGGAACGGAATCGACAGCGCCTTTAAAAGTTTTACTGCCAAGGTCATATTCCCCGCTCAGTACATCTGTTTTCAGGGTTTTATTAAATGCGGCGATGAAAACATCTGCCTTATATTTCTCACCCACTAAAACATAGTTGCTTTCTGAAACAACTTTGGCGGCAACAGTATCGAAGGGTATAGTTTCCCCATTGCTTCGGGCCAGCAAATGTTCAACTACTTCTGCTTCGGCATCCCTGGCATCGGTCTCGAACTTGGAAAGGATCGTGATAGCTGCCGCCAGTGGGTGTGAAAAAAGGTGTTCAGTTCCCAGTTTCGGGAGCTTTCATCTTCAGTGCGTTTAGGATCCTTTGTATCCAGGCTCAGGTGTATGGTTTTTCTGTCTTCATCATCCACCAGGGCAAGGATTTTCTCCCTGTAAGTGTTAAGCTTTAATTTAAGTTCACGGGCAAGACCGGCTGACCCATCTTCCTCTTTGCCAACCATGAGCCGCGTTGGGGTGTCAAAATCATCAATGGCTTTGACAAATCCAAGATGAATGGTATCCTCTTCCCCATGCTTAAATCCTTCTGTTTCCTTCAGAAGCCGCTTCTTGAGGTTAAAAAGATAGGTATTCATTTCCTGACTCAGCTTGCGGGCTTCCTGGGCTTTTTTCCAGTTTTCGGCTACCCTTTTAGGATCATACTGTTTCAGCAAATCAAACTCCTGGTATAGCTGAGTATTGTTTCTGACCAGATTATGCCCTGTGTTTTCCAGGCCATCATTCACAACAATAAAGGAATTCAGAATTTCCTTGGAAACATTCAAGGCTAGCAGGGCAGTCAGGACCAGGTACATCATACCTATCATTTTTTGCCGGGGAGGGAGTTTCATAGAGGCCATAGCGCAAGTGTTTTGGTTCGTTTGATCTCTTAATGCCGGTATACATGTAAAAGATACAGGATTGAAGAAAAATATTCCGGGGTTGCAGTTGCCAGGATTTCCTTGTATTTTTAGTTTCTCATGGTTGCAATAAAATCAGGGACATCCCGTTTCTTTATCTTTTTCATTCATGTCCTTACCTGGACGATTTTTTTTACGCTGGCTCCTGTTATACGGTATGAGGCCGGTGATAAGCTGGACAGCAGTTTTTTTCTCAATTCATTTTATATTGTTTCCCATATTTACATCATCGTCTTATTCTACCTGAATGCGTATGTCCTTGTTCCGAAACTTCTCTTCAAGAAAAACGCAACAATCTTTGTTATTGCGGTGTTGCTGATAGTATTTTTTGCCGGTGCCCTTATTTACAACTTATTTCCTCCTGTTCACGGGAATCAGTACAGGCATAATGCTGGCCTCCTGTTCAGTGCTGTTCTTCCCGGGTTCTTTGTGGTGGCAATCAGTACCAGCTATAGGATTATGCTGGACAGGATCCGGAATGAAAGGACCTTTAATGACAGGGAAAATGAAAACCTGAAGACAGAGCTTAGTTTTCTCCGTTCCCAAATCAGCCCGCATTTTATGTTTAACGTGCTGAATAATGCGGTTTCCCTCGCAAGAAAGAAGTCTGAATTGCTGGAACCTACACTCATCAAAATAAGTCATCTGATGCGTTATATGTTATATGATTCGGATGTGTCGAAGGTTTCTTTGGAGCTGGAAACGGAATATATCAGGGATTATATTGATCTTCAGAAACAGCGTTTCGGGAATGAATTGAAAATACACCTTAATATAACCACTCCCAAAAGGGGATATATTGAACCTATGCTGCTGATACCATTTGTGGAAAATGCATTCAAGCATGGAACTGGAATGATAGAAAATCCAGAGATATCTGTACAGCTTAGTATGCATGAAAAGGAGCTCCTTTTCTCGGTAACGAATACGTATGATCCTGCACCTTTGGAAGAAAAGGACAGCAGCTCCGGTATAGGATTAAAAAATGTAGAAAGAAGGCTGAATCTGTTGTATGGTAAGAAGCATAGTCTGGTTACAGAAGTAAAAGGAAATAAATATAGCGTTACACTTAAAATAAGTCTGGAATGATACGATGCCTGTTGGTCGATGATGAACCCCTGGCCCTTGATTTGCTCGAAGACAACGTGCATCGGGCACCTGATTTAAGGGTTGTATCGCGCTGCCGCAATGCCTATGAGGCATTGGAGATACTCCAAAGGGAACGTATTGATTTGATATTTCTGGATATTCAAATGCCAGGTATGACAGGCTTGAAGTTTCTGGAAGGGCTGAAAAATCCTCCAATGGTGATATTGGTAACAGCATACAACCAGTTTGCCCTGGAAGGTTTCCGCCTCGATGTTATTGATTACCTGGTTAAGCCCGTCTCACCCGAACGATTTCAAAGGGCTGTTCAAAAGTCAGTGGAGCTTTTCAAACTTAGAAAAATGAAAACGGAATCAGGCTTAGCTCCTGGTCCTGAATTTCTATATGTAAATGCCGGTTATACGCAGGTTAAAATAGTCGTAGATGATATAACCCATATAGAAGGGCTAAAAGACTATATTAAGATACATATTTGCACGGCTCCCAAGCCTGTTGTTACCCGAATGACCCTCAAGGCTATTGAAGGAAAACTGCCCGGAAAGAAATTTATCAGGGTGCATAAATCCTATATAGTTTCGATGACTAAACTGATATCGATCCGGAACAACAGGATAAAACTGCAGGATGCAGAAATACCTGTAAGTGATTTTTACAGGGAAAATGTTATCAAACACATTGAAAGTAACAGTGTGAACAGGGGAGGGATGATAAAATGGTAATCCTTAACTTTGCTATTCATTTATAAAGCATGCAGCTTAAGCATATACTATCGGTTTTCCTTCTCCTGATCGCATCGTTGATAAAAGCTCAGTTTCCTGGCGGAGGCGGGCGAATCATGAACATGAATAACGGTCATTTGTATGGAAAGGTGATTGACAGTGTAAGCGGAAAAGCCCTTGAATATGCTGTCGTTCAGGTTTACGGTTATAAGTATGATACCATCAAACACAGTGGTGGAAATGTCCTGATTACCGGAGGTCTGACCAAAGGTAACGGAGATTTTACACTGGAGAATCTGCCTGTAACAGGCTCTTTAACAATTAAGGTCAGCGCGCTGGGGTACAGATCCTTAGAGTTCAGGTATTCATTCAATATCGATTTTCAAAAGGCAATGAAGCAAGGCCGCCAGTCGGGCGATAATGGAGGAGGAGGGATGTCCGGAATGTTGAATATGGTTGATAAGGATCTGGGCAATATTCATCTTCATGCTTCAGCGAATATGCTGAAAGGAGTTGTTATAGAATCAGACAGGCCGGATGTTGAAATCAAACTGGATAAGAAAGTATATAATATTGAAAAAAACATCACCATTGCCGGGGGTACTGCCGAGGATGCTCTTAAAACCATCCCGGCCCTTAGCGTTGACCTGGATGGGAATGTGAGTATGCGGAATGCAAGCCCCCAGATTTTTGTTGACGGAAGGCCCACTACGCTTACGATAGACCAGATCCCTGCCGATGCTATTGAAAACATTGAAGTGATATCCAATCCATCTGCCAAATATGATGCATCAGGAGGAATGGCCGGTATCATTAATATTGTTCTGAAAAAAAACCGGAGAACAGGGTATAATGGCGGACTCAGGGCAGGCGTGGATATGCGGGGAAAGATTAATGGCAATGGTGATTTCAATGTAAGGGAAGGGAAGATAAATGCATTTCTCAGTGCCGGTATTCACCAGCGGCATTCTATAGGCGAAAGTATTACAGACCGGACCAATACCATCGGGTACCCCCAAACGAATATTGCCCAGGTTGACCCTACCAATTCAGATGGTTATTTCGGATTTGTCCGTGGTGGGTTCGACTATTTCATGGACAACCGTAACACGTTTACTGTTTCAGGCACCCTGGGAAAAAACCACATGGCAAGCATAG
This sequence comes from Bacteroidia bacterium, assembly GCA_044448685.1. GTDB lineage: Bacteria > Bacteroidota > Bacteroidia > Palsa-965 > Palsa-965 > Palsa-965. The sequence continues at coordinate 13,115 of JBIOHC010000073.1, forward strand.
ATTTACTGAACACCATTACAGATACGCTTTATCCCGCTTATACCGGAAAATCAACCAATATCCGGAATTCCCTGGGAGGACGGGATTTTAATTCCGTTGGCGGAGCATTGCAATACAAGCATCTTTTTCAAAAAGACGGAAGAGAATTGACAGCAGATGTGAATTTTAACTCCAACAACGGAACGACAACCGGAAATTACCAGACAGATTTTTATGATGCGAACGGTGTTGCCTTCCGTAACGCTGTGCAACAGCAGCAAAATGGAGGAAGCACAAGCCAGTTTACAACGGTTCAGACCGACTACCAAAGTCCGTTCGGCAAGAATGTAAAAGTGGAAATGGGTCTGAGAGCATCGGTCAAAAATTATACAGCTTACAACAACAGTTTCCTGTTAAATCCGGTAAACGAGCAATTCATAGAATTGAAGGCTTTCGGGGTCAATTATGCTTTCACCGATCAGGTGTATGCCGCTTATGGTACATTCGGACAGGAATTCAAAAAAATATCTTACCAGGCAGGTTTGAGACTTGAGAGCTCTGTCTATGCAGGACATTTTGCCGATTCTACTTCCCGGTACCAGTATCAATATCCACTGATCCCATTTCCAAGTATTTTTGCTACATACCATGTATCGGATAAAGATGATATACAGCTAAGCGGAACCCGACGGATCAACCGCCCTAATTTTTTTCAGCTTATTCCTGCAACCGATTATTCTGATTCCCTTAATATTAAAAGGGGAAATCCGGCTTTGCGCCCTGAATTCACCAACTCTGTTGAATTGAGTTATCTGCGCAATTTTACACGAACCTCTTCAGTCATGCTCACCGGGTTCTGGAAGAATTCGACGGATTTGATAACCGGATACCAGATTTTGGAAATGAACCCTGTACTTCACCGTCAGGTAATTATCAATACCTATGAAAATGCCTTGTCGAGCAATTCATACGGTACAGAATTGGTTGGAAAGGTGGCTATTAAGAAAAAGGTGGATATCACGGCCAATGTGAATTTGTACTACAGTGTTATTGATGCTTCCAATGTGTCTGCCGGACTCATTAACAAGCGATTCAACTGGTTTGCGAAACTGGCCACCACTTTTCACTTTACCAAGACACTCAGCCTGCAACTCACTGGAGAATACACAGCTAAATCTAACCTGCCTTTAAAT
>JBIOHC010000074.1:0-13923 GCA_044448685.1 Bacteroidia bacterium
CATTTGGGAAGGCTTATACGAATTCCCTTTAATTGAATCAAAGCAAATTCTGACGGAAGCTAAACTGCTGCAAAGTAAGGAATGGAAGAAATGGTTCGGAGGACAACATCCGATTATCCGGGAAGCTTCTGTGACATATACCCATCTGCTGAGCCACCAGAAAATCTATGCCCGCTTTTATGAGGTGGAAGCAAAGAGAAAACCTGTTTCAGAAAACTGGACAGAAACTACCTTTGATGACCTCCAGTCTTATGCCATACCCCGGCTTATTGATCGTTATATGGAAACCCGGTAATTTGCTAAATTTGTGTAAAGCATGCAAAATTCTAAATTCTAAATCTTTAAGCAGTAATGGCCGGAATAAATAAAGTGATCCTGATTGGTAACCTTGGGCGTGATCCCGAAATTCGCCATCTGGAAGGTGGTGTAAGTGTGGCAAATTTCCCAATGGCAACAACCGAATCATATAAGGATAAGTCAGGTAACAGGGTTGAACAGACGGAGTGGCATAATATTGTCATGTGGAGAGGCTTGGCAGATGTAGCCGAAAAATACCTCCGGAAAGGGATGACAGTCTATGTTGAAGGTAAGCTTCGTACACGGAATTATGAAAAGGATGGTCAGAAGCATTACAGGACGGAAATTCTGGCTGACAATATGACCATTTTGAGCCGTAAGGATGATACCAAAAGCAGTGGGGACTCACAAAGCCAGGCTCCATCCGGAAATACTGATGTGTCTTCCTCTTCCGGTGTTGATGATCTCCCGTTTTAAGTTTCTGAATAACCGTGCCTGAAATCATTCTAATCTTCATCTTGTTTGTTGCCGGGGTTCTGATATCCGCATTGGAACGGGCGGTACGGCTAATCGGGCAGCCTGAGCTGGAAGAAATATCCAGAAAGTATAACCGGACATTTCTTAATTCCTGTTTGCGTGATTCCGGAAATCCTCTTGGATCTTTCTTTCTTGGCAAATACATTTCCCAGATTGGTATTGCCGTCTGTCTGCTTCACAGGATGTCAATTCTTAATCCTGGTTACACTGAAACTGAATTGATTCTCATTACGCTTGCATACTGCCTTCCGGTTTTCTTTTTAAGCTTCTTTTTTTCACGGCTGTTTGTTGCCAAAGCCTCTGTGTCATTGGTTTTTACGCTTAGATGGTTGCTCTTTCCTGTTTATATACTCTTTCTCCCTGTTGCCGGTTTCTATACAAAACTATCCTCTTATTTCGATAAGAAGGCCGGTACAACTCAGCCGGCTATATCTATGGATGAATTATCCAGGGCGCTTGATCTGACTGAGAATGCCCAAACCAACCCGGAAGATCATAAATTACTCAAAGGGATCATCAATTTCGGGAATATGGATATTACCCGGATCATGCAGCCAAAAATGGATATTGTCGCATTCGACCTCAGTACTCCTTACAGGGAAATTATCCAACGTATTCAGGAGTCGGGGTATTCGCGGGTGCCGGTTTACCGCGATAAACTGGATCAGATTGTCGGAGTGCTTTATATCAAGGATTTGCTTGCACATCTTAACGAACAGGATAATTTTAACTGGCAGGCTCTCCTGAGACCCTGCTTTTTTATTCCTGAAAACATGAAACCGGATGATCTGCTCCGGGAATTTCAGCACAAGAAAACACATCTTGCAATTGTTGTAGATGAATTCGGGCAGACAAACGGACTGGTAACCCTGGAAGATATTATTGAGGAAATTGTAGGAGAAATCAACGATGAATTTGACGACGATGAGATTGCCTGGTCCAAATTGGATGACAATAACTATGTCTTTGAAGGTAAAATTTCAATGAATGATTTTCTCCGTATTCTGGGTAAAGACGCCTCCCAGATCAGTGAATTAAAATCTGATTCTGACACTCTCAGCGGGTTTATCATTGAAAGGGCCGGACACTTCCCGAAGAAGAACGAAAAACTGAACTGGGAAAACTTTACCTTTAACATTGAATCGGCTGATTCACGAAGAATAAAAAGGGTGAAAGTGACGATCAGGAAAAAATAGACACAAGAAGCAAGATGCAAAGAAAATTAACCGGGAATATCAACTCAGCTTTTCAAGTTCCTTTTTTTTGTCTTATGGCTTGTGTCTTGCTTCTTATGTCTTTAAGCTCGTGCGGAGGTGATAGTGAATTCAGCCCTAAGCCAAAAGGATATTTTCGTATTGATTTGCCGGAGAAGTCATACAGGCTGTATGATAAGGAATGCCCTTTTACATTCGAATATCCCAAATATGGATATATAGAGGAAGATAAGGAAAGGCTTGCTGAACCTTGCTGGCTTAATTACCGTTTCCCCCGCTTTGGCGCAACACTTCATCTGAGCTATAAGGCACTCTCCGGAAATGCGGACAATTACATCAAGGATTCCTGGGATCTTGCTCAAAAACACATAGCCAAAGCATCAGCTATGGACAATATGGAAATAGGAAATAAAATGGACAGGGTTTTTGGATTGGTTTTCAATATTGAAGGGAATGCGGCATCCCCATTACAGTTCTACCTGACCGACAGCATTCATCATTTTATCAGAGGAGCCCTCTACTTCAATGCAGTTCCAAATAAGGACTCTATAGCCCCTGTATTTGCTTTCATCCGGGAAGATATCCAACATATGATCACTACCTTCCGCTGGAAAGACGGATCATTGCCTTCGGATATTCATCTCAGCGCTTCTCAGCACAAAGGCCCATTGCAAGCCAAAAAGCAGGGTGGCCAGCAGTAAATGTATAGGTTGAACCCATACAGGTAATGCAAATTGTTTAAGAATAATGCCTGCACTCATTTCCAGGATTAAGACGCAGACAAGCATTCCGGTCAGTTTTTTCACGGAGGAAAAGAAAGTTCGATCCCTCAAAATGAAGATCAGCAATGCGAGATAAAAAGCAGACAAGGTCCAGGCAAAAAGCCCATGAACAGTAAATCGTATCCCCAGGTTATTCAGGATATCCCATCTTGTCCCAGCATCAAAATTTGGAAGCAACTGATCAACTCTTTCCCTTACCTGTGTGCCAAGCAATATTTGTAAGGTGACAAGACCCATTCCTGCTATCAGCATAGGTTTTAACAAAGGATTTACAGATGCGATCAAATTCCGGTTTGTGCATTTATACAGAAGAGTAGCCTGGGTAGCAAGAATTACAAGCGAAAGAAACATGTGAAGCGTGATTACTCCGGTTTTTAAATGAGTAAATACCACAATGGCACCAAGCACTCCTTCCATACCGGTAAGCAATAAACCGGCAATAGCGAACCGGAAAAGCAACGGATGCGTTCTTCTTGTTTTGTATGATGCTGCAATCTGAGCTGCCATCAGAAGTCCAAGCACAACACCAGCCCACCTGTTCAGGTATTCCGTCCAGGTTTTTACGACATTAAATGTATCAGCCTGCCCTTGCTTCCCCCCGTAACGGGTTTTATAATCAGCAGGAAGCTCTTTTACATCGGTAGGAGGAATCCATTGTCCGAAACAACGTGGCCAGTCCGGACACCCCATTCCGGATCCTGTAGCCCTTACAACGGCTCCGGCAATGATGACGATATAAACGAAGCAAAGTGTGATCCTGGCCAGACGGATAAATGAAACAGAATCATTCATAACATACAATTTATGGATCAAAAGTAACGTTTTTGAGTATAGCGCTTCTGATGAAGCAGGCAATATTGATTATCTTTGACACGCTAATCCATTTCACATGCTTCGTAAATTCATGTTGCTGCTGTGTCTGTTCCCTCTTATAGGTGTAGCCCAGGAGAAAGAAGAAAACCCTAATGCAGGCAGGTTTATGATTGGGTTCAGGTCGACCGTGAGCGCATTCAGTGACATTGGCAGCTTTGGTTTTGGTACCGGGGCTCATGTAAGAGTTCAGTTCGGGCCTAAAGTGAATTCGGAATGGTATTATGATCATATCAGTACGGATATTTCAGGTTTGGGACGCAGAAAAGATGAGCACATAGGATGGTCTGTGATGTTCTATGCTTTGGGACAACACCTGGAAAGAGGAAAATTCAGTCCTTATGTGGAAGCCGGTAATTGTTTCGACTATACAGAAGTAAAAAGCAATTATTCCTATGCGTCTCCTGTAGGAAGAGGAAGTGCGGCGGTGCACCTGGGCATTGGAACGCATTATAACCTGAGTGAGAAGGCGGATATTACCTTTAAAGCTCAGTATATGATTCACCTGGGTCTGGATATCAATGAAACAATACAGACTAACGATATTACCGGAATACGGACTCTTGAAATTACCAAAGGCAACGAAGGCCTCAACGGGCATTTACTGATGACCTGCAGTGTCAATTTGTACCTCGGGCGCTTGTGGAAAGGGTATCTCTTCGGTCATAAATCAAAAAATCTGTAGCCATGAAAGTGCTCTTACAAACGCTTATTCTTTCATTGGTGTTTTTCAGCGCCAGGGCTCAGGAGGAAGCAAAAAAACAATTCATCAGTGCGGGCCTGCTTTGTGGTGATGCCTCACTGGCACCGGGATACCTTTTCAGTCAGAATATTTCTACCGTCAGTATTCCCCTGAGTGCTGAATATTATATTGATTCCAGAATTTCATTCAAGTCGGATATATACCTGCATGTGAGTTCCGGAATGACAAGTGATTCACTCACCTTGCTCAATAATCACCAGCTTTTTACCGGCCTCGCTTACCATTTTAAAACGAATGGGTATTTTGATCCTTATATCGCCTTTCAACCGGGGGTGTCCTATGCCCAATTGCACTCGGAAATGAAGGAGAAGGTTACTGTGTTGGATGTAACGGATCCTTCCTATCACCCCAATATTGTTCCTGTAGCTGCACTCAGCCTGGGCTTCCGGTATTTCTTCCCCCGGTATTTTCATATTTTTATAGAAGCCCGCTATGTACACGGTACATTGGTTAGTGACCGGCCAACCCCAGGTTCATTCCCGCTGGATGAACTCAAAATCCAATTCGGCCTTGGATGGAATATCCGCACTAAGAAAAGTAGTTAGTTATTCCCTGCATTATACAGTATCTTATTTCTCATCACCCTGCTTTCATAGGCTCCTGAAACATAATCTTTTGTTGAAATGATAATGACTCCTCCCGTCATATCACCATATTCGGCTGGAATTCCACCGCTTAATACCGTTACCTGCTCCACTCCTTCATTCGGAGGTTGTGCATTTCCCAACAGCCTTTCTCCATCAACAATGTATTCCACAGATCCGGAACGTGCTCCGCGCATTACCAATTGATTATCGCTCGACATACTGCAACTGGAACAAACATTCATTATTTTATCATTCATGGATTGGGCACCTAGTTCGCTGAACAATTCCTGTGAAATGCTGTTATACGTTGAGTAGTCAATCGATACAACAGGTGCCATCCAGGGTTCCTGTTTGTGTCCTACAATGACGAGAGTATCATTCTTAACATTTATAAGCGTGAAGTTGACATACGATATTTCATTGACCTTCACTACCACTCCGGTTCGGGTAATTGTTTGTTTAAGCAGAAAGCTTGCCTTGACATCATATGTTCCGGGGTTAATATTGTGAATCATAAAAGATCCGTCTTCTCCGGTCATAGTTCCGGCCCCGGCCCCCATAACCACCACATTGGCATAAGCTATCGGTTTTTTGTTCTCATCCACTACCTTGCCTTTGATGTCTCCAGTGCCTGATAAGATCATGCCACGCACTAAGGATCTTGCTGCTAAATTATTGGTTGTTGCTATAAGCAGGCTTACAAAAAGAATAATACTTGATAAGGTTCTCATTATACGTTATATTTGAATTGGTGAAGGGATGTTTTCAGTGTTTGTTTACTTCATGACGCAGAGAAAAGTAAATTCCACACCAAAAGATTCTTTCTTATCATGAAAAGTAACTGTCCTTAAAAGGAAAGAGTCTATCCTTAAACGGAAAGCATCTGTCCCTGATGGAAAAGTATCATTCATTTCCCGAAGGCTGTTTTTTGCTTTTGTTTTGAAATGTATTATGTTGCTGATAGTTAATCAATTACATTGATAATTGTACGGGTTCAGGATCAACTCCCCGATTCTTTATGGAATCCTCCCGGCCCTGACGTCTTTAATACACTTACCAAGCTTATTATGAGTTTATTCATACGGGGAAATAGCGGGAAATTTAGCGATGCCGAACTTATCCTGAAGTACAGGGAGGAGGGCGAAAACTATTTTGTAGGAGAGCTTTTCAAGCGTTATTCTCACCTCGTTTATGGATTATGCCTCAACTATTTCAAAGACAAGGATGAATGCAAGGATGTTGTCATGCTCATTTTTGAAAAATTACTTGTAGAACTTAAAAAGCATGAAATCGAAAATTTTCCAGGCTGGCTGAGCTTTGTGTCACGTAACTACTGTATTTCCGAGCTGAGAAAACAAAAGACAAAGGAGGGCAGGTTGGAGGAAATAAGGAGGCAGGAACAGGAAGCCGGACCCGTAAAGGAAGCCCTGGAGCAGAAGGAAGACGAATACGCCAGGGAGCTTCGTATTTCAGAGCTCAAACAGGCATTGGCCGAATTGAATGAGGGGCAACGTCAATGCATAGAATTATTTTATATCAATGAAAAATCATACAGTGAAATCTCTGAGCTAACCGACTATTCTGAGAAAGAAGTAAAGAGTTATATACAGAACGGGAAACGAAATTTAAAAATCCGGCTTGCCGGTACACCCCATGCAATCATCCCCTGACGATAAAAATATTTTTGCTCCAACGGCCTGTATTCCTCCGTTGGATATGCTTGCATACAGCAAGCAAAAACTGAGCGGAAAAGAACAGCGCATTGTGGAGGAACATCTGGCTGATTGTGAACTTTGCTCTGCAGCACTTGAAGGTTTTCTTGCCGTTCCAGTCTCCATTCCTGAACTGAATGAACTGCGTAACAGGGTGAATAAAGCTGCAGGACATGGATACCTTTTTTCCTTAGGTGCAAAAATTATTGGAGGTGTATTTGTCATTGCGATTTCGGCTTCTGTAATCTGGTTACTCAACCGTCCTTCAAGTCAGGAAAAAGAAGGAATGAAATTCGTAACATCCGTTTCACTTGATTCGCTTAAGCAGAAGCACTCATCTCCTTCTGCTATGGTGCTGGAGAATAAAGAACCCCTTCCGGAGGAAAAAAATGAGGTCAGGAATTTTTCACCTCAGGAGAAATTCATAAAGGCTCCGGTAGTCCAGTCTCCGGTCTCAGTTCTGAACTCTAATTCTGCCTCAACGGCTGACAATAATTCAGCCAGAATGAATAGTGCTTCGAATGTTCAGGTTTATTCCAATTCGAATACGACCGGACAACAGAATTCTGTCCCCGTTGATAATAATTCCACACTTAGGAATTCGGCATCTTCAGTTAAAGATAACAGTGTGGCTGCCAACCTTCCAGCCGAAGTCGTTGTGCCGGCTTATAACCGGCCCATGCGTTTTATCTACAACCTTAAAGTGAGTGATTATGACCAGTTCTACAGGGTTACGAATGCAAATCCAAATTATCTCAACAGGGGGACTCCTTCACCCATGGAAGAGCACCGTATGACTGAGAGTAATGAAATACTCCGGGAACCGGTTCAGGTGCAGTCGGCCGATCTGATTTTACGCGATGGTCTCCTTTATTTCTCTCGAGGTAACTATTCAAAAGCCCTGTCTAAATTCAATACCCTTCTGGAAGTGAATACGGAAGATGTCAATGCATTGTTCTATACAGCACTTTGTTATTATAATATGAAATTGCCTGAACGGAGCATGAAATGTCTGGACAAGGTTATCCGTTCCGACAATAACGCATTCCGGGAAGAAGCGCTTTGGTTCAAAGCCCAGAGTCTGCTTATGAATAATGATAAAACAACAGCCCGTGAAATCCTTAAAAAGATTACGGATGATAAAGGCTTCTATGCCCAGCAGGCGAAAGAAAAGCTGAAGGAATTGAAATAGCGGGAATGTCAGGAGGCGGCCGCAGTTGTTTACCTTAACTTTTATTACAATGCCGGTGCTATTACCGCTGCTGCTTTTTATTTTCAGCTATCTTTACGGCCTCCTATGGCCGAAGTAAAAGACAAAAAAGTTCTCAACTGGTTCATCCTCTTCATTCTTGCCCTTGTATGGGGCAGTTCGTTTATCCTGATGAAGAGGGGATTATTGACTTTTAACGGAGCCCAGGTAGGAGCTATCCGGATTTTTGTAGCCTTTCTCTTTATGCTGCCTCTGGCATATCGCCACATTAAAAAGGAGCATCTCACGCATTGGAAGGCATTTCTGGGTATGGGAGCCTGTGGTAACCTTATTCCGGCCTTTCTTTTTGCAACGGCAGAAACAGGTATCAGCAGCGCTCTTACAGGCATGCTCAATTCACTCACCCCTCTCTTTACCATTATCACCGGTTTGCTGTTTTATAAGGCTAAAGCACGATGGCAAAGTGTTGCCGGGGTGCTTACCGGACTTGTCGGTGCCATAGGCCTCATAGCGAGTGGTCCTTCCTCAGGCCCCTCGTCTCAGATACTCTACAGCCTCCTTGTTGTTGCAGCCACCATTTTGTATGCATTCAGTGTGAATATTATCGGTACGCACCTCCGGAATGTAAACGCAATTACAGCAACAGTTTGGGCACTCATGCTAACCGGTCCTGTTGCCGGAGCCTATCTCTTTTCGACTGATTTTGTGCATATTCTTGCTACAAATCCGGAGGCCCTCAAAGCCCTGGGTTTCGTTAGTATATTGGGTATTTTCGGAACAGCACTCTCTGTTATTGTTTTTAATATTCTTATTCGTAACTCAAATCCCGTATTTGCATCCTCCGTTACCTATCTGATACCCGTAGTGGCTATGTTCTGGGGCTTGTCAGACGGGGAAGCAATCACCTATATGCATATAATCTGTATGGTGATCATCCTGGCAGGGGTATGGCTTGTGAACAGGAAGTAGTTTTTAAGGATGATGAAGGAATTAAATTATTGTGTACATTTGTTATTCGTAATGAAGACCAGCCCTACATACCAGCCCGAATTCAGGAAGTTCACTTTCCTGGCTATGTGTTGTCCTGACTGCAACTACAGGGATTGACTTTATAAAATCTATTGATATATAAAGGTTTTTCCCCCGGGAAAAACCTTTTTTTATGTATACGCCAAGATGAAAAGAACAGAAACCAAGAATGATGTTGTAATCCTTTTTGCCGGAGATTCCGGTGACGGGATACAGCTTACCGGAAGTCAGTTTACCAATACTGCTGCATTGTTTGGAAACGACATCAGTACATTTCCTAACTTTCCGGCCGAAATCAGAGCCCCTCAGGGTACATTAGCCGGAGTATCCGGTTTTCAGCTTCACTTTGGAAGCACTGAATTATTTACACCCGGCGATTCCTGTGATGTGCTGGTGGTGATGAATGCTGCTGCCTTAAAAACTAACCTGCCCAGGCTTAAAACCAACGGAATCATCCTTGTCAATACAGAAGGCTTTGATGCAAAAAATCTGGGCCTGGCACAATATCCGGCCGGTATTAATCCCCTGCACGATAACTCACTCGATAAGTATACTGTTTACAGTATAGATGTTACAAAACTAACCCGAACCTGCCTCGCTGATTCGGGCCTGGGTACAAAGGAAATGGACCGGTCGAGGAATATGTTTGTGCTGGGCCTGATCTATTGGATGTATAATCGCTCCCTTGATTACACAATCTCATTCCTGAATGAACAGTTTAAGAAAAAACCAGTATTGCTTGAAGCGAATATTAAAGCACTTAAAGCAGGATACCACTATGGAGATACGGTTGAAATGCCGATGAACCGTTATGAAGTTAAACCGGCTGCACAGGAAAAAGGTTCCTATCGAAATATTATGGGTAACCAGGCTACGGCTATTGGCCTTATTGCAGGTGCCCGTAAAGCAGGACTGAAAATGTTTTATGCAACATACCCCATCACACCGGCTTCGGATATATTGCATGAGTTGTCGAAACATAAAAACTTCGGAGTAAAGACTTTTCAGGCTGAGGATGAAATAGCAGCCATAACCGCTGCAATTGGCGCATCATTTGGCGGAAGTCTGGGTGTAACAGCCTCTTCCGGACCCGGCATAGCGCTTAAAGGTGAAGCCATTGGCCTCGCTCTTATGCTGGAGTTACCTCTTGTTATCGTGAATGTACAAAGAGGAGGCCCCTCTACCGGCTTGCCTACAAAGACTGAGCAGGCTGATTTGCTGCAGGCTGTTTACGGCAGGAACGGAGAGGCCCCCGTTGCCGTACTTGCTGCTTGTACTCCTCAGGATTGCTTCTATATGGTTTATGAAGCTTGCAGGATTGCTGTGGAACATATGACCCCGGTTTTCTTTCTGAGTGACGGTTATATTGCCAATGGTTCAGAACCTTGGAAATTTCCTCAATCAAAAGATCTTCCCGCAATAAAAACCCGTTTTGCAGTTAATAAACTCCGGGCCGGGGAAAAATTTATGCCTTATGAAAGGGATCAGAAACTGGTAAGAGCCTGGGCTATTCCGGGAACAAAAGGATTAGAGCACAGAGTGGGAGGGATTGAGAAGGAAGACAAGACCGGAAATATTTCCTATGACCCCGATAACCACGAGAAAATGGTTAAAATAAGACAGGAGAAAATTGACCGGATAGCAGACTTCATTCCTTTGCAGGAAATTGATCAGGGCGCTAAGCAGGGTAAATTACTCATACTCGGCTGGGGATCCACTTACGGAGCTATTAAAACGGCCGTAAAGGAGTGTATAGCCGAAGGGGTGGATGTTTCCCATGCCCATATCCGTTATATGAATCCATTGCCGTCTAATCTGGGAACTATTCTCCGGGCCTATGAACGGGTGCTTATTCCGGAAATGAATAACGGACAGCTGATCAAAATAATACGGGATAAGTTCCTCATTGATGCTAAAGGACTAAATAAAATCAAAGGAATGCCTTTTACAGTTGAAGAGCTGAAACGTTCAATTTTTGAATCACAGAAATAATCAATACCCTTCATCAGAAGAATTCCAGAAATAATCAATCATACAATGAGCAATAACCTTAGTGCCAAAGATTTTGTTACAGATCAGGATGTTCGCTGGTGCCCTGGTTGCGGAGATTATTCAATTCTTAAACAGGTTCAGACTGTAATGCCCGAACTGGGCCTGGAACGAGAAAATATTGTCTTTATATCCGGCATAGGATGTTCTTCCCGCTTTCCTTATTATATGGAAACTTACGGAATGCATAGTATTCATGGCAGGGCAACTGCTATAGCCAGCGGACTTAAAGCAACCCGCCCTGAATTGAGTGTATGGATTGTTACCGGCGATGGAGATTCCCTTTCCATAGGAGGTAATCATCTCATCCATTTGCTGAGAAGGAATTTCAATGTAAATATTCTCTTGTTTAACAATGAAATTTACGGTCTCACCAAAGGGCAGTATTCTCCAACTTCTCCTGTCGGCAAGACCACCAAGTCTACACCGATGGGTTCAATTGATCATCCTTTCAACCCTCTTGCATTATGTCTGGGAGCTTCCTCTACTTTTATAGCCCGGTCTATAGACAGGGATCCGGTCCATCTGCGTGAGATCCTTAAAAGAGGGCATACGCATAAAGGAACTTCCCTCATTGAAATTTATCAGAATTGCAATGTTTTTAATGATGGCGCTTTCGAGGTTTTTACTGAAAAATCAACGAAGAAGTCGGAAGGATTGTTTGTTCAGCACAACCAGCCTCTCGTATTCGGACAGAATTCGGAAAAAGGAATCCGGCTTGATGGCTACCATCCGGTAGTGGTAAATTTGCAGGAATCAGGTTTGTCAGCTTCGGATATGTGGGTGCATGATGAGAAGGATAAATTCAAAGCGTCTATGCTGACAAACTTTTTCGATGACCCTTCAAAACCAAATCACTTTCCCAGACCTTTTGGCGTTCTCTATTCTGAAGATCGTTTTTGCTATGAAGATGCCCTTGAACAGCAAGTGATTGATGCTGTAACACATAAAGGAGAAGGAGATCTGGATAAATTACTGAGAGGAAACAACAGCTGGAACATTAATTAATCTTAAATGAGTTCCTTGGGTATAAGACATACAGGTATAGGTTCCATTTTATGTTTATTGGCAGTATTCATACGGGTATAAATATCAAGCACGGCTTTTTCACGGTCTGATAATTTTGAAAAATCATGAGGGTTGTCAATAAATTTCATGGCGCATTCAAGTTCAGCATAACTTGCACCGATCTGGTCTTCATCACTGCGACCGTCAGCCCATAATCCATCCGTGGGTTTGGCTGAAAGTATGTTCATTGTAATGCCAAGCTCTGCACTCAAAGCAAAAACTTCTGATTTCATCAAATCAGCAATAGGACTCAGATCAACACCTCCGTCTCCATACTTAGTGAAAAATCCAACTCCGAAGTCTTCAATCTTATTTCCTGTTCCGGCAACAAGTAATTTATGATGACAGGCGAATGCATAGAGTGTCAGCATCCTGAGTCTTGCTCTTGAATTGGCCATCGTAAGCCAGTCCTGGATATCCAAAGGAAATGAGTTTTCCAAAGTGCCGAAAACCCTGGTCAGTTCCACTTCTTCAGAACGAACATTGGGGTAGGAAGCCTTCAGCCAGGCAATATGCTCATTACCCCGGTTGTATTCAGCAGCATGCTGTCGGATTGGCATATTCAGACAAAGGGTGTCTTTGCCTGTCATTGCACATAAGGTAGAGGTAAGGGCAGAATCTATTCCACCTGAAATGCCAATGACAAACCCTTTCGTTCCTGAACTTTCTGAGTAATGGTTCAGCCATTGAATAATATGGGCAATAACTTCTTTCTTCTTCATTTATGGGGTATAAAAAATCCCCTCCCGGAAAGGGAGAGGATCAAAATTAAGAATAAACCGGTTAAAACAGGATTCCGATGCTTAGGGCAAAACCGTCTCCGTATATTTTATGCGCTAACCCGGTGAATGTACCTCCGGTGCTGGTGCTGGAATCAATAAGATAATCCGAGGTTCCTTTGGTAAGGGTCGTGAACGAACGGAGATAATTCAGACTAACAACCAATGAAGTGGTACCTGAAATGTTATATTCTGCTCCGGCACCTACATTCAGACTGGCTTTTACAGGAATACAGTCACTGTATATACTTATAGCTGTATTGGTGGTTGTATGTGAGGTTGTAAAATCAGTGCTGACAATATCATCCGCTGTCGCTTTGGTAAGAATTTCAAGGTTTCCTCCGAATTGCCCGAAATATTTAAGTGGCCCGATAGCCTTCGTCATCATCTTCAGCATAACAGGAATAGTGATATAGGATGTTTTATACTGGCGGTGAAGCAGACGGTACACATGATTCGGTGTGGCGAGGTAAGTGTGGTTGTTATTTACATCGGCTATTTTGTACGGAACACCTGTACGATCGGTCACATAACCAACGGTATCGGATGCAGTATAATTCTCTCCGCCTCCTGAAAACGTACCTCCCAGTCCGGTCTGGAAATGAACTACGTCCGTAATTTTGAATTCAAGGGAAAGCCCGAATCCGAACTTTCCATTTATACCGTCATGGGTGTAAAGTTTGCTGTTTCCGGACCTTTCCCAGTCCAATTGAGGATTGATCAGCATCCCAAAACGGATGTTCTTAACATCCTGCCCTAAGGATTGTGCTGCAAACATCACAATAAATAAACTTACAAGTATAGTTCTTGTTTTCATTTTAGAGGCATTTTTAATTAATTGATAACTTTGACAAGGGATTAGTTCCTTTCGGACAGATATATAACGACAATATTAAAGAATATTTTTTACATGCGAAATCCAATTCATTTACTTTATCTGCTGATCTTCATCTTGTTTTCATCTTGTACTTCAAATCCCCTTGATGTGGACGTATCCGGTGTCAAAACAGAACCTGTCAGGATAGG
>JBIOHC010000075.1:0-12632 GCA_044448685.1 Bacteroidia bacterium
ACGTAGTGCTGATCATTGGTCGTGATCGGGGGCGTCGGGCCGTTTCTTGGGGGGCTCGTACCATCGTAAGAGCTATAATCGGCCAGGTAGCTTTTGACAACACCCCACGCTGCTCCGGCTCCGCCAACGCTTAAAGCCGCTACTCCGGCACGCGAAAGTATCTGTCGACGGCCCTGCGCGGCGGGGCTCACACCTGCGCGTGGCACTTTAGGCAAGAGTGCCCGATAGGCCAGGCAGAGCACAACACCATACAAAACAAACCAAACAAAAACCCAACCCCAATCAAGTGCCGCTTTTTCTCAACACTTCACACTCACACAGAAAACTGTATTTTTACCCCGGTTCCTTGTGAGTACAATTCTATTCTTTTAAACTGTGACCCAGCCCCAGCCAACTGCCTTCAGCCTCGAAGCCCAGCTCATAGACCTGCATTCCGATTCCATTTATCCTGTCCGTATCCATGTAAGCAGGGGCATTATTGATTCCATTGAAAGGATTGAAGGCACAATACAAGGGCCTTTTATTTTGCCCGGGTTTGTGGATGCCCATGTACATATTGAAAGCTCAATGCTTATCCCATCCGAATTTGCCCGGCTGGCCGTAAGGCATGGTACAGTAGCTACTGTTTCTGACCCTCACGAAATAGCCAATGTAATGGGTGTCGAGGGGGTGAATTATATGATTGAAAACGGAACTAAGGTCCCTTTTCACTTCTTTTTCGGAGCACCCTCCTGTGTTCCGGCTACTGCCTTTGAAACAGCAGGAGCGGTTATCAGTTCAGAGGATATTAACCTGCTGATGCAGCGCCGGGAGATTCTGTACCTGGCGGAGATGATGAATTTTCCGGGAGTTATTCAGAAAGACCCCGAAGTACTGGCCAAAATCAATGCAGCCCACAGGAATGGAAAGCCGGTTGACGGTCATGCCCCAGGGCTGAGAGGTGAAGCCCTGAAACGCTATTTTGAGGCAGGAATATCCTCCGATCATGAATGTTTTCAATATGAAGAAGGTCTTGAAAAGCTGCATCTGGGCATGAAAGTGTGGATCCGGGAAGGCAGCGCAGCCCGTAATTTTGAGGCTCTGATACCCTTGCTTCATGAATTTCCGGAAATGATAGCCTTTTGTTCAGATGATCTTCACCCCGACTCGCTCCTGGAAGGCCATATAAACCTGCTGGTAAAAAGAGCCCTGGAGAAGGGACATAAGCTGTTTTCTGTACTCAGGGCAGCGTCTGTCAATACCATTAAGCATTATAACCTGCCGGTAGGTATGCTCAGGGCAGGTGACCCGGCCGACTTTATTGTGGTAGATGATCTGGAGCATTTTCAGGTGCAGCGTACCTATATTAAAGGCTGCCTGGTAGCCGAAAAAGGAAAATCCTACATAGCCCCTGTAAAAGCGTCAGTGATCAATAATTTTAAACCAAGGCATCTCGTAAAGGATGTTTTTAGAATCAAAGCCCTGACCAACAGGATCAGGGTTATAGAGGCCCTTGACGGGCAGCTTATCACCCCTAAATTGCAATTGGAATGCCTGAGCCGGGATGGGTATGCCATTTCGGATACCGAACGTGATATCCTCAAAATAGCGGTAATTAACAGGTATTCAGATGCCCCTCCGGCATTGGGTTTTATACGGAATTTCGGATTGAAACGGGGAGCCATAGCTTCCTGTGTGGCCCATGACTGCCATAATATCGTTGCTGTCGGAACCAATGATGCCGATTTATGCACTGCCGTCAACCTGATTATGGAGGCTAGAGGCGGTATTTCACTGGCTGATGATAAGGTCCGCCAGGTATTGGCTCTGCCTGTAGGCGGAATTATGACTAACAGAGATGGTTTTGAAACGGCTGACCTCTATACGGCCATTGACCTGGCAGCTAAAAACCTGGGTACCCCTTTAAGAGCTCCATTTATGAGTCTTTCCTTTATGGCTTTACTCGTTATTCCCCACCTTAAATTGAGCGACCGGGGACTGTTTGACGGGAACCTGTTTGAATTCGTGGATCTCTTTGAATGACCTTTGTCAGCTGGCTTTCAAATTAAAACAAAAAATTCTTGCTCGGATTGATTTATTATCTAAATTAGTCATACCAAAATAAAATCTATTTAGTTATGGCAAAGAAATCCTCGAGAAAACCAGCCAAAAAAGCTGCAAAAAAATCAGCTAAAAAAGCTTCTAAAAAGAAACCCGCGAAAAAAGCTGCAAAAAAAGCAGGGAAAAAATCACCGAAAAAAGCAGCAAAAAAAGCAAAGAAAAAAGCTGTAAAAAAAGCAGCGTCTAAAAAAGCAACGAAAAAAACGGTAAAGAAAGCCGCTAAAAAGAGTCCTGCTAAAGCTGTGAAAAAGGCTGTTAAAAAAGCTCCTGTAAAACATCAGGCTCCTCCAAAGAAAGCAGAACGCAAAGTGATTCACAAACCACACATGGAGGAAGAATCACATACAGAAGATTTTATGACTCCGGTACTCGAAATAGAAACGGTTGAAATCATTTCTTCTGATGACAATGAAGATATTATGGAACATTCTGCTGATGACAGTACACTGGATGCGGATATGGATTCCGAACACCCTTTGGAATAACATAAAAATTTTACACATAAAAAAATCCGGATGAGTACATCCGGATTTTTTTATCCCGCTATATGCCGTTCGACCCAATCGGCAAAATCAAATTGTTTATTCAACGCCTGCCTGTTTGAGAGCACACTCTCTTCTCTGATTTCACCAAGTATCTTCCAAAGGGCAGGGACTTCCTTCTCTTTTATTTTTTCATCCGTTACCATGCGGACAGCTTCAAAAATTTTGACCTGCAAAGGAAAAGAGTTCACTTTCCCCATAAAACGCTTCGTGGAATTCAGCCTGTTTTCAAAAAGAATATCGCTTGATTCAAATAAAACCAATAAGTAAATCAAACGGCTGTTAAGCTGTAGTTCCATCCTGATATTCACTTCCTGTTCGGCATTCTGTATACGGTTAAGCCATTTTGTTGCATTCTTCAAGGAGCCGTTTAACAATTCAATGACAGCCATCATATAGAGTAAATCAAAGAGAAGCGGACTGAAACTGTTTTCCATTTTCTTTACCTCTGCCTCAATACTTTTAATAAATGCAACACCATCCTTGTAGCGTCCTGTCCGGTAACATAAATACAATTCGCTTTCACTTGTATTCAGAAAGACACGTTTGAAAAGAGTCGGGTTCTGAATTTCGTTCGATTTCAGGAATGAACGCTGTTCGTCAATCAGGGTGCTGGCTTCCTTATACTTTTTCAGGAAAAACATCACATTCACAAGGTTGTTCGAATTCAGATGGTAAATAGCAGGCAGGTCGCGGATAAATTGAGGGGCTGCATCCATCTCTTCCTTGATGCGTTTATAACATTCATACCGTTTTTTCTCATCGTTCTGAAGGGTGGCCAGTAATGCGATACCCGAATAATAATAATAACCGGACCAGAAACTGTCCCGTTCCAGCAGAGCTGCTGTATGCAGACGCTCCAGTTCCAACTCCTGCTCCCGGATAAAGACTGAGGAAGTCTGCCCTTTGTCGATCTGGATCTGGATATAGAAAGCAATCTGCATGAGTGCCGACTGGTATTGCATGGTTTCCAGAATTCGCTGTTCCTCTTTCAGGCTTTTATTCAGACTCTTTTCATCTTCATCCTTGATATCCAGCAATGTTTCCCAATGCACAATCTGATAAAGGATGGAAAATTTTTCAAGCGATGCAGCCTCTGCCCTCGCCTTTCGTATCAGTTTCCTGCATTGAAAAAAGAGACCCCGGTTATACAAAATCTCAATAGAGGTCAGAATGCTGTTATGCCTAGACAAGAAAGTCTTATTCTGACTGAAGGCATTCAGACTCTCTAACAGTTGCTGGTACAGGTAATGTTTCTCCGAAGGCAGGTGCTTGATGAACGTATCTCCCTTAAACTTGAGTTTCAGCTCGTTTTCGTCATACTTATCTTGTTTTTCAATAGCATCGAACAAACGGATATAGTTATTCTGCTTTCCAATAATATGAAGAGAAGCATGTATTTTAAAATACCGCTTTTCAGACATATTCATACTATGAATAAGTTGATGAAGGTCTTCGGAAGCTTTCATTTATCAAGGATTGATGAACTGACGGATTGCAGTAAAAATACGACAATTTGTCAAAAAACCTCGTCCAATATCCTGTTTTTTGAGTCAATCATGTCAGTCAGACATCCAATAATGACCAAAGTTGTGTCTTGCCCCAGCTTCCTGCTGGTCTAAATTTGATTATCCGGAAATACAGACTTAACTCAACCTTATTGCAGAACCCAGAAACTAACATACAGGATAAGTTCCTGAACCGAAAAATACAACCTGAAATGAACGTCGTGAAAAAAGAAAGATTAGGTTGGAGCAAAAGCCTGCTCATACAAACTGCAGTTATCCTTACACATCTTTGTTTTTCCTCTTCCCTGCAAGGACAACACCTCCGGATTGAACCGCTTCCTAAAACGCCGGGAAGCCAATTTCAGGCATGGACAAACCAGCCCGAATTCATGCCTGGAACCATACAGGCTTTTGAAGAGAACAAGGGACAGATGGGTGATATTGAACCGGGATTAAAACCTTTCTTTTCCTGTAAAGCACAATATGCTTCTATTCTTTTCACCGAAAAGGGGATCGTCTACCTGCTCCGAAAAATTGTAAAAGAGGAAGACGGGGAAATTTCGGATAAAAAGAACGCCAGGACAGGTTCTAAAAGAGAAGAGGATGAAAAAGGCAGGATGGAAACACAGCAGATCCAGATTTTCTGGGAGCATGCCAACCCACATCCCCGCATCGAGGCCATCGATGAAACACCTTTTTACTTCACAAGCCTGAGTGCCAATAACCCTCAAAAAGGAATTACTTCCATTCACGGGTTTCGTAAACTTGTTTATCATGACGTCTATCCGGGAATGAATGTGGAATTCACTTTTCATCCCAAAGGAGGCATAAAATACACTATCATAACAGCACCCGGCACCGATGCTTCCGCTTTTACGATGCATTACAAAGGAGCCGATCACCTCGATCTGAACGCCGATGGATCCCTTCATATCGGAACCCTCTATGGGGATTTGATTGACCATGCTCCTGTTACTACCGATAAGAACGGAGTCCTGATTCCATCCTCTTTCGGGAAAACAGGAACTCAATCCATCCATTTCCTGCTGCCTCCGGATCAAACATCCGCCGGACTCACCATTGACCCATGGACCTCCTTCCCTACCAGTGCCGGGGGACAATATGTACCGGAAGTAGTCGGCAATGATGCTTCCGGAAATGCCTACATCTATGGTATGGACAACGCAACTGAAAATTATGTCCAGAAGTATAATACTGCAGGCACCCTGGTATGGACCTATCACCTCACCCAATATTCGGGTTGCAGTCCACCACCAAGTGCTTCACACATGGCTGTGGATGCATCCGGTAATTGCTATGTTGCAGCACCAACCTATTGCACCAATACGCTTGGAAATGCCTATGCCATGGTATGCCTGAACAACGCCGGCGGACTCGTATACTATGCCGCCAATGATGCCGATGTCAATATCCATGAAATATGGAATGTATCCATCAGTTGCAACCCGAACACAATGGTTGTGGCCGGCAGTTATATGAACAATAATATTATGTGGGCTTCGGTAGCCAGCCAGACAACCGGTGTGAAGCAGGGAGCAGGATCGAATAACAGCACATACGGTGAAAATTATTGCGGATGTATTGCTCCGAACGGTAAATACTACTCTCTGCTGGCCAACGATAATACCAGTGTAGGAAATGCACCAAACAATCATCTTATCTGCTATACCATTGCAGGAACTGCAATCACCCCTTCTTTTGTCGTTGGTACAGGATATAAATATTATGATACAAACGGAAAAGCCGGTCCGAATACCGTTGCAAGCAATGGTATTGCTGCCGGTTGCAGTTTTCTGTATACTTCTGACGGGTATAATCTTGACAAGCGTAGTCTTGCCAACGGAGGCCTGATTACACACATCACCATACCCAACGGTGGCAACGGACTGGGAGGAGATGGAACCGCAGCTGATGGCAATGTAAACTCAGGTATACAGGTAGATGATGCCTGTGGTCTCGTTTACGTAGGGTCAAAAAATAATATTTATGTCTATGATCTTAACCTGAACCTGGTTCATACCTATACCGGAATGCCCGGTATCGTTTATGATGTTAGGCTAAATAAGAGCATGGGCATCCTCTCCTATTGCGGGGCAACTTCTGCCAATGTCGGATTTGTCGGTCAGGTGGCAGCGCAGGTCTGTACGACTCCGATTACCATGACGCATACCAATGGTTCCTGCGGAACAGCCGGAACGGCAACAGCTATGCCAACATTCTGCGGTGGGCCATATACTTATATCTGGACTCCGGGCGGTCAAACAACTGCTACCGCCACGGGTCTTTCAGCTGGCTTATACACTGTTACCATCACCAACGGCAGCTCCTGCATGACAATAACGGATACCGTTACCGTTTTCTCTTCAGCAGGAGGTTTAACAGCTACCCCTTCTTCAACAAATGGAACCTGTGGCAATCCGAATGGCACGGCAACAGCCCATCCCAGCGGAGGTACAGGCCCATATACCTATTCCTGGTCACCTTCGGGCGGCACCGGTGTTACAGCTTCAGGTCTGGCAGCCGGAACCTATACCTGTACCATAACCGATGCAGGCGGATGTATTCAAACAATCACTGCAACAATAACCAGTCCGGTAGGAACTCCTTCTATCAGCTCCAGCACAAATATTAATTGCTCGGGAGGAACAACAGGTTCAGCCACTGCCAGCCTCAGCGGAGGAACTGGCACAATCACCTATTCCTGGTCACCTTCAGGAGGAAGCGCTGCAACAGCCAGCGGGCTTGGTGCAGGAACATATACCTGTACCATCACAGACGGAGCAGGGTGTATCACTCCTGTAACCGTTAACATCACCCAGCCTGCAGTGCTTACTGTAACCCCTTCCCAGACCAATGTAAGCTGCAATGCTGCCTGTACAGGATCAGCCACAGCCGGCGCTTCAGGAGGAACGGCAGCATATACCTATTCATGGACCGGCAGTGCCAGCACAACAGCTACAGCTTCTTCCCTTTGTTCCGGAAACTATACCTGTACACTTACCGATTCCAAAGGGTGTACAACAACACAAACCTATACCATAGCTCACCCCCCTGCCATCACTGCTACACCTTCCACAACAGCTGCCACCTGTGGCGCTGCAACCGGAACTGCTTCTGTAGCAGCTTCCGGAGGAACAGGAACCCTCACCTACAGCTGGACACCGGCTCCCGGTGCCGGACAAGGCACTGCAAATGCAACAGGCCTTACTGCCGGTTCGTGGACCGTCACAGTTACCGATGCTTCTGCCTGCAGCAAAACAACAGTGATTGCCGTTACAGGTACAGGAGGGCCCACTGCAACACTCTCCTCTTCTTCCAACCCTGTTTGTAACGGTGCCTGCACAGGTATTGCCACTGTGAACGCATCAGCCGGTACAGGACCGTATACCTATTCGTGGTCACCTTCAGGAGGTACCGGTTCAACAGCTTCCGCTCTATGTGCCGGAAATTATACATGCACCATTACCGATGCAAACAACTGTTCAACAACACAAACCGCGTCCATCACACAACCATCGGCTATTACTGCCGGAACATCTCCGACACCTGCAGCCTGTGGACTGAGCAACGGAAGTGCCACTGTTACCGCATCAGGCGGAACCGGAGCCCTTACCTATAGCTGGAATCCGGCTCCGGGGGCAGGACAGGGAACGGCTTCAGTTAGCGGACTGGGAGCGGGAACCTATACCGTTTCCGTTACCGACACAAAAGGATGTTCACAAACGGCTACTGCTTTGATCAACAATTCAGGAGGCCCTTCTGCTACTTCAGTCAGCACGAATCCGCTTTGTTTTGGAAGCTGTAACGGTAACGTTTCGGTTACAGCCAGCGGTGGCACCCTGCCTTATACGTATTCCTGGTCTCCATCGGGAGGAAATTCTTCCGCTGCATCTTCGCTATGTGCCGGCATTTACACCTGCTATGTACACGATGCGAACAACTGTCTGACGACACAGGTTGATACCATACGCACACCTGCCATCCTGCATATTGACCCGACCTCCACTCCTGCCACCTGCAATTCAGGTTGCAACGGAACAGCTGCTGCTGCTGTTACAGGAGGTATTACTTCCTATTCGTATTCCTGGAGTCCGAATACGGCAACAACAGCTTCGGTTACCGGTTTATGCGCAGGAACCTATACATGCAACGTGACAGATGCCAACGGATGTACAATGAGCCAGACGTATATCATCGGTCAACCGACGCCTCTCAGCATTACTCCGGCCCATACCAATGCAGCTTGCAACGGAAGCGGAACCGGAACAGCTTCGGTTACGGTTAGCGGTGGCACAGCCGGACCAGGCTATACTTACTCCTGGTCACCTGCCCCGGGAACAGGTCAGGGTACTGCCAATGCAGGCTCCCTGACTGCCGGAAGCTATACCTGCACAGTGACTGATGCGAATGGTTGTACAGGTTCACAAACAATAAACATTACACAGCCTGCTGCTTTATCAGGTACAGGCAGCAATGTATCAGCCACCTGCCTGATGGCAAACGGATCAGCCCGGGTAATACCTGCCGGCGGAAGCGGTACCTACACGTATTCCTGGGCTCCTGCTCCGGGCAGCGGACAAGGCACGAATACAGCAGGGGGACTTACTCCCGGCATTTACACCTGTACCGTTACAGATTCCTCAGGGTGTACAAAAACAATCAATGATACGGTAGTTAATACAGGTACACCTCCAGCTCCTTCAATCAATGCTGTAGGAGGAACCACGTTCTGCACAGGCACTTCCGTTACACTGAATGCAAGCGGAGGTACAACTTATTCCTGGAATAACGGCAGTTCAGGTAGCAGTGTCAGTGTCAATACTCCGGGTGTATTTACCGTCTATGCAACAAATGCCTGCGGAACAGATTCTGCCAAAGTCACTCTTACACGGTTATCACCTCCTCATGATTCCATTACAGGGCTTACACAAATCTGTTCCGGAGATTCTGCTACACTTACTGCAATCGGAACCGGTCCTTTTCACTGGAGCAACGGACAAACAGGACCTGTGATCCATGCCACTTCAACAGGCACCTATTATGTAACATCAAGCAATGCCTGCGGTACAGATACAGCAAAACTTACTGTGAATGTGGATACAGTTCATGCCCATTTCACACCCAGTGTTACAGGAGGGGTATTTCCTTTACCAATCACTTACACCGATAACAGTTCTTCGAATGCAACGAGCTGGGCCTGGAATTTCGGGGACGGATCCACCTCAACCAACGAAGATCCTTCACATCCATTCAATGCCCCGGGTACATATACCATAACAGAAACAGTGACCGATTCCAGGGGATGTATAAGCACTTATTCAAGAGTGATTGTTGTGGCGGATGAACCTTCCTCCTTAACTCCTCCCAATATTTTTACTCCGAATGGGGACGGATCCAATGACGACTGGGCTGTTATATATAAAGGAATTGAGCTCTTTGATTGCAATATTTACGATCGATGGGGAGTGTTGATGGCACATCTCACTGCCCCGGGTGAAGGATGGGATGGCCGGACTATAGCCGGACTACAGGCTGTTAATGGCACCTACTATTACATTATTGATGCAACGGGGTTTGATGGTGCGAAATACAAGATGACAGGGTTTATCATGTTGATAAAAAATTAATAAAACAAACACCTTCATTCCTTGAAACCTCAAAAACACATAAAAACGCTTGCTTGTTTAGTGATGATATGCGGGAGCTTTGGGGTACCTCAAATCAAAGCCCAGTGGATTAAAGTAGGAGGCGCTTCCGACCCTGGATCGGGAGTGGATGATATCGTATATGCCATGTGCTCTAACGGAAATAATATTTATGCCGGAGGAGCATTCACTACTGCCTATGACGGTGTCGCAATAACAGTAAACCATGTTGCCGTATGGAATTCTACAACAGGTCACTGGTCAGCAATAACCGGTCCAAGCGGAACCGGAGTAAACGGAACCGTAACTGCTCTTGCCTACAACAGCGGTACAGGCACCCTCTATGTAGGAGGAGAATTCACTTCAGCGGGAGGAATCGCTGTTCGTAATCTGGCCAAATATAGCGGTGGAGTCTGGTCCAGCGTGGACGGAGTAGCCAATGGAGGAGTGAGCGGAGCTACAAACCCTGGCACGGCAGCTACTGCAGCATCGGGCGGAGGGGGCTATGAAGTTCAGGCTTTGGCTCTGGATCCTGCAGGCAACTTATATGTTGGAGGCAATTTTACAGCAGTAAACGGTACAGGTGGATATAACAACATTGCTAAATATAATGGGGCTACCTGGTCCACCATGAGCGGAGGGCTGTCAGGGACAGTTTTCAACGCTGCAATAGCAGGCAGCACGGTTGCTTCTGTATACGCAATTACGTATATGAATGGTGTTATTTATGCCGGAGGGCAATTCACAACTGCAGGAGGCACCGGAGGAATGAACAATATTTCACAATGGAACGGAGCATCCTGGTCAGCACTGTCAACCGGCGGACTAAGTGGAGTGACAGGAGCCTACGATCCGGCAACCCCCGGAGGAGGTAAGTACACTGGTTGGGCCCAGGAGCCTGTGGTTATGGCACTTGCCCCTGATCTGAACAATAACATTCTTTATGTAGGCGGAGAGTTTCTCAATGTCGGAAATGCTGCCTGTACAAATATCGGTGCATGGACGGCACCTACTTCGACATGGTCCGCTGTTGGAACAGGGATGACACATGGAAATCAGGATGGAGCCCAGGTTTACGCATTACTGGTTTATAATGGAGGCTTGCTGGCAGCCGGAGATTTTTGGTACTCCACTCCGCTCTATGCTGCTTATGCCGAAACATACTTTATCGCCTATTGGGATTATAATAAATGGTCCGGTTTTGGCCCTTCGGGCAGCGAAGGTCTTGAAGACGATGTGCAGGCCATTGCTGTTTCATCAGGAGGAAATCTGTATGCAGGGGGTATCTTTCAACACAATGAAGCAGGAACATCACAGATGAATTATGTGGCCCAATGGAGCAATATAACCACGCTCCCGATAGAACTTTATCAATTCAATGCCTTGTATAATGAGGATAGAAAAGAAGTTGATCTCCTCTGGCAGACCGAATCCGAAACCAACAACCGCATCTTCACAATAGAAAAAACAAGAGACGGAGATAACTGGACCACCGTTTGTACCAAGCCCGGCGCCGGAAACAGCAGCAGTACTCTCACCTATCGGAGTAAGGATAATGAACCCTGGCAAGGCACCTCCTATTACCGGCTTAAACAAACTGACTTTAACGGGAATTTTACCTATTCAAAAACTGTGCCTGTAAATACCAAAGAAAGCAGCACTAAGTTGATGCTTGCTCCCAATCCTGCGCGTGAAAACACAACACTTTCCTTCCTCAGCCAGAAGAATGACCTGGCTGAAATCAGGATTACGGACTGTTCAGGACGCATTATCAGTGTGTTCATGTTGCCTGTTGCCGAAGGCTTGAATAGCATTTCGCTTGATATTCTCCCTTTTGAAAAAGGGTTTTATAATGTAACTTTATCCGATTCCCAACAATCCATCACAGCCAAACTTATCATCAGTAAATAATCGTTTCAAATGAAAAGATATGCTCTTGCTTCTGCATTTACACTCCTCCTGTTAACGATTTCCTTTGCAACTATCGCTGCTGAAGGGGGTAATACCTGGACAGCAGGTTTTGAAAACCCCAGAGTATTTACAGAGAACAAAGGCCAGTTTCATTCGGGCGATGCTTCGAAACAAATTCTCTATGCATATGATGACGGACTCAATATGATTTACTTCAGCAAATCCGGGGTCACCTATACTTTCACAAAAAAAACAAAAACGGAACAGGATAAAGGAATACAAAACATTTTTTCAGGAATTAATAAAAAATCTGAAAGGGAAGAAGAAGAGAATAAGGCTGTTTGTATCACCGAAAAGATTGTTATGAACTGGGTTCAGTCTAATGCTGAAGTGCAGCTTATTGCCGAAGAAGAAACTTCCGACTACCGCACATACGGCTTTAAAGTGAAAGGGCAAATGAAAACCCTTACCGGTGTTAAATGTTTTAAAAAACTGATTTATAAAAACCTCTACCCCCATATTGATGTGGAATATGTATTCCACCCTGAGCAGGGAATCAAATACAGCCTTATCCTCCACCCCGGTGCCAATATTGCTCAGGTTGCAATGGCTTATTCCCAGGCTCAAAAAACAGACCTTTATTCCAACGGCGATCTGCATATCGCTACCCGCTTCGGTGACATAATAGACCATGCTCCCCTCACCTATTACCAGGATGCTCCGGAATCTGTGATTGAATCACATTTCACCGATAAGCAAAAAGCCATGGGTTTTAAACTGGGCACTTACGATGCAGGAAGAACAATTGTGATTGACCCATGGACAGCCACACCGGCCATGCCTAACTGCAATAAAGTATGGGAAGTGGAACGGGATGCTGCAGCCAATGCCTATATCTATGGAGG
>JBIOHC010000076.1:0-10504 GCA_044448685.1 Bacteroidia bacterium
TATGATATCAATACTTCCGGGCTTCAGACAGCTACCAATGCCAGAGGAGGCATGGAAATAACCCTGCGGTTTGTGAATCCCAATCCGTTCCTCTATCAGCACGGTACACAATCCAGGTTTTAAATAAGAAATTGTCTATATTTACGGACCTAAACCAGCTAACACTATCCTAAAAATGAAAACAAAATTACTCGGACTATTCTTGATGACCGGAGGTTTCTGTGCGAGTTCATTTGCCCAGATTACCGTTAACAACACCAATGTTGCCGCTATAGGCGACCTCGTGAAACAGGCTCAGGATACAATGCCAGCAGGTACCATTGTTGCCGGAGCACCTGGCACCAACCTCACCTGGAATTTCAGTGCATTGCACAACCACAAAGTGGACAGTCTCGTTTTTGAAGTACCGGGCTGGCCTCCGTATGCCAACCCTTTCCCAAGCTCTAACCTGGCAGTCGTTCAGAACGGGAAGTTTGAAAGTTTCATGATCAACAATTCCACAGGACTTGTTTCTCTTGGCGCTGTTGGTCTTTTAGGCACCACACAGGTCAGGGAGACCAATACTCCGGCCAATATGATGGCTAAATGGCCTTCGACTTACGGCACCAATTTCACAAATAACTATGTAACCACGGCTAAATTTGCTTATGCCGGTTCAGGATACGACAGTATCAAGCTTAAGTATACCTACAAAGGCACTTCCAATGTGGATGCCTGGGGCAGTATGCAAACTCCGCTTGGCACATTCGCTTCAATCCGTCAGTACAACAAAACAAGTGAGATTGATTCCATCTGGATTCACAGCACAGCTGCCGGCAGCTGGGTGTTTGCACAGAGAACCCCAAAGGGAACAATCAGTTATAGCTGGTGGACCAACTCAGCCAGCGCAGGATTCCCTCTGGTGAGCCTGAGCACTGACTCAACCAGTGGAAAAACTACAGGCAGCTGGTTACTAGCAACCCCAGCCAGTTCAGGTATTGTTGAACTCGGTAACCAACAGGGCTACACTGTTTATCCTAACCCTGCCTCTTCTTCTTTGCAAATCCGGAGCGTTACCAACGAAGGAGGAACAATTTCTGTAATCGACATGACCGGACGCAATGTGATGAATGCAGAATTGCTGATCAATGAAACAACTTCATTGAACACAGAAAGCCTTCATAACGGAATGTACTTCCTGATTATCACATCCAGGGAAGGCATACGCACAACTCATAAATTCTGTATTGTAAAGTAAAACAAGGGGTTATAAAAAGACCTTCCCATATACATGGGAAGGTCTTTTTTTTGCCCGTCTTGTGTTGTTTGTCATCATCCTTTCCTGTATTTTCGCTTTTAAATCAGCATTCAGATAAAAAAATTTTCTCATGAGCAACATTATTGTATTGGGTGCAGGCATGGTCGGAAGTGCCATGGCCCTCGATCTGGCTAAAAAGCACAAGGTAACACTCTCAGATCTGAGTCCGGCAGCCTTGGCTAAAACCCATGAACGGAATAAAGCTATTACCACGCTACAGCTTGATGCCCGTAAAAAAGATTTTCTAAGCAAGGCTATTGAACCATTCGATATGGTTGTGTGTGCTGTTCCCGGTTTCATGGGTTTTGAAACACTTAAAACCATTATTGAATGTGGTAAGAATGTCATTGATATCTCCTTCTTCCCCGAAAATGCACTGGAGCTGGATGAAATGGCCCGTAAAAAAGGTGTTACTGCAATTGTTGACTGTGGAGTAGCACCCGGAATGGACAATATTATTCTTGGGTATTACAATGAGAAAATGAAACTGACAGACTTTGAATGTCTGGTGGGAGGATTGCCAAAGGTCAAAAAATGGCCGTTCTTTTATAAAGCCCCTTTCTCTCCTGTTGATGTGATTGAGGAATATACCCGCCCGGCCCGCTATGTCGAAAACGGTCATGTGATTGTAAAACCGGCCATGTCGGATGTGGAGCACCTTGAATTTGATCAGGTCGGTACACTGGAATCGTTTAATTCAGACGGGCTGCGCT
Source organism: Bacteroidia bacterium (assembly GCA_044448685.1). Taxonomy (GTDB): domain Bacteria; phylum Bacteroidota; class Bacteroidia; order Palsa-965; family Palsa-965; genus Palsa-965. Next base: position 2,011 of record JBIOHC010000076.1, read on the forward strand.
CTATCATCTTTACCATGCCCCATATTCCGAATATGAAAGAAAAGACCCTCCGCTATCCTGGTCATATTGAAAAGGTGCTGGCCCTCAGGGATTCGGGCTTTTTCAGCAAAGAAGCTGTGAAGGTTGGGAATGCAGAAGTTATTCCGCTAGAATTTACTTCCAAAATACTTTTCGGGGAATGGAAGCTCGATGAAACAGAAGAAGAGATTACGGTTATGAGGGTCACTGTTCAGGGCACGGAATCAGGGGTTGCTAAAAAAATTGTTTACCATCTGCATGATGTGTATGATAAGCAAAGCAACACGTCCTCTATGGCCCGTACAACAGGCTATACAGCTACTGCTGCCGTGAATATGTGTCTGGAAGGATTGTTTAATGAAAAAGGTGTATTCCCTCCGGAGAAAGTAGGTAAGCATGAAGCCTGTTTCCGTTTCATGCTGAATTACCTTAAAGAGCGGGGGGTTCATTACAGAAAGGAAGAAGTAGTCACTAGCCAGAATCCGGTAGCCAGTTATTGAGTGTAAAACTACCGGAGAAGGACTACTTAATTCAGTTTGTACTTCAACTTCCCAATTGCATCCAATGCAGAGAGAAAATCATTGCTGGGGTTGATCTTTACCTTACGTGAAAGCATTTTCACTTCAAGATTTTCTTCGGCATCCTGGATGCGGAACAGAATAGAACAGTTCCTTACCTGATTTTCTTTTGTATTGGTTTCTATCAGACGGTTCATTTCCTCCACCAGCTCATCATTCAGATCATGAAGGTTGAACTGTATCGTCAGGCTCTTGCTCAGCTTATCCCGCAGTTCAGAAAGCAACTGCATGCCGGAAATCTTGAGTTCCAGATTATCGGCCTGTCCGAAGCGTTCCGAAATCTTGCCCCGTATGAAGATAAAATAGCCCGGTGTAAGGAACTGACGGAAGCGTACATAATCCTCGCCGAATAAAGCCACTTCATGGCTGTCGGTATAATCTTCAATGGAGAAAATACCGAAAGGCTTACCGGTCTTGGTCATGCGGTGGTTTACAAGTGTGACCATGCCACCCAATGTCATGTCCCTGTTCTTAAATTTCTGCATATCCTTGAGGTCGGAAATACGGTTATTGCAGAAATTATCGAGCTCGATGCGGTAATTATCGAGAGGGTGGCCTGAAATATAAAATCCAACCACATCCTTTTCGAATTTCAGTTTTTCCAGACTTCCCCAGGGTTCCACCACCGGGAACTTCGGTTCCGGCATTTCCACCTCATCGCCTGTAGCCATTTCAAAGAGGCTGTGCTGACTGGAATTTTGTTTCTCCTGGTGGGAATTGCCGTAACGTATAATCTTTTCGAGAAAGGTGGATCCGTCAGGCTCGGGGGCAAAATAGGTGGCTCTGTGCAGGTTTTCAAAGGAATCAAAGGCTCCGGCATAGGCCAGGCTCTCAAATGTTTTCTTATTGGCCGAACGCAGGTTGATACGCCTCACCAGATCAAATACACTGGTAAATGGTCCTGATTTTGTACGTTCTTCTACCATGGAAAAGACTGCGGCTTCCCCTACTCCTTTTACTGCTCCTAGTCCGAATCGTATCTGCCCGTTTTTATTCACAGCAAACTGATACTCGCTTTCATTCACATCCGGCCCCAACACAGGTATACCCATGCGCTTACTCTCCTCCATGAAGAATGTGATCTTATCAATATTACTCAGGTTATGTGTGAGGACGGACGCCATGTATTCAGCCGGGTAATTGGCTTTGAGATAAGCGGTCTGGAATGCTACAAAAGCATAGCAGGTGGAGTGTGATTTATTGAAGGCATACTGGGCAAAAGCTTCCCAGTCGGTCCATACCTTCTCCGCCGTCTTCTCATCCATATTATTCTTGCGGATACCGTCGATGAATTTACTTTTCATCTTATCCAGCGTGGCCTTGTCTTTCTTACCCATGGCCTTACGCAACACATCCGCATCACCTTTACTGAAGTTAGCCAGTTTCTGTGAGAGCAACATCACCTGCTCCTGGTATACGGTAATACCATAGGTATCTTCCAGATACTCCTTCATTTCAGGAAGGTCATAGGTAATGGCCTCCCGTCCGTGTTTACGGGCAATGAAATTCGGAATGTATTCAATCGGACCGGGACGATACAAGGCATTCATGGCAATAAGATCCTCAAACTTATCGGGCCTTAATGCAATGAGGTGTTTCTGCATGCCGGGCGATTCAAACTGAAACGTTCCGTTTGTCTCACCCTTCTGGTACAGTTCCAGTGTTTTCACATCATCCAACGGAATGGTGTCAATATCGATCACCACACCGTGGTTTTGTTTTATAAGTTTCAGTGCATCCCGAATGATTGTAAGTGTTTTCAGACCGAGAAAGTCCATCTTGATAACACCGGCATCTTCTATCACTTTGCCGTCATACTGGGTAATGAGCAGATCCGTATCCTTGGAGGTGGCAACAGGAATAATCTCTGTCAGATCCTTCGGGGCAATAATGATGCCTGCGGCATGAATGCCGGTACCCCTTACAGATCCTTCGAGGATGAGGGCTTCACGCAGTACGTGTGCCTGAATATCATTCCCCTTATGGATTTCCCTAAGTTTCTTCACATCATCCATTTCTTCTTTGCTCAGATTCTCTTTTTCCTCCAGACTTTTTTCACCGGTAAGCGGTGCCAATATCAGACGTTCAAGTTCTATACCCGGTTTTTCAGGTACCAGTTTGGCCAGGGCATTCGAATCCTGCAAGGGAAGATCCAGCACACGGGCAACGTCTTTGATACTCATCTTGGCAGCCATTGTGCCGTAGGTAACGATCTGAGCCACCTGGTTACGACCGTATTTCTCCACCACATAGTCTATCACTTTCTGACGGCCCTCATCATCAAAGTCCGTATCTATATCGGGCATACTCTTACGGTCGGGATTGAGGAAACGCTCAAACAGCAACTTGTATTTGATTGGGTCTATATTCGTTATGCCGATGCAATAGGCCACTGCCGAGCCTGCAGCCGAACCACGGCCCGGGCCTACAAACACACCGATATCCCTTCCTGCCTTGATAAAATCGGCTACAATCAGAAAGTAACCCGCAAAGCCCATGGTGCTGATGGTGAAGAGCTCGAATTTCAACCTGTCTTCAACCTCCGGAGAAATATCCTGATACCTCTTTTTAGCTCCCTCATAAGTGATGTGTTTGAGGTATTCATCCTGGCTTGAATATCCCGCCGGGATCACGAAATGGGGAAGCATAATATCCTGCTTGAGCTTAAGCGGAACGATCTTATCTACTATCTCATTCGTATTGTCTATGGCTTCCGGAATATCCTTAAAGAGCTCGGACATTTCGGATGTTGTCTTGAAATAAAACTGATCGTTGTAAAAAGCAAAACGCTTGCCTTTGGAGAATCCTTCTTCCTCACTGAACTCCTTCATGGTAGGCGTACTCTGCTTTTCACCCGTATTGATGCAAAGCAGGATATCATGGGCATTGGAGTCTGCCTGATCAACATAATGGGAGTCATTCGAAGCAATGACTTTTACATTGTGTTTGCGGGCAAAACGAAGCAGGACTTCGTTTACGACATTCTGATCAGGAATGTCATGGCGTTGCAGTTCTATATAATAATCCTCTCCAAACAAATCCAGCCACCATTTGAACTCCGCTTCTCCTTCGGCTTCTCCTTTACGCAATATGGTTTGAGGTACGGAAGCTCCCAGACAGCAAGTCGTTGCAATCAGGCCCTTATGATATTTGAGTATGAGCTCCTTGTCAATACGTGGATACTTTCCATACAAGCCTTCCATGTATCCCAGGGAACACAACTTCACCAGATTTTTGTATCCTTCTGCATCCTTTGCAAGCAGGAGCTGGTGACGGCGCTGGTCTTTATCATCCTTGGTAAACTGCTGGCGGTGTCTTGATTCAACGACATAAAACTCACAGCCTACAATCGGTTTTATTTTATTCGGATTATCGGGTGTATTGTGTTTGCCGGCTTCTGCCACAAACTTGAAAACCCCGAACATATTGCCATGGTCTGTAATAGCCAGGCCTTTCATTCCATCGCCTACTGCCTTTTTATATAAAGAAGAAATATCTGCAGCACCATCGAGCAGGGAAAACTGGGTATGGACGTGGAGGTGGGAGAACGAAGGCATTAATGATTTAAGATTTTTGATTTAGAATTTAAGATTTAGGAGTGCAGAAAGCATGATAAGGGTAACTCCAAATCATAAATCTTAAATCATAATTCATAAATTTAAGAAAAAGGACCGCTTCTGAAATGCAAGGCCACAGGATGTTGTGGAGGAATTTTCAACAAACCCGGAATACCCGAAAACAAGTAAAATCAGGAGCCTAGTACAGAACCGCTTATAGTCTTGGGTGTTGGGCGGATACTCAGAACAGGAATATTGGACTCATTGATAATCCGTTGAGCAACAGTACCGATAAAGAATTCGCGCAGGTTCAGCTCGGCCTTACTCATGATGAGAATAAGGTCAGCATCAATGCTGTAACCGTAGTTCAGGACCATTTTAGAAACATCTTTTCCGCGCAGGGTACGGATAGAAGTTTTGATCCCTGTTTTTTTGATATAATCTCTTACCTGATTGGAATAAGCCATCAGCTTGTTTTCATCCCTTTCCTTGGTCGAGCTCAATACCGATACGATACGGATATTGGCGCCATAGTCCTTCGCCAGTTCAATGGCTTTGGAAACCTTTTCACGGGTCTCCTTGGTCAGATCAAGGGGGAGTAAAATATTTTCAGCACCTCTCTTATGCACTTTGCCACGAATAGTCAATACCGGGAATTTAGACTCACGAATAAGGCGGAAGGCACTGGGACCTACTATCTTATCGAGACCTATCTTGGATTCCAAACCCAGGACGATCATTTTAGGTTCCAGCGCATCGCTCAGTTTTTCCACTTCAGTATAAATATTACCATGCTTAACCATGGTTTCGACTACCAGTCCGCTTTCTTTCCTGGCTTTTATAGCCATGTCTTCCAACTTCTTACGTGAATAAACATCTCCATCTTCGGAAACATTCAGAAGCAATAAGCGGGCATTGTGAAAACGAGCCAGGTTATAGGATTGTTCTAGAGCTATATAAGTCTGTTCTGTGAAGTCCGTTGGAATCAGGAAATAATTCGGTTTACTTTCCACTGATCGATGATTTTGATGATTTGGGCCCAAAGATAAAGCTATTTTATCATGAAATACAAATTAACACGAAAAGGGGCTTAGCTTCATTGCTGATTCAAAAATTATTACGATATTCGCGGTCCCTAAAAATAGGGTTTATACTAATCAATTAAAAACCAATAAGATGCCAGTAAAAATCAGATTACAAAGACATGGCAAGAAGGCTCAGGCATTCTTCCATATTGTAATTGCGGACGGTCGTGCACCGAGAGATGGAAAGTTCATTGAGAAAATCGGCACGTATAACCCAACTACAAACCCAGCAACCATTAACCTCGAATTCGAGAAAGCCCTGGAGTGGATCGGCAATGGCGCACAGCCAACTGATACCTGCCGTGCTATCCTCGCTTACAAAGGTGTAATGCTCCGTAACCACCTCCAGATTGGGGTTAACAAAGGTGCTATTAATCAGGAAGTTGCAGATGCAAGGTTCAACAAATGGTTGAGCGAAAAAGACGGCAAAATACAAGCCAAAATCGAACGCCTTTCCAGCTCACAGAAAGATGCATACCGTAAACGTGCTGCTGAAGAAGCAAAAGCCAATGAGGCAAAAGCTGCCAAAATTGTTGCTAAAAACACACCTCCTCCTGCAGAAGAAGTTGCTGCTCCGGAAGTGGCTCCTGAAACAAACACAGAAGCAGCTCCAGAAGCGAATACAGAAGCTTAAGACTGACCTACTTACTATCCGAAACCTTCCGGCACTTCCGGAAGGTTTCTTCTTTTCTCCCCTGCTCCTTCCTTCCTGTCCCGGCAGGAATCCATTCTGTTAACCGGCAAACACTAATTACTTACCTTTATTCCCGATTCGGTTACCCCAGAGCAAATACCCGTGAACAAAGATCCATTCTATAAAGCAGGACGAATACTCAAAGCCCAGGGCCTGAAAGGGTCTGTCAGCATCAGTTTATTGGAACCGGATTTATTCCAGACCTATGCTTTTGAAACCGTATTTATTGATCCCGGAGGAGGACTGGTACCTTACTTTGTAAAGTCCTTTTTCTTCACTCCCGGGAAGAATCAGCTCATCCTGGAGTTGGAAGATGTTACAGATTTGGCTGCGACGGCTAAGTTATTGAACAAAGAAGTCTTTCTGGCTTCCGATTCCTTGCCAAAAGCAGGAGGAGCCGACTTCTATACCGATGAATTGCTTGGCTTTCGGGTTGAAGATGAAATTCATGGGGTATTGGGCCTGCTCGAAGAAGTGCTTGAAATGCCTATGCAGCGTATTTTCCGTGTTCTGGAAAAAGAACGGGAGATACTTATCCCCGCCGTTCCTGAATTTATACGAACTATTGACCGGGTTAATAAAGTGATATTGCTTAAAGCTCCGGAAGGGCTGATTGATATTTATCTGGGAAATAAGGGTAAGGAAGAAGAGGAAGAATAAAAAGCTTCGGTTAAACAAGTGAATTAATCGGGATTGTCATTCCGAGGCACCTTGGAGTTGAGTTGAGGGCAGCAGAGCCGAGGAATCTCCTTGAGGTAGGACTTCTTTGCGTTAATCAGCATCCTTACCTTTTCTTTGTTCTTTTTGCCTAGGCGTAAAAAGAACAAAAAAAGTCAAGACGGCACGATTCCTGCCGCACAAGCCACCCGACATCGTGTGCCGTCAGGCCTAACTCGCCTTTGCAGGAGGGCATACTGAGCTAGCTCCGCATTGGCAGATACTAGCCCTCTACGGAGGAAATCCCGGTATTGATATACCTTACAGGTAGCTGAGATGTACGAACCGACTTAATTTATATGCCAAAAAGATAGCTGAGGCCCAAACCGATAGAATAGTATTTCCTGGCATAGGTTGTAAATAGACCATCCGCAAGATTAAAAAAAGTATTGTAAGGAACTGCCTGATTCGCATCCGTAATAGAATACCGGCCGATCAATTCTAATCTGAATCTGCTTTTTTTAAATCTGTAGTCAAGCCCCAATCCTAACAAACCCTGAACATTAACCGGATAGAATCCGTTTTTTGTACTCTGATCCGATGCAGTTCCGGAAAGATCAGTTTCTGTAGCCTGTAGAAAAACATTGGGAGATAAACCGAAAGCAACATAAGGTCTGAGTTGTTTTTTTTTCAGTAGATAAACATCACACTTTAGAGGGATGTCTATATAATTTGAGTGCAAGCGAAATTCATAGCCGCCACCATTATCGCTCCCATCTTTACTGCTGAATTGAACACCCATTGTGAAATTAATGGAGTTGTTGAGAGAATACAACATGTCCACTCCAAAAGTAGACGAAACTCTTGTTTCTATCGGATAAGGGGCGATTGCACCAGAAATTTCCGGAGAAAAGAAAGGGCCAATAAAAAATCTCCTTGCTTTTGTCGAATCCTGAGCATATAAGCTAATAAAGTGCAGGCTAAAAACAAAAGCGAGAAACCATCTATAGTGTTTCATACCAGGGTATCTTAATACAATGAATTTATCTAAAGGTAGGTATTTCTCCCCTCCTTGCCTTTCTCCCGTATTTATACTATCTTAGCTTTACATACCGTAAAAACGCTTAAGGCTTTGGAATTTCCTTTTTATGCCCAACCCTCATTTTGCTTTCAAGCAATTCTCTATCCACCAGGATAAATGTGCCATGAAAGTTGGTACCGATGCGGTCTTGCTCGGTGCCTGGGCTAAAATAGGGTCAGCTCAACGAATTCTGGATATTGGAACCGGTACAGGAATCATCGCATTGATGCTTGCTCAGCGCTGTTCGGCCCGGATTGATGCTATTGATCTGGATGAAGCTGCATGTAAACAGGCAGAAGAGAATGTTGAATTAAGTCCCTGGAAAGACAGAGTACGGATTTTTCATCATTCTGTACAGGAGTTTTCGGAAGAATGCACGACCCGTTACGACCTTATTGTAAGCAACCCTCCTTATTTTCTGGATTCTTCAAAAGCTACAGGTCTGGAGCGTACTGCTGCCCGTCATGCCGATTTGCTGCCTTACGAGGAGCTTATTGACAGCGTGATTCGATTGCTGGACAAAAAAGGCAGATTCTGTGTCATCCTTCCCGTGAAAGAGGCATCCATATTGCGTGAACTGGCCAAGTTGAAAGGGCTGCATCTGAGTAAATTGCTTAGGGTCAGAACCCGTACCGATAAGGAAACGGAAAAGCGTCATATTATGTTGTTTGAATTTGCGCCCAGTTCCTTTTCTGAAGAAACCATTGCCATTGAAATGGATGAAAGACATAACTATACTGAAGAATACAAGGAATTGACCAAGGATTATTATCTGGCATTCTGAAACTTTTCTACATTTGGTATTCATTATTAATTAACATGAA
>JBIOHC010000077.1:0-10245 GCA_044448685.1 Bacteroidia bacterium
CTGAAAAAGCTTCTGCCCGATGAGAGCGAAGAGGGGGGACAAACCATCGGCTTTCTGGAGCAAGGGAAAGTTCTCCCGTCAAAAGAAACCATAAAGGGATATAGGACAGCCTTTTTAGACTAAAAATGCATTAAAACCAAAAGAAGATGGAAAATACAATTGAAATAAAACGATACCGGGTACCGCAGGATCTGTTCTTCGATATTTTACGGATCGTGCTACGGAGTAAAATGCGCTACCGCATCGAAGGGATCAAGGGAAAGGAAAATATCATCCAGCTTCAGGTACACATGGATTCGGATTATGAAAACCATGAATTGGGTATTGAAAATATTGAGGATCTGCTCAATGGTTACGGAAAAACCCTTTCGGGGATGTACGGGGCGGATTCACTTTTTATTGACGGAGAATAACCGGAAGGTTTTAAAAGAGGAAAAACAAAATGGAAAAGAACTGTTTATACTGTCAGGGGCATTTTACGGCAAGCAGATCGACAAAGAAGTATTGCAGCGATAACTGTAAGCAGATGGCTTATTTTAAGCGCAATGGTTTGGTGCTTTCCGGTGGTACGGTTCCTTTAGGTCAGATTGCAGTAGCTAAGGAGCAGGCGAAAGAAATTACCCCTGCCGTAAAATATGAAGCCCAGGCGAAAGTAAAAGACGAGCAAGAGCCAACCGTAAAACAACCGCTCCTCAAAAAAAGGCTGGAGCCTCGCTCCGATTTTACGATTAGCGAAATGGCATTAAACAGCTTTTCTGAAAGGCTCATGGTTATCATTGAACGTAAAATAGAACACCGGATAAATACCGTAAAAAGGGAGCTTGATGTAAAATACGGAAGTGCCATACAAAATACTGTAAGGAGCGAATCCAATGTAAGGCCCACGGAGTCCAACGTAAAATACTGCTTTCCCTATCAGGAGCTAAACGTAAAATACATCCAGCAATCAAAAAATACTGTAAACGATGAGGAGGAGGATAAACAGGAAGATGCGCTGCCGTATTTTACGGTAAGGGATTTGAAGCCAGATGAGCCTAGCATGAAAGAAGCACCAGAAAAAAACAAACCAATCAGACCGGTCGAGTTCCTTGATGAACAAGAGCCTGATCCTGAATTATCCGAAGAACAGGAAACCGATCCGGAGTCGGGGGAAGAAGAAACAAACCAAACGAATAAAACTGAGGCGATGACAAACGAGAAACCGCAGATAACTCTTTCCGGGACAAGTATCCCGGAACTGGAAAAGAAATTAAACGAGCTAAAAACGGAAACGAACGAAGAATCTGAAGAAGAGGATTCGGAGGCTCTAAAGGATGAACCAAGTGAATACTATGATGCCGATCCGGAAATAGTACTCCACCCAATTGAGTCTGGGCTGCTCCGGAAAATAAAAAAGCAGGAAGCCGAATTAAATCAGTTTAAAAAGCTGGACAATCCTCTTAGCTTTTGGACTCTTGTCTCAGTTGTTAGAATTCAATGGGTTTCAAAACGGCTGCGTGCTTTGGCAGAGAGCCTTGTTAAGCTGAGTAATTATGATTTCATTGACAGGCAAACGCTTTTCGCTATTACCGAAGCCTTTAACCGAATGATAAAAACGACCCAGTTTAAAGGACTGCCAGAAGACTACCCCTTTACAGCTTTGATCTTGCAACTCTTCGAAAAGCTGAAGCAGCTTTCCATAGAAAACCGAGACACAGAACAAATCCGGTTCCGGTTATCGCTTCACAAAAAAGCGCAACTGGTTGCAGTCCGGAATTTTCTGAGCCGTTATACCGAGAAACTAAAATTCAGCGAACTGACCTTTGTGGATGAAAAGGATCTGCTCATCCCAATATCAGCAAAATAATTTTAAATCAAACGCCCATGAAAACAAAACCCAGGACACGTTCTCCATGCTTGCAGCCATTTTATTCAGTGGAGAAGAAGAATTGAAGCGATTATGAAAACAAACAAGAACAAAACAGGAGGAAACAAATTATGAGAACCATGCAATTGGAAGTGCCCGTGGAGTCAATCACAGAGTTCGCGGAACTGGTAGAGGAAAACGAAATACGAAACAGTATTCAGGGTGTAAACGAGGAGGGAGAAATCCAAATCGAAATCGAATATGAGCGCGAGCAGCGAAACGGAGTCATGGAAATCCTTGAACTGGTCAACTATTCTGAGGGAGAAGAAGAGGACGAATCGGAGGAAGAGGAGGAAAACAAATAATGGGAGAAGTTTCCGGAAAGCCTGAACAATGGAATGGGCGAAGGGCGGCGATCGCCCACCCGTTCGGGCTTTTACCGGGGCTTTTTTCTTTGAACGGCTTTGCTTACCTTAAAGGCATGGAAAGCCATTGAAAACCAATGCATTAAACTTAAAATGGCTATGAAAGCGAACGAGATAATTAAAAAGGAAGAGCCAAAAGAAATGACCTTAGAGCGGGCAAGGGAACTTTTGGGAGATGTCGAACTGACAGATGAGGAATTGAAACCCTTGCTCGAAAACATCCGGATTTTTTGCGAACTGGTTCATGATATTTATGCGGGGCGAACAGGGAAGCAGGGTGACAACCACCCGGAATTGAATCATGCAGCGTAAAAAGAGAAAATAAAACAGCATCAATATGAAACACTCACGTAAAGTAGTAGCAGCAGCCGGGGATGGATTAAATGAAATCACCATTTTTGACCAGTTCGCCAAAGGCAAGAAAGCAGTTTTGGGGTTAACCAACAACTGCATCATTTACACAAGGGTATCCAGCAAGGAGCAGGAACAGGGTTACAGCCTTGATATCCAACTCAAGGATTGTCAGGAGCATGCCCGGAAACAGGGGTATAATATCCTTGGGTGTTTTGGGGGAACCTATGAAAGCGCAAAAACCGACGAGCGAAAGGAATTTAACCGGATGCTTCAGTTTGTAAAACGGAGTAAGGATAAAATTACCTACATCATCGTTCACATGGTAGACCGTTTTTCCCGTTCTGGTGCCAACGCCATCTATATCAAGGAACAACTTAAAGGGGTCGGTATTTATATCATGTCAGTAAAGCAACCCGTTGATACAACAACAACCAGCGGAGATTTTCAGCAGAATATGCAGATCATGTTTTCCCATTATGACAACCAGCTTCGCCGGGAGAAGTGCATGTCCGGTGTAAAGGAGGCACTCTCAAGAGGAGAATGGTGTCATGCTGCCCCGATGGGGTATGATGCTATACAGGTGAATGGAGAAAGAAAGATCGTGGTGAACGCAGATGGCAAACTTATCCGGAAAGCGTTCCATTGGAAAGCCGATGAAGGGGTCAATAATGAAGAATGCCGGGCGAGGCTTGCAAAACTTGGAATAAGATTAAGTCACCAGCGAATGTCTGCCATTTTCAAAAATCCGTTTTACTGCGGACTGATGGCGCATAGCATGCTGGAAGGGAAACTTTTGGAAGGGAATCACGAAAGCATGATTTCCAAGGAACTGTTCCTGAAAGTAAACCAAATCCAGAACCTGAATTCTCACGGGTACAAACAGACCCCTGATCAGATCAATATCCCGATGAAAGTTTTCCTGAAATGTGGCAACTGCGGACAGAACCTTACCGGGTATGTTGTAAAGAAGAAAAACATCTGGTATTACAAGTGCCGGAAAAAAGGGTGCTGTACGAACAAGTCCGCCAGAGACATGCATGAGCGGTTTCAGGGGATTTTATCGCATTTTACGCTAAACCCCAAATACAGGGCACTGGTCAAAGAACAGATGGTGAATACCGTCAAGCATGCCAACCTTGAAAACGAGGTCACGTTGGCCCTATTAAGGGGCAATTATCAGGAAATCAGCCATAAGATGGATCGGCTGGAGGAGAGGTACATGAACGAGGAGATAACGCAGGATTTATTCGTAAAATACGGAGCTAAATTCAAGGAAGAACGGCTCAAAATATCCGAGGAACTCCGTAAAAGGGAAGCCTTCAGTTCGAACTACGAGGAGGACGCTGATTTGATTCTTGATTATGCTGGGAACATCAGTAAAATGTGGGCTTCTGCGGGGTATAGGGAGAAGCAAAGACTGCAATATTTTGTCTTTCCGAAGGGGTTAGGGTATTTCAAGCAAAATGACGGAGTTCGAACCGAAGAATTCAATTCCCTTTTTGTGTCAATCGCCCTGTTACAGCAGGACACAGGGGGTAATAAATGCGGCATACCTGAGTTGGGTCTCAAGTATGCCGCTCTGGTGGATATCGCCTGTGCAAGTTCGAACTATTTTGCGGAAGAATTGATCCGAACATTTGAAACGATTGCAGGGACCAAAAACAAACTTTTGTAGAGCAGTCTTTGGGAGAGTTAGCATCAATTGATGCTAATTACAGCCCCTGGGAGAAGAATTGGTGTTCGAAGTGCTGCTTTTATTCCAAAGCGTGGCAAACCTTCGAATTCTTCTTCCTTTGGGACTCCAAAAAGAGCTATTGATCTGGTTAACAGAATATTGCTTCAATCTTAGTAGGGAACCAAGATGTGCCGACCTACCTTGTACGGTAGGTTTGGTTTCAGAAAAACCGGAAACGCAAGCGAAATGAACTAAATTAGTGGTTCGAATCCCCTTGGGTTCACACCGAATAACTAGTGATGGCCGAATACAAGGTCAGCTATCGTGATGTTCGCTTTAACTCTCGTGATGATAGAATTTGAACCCGGCATGCTTATCTTCAAAATTGACAATCTGAAGGTCAACCGGATTCAGACAGGGCTGGCATCAGGAAAATATGTTCGTTATGTGGCTATTACCTCCAGCCTGATGGAACTCCTTCAGGAACTTGGGTTTCAAAAGGGGAAAACGATGAAAGGCTATGTCTTGGCCCGTCTTGCTGAATTATCCCTTAAATACGTAATGACGGCCCTTTCAAGGGGCTTTAATCACTATATCGAGCGTGTAACCACAAGAGGAATTCAATTCAAAGACCTTCGGAAAACATATACCACCCACCTTACCGTAGCTTTGGGGCCAAACGCTAAAATGTTCACAGGCCATGCTTCGGATGAGGTACTGAAGAAGCACTACCTGTCCGGGGCTTACCTTGCCGGGAATCTTGGGGATTTTAGGATGTTCTGAAGCTTTTAGCGGGAATCGAAAAGTTTACCGACCTACCTTGTACGGTAGGTTTGGTTTCAGAAAAACCCGAAGCGCAAGCGAAATGGACTACATTTGAGGTTCGAACCCCCTATTCTCCACTTTACCGTGGGAAGATTGCCAAAGATGCCAGATTGGCTCTTGAACAGAAAACGGGAAAAAAGGTTGTCACAGGAGAAAGTTTTTTACCCGCTGCAACACGAAATGCAGTGCAATTATCTGGAAAAAACAAGAAAAAGGTCAAAGAAAAATGAATTTATCCCCCATTGACCCTAACTGACCTTCAGGCATTCCTTACCTGATTATTTGCAAATAGGTTTAAGTCAAGTCCTCCACAAAATAGTTCGATCTTGCACAGGTGATGTCCACAAGAGCGGTGTAACTCAATCCAAGCTGAGGTATGCCGCTCTTTTTATTCCCTGCTTCCTGCTGCTGTTGGGCAATCCAGAGAAATGTGCGATTGTATTTTGGGGTTCGAACCGCGTTTGTTTTCTTATTATAGGTTAATCCTTCGGGGAACACCGCACTTTGCAGTTTCTGCTTGCTTGAATAAGGGCTGTCTGCCCAAGTTTCAGGCAGTTTCCCGGCATAATCAAGCACCGTCTCCACTACTTCCTCCAGGTTCGTGAAAACGTAGCTGCTTTTTTTATGCCTGTATGGGGAATTGATATGGGGAATTTTTCGTTTTTAAGGAATAATAGCAAAGAAGATCGACCTACCTTGTACGGTAGGTTTGGTTTCAGAAAAACCGGAAACGCAAGTGAAATGGACTACATTAGAGGTTCGAGTCCCGTTCAGGGCACTTGTGGTGAAAACAGCTACCAGGGAAGCTTTCAAAATGACGAACAATTTGCCGGGGGATTTAGTGAGAGGTGTGCTCAAGATCAAGGGGAAATAGTAATTTATTCTAACCCCGCTCTTCTACTTTGATCAATTAATTTTGACGATTCGCTTAGAAAACACCTTTCCTTGAGTAGTTATTTTCAAAACATAAATTCCTTCCGGGACACCATACGATCCGAGGTTCAAAGTCGACCGATGAATTCCCGGAACCTGGTTCCTTTTTGTAAAGGTTGAGATTCGTCTTCCAACCATAGAATATAGCTCTATCTCCACATCAGAATAAGTTGAAAGGTTATATTCGATAGTAATCTCATCTTTGAAAGGGTTAGGCATTATATAAATCTGCTCTGAGGAAAGATTTGGCGTAGTTACTGAGGTTATTAAAAGCGAATCAGGGTAGATATGTGTCGAATCAATCTGATAGTTTAAGTTTAAAAACTGCTCATTAACAGTGAATGTTCGAATATATGATTTACTCATCTTCAACCCTGGAACATCAACCCAAACAAGGTAAGAGCCTGTATTGATATGAGAGAAGCTATAATTTCCATTTTGATCTGTTTTTACCTGCTCTTTTATACTTCCAGGATATTGTTCCAGATTTACATCAACCCCTATGGCTGGACTACCAATAGACAATACTCCAGGTCTGCTTTTCATTTTGGTTTTATAGCCAGGTCCCTGTGTAATATTACCAGACAATTGTCCGTTACCAGTCATTGGATTTACTTCCTTCACAAATATACTGGCAGTATCCGTGGCAAAGCAGGATGTGGTGTTAATATTGGCATGAATCCACTGATCAGCATTCAGGTTGTACGAACGTACTGCATTCGGAAATAAGGCTGAGTCCGCAATTGCAAATACAATAAAATCAGCAGCGGAATCAAGCATGGCATAGGTTCCGTTGTGAATAGCAACGCTATCAATGACGTGCAACCTGCCTGGTACAGTATCATAATTAAGCAGATAAACCCATCCCTTGGTGATTTTCCCAGAAACGCTTCCGTTCACTTTCCCTGTAATTGAATCTTTACCAGAAACGAGAGAAGTTATTGCAAGTTGGCCACTGGAACATCCAGTTGCATCAGTCGCAATGCATGTATAGGTTCCAATGATGCCTGTTGCGTGACTTGTGCCTTGTCCGGTATTTGGAGGCGGATTCCAAGAATAGGTATACGGGCTGGTTCCTGATTGGGCTTTTACAGTTGCTGTCCCTCCATTGCCTGCACAATCACCTGGGGTGGTTGAAACCAGGTAGATGGAAGTTCCGATATTGCCTACCGTAGTATACACAGTATCGGTACAATTGGTCACATCCATAACAACAACAGTGTATACTCTTGGTAACAGGTTCATTGCAGTATCATAGACCGAAGTATTTGGACTTAGCCAGGAATAAGAATATCCAGGAGTGCCTCCTTCCGCCGAAACGGAATCAAAACCATCCGCCTTGCCACAGTGAGCGGACCTGGGAAAGAATGAAACACTGATTGGGGCAGGGGCCAGAACAGATACTGTATCTTTAACTTTGCACCAATTGGAATCTATCACAGTTAAGGTATAGAGCCCGGGACAAACATTAGCACAGTTCTGTGAATTACATCCGGAAGTCCAAATGAAGTTATAAGGAAGAGTTCCACCAGTAGCATTTGAGGAAAGCGTTCCATTGCAAACTGAATGACAAGTAACCGATGAACCTGTTACAGTAACTGAAAGTGGGGGCTTTTGAACGATTTTGGACGCCTTACTAACCTTACATCCTTTCGAATCTAATACGAAGCAGGTATATGTGCCGGGAGAAAGCCCTATAGCCGAATCCGAAGTACTGGGATTTCCACTCCAGGAGTATGTATAAGGAGCAAGTCCACCTGAAACCATCATTTTGATTTTTCCATTATTTGAAGTGTAGCAATTATGACTATTGGGATCAACAGATATCAAAGGTAGATTGGCGTAGGCTATAGTTGAAGATCTCGAAACCTTGCAACCAGCTGAATCTGTAATAATAAGAGAATGTGTACCTACGGATAATCCTCCAACATTTGCGGTGCCCTGTCCACTTCCCGGTGCCGGAGACCAGGAATAGGCATAAGGAGCCTTTCCCCCACTAACCGTTACCTGCAGGGTCCCATCGGAACCTGGCACACAGGACGAGGGTGTAGAATGAAAGTTCACTTGAACGGGGGGATTGCATGTACCAAGTTTGCTGACGGAATATCTGGCAAAGTACAAATCTGCATACGAAGAACCGGACGGATTGTACCCTGCAGATGTGAGATTGTAAGATGGGCCGGTATTGGCAAAGTTGTCGGTACCCCAAAAAGCTCCTGAAGTATATAACTTATTGTTTGAGGTCAGTTTGACCTGCCCATTCATCGTTTCAAAGTTCCCCCCGATATTAAAGGCCCAGTTGAATATCTTATTCTCTGTATAAGAGGCGTAATAAGCATCGAGGTAAATCTGATTGGAGCCGGCGTTAAGGTTATATTTCAGTGGGGAAGGATCGAAATCAGCAGTGCCCCAAAAAACACCTCCTGCAACAATATTGCCATTTTTGTCCAAATACAGCTGTCCAGGATGATAATCCATTGCGTTTGCGATACTAAACGACCAAATATGATTTCCGGATAAATCTAATTTTAAAATATAAGTGTATGAATATGAATTCGGTGCTATCACACTATCAGCTGTAGGGCCTGATCCAAAATTCATTTGACCATAAAATCTCCCGCTCAGGTATATGAAATTCTTTCCATACTTCACATCATCTCCGTTGGAATTTTTAGCCGAAGAAGGAAGCTTCTTCGCCCAAATAAAATTTCCACCCGGCCCATATTTGGCAATAAATGCACAAATTCCGTAGCTCTTTAAATTATAGACACCGGATGAAGGGTCAAAATCAACTGTGCCCTGGAAAGTCCCGGTAACATAAATATTTCCAACCGTGTCAAGGGTCATCCCTGAAAATGCTTCTGTTGAATCACCAGATATACTTATGGCCCAGATATATTTTCCCGCTGTATCATATTTTGCAAGAAAAGGATTAAATCCATTAGTGGCAACAAGATTATGCACAGGGCCCAATGGATTGAAATTTGCGGTGTCGCTAAAAGATCCATTCAAGATAACATTCCCTGTTTTATCGAACATCAGACCGCTTGCCTGATACGAACCACTGCCCCCTGCATAAGCGCATCCCCCTCTTCCGTTTAAGTTAAATGCCCATTTAAATTTTTGTGCCGTATCGTATTTGGCCAGGAAAATATTCGAAGAGGCAGTAGAAGTAAGAGGGTGATACCCATGCGGATTGAAATTGACGTTCGTGCCTGAAAAGATTCCGGTTACATATATGTTACCATACTTATCACACAGATTGCCGTACGCGTAGTCATCATTTGGACCTCCCACCTGGAATGCCCATTTACAAACTAGGTTGGAATCATATCGGGCAACAAAAATATCCCGGTTTGTTGGAATAAAATCGTAATGGCCAACTCCCGGATCAAAAACTGTCTGGCTCTGAAAACTGCCGCAGATAACGGGCGACCCAATAGGATCAATATCAAAACTCCAGGCATCTTCTCCTCCTGCTGATCCTCCCAATCGAAAGGCAGAATCAAGTGCAGAGGTTTGTGCAGAAAAACGCAAGCAAGTGACGCTGAAAATAAGGAGTAGCTTTAATTTCATGCGAATAGAATTTGCTCTTAAGGATTAACCGGCGTATGAGTGAAAAGGAATCTATCAACGAAATTAGCATTAATACCTAAGGCGATTCGCTAATTTAATTTGCACTAAGATCGTTTAAATTTTTGAATTCCAAAAGGAGAATCAAACTAGTTATTCAGCACTTCCGGTTTTTCTGAAACCAAACCTACCGTACAAGATAGGTCGGCACATCTTGGTTCCCTCCAAAGATTGAATCAATAATCTGTTAACCAAGGTAAACCCTTTTTAAATGAAGGTTTCCAATTCTAATCTCTCTATCCTCAGAACGCACAAAAAACATCTCCTAAAACGAGAAATTCCCCATATCAATTCCCCATACAGACATAAAAAAAGCAGCTACGCTTTCACGTAACTGCCTGATTACTTGTGTGGTGCCTCCCGGAATCGAACCGGGGACACAAGGATTTTCAGTCCGCAGATTGCCCCTCAAAGCCCCTGAAATCAAGGCAAACCAGCACAAAAAGGAACAAAATCGGGACAATTCCCCACATCAATTCCCCATATCGTCTCACCCTGAAATCACTATACACCTTTTACGGTTAACACTAGAATAGTTATACACTGTTTTTTGA
>JBIOHC010000078.1:0-9981 GCA_044448685.1 Bacteroidia bacterium
ATATAAAAAATATAAGAAATTAAAACAAGATTTACTTCAGACCACTGATACGATGAGTCTTGTAAAGGAAGGATTTATGTAACAGGTCTCCGGAATGATGTAAGGTTAATTTTTGTCTGTCCCTCTAACTTTGGCATCTAAACCAAGACAGATGAAAAAGCTAATAATCTTAACAAGTATTTCCCTGATTTTCCTTTCCTCCTGCGAAGTGGAGTTCAGGGGTGAGCAGCGCTATACACATTACAGGGGATATGAACATCGCCATTATCCGGATCATCATGATGAATACAATCATGGGTATCATCACAATGAGCGGGGTGGAGAGAATAAGCCCGAACACCCGAGGTAAGTAAATAAAGAAGCCTTTCCTCTCTACTCCTTAATAAACTTACGTGTTGCCATCGTGTTCCCGTCAGTAATCTGCAGGAAATAAATACCCGGACTTAATGTGCCGACATCCACAGTGGTTTTGTATGCTCCGTTTACCTGTTGGGACAATGCGATATTTCCAAGTACATCAAAAATCCGGATCGTCTGGAAATGAAAACCGGAGGTCAAATTCACTTCTGACTTAGCCGGGTTGGGTGTAATGACCAGGGTAGGGGCAGGAGCAGACTGTTCAAAAATGCCGGTGGCTGCACTGACTGTCAAACTCCAGGTAAGTGTAGTCGGGGAAGATCCAAGATTTGTACTCACCGTCACATTAGCCGTAACAGTATACGTTCCGGAAGAACCCACTGCCGGAGTACCCGAAATATGTATACAGCCACTGGCCCCGGCGTTAATTACTCCGCTGCCGGGATTCCAGGAAGCAGACAGCCCGGTGGGAAGGCCGGTAACGGATGTTATTGTACCATTATTAATAGTAGCCGGGCCTGCAACAGTTCCTAAAGTTAGCTGAATTACGGTACTATAGACTGCCTGTTCCGTTGCAGCGGGCAAGTTATCCTCTCAAACACGCCAATTAATCAGTCATCCTTGTCAACTGCTCATTTTCAAATATATTCTGGGTAATAGCAATTACATTTACAGGCAGAACATTCATTAACTTAGAGATCAACTTTCAAAATGAAATACAGAATTAAGCTTTTAGTGATTATCTCCGCCTTTACTATTTTGACGGGCCTCCAAGCACAGGAATATAGTTTTGAGAGACGAAGCTCAATCGGAGCTGAAGATATTTTTCCTGAAAAGCACCTGCGTTTCTCAACCGATCTGGTTAAGACTTCTATCAATGAATTTCAGGTTATCGGTGAATACAGGCTTTCTCCTTTTTTTTCAGTTGGAATCATTTATGGCAAGGTATTCCGGAACCCGGCTTTCGATCCATGGTTTTCTCTATTCGTTAACAACCAGGATTGGCCGGGAACTGCCTACCATGGTGATGCCTATACAGCTCTTTTAAAATTTTATCCTTTTCAAAAGAAGTGGCGCTATCTAGCCCTGAAAGGAGTTTATAAATCCATCTGTTACAGCGGACAGGATTTCACAGAACGGGCAGAGTACTATCATTATTATTATGCCCATCGTTCAGAAAACGCCCGGGTGACGGGATTCGATCTTGTTTACGGAAAATATCGATTCCTGGGTGTAAGACCTGTACCTATTGAGGTCTTTTATGGTGTCGGATACAGGGTAAGGGAGCGGAATGTTACAACGTATTCGGAAAGTTATGATAATAGACAGCCAATACGGTATTATAAAAATGACCCCAGGTTTGGTACATTTCCCGTTTCCGAGCATCTGGAACAAACTTATCTCACTTTACAGTTAGGGATTCTGATTGGATTTAATGTACGGTGTGCGCCTCACACTAAGGCTTAGCGACACTGGCCGTATTTATAAACTATCTCAGCAAATTAAGATTCCCCTTGCTTATTATATTCTTTCCATTGGTAAACACGACTGTTAAACGGTAAACCAATACCTGAGTATTCAAGTGCTGATTTCTGAAGATACCATCCCAGGTAAAGTTTTTATCAAAGGTTTCAAAAACCTGTTCACCCCAGCGGTCATAAATCATTAAATGCAGGTTTTCAATACAGGCGCTTTCATTGTAATATATTTTTAAAACATCATTCTCTCCGTCGTTATTGGGTGAAAAGGTATTCGGGAAGAAAAATTGCCCGGCTGTATCACAGGGTGACTCCACAAATACAGTTACGCAGGTCGTGGTTTTGCAAAGATTTGAATCTTTATCCGTAACACAATAGCTCGTGGTAGCAGGAGGGCTGATTGTAATCGCCTGAGTGCTGTCTCCGTTGTTCCAAACATAAGGGCCTGCACCGTTTGCAGTGATGGTGGTATTCTGACCCTGAAAAATGGTGATGTCAGGGCTGGTAATTGTAGGAATGCTGCTTGCGCAGCAACTGTATT
The DNA here is from genome assembly GCA_044448685.1 of Bacteroidia bacterium. Lineage (GTDB taxonomy): Bacteria > Bacteroidota > Bacteroidia > Palsa-965 > Palsa-965 > Palsa-965. Next base: position 2,377 of record JBIOHC010000078.1, read on the forward strand.
TAGCAACAAAAACATTTTCAAGGCCGGCAAGGGGAAGGGAAGTGGTTCCGATAAGCAAAGGATTGACGAAGGAGCCGCCGGTTATGAAGGCGGCGCCGGATGCATGGGTAGCTATTGCATTTTTATAAGAACCTCCTCCGGCCAGTGCAGAAGCACAGAGGACAGTGCCGGAAGGATCATACTTGACAATAAACAAGGGATTGTTCCCCCCGGGAGGCATTGTCAGTGTCTTTGTACCGAAGGTAATGGAGGGACAGCTGAATCCTCCGCTTACAAATGCATTTCCGAAAGCATCGGTGGCCACACTCCATCCTTCGTCATTTGTTGCACTGCTCACCCCCTGAGCCCACAAAGCAGTACCGGAAGCATCGTATTTGGCAAGAAAAAAAGAGACATCCCAGGTTGCTGCATTTGGAAGGGTTGTTGTTCCAAAGGTGATATTCAGGGATTCAAACCAGCCACATACAAAAACATTTCCCGCTGCATCCGTCGCCACTCCTGCACCCTGATCACCCTGTGGCCCTCCTGCACGCTCTGCCCAGAGCACATTGCCCGAGGCATCATATTTGGCAATAAACACATCGCCTGCATTCAATAAGCCTGTATTTGTCAGCGTAATTGTTCCGAAGGTTATAGAAGGGATTTCAAAATATCCGGTAATAAAAACATTTCCTGAGGCATCGGTAGCAACACCGTGACCGATATCTCCGTTGGTTCCACCGGCGCTCCTGGCCCAGAGCATATTTCCGTTGGTATCGTATTTAACCAGGAAGACATCTGCGCTTCCCGGAGAAACATTGGTAAGTGTGGTTGTTCCGAAGGTGATCGTGGGGGAGGCGAAAAAACCGGTTATAAAGATATTTCCCGAGGCATCGGTAGCGACTCCGTAGCCGGAGTCATCACCTACACCCGCAGCACTTTTGGCCCAAAGCACATTGCCGGAAGGGTCATATTTAGCCAGAAAAACATCACCGGGAATGGATCCACCCGAATTCACCAGGACAGTAGTTCCAAAGGTTATGGTTGACGATTTAAAATATCCGGTTATATAACAGTTTCCTCCCAGATCAGTAGCTACACCATAAGCCACATCATCTCCGCTTCCTCCTGCACTTCTTGCCCAGAGGACATTTCCGGAAGGATCGTATTTGGCAAGGAAGATATCATTGGGCCCGGAGCTGTTAAGGGTAAAAGTTCCGAAGGTGAGGGTTGTGGAATCAAAAAATCCGGTCACAAACACATTTCCCAAAGCATCGGTTGCAATACCTGAACCGGTACTGTGTTCATGCAGATTGTTCGTACCCGAACAAGTTCCCCAGATCCAGTTGGGTGTTTGGGCAAGAGAGCAGGCATTGAATAGAAAACATAAAAGAATTGTGAAACAGATTTTCATCTATCTCAAATCTACCCTATATCTGCCTGTTGTGCAACTTCTCTACCTAATATTAACTCCAACCCCAACTGTGAATTGAATCAGGTTGACATTCATGGTTTCCTTAACATAATACACGGAAGATGAGATTGAAGAATTTGCCGTTGTATTACTTGTAAGGTAGCTATCAGTAACTGATACATTTGAGAAAACAATGTGAGAGAAAATGTCACTTGCATTCAAGGTAAAAAGAATTTTTTCGGTGTATTTGTAACTGGCACCTATTCCTCCATATACAGCACCTCCATATCCCCATCCCGGTGTTTCACAATACTCGCTTGAAAAAAGATAAACCCCGCCGGAGCAGTATGTATTTGAGCAATTCAGACTATTAAACCCAAGAAGTAAGGTGAAATTCATATTAAACCTTGAGGAATAAGGCTTCGCCAGAAAACGAAATCCTGTAAAATATTCAACCAAAGTTAGATTACTTCTGTTTGAATAAAAGTATGTGCCTGGTTTGTTTATGTCTATTCCAACCATATTGATCCAAGCGACCTTTTTTGAAAATATATAACTGCTGCCCAGCCCAAGCTGCAATCCTCCGGCTGATGCATACCCTTCCAAGCTAGATTGCAATCCTTCGAATAATGAACGTCCTTGTAGTGTTAAAGTTCTCCAGCGAGGGTTTGTTCCATACCGAGCCCATGGAAGATTTGTGCCTGCATTCAGGAAAAGATACAGAGGTTTTTTAACAGGTTTAGTGAAGGTTGTATCAGCTCCCGCACCCGTTGAAAAGCTTAACACTTTTCTGTTATGGAAATGTATGTATGCAATGTCGGCACAGTTAATATCTGCATGAACCTCACCATAAGGATCATTCTCAGCACGGTAATCGATGATTTTATCCGTTGAAAGTACTTTAACAAACATGTTATTCCCGTTTTTCCATACTATACTATCCTGACTCATAAGATGTACAGAGAAGCAAAGGAATAGCAAAGACAATAAGCAGGAGGCTGGTTGGGCGACTTTCATGATGCTCAAATCTACATTATTTCAGGAAATCATGCAAACCGAAAAGAGCTACTCAATCACCGGCACCGCTGCCAATAACAGGCCTGTTTTATAGAAGGATGGTATCTTTTAACATTACTCAATTAAACTGATAAAAACATGAGCAAAAACATAGTCCTTTAAAGTGATCATACGTACTTTCTCCCCTGTAAATCCAACTCAATTTACCCTAAACACAATACTCAATACAATGAAGAAAATTATACTTATTTCCTGCCTTTTATTCTTTTCTTTCTGCTCAATGTTCGCTCAACTCATTAATCAGGGATTTGAAACCTGGAGTGCTGACGCACTTGCCCCTACGGCAATGAACCCGAATTCCGGAAATACTTCTACCGGGTGGTGGACCTACAATATGTATAATTATTCAGCGCTTGGAAGCAGTCCGGTTTCCGTTTTCAGGTCTGATACTGCACATTCAGGCACTTATTCAGCCCGTATCAAATCAGTTGTTTATACTGCTACATCTCATGGCTATAATGCACCCTGGGGAGTCTCCTTTATCGGTCACAATTACCTCGATACCTTGGGAATATTATTTAACGGAACAACAAATGAAACAGGCGGAACATACAAACCGGGCATTCCTTTTACACAAAAAATAGGAAACTTAAGTTTCTGGTATTTATACGCACCCCAGGGAGTAGATACCGCAGAGTGCCGGGCATTATTGGTAACAAACCGTGTTGCACAGGGAGGAGGGGCGGTTAAAATCACCACTGTTACATCCGGAACCTGGCAGCAGGCCACTATTACATTCACGTATGTAGCTTCCCTGACACCCGATACACTTTACATACTTTTCAGCTCCTCTTCTCTTGACCGCAAACCGAAGCCCGGTAGCATGTTTTGGGTGGATGATGTAAGTGTGAACCTCCTTTCCGGTGTCAATGAACTATCGGATGAAAACAAAATGACTGTGTTTCCGAATCCTTCCACCGGAATGATAGAAGTGGGAACAGAGGGCTTGGATATAAAAGAACTTGATGTTTACACTATATCCGGACAAGTGGTTTACAAGAGAACTTTACCTGATTTTCAATCACGAAATCGTTCGGTTACAATTGATCTGTCTGACCAGAGCTCTGGGTTATATTTTCTGCAATTGAAGACAGGGCAGGGGATGATTTCGAAAAAGATTATTCTTTCAAAGTAAGTTACAAGAATCACCCCTTTGCCACAAACTGTTTCAGCCATGCAATGGCTTCTGCTTCATTCGCAAAAACACGGGAGTTACGTTCCGGCTTTTCGGTGTTCATATACCGTTTGCCGATGAGCTGTAAGGCGGTGGAGGGGGCAACAAAGGCTTCGGCACAGAGGTAGGGGCAGGCATCTTTCCGGGCCCAGAACTGACGGGCCTCTTCCGAAGGCAGGGCAAAGGGATCATACGTAGCCAGCATCGGCACCTGTTTGTATCCAACCATTTCACCTATAAGTGAGACGGCTTTTATCAGTAATTCGATATTAGGTCCGACGCTGTTCATCACATGGATGTACAGGATACCATCCGATTTATACATCAGCTGGTAAGGTCCGATAACTGCCTGCGTTATGATTTCTTCCGATGAATGAGTGTCCATGTACGATGAAGGTAGGTATTTTATCGGTAATTACCAACAGCGGCAGGTAGGATTTATTGGAAAGTAAATTGGATTCCACAGTTGATGCCTACGGGCCTTCCGTTGTAAGGCAGGTTCCTATAACCTCCCATTACTCCGCCTGAGTATCCGGAAGGCACTTGAGGATAGTTTGGAACCTGAAAGGAAGACAAGTCCATTGCGAATTGAGAGATAAAAGATAAGCTGGGAACGATTCTCAGTTTATAAGTGACGCTTAAGTTAGCGTTAAATACAGTAAACCGGTTTTGTGTCCAGGTATTTCCCCCATTCGGAATGCTGTTCCCTCTGAGGCCTAATACTTGTGTAGACATCACATTGTAATAGAGAAGTGACGGTTGAAAGCCAAATGCGAGTTGAGAGCGGTTATGTATATAGAAGAGTGATCCCTGTATGAACCCTTTATCATAAGATGTGTAAACAGTATAATCATCTTCGGCCAGGAATGCGGAGGAGCCGTTGTAAACACGCTGTCCATTACCAAAACCTGCATATAGATCATAGAACCACCGGGACTCCTCGTTTGATTTATTCAGGGAAGAATAATAGCCTACAGCTCCTTCTAAAAAGCATGTCCCCCTGGAATCGTAGCTAGGGTCTTTGCCCAAGAGGAAAGACTCGTATGCATTTGCAAAGAATCCGAAATGTTTTGCAGGAGAAACAGCAACCTGGACTTCCACATGATCTCTTCCCGGATAGATATTCAGATTTCCCTGTCCGGCATTTGTAAGACAAGGCGTATTGGTTGAATTGAAAACATGAACTCCTGCACAGCCTGAGATCAGCAGATTGAAAAGGAATAAGGGTAGTATTATCCGGATTTGGAGGCGGTGATTCATAATAAAAGTACGATCTGAACAGAATTGTTTTGGAGAATCAGATGAGAAGTGTAATGCAGTTAATAAAAACGAAAGTCTGTGGCCGTTTACTCCTCTGGCAGTTTTTTTCCCATGCGATATCGCGTGACTTTTTTCATATCCTTGCCATTGCCCCCGTAATACTTCCACACCCCTTCTTTTTTGGCCTCCTTCAACTCCCCTTCCGCATGTTTTTTTCCTTTTCGGTAAAGTGTCATTTTTACCTCCTTAAAGCCTTCAGAACCGGTATCATAATCCCCGCAGGAAATTATCCGGTTTTTCTGATCGCCTTTCTTGTAGATTTGTGTGAATTTAATCTTTCCGTTCTTTTTGTACCAGGTTTCAAAAATATGTGTGGAATCAACCTCCATCCCCCGGACATATTCTAGTAACTTCATTTTTCCATTGGAATAATACATCCAGACATCACCGATAAGTATTTCGACCGTGTCACTACTTTGACAATTCGGATTATACCCCTGGAAGTTCGGTGTATACTTGTAAGAATAGGCCCAGCCTTCTATCTGCGTATGTCCATTGGGATAAATGTCTTTAATATAATATAAGTTCCGGAAATCAGGATCGCTTTTCAATAACTTCAGGTAAACGAAATAAGTGCCGCTGTCCCGGGGGGTGGGATGATCCACCGGCAAATACTTATAGTTTGTACTCTGGGCAAATCCTAACTGTGGGAGTAACCATAATAGAAGAGATGAAAGTATTCTTATCATACCATGATAAAGGGTTGCTTCACTTTCGTGCTTCCTTTTACTTCATAGGCGTAGTACAGCTCATCTTTCCTGACAAGGATATCAATGGCGCATAGCAGCCCTTCAAAATTGAATGCTGCTTCATAAATGACAGGGGCACCCTGCTTTATGAGTTCCTGAGTCTTTTCAACTGATAGGTGATAAGAAAAAGGATCAGGTGGTTCAGCATTTACACCGCCGGGGAATAGTCCTTGAGCTAAAATTCCAATATCTGTACCTGCTGCAAAAATTGCAGTTTGCCCTTCGTCTTCCGGATTTCTCAGTTCAGGTTTGAATTTGTGATAATAGAGACGCAAAGGACACTGACACCCATACATGAAGGTGGATTTTGAAAGAATATGTCTCTTGATGCTCATTAATTATGTTACCGTTGATATTATTTGTACTGCTTTAACGCCCGGCAATGCATTTCTTTAATTTCCTTCACAAGGGATGCTGGTTTCAAAACCTTCACCTGATCCCCGTAGCTCAATATCTGCATTTGCAATTCGTAGGAAACCAGAACCCTGATTTTGACCTTCAACTCCTTTTTATTATCAGCCAGAATTTCCTGCGTGTGGTGCAGGCTCTGGCTTTTTATGTATTTGCCCTGAAAAGGAGTGAACGATAAGACCACATCCTCTGGTTTGTTTGAGAGAATGGATATCCCGAATGCATACTTGAAAAAAGTGACCGGGTCAAATCCATTTAAAACCTCAAACTTCTCCTTGCTGGCCTTTATATTGCTCATCCGGTCAATCCCAAAAGTCCTGATCTGCTTATAATGGGAATGAAGACCGACCAAATACCACCTGTTCCGATATTCTTTCAGCAGATAGGGAGATATTGTATGCATTAGAGGGGTCTCCCTCTCAAAAGATTGGTATTCAAAGGTTATTGCCTGTGACTTCCGGATAAAATCAATCAGGGTTGCTAAGGACTCAATTCCTTTAAAATACGACACCTTTTCAACTTGTATGATTTTTTCTACCTGTTCGCTTTTGAGAATCTTCCGAATACTTAATGTTTGAAGTATTTTTTCAACGGCATTGTCGAAATCAGCATACAACTGGGTACCCTTGAATTGTTCCAGAATCCCGGCTGCCAACTCAATGGCGTTTATCTCATCACCGCTGAGGGCAATGGACGAAATGGTGTAATTGGGGTCGGTATAACGGTATCCCCGGTGTGCCTTACTAAATTCAATAGGGGCATTGTAGTTCAGAGCAGCATCAAAACGCAGGGAATAAATGTCCTTTTGTATTGTTGATTCAGAGAAGGAGGTTCCCAGCACGCTTTCGCATAGCTGAACTATCTCTCCAAGTGTCGGATATGGCTTTTGTTTATCTCTCAAAGCCCCGTCAATAATGCGGTACCGGATCAGGGCTTCCTTGTTTGCTGGCATAAACTGATGATATTAACAAATATAACAATTGCAGAGAGAATTTTACGCCTCTTTTGTCCGGTTTTATGACATTAAACAGCTTTATTGTCTTGATCAAAGTTAACTCTCCTGAACGCAAGGTATTTACGCACCAACCAGTTTCCATTATTTTTTTGTGAACACCAGTGTTTTTCCGGAACGTAAATACAATGCGCCCTGAGATCGTTGCTTTGCGTAAAAGTACATCCATGAAAAGGACATTTTTAAAGGATTATTCCGGCATTTATGAACTGATTGACCCGGTTTCGGACAGTGGGGAAATTCGTTCCGAAAAGCCAATCGGCAAGGGTGAAGAAAAGGATAGTGTTTATTGTTTTGACATTCAGGTAAAGGCCATCAACCTCACGCTATACAATCGATTGGTTACACAGGAACAAAACATGCTTATAGATATTGAAAACACAATCGCTATGAAGGATGTCTTTTCATTAAGAGAGGACGAGGATCAAATCCGCAGGAGACAGCGATCTGTTGTTAAGAGGCTCAAAGA
>JBIOHC010000079.1:0-9449 GCA_044448685.1 Bacteroidia bacterium
GAAGAAGACACCGACTGGAAGCGGTTTATCATGAACCGGCCATACGAACCATTTGATGCCCGTAAATACCTGGAGTTTCGTTTGTTTTGGCCCTATTCATCGGGGCTGGCAGGGCAGTGGATGAGCCATCAGATTGATACGGTGCATTGGTTTAGCGGCCTTAAACACCCGCGCAGCGTGGTGGCAAATGGGGGGATTTATGTATGGAAGGACGGACGCAGAAACTGGGACACTATTTTGGCCGCTTTTGATTACGGTCCGCTGGACGACCCTTCAACAGGTTTCCAGGTTACGTTTGGCTCGCGGATGCATAATGGCGACGAACACCCGGCAGAGATCTACTATTCAAACGGCGGCGAACTGAACCTCATCACCAACACCGTTTCGCCAACAGGCGGCCTGACCGAAAAAATGGCCTCGGCAATGCACATGCAGCCCAACCTGCTGCCAAACATCAGCCTGGCCAATACCGAAAAGGTGGTGGTATCGGCTAATACCGGGGGCGATACGCTGACCTCCAACCATGTACGCAACTGGATGGAATGCGTACGCAGCCGCAAAGAGCCTAACGCACCTGTTGAAGCCGGGTACAGCCATTCTATAGCCAATATCATGACCAACGCCGCCGTACATACCGGCTATAAGGCCACCTTTGATGAGCAAAGCCAGGAAGTAATGGCTAACGGTAAAATATTTAAATATTTACATAGAATAAACACGATATAGTAAATACTTCCTTTATTAAATAATTGTAAATCCGTGAAAAAGATTCTACTTAAAAAAATAATCCGGATTCGCTAAACAATTTTCGGGCTATATTAGTAATCAGATGAACACCATTGTTTACAAGTGTTTCAAGACTACTTCAAGTTCTTATTTCCCCCTTTCCGTGTATTCCGCAATGTAAATAATTCTTTCGGTTATAAGCGATTGTAACCGTTTACAGTCGGTTATATTCGGATAAAAGCGGTTAAAATACTGTTTATCTCTCTTCTTCTTCCCATCATTGCAGCGTCAAAACGAGTGCTCGCTGGCAGACAAAATCAAGCAGTATTAATTAACAAAACCAAAAAAAATGGATGAATTAGTATCAATGGCCCAGTCCTTTACCGGTCTGCCAATGGATTCGCTTATAGGCGGACCACTCAATGCGGCTGCTACGGCAAATGCCGGTATGGCATTAACGCAAACAAAATTTATGCTGGACACCTGTTTCAACATCGTAAAAGGAAAAACCCCGACAGATGCTGATAACTATTCCCCCATCATGATCAATATGTCATTAACCCGGGGTGTAATGGAGCCGGCAGTGCTTGATGCAACCGGAAAGGTTACAACACCGGCCAAAATTACTTCTCTGGTAACTGCATTCAACCTGCCCTTACTTACTATAATCCCGTTGAATTCCCTGGCTGTGGATACCGTTGACATAGGTTTTGAAATGGAAGTGAAAAGCAGCTATTCGGAAGATACTGCGCAGTCAAAATCAACTGAAATTAAAGCAGAGACCAGTTTCGAAGCCAAAATAGGCTGGGGTCCTGTATCCGTAACTGTTAAAGGTTCGGCCAGCTATGATTCAAAAGATTCAAGCACACACAATACACATTATGAAAAAAGTAACTCGGCCAAATACACAGTGAATGTGCATGCCGGTCAGTTACCGCTTCCTAAAGGTGTGAATGTAATCATTGAGGCGTTTGCCCAATCCATTTCTCCTCTGACAATGCCTGCACCGGTTCAGACAAAAACACCGTAAACCGGTATTAACAGAAACAATTAGTAATAAAGGTTTCATAGAATAATGATGCAGAGGGTTGGCTTTCACAGGAAGCTGACTCTTTGCATTCAGATAACATGCTAAAGAATAAACTATGGCAGAGCCTGCACCGTCAGAACTGACGAACTCGGCATTCAAGCCCAGCTTCAATTCCGAATTAAATATTGAGTCCCTGATCAGTGCTCCGCTTATTGCGGCTTCTAAGGCGAATGTGACCATGGTAACGGGGCAAACCCGCTTCCTGCTGGAATATTGTTTCAGTAAGAATAAAACCACAGGAACCTATGAGCCTATCATGATTACCATGGCCCTTACGAAAGGAGTAATTAATCCGGATAGAAAACCGGATGACCCCGGTTATATCACAACCCAGAAACTCAGCTTTGCCATCCCGCTTATGTGTCTGATACCGCTTAATTCACTGGTGGTTGATAAGGTTACGATAGATTTTGATATGGAGATCACCTCCACCAGCTCCTATGAAACCAATAACGGAATTATTGAAAAGAAGGCGATTCTGAATGGAAAGATCACCAACAGCGACGGTGCCAATGATCCGAACAAAGGGCAGTACAAAAGCCAGTCGAACAGTAAGCTGCGTGTCAATGTAAACGCAGGACCCCTGCCATTACCCCTGGGGGTACTGGCTGTATTGGATTTGTATACCAAATCATTGCAGCCTGTATCCGATATTGAAAAACAACCAACTAAATAAAACTTTAAAAAGTAGGCGTTATGATTAATTCAGAACAGACCATACCCTGTCCAACCTGTAATACAAAAATACCGTTTGATACCCGGCAATTGTTATTGGGAATGCAGTTCGTTTGTCCGAACTGTATGGCTGCCATAGGACTGGCAACAGACAGTAAACCTGTTGTTGAAGAAACGATGAAAAAATTTGAAGATGTGAAGGGTAAACTGTCCCATGGTAAAAAGTAACTCCATAAAACGTTTTATAATGCAAACCCTTCACCGGGTTCATATCCGCATTTATAAAACGCGAGTGGAAAAGCAGAAGGGAAGTCAGGAGAGCGTCATCGGTATTCGTGCGGAGCCCGGACCTGTAGTAGCCATGCTTCATAAAGTCTGGAGCCCGGCTAAAGTTAAGGCAAAGCGGAAACGGGATGCTGAAAAACTTCAGGCTCTCATAGCCGCCCTCCCGCCTTTAACACAGTCGCCACTCGAAAAGGCAAACCGGGAGGCCAGCCGTTTTACGGTCCCGGAAGGGAGCCAGACAGGTGCTTACCCGGTAACCCGGCTGAATATACATATTAAGCCCTGTACACGGCCTTTGCCGCCCGGACTTATAAAAGTTCTGGAACATTGTCAGAAACCGGTACTACCTGTTTAATAGAATAGGGAAACATATTTTTTACACACACTACTATGATCAGTTTTAAGTCGTTTATTACAGCCATCCACGATGCCATCATGACCACCAATGATGCACTCATGGATAAGAATGTGGGGTTGCTGGATAAATATTTTGAACCCTCCACAATTCCTGATCCGAATGCGAAAGCAGGCACCCCTGCAACCCGGAAAACCCTTGTGCCGAAAACCGTGACGCTGGAATACCCGAATCTGAGCTCAGATGGCAAGCAGATCACGACTCTGGTACAGGTGCCGCTTATCACCATGGTTCCCCTGCAATCTTCTAAAATTGAAAAGGCAACTCTTACCGCCGATTTTGAAATGGAAATCGTAAATGATGCACTCCAGCTTAATTTTACCGATTCAGGAAGCAACCGGGGTTTATTCAGGAAATCCAAGACCAACAGAGGCACATTGGAAATCGTTATTTCACCTCAGGAAACAAGTGAAGGGCTCAAACTCCTTATTGAGGGGTATGAGACCATACTGAAACGTCAGATCAGTTAACCTAAACAGTGAACCCGAATCTTTTTTCAGATTCAAAAAACATGTATTATGCTCGACGAAAATCCGGTAAATCAATTAGCTATTTGTGATGCCCTTATCTATATACACCGCAGCGCAACAGGAGTGCTTCCTGTTGGTGTGGCAGCACCTGCAGGATTCCCGGTAGGAGCTGCAGGCCTTGTAACCATCAACTATGGCTACGCAGGAGTTCAGCATGGATCCATACAAATAACAAGGGGCCAGTTTGCAGTGACCGGTGTTACCAATGCCGGTGTAATGGCCCCTCTTATCAATTATAATCATGCCGGATCCAGTATCTCCCTGCAGGATTATATCAATGCACTGAAATGTACCAACCTGAATGCAAACCAGACTTATGTTTCGGCGTTGATTACGCTCACCTCCGAATCATGCCGTTCGGCTATGGTATCCGGAGCCATGCAGGCAATACTGAGCAACCATGGTAATTTTAGTGCCGATGTATGGGCCGGTTTGAATTTTGCCTTTACCACTTACAGTCAGACAGCGACCTTTAAAGGATATAATATACATGCAGGAGGAACACCATGGACCTGGCTTAAATCCGATGATTATAAAGCCTATATCAATTCGGCAGGTTATGGAGGCGATAAAACCGTGGCAACAAAAATTGCGGCTGTTCAGGCTTATATAAATGCAGCGGTCTAGGAATATGCTTCGACTTCGCTCAGCATGACTTGGTTTTTAGAATGTCATTTCGAGCGGAGTCGAGAAATGATCACTTAGTTTACACCTTTAATTTCAATAAATATTTTTTCCGTTGCTGCGGCAGCCTGGATTTTGGCATACAAGGCATTGAAGGCATCTGTGCTCTGTGTTACGGAGTTAGGTGTTCTGCCTTTTCCGGGTAGCAGGCAGCCTTCTGTATCAGCAGCAGTATTGCCGGGATGTATGCGTATTCCTTCATAACCCGGTACATTCAGGAGTAAGGGAAGGGGTTTCTGAAAGCGGGCTGAAAAAGTGATCACTACTTCATAGATCCCCCGTGGTATAGCTGTTTCTCCCGGTATTTTCACATCCCGTTCCACATCTTCACAGGTGAAGCATTCAAAAATATTGTTCACGTAGAGTTCCCCTATTACACAATCGGTGCCGGGATATTTGCGAAGGAGCTTTAAGTTCATATGCAGGGATGAGGGAATCAGTGCGTCCCTCCGGGTTTAGAGAGTTGAAGGATAGTGCCTTCAAAAGAACGGAAAGCATTATCGAGTTTGGTTTCCAGGGCCTTTTTGACTACAGGCTCTTTGATAAAGCTGTACCGCATACTGTTGTACACATAGGATTTGATGTTTTCATATGTCACATCCTTATACCGCATAGCCAGCAGCACATATTGACGCGTGAGGTCACTGCGCAGGATACCGGCATCGTCGGTACAAATGAGAATGGGGACATTAAAATCCCTGTACATGGAAAAAGGATGGGCTCCGTCTTTCACTTTCAGGATAAATTCATTGCTGAAGAGGTTGATCTCAATGGCAATATTGTTCTTGCTCATATAACCGAGCAAACCATAACAATCCTTTTCATACGCTATATCCACTCCATGTCCTATGCGTTGGGCATGACCTTCCCATACGGCCGAACCGATATGCCAGGTAAGCTCTTCGGGTTTGACCATGCCCATCACCAGTTCACCGGCATGCAGGGAGATGTTTACTGCCGGGAATTTACTGTGACAGAATTTGAGCATTTGCATGTGCAGCCAGTAATCCTTCATAGATACCTCCCCGTTCTCAGGAGCTACCAGATTCACACCCACAATAAGCGGGCTGGTGTTGGCCGACTCAAAAGCGATGACCAATCCTTTTATCACGTCAGCCGGTTCGGAATTACGGCTCACATAATTCATATAACGCAGGGTAAAGGTGGCATCATCAATCATCAGCCGTTTATGCTGGCGGGCTATGGAATCATTGAATGTTTTGGCACACAAGGCTCCGTCTTTAGCCATTACGACTTTAAAGAGGCTGTCGAGGATGCGGGCCACCTTTTCCTCCTCTTTTCCACGGGCTGCTTTACGCAGCTGATCGTTCACCGATGTGCAGTTGCCTAAATCGGTTTTTCGGTTATCGATGGTCATAAACATCGTTTCGATATAGCTCACCTGTTCGCTTTGAGCCCGTTTCTTAAGTTCGAGGAGGCCGTTGTCAACACTGATCCTTGTAGCCGGACTGAAATAGCCGAAGGCATTGAAGAATTGTTTGTCGCTCGGAGGATCTGTGCCGTTATAGTTTTTTACCGACCATTTGGTCATCAGGGCCTCTTTTAAAGCAGGAATATCGCTGGCCGGTAAGGAGGAAAAGCGGACCCAGTATTTGCCTGTATCGGGTTTGGTATCCATAACCATGAGGTATGCCGGGTTGATCCAAAAATCTTTGGCTATGACAGCCTGAACATAGGTTTCTGCATAAACGGAGCCGGTATAATGATGATGCAGGTCACCCCCTTTGGGCATAAGTTGCATGAATGCAGTGAGGCGAGCCTCATTATTGCGAATGCTTTCAAAATACCCTTCCACGCTCTGGGCGTGGCTGAGCAGGGAAATCAGGAGGAGAACAGGTAAGAAAAGCTTTTTCATACGCAGGGCCTTGTAATGACTGGAATGCAGATCAAAAGTATTCGTATTCATGTACAGAATCGGTTATTAAGCGTTTATAATCGTTTGCAAGTGTATGTATTTTCCAGCAAGGGTAAAAAGTATTGTTTTACCCTTAACATTCTCATAGGCTTGAGATAAAATCACCGTCATACTTTTACAGCCGTATAAAAGCGAAGATTCCGGGTAATGGAAAAGTTGAGCAGGCAGAAATTTTTGAAATACCTGGGTCTGTCATCAGCCGCCCTGGTGATCCCTGACCTCTCAGCCTTCGCAAACGCTTCGGCTGACAAGTCTGCCTTCGCAAAAGCTTCGGATTCTTCCGGTTCTCCACTTGTACCATCACCTCCCCCGTCGCTCCCTCTGAAAGTGGCCCACCTCACCGATATACATATACAAAGCGGAGCAGAACCTGAATACGGATTCGCTTCGGCTTTGAATACTGTCAACAACCTGGAGCAACGTCCTGATTTTATATTGAACGGGGGTGATGCAATCATGAATTCGGCCCTGAATCTTAGCAGGGAGGAAGTGAAAAAGGAGTGGGCTTTATTTCACCATATCGTTCAGGAGCATAATACAATTCCGGTCAAACATTGCCTTGGGAATCATGATTTGTATGGGTGGACAACCCCATCTCACGCCCATACCGAAGGTAAGAACTGGGCTTTGGATGAATATCAGCTGGCAAAGAGTTATTATGCTTATACAAAAGGTAGCTGGAAATTCATAGTCCTTGACAGTATTCACGGGCGTAAGAGTATACCCGGTTATTATGCCAGACTGGATCCGGAGCAGATGCAATGGCTTAAAATGGAACTGGCGCTAACTCCTCCTGAACACTTTATCTGTATCATTGCCCATGTCCCTATCCTTGCCATGTGCACCTTGTTTAATGAATTCAACAAGCAAAGCGGGCACTGGAGGATACCCACGAATATATTGCATGATGATGCCGAGGAGCTGATTGCTCTTTTTGCAAAATATCCGGCTGTAAAGGCTTGCCTGAGCGGGCATATACATTTGGTAGATCATGTCAACTACCGGGGTATTGATTATTTCTGTAACGGGGCTGTGAGCGGATCATGGTGGAAAGGTAATTATCGTGAGTTTCCTCCTTCGTTTTCCATGATGAATTTTTATGAGAACGGTAAAGTGGAGCGTGACCTGGTTTATTATAACTGGAAAAATGTATAGAACAGAACCTATGGATAAGGAGATGATTGAAGAAGGATATGTCATGGAATCTGAGGAACTTCAAAGAGTAAAGAGACAAAGGAGGGCTCCCCGACCCCTTAGGAAAAGGAAGAAAGCTAAGGATACGGCCCCGGTCCTGATGCCCAGTTTGCGCATGCTGGTGAGGGATTAGTACAAAATATCACCCTCGGCCCCCCTTCCCGAAACCTTAAAATGCCCTCCGCATGAAAATGGGGTTAATAGAAAAATATTTTGGAAAACGATAAAGGTGCGGACTTTGGCATTTCCTAAAAGGGTAAGCTGTAGCTGTACCCTGAACAAATCAGGCTGTACCGCATAAAGTTCAGTCTTTAACTCAAATAGCTAACGCTGTATCTGTAATAGCTGAACATGTACCGGGTTAAGCATCAGCTTTACCAGCCTGAGCTGAAGTCATACCAGTTAAAGAGTTGTCTGTATACAGTGAAGTTTTGTCTCTACTGCCCAAAGCCTCCTCATTACAACCCAAAGTCTGAGCTGTATTCCTGATAGACGACGCCGTACCTGGTGTAGCTTAGTCTATTCCTGCCAGAGCTTCATCTGTATCAGGTGAAGCTCTGGCTAAACCCGGTAAAGCTTTATTTATCCTCATAATCGACAAAGCTGTACCCGGTATTTGAGAAGCTGTATGTTGTACATCTAAAGATGGAGAGTCTGCATCTAAAGAAAAAGACTGTGCATTTAACGATGGAGAGTGAGCCTCTAAAGAAGAAGAGTGTGTACTTAAAGAAGAGTGTGCATTTGAAGACGCAGCGTGTGCATCTGAAGAAGGAGTGTTTACATCGAGAAAAAAGAACAGCAATGGAATATAATTCCTTACATTAGCCTCTGATCCGTTACACTCATTTTTGTCCGAATAACCGATTGCTGCATGTATGCCTAAACAATTCAAGGGTATTGTTCTGTCTGCATTGCTTTCTCTACCCCTGGTATCTTTCGCTCAGGGATCTGCCCCGGAACCCGCAGGTGAAGAGACCCCTCATGCCTCCGATGCAGGATCTGCAATAACCCGCCCTGCTTCCAAACCAAAACTAACCAGGGCCGACTTCTTTCTGACCATGCCCAACTTCAATGTGGAGCAAGGACTCGCCTTGGGAACTGTGGGATGCTCATACATGGATCATAAAGGCAATCTCTGGTTCGGTACCCAGGGCGGTGGTGTAAGTCGTTATGACGGAAAAGATTTTGTAAACTGGACGACTGCTCAGGGATTGCCTGGAAATGTGGTCAATACGATACTTGAAGACAGCAAAGGTAATTTCTGGTTTGGTACCGGTGGTAATGGAGTATGCCGTTATGACGGAAAATCTTTCAGAACATTTACCACCGACCATGGTTTGGGTAATAATACCGTTGTTTCCATTCTGGAAGATAATAAAGGTACACTCTGGTTCGGGACAGGAGGAGGAGGCGTGTCCCGTTATGAACCCGGAGCAGAGGAAGGAAAGAAAACAAATCTGTTCACCACCTTCACTACCCGTGACGGACTTGCTAATGACCGTGTGTATAGCATGGCTCAGGACAGAGCCGGAATACTTTGGTTCGCAACCTATGGGGGTGGAGTAAGCCGATATAATCCTTTACAGACAGGCCCTGAGAAAAACAAATGGACCACCTACACCAAAGCCAATGGACTGGGCAGTGATAATGTGCTGACTATATTGCCCGACAAAAACGGACACCTCTGGTTCGGAACCTACGGTGGTGGTATCAGCCAGTTCCTTCCTCTGGAAGCCGGCAGGAAAATATGTTTCTCTACTCTTTCTGTAAACGACGGTCTGCCCGATAACAAAGTCCTGTACCTCTGTCAGGATAGAAATGAACTCATTTGGATTGGCACAGAAGGAGGAGGGGTTTGCAACCTTGATATCAAGGCCCTTGAAAATGGTATGCCGGCCCTTCACACCCTTACGA
>JBIOHC010000080.1:0-9059 GCA_044448685.1 Bacteroidia bacterium
TGGTTCTTTTCAATGCAGGTGATACAGCAGGTTGTGCCCCTCTCTGCGTAACATTCAGTCAGATATCAAACCCGTCCTGTGTCAGTGCAGTATGGACTTTTGGTGACGGATCAACCGGAACAGGATGCAACAATGTACCTCATTGTTATACCACCCCGGGTAATTACTCGGTTTCAGTAACCGTAAAGGATATTAACGGCTGCAAAGGCACCCTGACCCGGAATAATTATATTGATGTTCATCCATTGCCTGTGGCAGCTTTCAGTGCCAGTCCCCAACCGACAACCATTGTGAATCCTTTCATTTCCTTTACCGATATGAGCACCAATGCCATTACCTGGTCCTGGAATTTCGGGGATTTCTCCGGTGCACATTCCACGCTTCAGAATCCTACCTATGCATATCCCGATACAGGTTGTTATAAGGCAATGTTAACAGTAACAAATATTTTCGGCTGCAGGGATTCTGTTCATCATGAAATTTGTATCCGTCCGGAATTCGCTTTCTGGGTTCCGAATGCATTCACACCAAATGGGGACAGCAAGAATGACGGATGGACACCCAAAGGCGTAGGTGTGGACCCGGGTAAATACCATATGATGATTTTTGACCGTTGGGGTAATCTTATTTACGAAACACGTATCTGGGGTCAGGCCTGGGATGGGCATGCCAACGGAGGAGATAGTCCTGCCCAGATTGATGCCTATGTATGGCAGATCAATGTAAGCGATTTCCTTGGTGTGGCGCATTCACTGAGAGGAGTATTGTTCCTCGTAAAATAAAAGAACTACCCTGTCAATAAACCGGCACTAAAATAAAAAGGGCAATCTGCATCAGCAGATTGCCCTTTTTAATCGTATGCTTTTCAGGATTTTGTCCTTCAGCAAAGTATTTACTCTACTTTGATCTGTTCTTCTTTAGTGACTACAATCTCTGGCTTGTCTTTATAAATCTTTACCGTACCTGTAATGCAGATATTTTTGTCTTTCAGAAATTCAGCCGGGTTGTATTTGAAATTTTTCAGATCCTCCTCTTTAATAAATACGATGAAAGATTGATTCGGAAAAGGTTTTCCAAAATTCAGACTTACATTCTTTTTTTCTCCGCCTGAAACATGGGTGCCGGTCACTTTGGAACAAACGGTAACCGATTTGCCTTCGTATTTGGCTACGCTGTCAAGCGCCACCTTTTGAGCATTAGAAAATTGTGTCATTAAAAGGCCGGCAGCGAGTACGAGTAATTTTTTCATCGTTTAGTGAAGATTAAGATTGTTAGGGAGGCAAAATTAGGTTATTCCTGAATAAAACAAAACAGGAAGGATAATTTGATTTTAAACAGTTGTATCTATTCAGGCATCCCTGCATTAAGAGGGTAAAAAAACAGAATCTACCCAACGCTAACTTCCCCATGAACATTAAACTCCTTACCCTGCCCTTCTTACTTCTCTGTTTTACTGTATCTGCACAGGTGCAGGACAGCGCCCAAACCGAAACAATACGAATCCGTAAAGATCAGGCTCCCTGCAGAGCCATGATAGGGGGACTGATGAATGGGGAAATAAAATGGAAGGATCTGGACAGGACAGGGGGAATACGGTTCTCCTGTCCGGATTGTATTCTGGTATCTTATGTTATCACCATTGCGCTTGGAAATAATTTATGCAAGAGCATTTGTTGTCAGGGATTCCCGGATCCGTCCGTCTTCCTTTCCCGGCTCAGACTGAAACCAGGGCAATGGGTTTGCTTTGATAATATTAAGTACCTGGCTGTAGATGGGACTATTAAGAAAACGAATACCATACAACTCCGGATTATTCCATAGACTTTTACTATTTTATTACAATCTCCTTATTCCGTGTTTTCTACATACCAGGTGAAAAAGAAAACAGTGCAGAAATAGATCCATAACAGTGAAAAAACAATGTGTACTATTGTTTCAAATGCTTTTCCTTTCCAAAGGCGGGGAGAATATCCCACAAACTGAATAACAAGCCGAAGTAACCAGAACAGGAAAAATCCCAAAGCGATTTCCCGCCCCAAAGCAGTTTGTCTGAGGTCCTCTGTCCTGTATACGCACAGTAATCCCATGAGCAATGTTGTAAATGCAATAAAGAGGGTATGCACATACATCAGTTGCCTGTTCATAAGGCTGATCGCGGCCAGATCCGTTTTCCATTTGAAATAGCGCGGGAAGCTCAGATGAAGCAGGGACAGGCAGATCAGGAGGTATCCCGCAATTTTAAGATGTAGTTCCATTCTTATTAAGTATAAAACCAGAAATAAAAGGTGTTTGTTTCCATTCTGCCTGAATATGAAGGCCGGCCCTGTCGAAGGTGCGAATCCAGGCTGGATGACTCAGAAAATGAAAAGCCCCTATAGTATAGGCAAGGAAATTAATTCCGTCTCGCTGATGCTCTGCAACAACCAACCGGCCATTGGGTTTTAACGAAGCTTTAAGTTGCAGAAAAAAAAACTCCCGTTCTTCCTGATTTCTGATTTCATGGGCTGCCAGAATAAGAAATACTATATCCACACTTTCAGGAGCCAATGGGACATGATCTGTTGTTATGCTTTGGGTACCCGGAAAAGGAGGATAGGCTTTCCGGGCCCTCTTAACGGAAACTTCCGTATGTTTTGCAGGGTCATAAAAATCGAATACAAACAGAGAGGCTTCAGGGTAACGCCCGGCAATCAAAGCACTGCTTTCATCAAACCCGGCATGAATATTTACCAGTTTGCTTCCGGGCAGGATAGTTAATTTATCAAGCCATGAAAAGGAATACAGATCCGAATAATCATAGATATACCATGAAACTGAGAGAGAAACGAACACTGCTAAACCAGGGGCCAGGCTCAGCAACCAAAGCAGGTATTTCATCCGCTCGGGAAGAAAAGGGCTGATCAGCGCAAGCGCCAACACAGACACCAGGACAAGTATATAGAAGTGCCGGTTAAAACGGATAATATTCAGTACTCCCTGAAATGGTTTTCTTTTTATCCCTTCCATACTTCCGTTTTCCCTTTTTTCCAGTAATACGGTATATCACTTACCAGAAATGCATTAGCAAGTATTGCATTCCTGAATCTGTCTTCATTCAGAATACCGCTATGGCTCCGGATGACACGAACCGGTTCCGGAACCCAATGCTGCCTCACTCCTTCTATAATGAGTACTTTCTTTTTTTCCGGTTCATAGGTAAATGTGAATGGAAGAGGGCCCGCAAACCGCCTCGCTTCCTTCCAATCGGCAAATGGAGAGCCTGACGGAAGTTTAATATCGGCTCCGCCCTGCTCTACTTCAATATCCAGGTTGGAGGATGATGAAAAAACAGAAATGGAGTTTCCCTTCTTGCTGAAAGCAATATCTGCCGTAGTATAATTATAATGTGTAAACTGGTTTCCGAAAAAAGACATTTTTCGTTTATTGGTAACAGATTTAAGAATATACAGTCCCCGCAGACTTTTGCCTTCCTTATTTCTGTACCGCACAAAAATCCGGACGCCCATGAGTATAAAATCATTTCCCATCCATTCCGGAAAACCTTTGGGCCTCAGCTTCTTTGTATCCACAAGGGCAATGGCCAGGAAGGCCCACTTATCTTCAAAAGTATCGGCAAGGAGACATTCCGGTATCAGATCAGCCACATCCTCTTCGGGAAGGGCGTAGGTAAGTACCAGGGAGTTCCTGAAAAAGGTTTCAACGGCAAAAGGATGATTTTTCAGAAATGACATAAAATTAATCACTTGTTTTTTTGAAAGGAATGAATTCATTCAGAAATACAACCAGGATAAAGAAAAGAGCCACTGCCGCATTCCACTTTCCGAAAAGAAGCAGGTCGGGAGCCCGGATAAATTCTATCGTATTCATAATCACTACCACTCCTATTTGCATCCAGGTACAAAATTTAGACCGGTAACCACTGAGTATCCAGCAAAACATGGCAATCTCCGACAATCCGATCAGTCGGGTATACCAAAGAGCATGTTCAGAACCCAGGATACGGGCCACAATAAGCTGATGCCTGGGTACCAGGTTCAATGCTTTACAAAACAACCCGTTGATGAGCCAAACCAGTGCAATGCACAGTCGAAGGATTAAGTAACGTATTGATCTTTGTGTCATATAGGGTAACGGCCATTCGTAACTCCATACGAATGTAGTGAAAGCAAATAAACATGATCTTATAGTGATCCCTGCTTAATATACGCCTCAGTCCATTGGATGATCTTTGTGGTGCGAAATACAGAAACAGACATGAAATTCTCAGACAAAAAGAACATTTATATTGCTGGCTCCGGGCAATTGAAAGTTGAAAAAAACACTTCTCTGAGTATCCGTCAGATGGGAGCCGAAGCCATACGTCTTGCCCTGGCTGATGCCGGTATAGATAAAGTTGATGCCATTTATCTGGGTAATATGCTCAGCGGGGTACTTTCAAACCAGCAACAACTGGGTCCGCTGATTGCTACTTCAGCCGGACTGAACGGAACAGAATCAGTTACCATTGAAGCTGCCTGCGGCTCCGGAGGGGCTGCATTGCGTGCCGGTGTTATGGCCATACTCAGTGGTTTGGCTGATACTGTACTGGTTTGCGGACTGGAAAAAATGTTCAATGAAGATAAAGACCTTGTAACCCGTTCCATTGCCACAGCGTCCGACTGGGAAACTGAAGGAGGCAAGGGAGAAACATTTGTGACCCTGAACGCTCAGTTAATGAAGATGTATGTGGAGAAGCACCGTATCTCACCCGACTCATTCGGCATGTTCGGGGTCAATGCACACCGCAATGCCAACCTGAACCCCAATGCACTTTTTCACAAGGAAATAACCCTGGAAGATTATCTGAAGAGCAAATTCATTGCAGACCCTGTCCGAATTTATGATGCCTCACCGGTATGCGACGGGGCAGCAGCCATCGTCCTTTCCCGTTTTGCGCTGGGTAAGAAAGGGGAAAGACCGAGAGTAAAGATTACAGGATCCGGTTCATCCACAGAATTTGTAGGTATCAGTAACCGCACCAACCCCCTCGCTGCGGAAGGAATCCGCCGGTCCGGTGAAAAAGCCTATGCCATGGCCGGTATCAGCCCTAAAAATGTGGACTTTTTTGAGCTCCATGATGCGTATTCAATCATTTCAACCCTCAGCCTGGAAGCTATGGGCTTTGCAGAACCAGGCAAGGGGTGGAAACTTGCTGCCAACGGGGATATCCTTCCCGATGGTAAAATTCCCGTATCTACTTTTGGCGGACTCAAGGCAAGAGGCCATGCCGTTGGTGCTTCAGGTGTTTATCAGGCCGTAGAGGCATACCTTCAGCTGACCGACAGGGCCGGTGCCAATCAGCTCAAAAAAGAAGCCCGTGTCGGGCTCATACAAAGTATTGGAGGAACGGCATCCACAGCCATTACCCATATTCTGGAGAGGGAATAAAAAAATCCTGACAAATGGGTCAGGATTTTTTTTTTATACTTTGCTTTTTTAACGAACAACTTTTCTGAAAACAGTTTCCTGCCCGTTGCTGCAGCTCAGAAAATACAGACCCTTGCTGAGAGAAGAAGTATTCATGACCAGATCTGTTCCTTCATTGATGATCTGCTCCCCGACCAGCTTACCCATTGCATCGAACAGACGTATGTGATTTCCATACTGTACTGAGCTGAAATGAATATGCAATTCGTCATTAAAGGGATTCGGGAAAACACTCAGCACTTCTTCCTGCTGAACGTCCTCCACACCTGTGGCAATAGACGGACAGGCAGCTCCTCCCAGATCTTTGAAATTCTGACAAAAGCTCTGATAATACTGGTTGGTGATATTGGCATCATGAATGATGATGGAGTTCTCATCATTGGATGCATTACCGGCAGAAGTCCAGTTATAGGAACCGGTAAAAACCTGGGGGTCGGATGACGGAGTGAGGGGATCGATAAGCATAGTCTTGTTGTGATACACAACATAGGAGGTAGCCCCGGTAAACACTTTCAGATTCGCTCCCATAACAGGACTCAGTGTAGTATAAGGAGTATTGGTCTGGCTGTAGGAATCTATCATACCAAAACCTGCAATACCGCTTTGGTATTTGGTCTTTATCAGATTGGCAATTGTATTATCGGTAAATGTATAAATCCCGAAAAAGAATTCATTGTTGACCGTATTAATTGCTTTTACCAGATGAGCCTGGGCTGTATCCTTCGGGCTGAAATAAACCTCTATCGTTGTCCCGTTCACATTGAAACTATTCACAGCCGAATGGGTTTTGGCAGTACCGAATTTAGCGCTGGCCGGAACAGCTGCAGCTCCTGTCCCACCCCACATCTTGTTGAATTCAAGATAATAGGCATTGGCGAAAGGTTTATCCTGGATAATCACCAGGTTATTATAGCAGGAATCCGTTTGCGTCACACCCCAGTCATTCGATCCGGTAATGAGATAGGGATCTGTTGCAGTGGATGAATTGACATCTATAACCACAAACTTATCATGCATGATATAATTGGTGACAACCGGGCTGGCTTCTTTATTAATGCCTGAATTAAGAAGGGCCAGTCCGCTGTTAGGCTGACTCCCGTCATATACCCATCTCACAACCACCCCGCGGGTATGGGCGCTGTTACAGGCATTGGCTATAACAGCCATGGCACTGGAAGAGCTGGAAGCTGAATAATCATACTGAGCTATATCCACTGAATATTTAGCCCTTTGGATATAAGCTGCAATAGTATCAGCCATTGAATTATGCAGATAAACCGCATTTGTACCGGTAGACACCGAGTTATTCACTGTCCTGTTGAAATACACCTTGATTTTCGGGTTCTGTGCACCAGCCTGTAACATAATTAACAAAAGGAAAATTAACAAGCTGATTTTGTCAGGACCTTTAGTGCAATGAATGGAATTGACAATACGCGAAAAAGTAGTTTGTTTTTTCATCTCAATAAGTTTTAGATTGCGTGGTGGTTTGAGATGCTTCCTGCTGAGTATGCAAAGAAGTCCTGTAGGGTGGTCACCTTATTAAAGATAAATGTAATGGCTTGACACCAATAAAGCAAGCATTTTAAGGTTATGTTATTGAAAACACCAGGTTAAGTGTTTTACAATCCTGACACCTTAACATAAGGATAATACCTTTTGCTTGCCCTGAAGCCCTTCTATCCTTAAGTTTATACTGTTAATTGCACGACATTTCAGGCCTTTTCATTTGTTTTTATAGAGGGTGACTATCCTATAAGAATAAAAGAGTCTCCACTCTTTTATAGTCCGAAACCACTCCTACAACATTCCGATATTACGGTATTATCAAGGGCATAAGCCTGCCTTCGTAATTATTCGAAGCTTAGTGATTTCATTGCATTCAGGACATAGTCATACTGCAAATTTGAGCAAATGAAAAATCTTATGGTTAAACCGGATTACGCCAAAAGCGTTATGCTGATCGTCTGTGTATTCCTGCTTTCTATGCAGGGTGTACAGAGCCAGGTAGTGATTAATGAGCTGGGAATAGCACCGTCCTGTGCGAGCTGCAATGCAGCAGGTGGAGGTGAATTCATAGAACTTTTCAATGCAGGTCCTTGTGCAGCCGATATCAGCTGTGATGTGATCGTGTGGACAGGACTGAGCGGTGGAGGTAACCCTACAGGATGGACAATCACCATCCCCTCGGGAACCATACTTGCCCCTTGTGCTTATTATGTGATAGGAGGATCTGGACTGACTCCCGGTGCTTCCTGGTCAACCTGCGGAATCGGTGGCAACCCATGGAACAACCCTGCTGGAACTGTAAACCTTGATATTTCAACAAGCTATAATACAGGATTGCAGACCTGCCGCCCCGGAAATCTGGTGGATACGCAAGGTCAGGTACAACTGGTGGATGGAACAGGAACCGTGATTACATCGGTATCCTATAACAATGGAAATGACCTTGGGAGTTATCCTGCATTTTCCCAGGCACCTCCCGGATGCACTGCCCTCAACCCTATCAACGCCCCTGCCAATGCGTCTCAGGATGTCACAGCTACTTTCGGAGGTACGGCAGGTAAACAACATGGGATAGAACTCCGAAGTGATGGTATCTATTATGCCATTGCAACAGCCGGTACACCCGGATCTGCCAATTCAACCCAGTTAGCCTGTACTTCCAGCGGTGTTACTCCCTCCAATGCAGGCAGCAACCAGACCGTTTGTGCAACCACTGCTACCCTGGCCGGCAACACCCCTGCCAGCGGAACAGGAACCTGGAGCCTTGTAAGCGGATCAGGTACCATCACCACTCCCGGTTCTCCAACATCGGGAGTCACTGCTTTAGGCATTGGCGCAAATGTATTTCAGTGGACGATTACGCTTGCCGGTTGCGGGTCCAGCAGTTCACAGGTCACTATTACCCGCGTCGGGCCTCCTACACCAGCCAATGCAGGAGCTACACAAAATGTTTGCGGCACCACTGCCACCCTCTCTGGCAATACACCTGGAACAGGTACCGGAGTCTGGTCACTGGTAAGCGGCACAGGAACAATCACGACTCCCGGGTCTCCCACTTCTGGTGTTACCGGATTAAGTGCCGGGCCCAATGTTTTTCAATGGACAATTTCTAATAGTCCGTGTGCCTCCAGTTCAGCACAGGTCACAATTAACGGAGGAGTCTCTCCTTCAGTCTCTTCAAGCTCAGGAACACCTTTGAACTGCAGATCCGTTTGCACCGGCCAGGCTACTGTAACAGCTTCGGGAGGAACAGGAACACTTACTTATTCGTGGACTCCAAGCGGAGGAACAGCAGCCACAACACCGGCCAGCCTCTGTGCAGGAAATTATACCTGCACAGTTACCGATAATAACGGGTGCACCACCACCCAGGTTGTCGCCGTAACTCAGCCCGCTACATCACTATCCACAACTCCGGGAGCCATCACCAATGTCAATTGTCACGGAGCAACAACAGGAGCTGCTTCCATCTCTGCTTCCGGAGGAACAGCCGGATATACCTACTCCTGGACTCCTTCAGGAGGTACGGGAACTTCCGCTTCCGGACTCGGAGCAGGTACCTATACGTGTACTGTTACGGATAA
>JBIOHC010000081.1:0-8733 GCA_044448685.1 Bacteroidia bacterium
CTTTTGTCCATAAAAATGAACAGCAAGCGGAGTTCGGTCAATGGTATTCCCATGCTGCCGGACTTGATCTATGCCTCGGAAATAGGGATTTGGAACAGCGGAAACAGGTCTTTTTGGGGGTTCTGATTCGAAGCATCAGGAAGGATAATGAATCTCTACCAATTTATGGCCCATTAAAGGTTTTTGACAGCTTAATAGTGAACTATGGCTCTGCCTTTGGGACAGGGTACCTGAGAATAGAATTGCTGCCTGAAAGCAATAATTTTAGAATTGAATCCGGCACCCGGATTGGATTGAAGGACAAACCGGGTCTTCCGGTTCCGGAATCGTCAACCCGGAAGGAAATATAAAGAAATGAATTATCGGTTTTTTGTGCATGACCTACCCGAACGGTGTAGAGAACTGAAAAAGAGGAAACCCTGATGGAAGGAAACGTAGATACCCTGTATTTTTCCTCTCTTTTACCAGCCCGTCATCCAGTTTTGTGGAATAAAATTGGTGGTGCCGTTAGGGAAAAAGGGATCCGGCATTTCCTTCTTGATCAGACGGCGGATATCTGGGCGAGGGATTATATGCCTATACAGGTAGGGAAAGACAAATGGGTGCTTTTCGGATATCAACCGGGATACCTGAAGGGAAAATATGAAGACCTGAGAACAGATCAGGAAATACTTATTCAGGCTTTACCCATTATAAATGGCACTTCTTCATGCGAAATCCGGATGGACGGAGGGAATCTTATAATGCTTGAAAGAACGGCAATAGTTACGGATCGGATTTATAGAGAGAACAAAGACCGTTCCCGATCAATCGTCAGGGAAAGAATAATGGAAGTTCTTGGGCTGGAAAAATTGATTGTAATTCCCCATGAGCCCTTTGATTTTACCGGGCATGCCGATGGTATGATTCGATTTATAAACCCGGAAAAGGTTTTTCTGGCTGATTATCGAAGAAATAATCCGGGACTGTGGAAGAAGTTGATCAGTATTTTGGGTCGGAATAGGATCGAGGTAATTCCGTTTCCCTACTGTCAATCCAAATTGAAAAATGAGAATGGAGATTACACAGCCATTGGCTGCTATATTAACTACCTCAGAGCGAAGGCTTTGGTCGTTTTACCTCAATACGGCTTACGAGAGGATGAAAAAGCAGCGAATTTAATCCGGCTGCATTTAAATATAGAACCTGTTCTTTTGAATGCAACAGAATTGGCTCAGGAGGGTGGGGTGTTCAATTGTATCCATATGGGTTATTCCATCGGCAAAGTACCGAAACCCAATTCAACTTCCTCATTGTAAATTTATTGTCATGAAAAAATCGAAAGAAGAAACGATTAAATTATTAAGCTTAATGACCGATTTGCAACGGACAAGTGGAGATTTATCATCTCTGGGCAATGAACATAGAGAACTGGCAGACCATCCACATTTTCAGATTTTACTTGGCATTAAAAACCAAATCGATGCCGCTGCCAGTCTTAAGCAGATTGAACGCATGATGAAGCAAACTGGAAATTTTTGGGAGGTATATGAAAATCAAGGAGTACATACTATTAACTCACGAATGTCTCTTCAACAAAGAACAGATTTTTTCAAATACCTTGATGAGATTAGCCAGGGAAGAAAACCCGGAATGTTTTCACCCGGTTTTCTTCAACATCTATATAAACATCCGAAACTAAGGGAAATGCTTGCCATATTCGCCGAACTTAATGAAGCGGCGGAACATGAAGATGAATATTCGCTCTTTAAACTTGCGAACCAGACAATTGACATGTATTTTCTAAAGTAATGCTATATTTATTTTGCAAAACTATTGCTTGTAGAAATGAAATCAAAGCGACCACCAATACCACGACCGATACAGCGAAGCATTCGGAAAAAGAATCTTGATGTTTGCTGCGTTTGCAAAGAGCGTGACAAAGGTACAAACCTTCATCACATTGATGGGAATCCTGCGAACAATAGCGAAGACAATATTGCGGTTCTTTGCGTGCAAGAACACGACCAACATCATCGTCCAGACAAATATGACAACTCGAAACATATAGAACTCGGTGAAGACAAAATACGAGAATATAAACGCGAGTGGGAGCAGACAGTTGAAGAGTGCAAGTCGGACAATCCTAAAATACTTGCTGTTGTAAATGGCTACGGGGACTTTGCAAAAGTCCATTCGGTTAAATTGCTAATTCAAAATGTAGATGGAAAAATTATTTATCAAAGACTCTATCACCAACATTTTGAGACAATGAATGAATGGACTAATCATATTATGGAAGAAGTAAATTGGTTAGGAAAAAAAGTGCCGTTAACTTTAATAGATAAACCTTTAGACATTGAACTTTGTCCTTGTTGTTCAAACTCCCTTTCAGACACATTAGATAAAAATATAGCAACTCGCTTGACCGCTGATGATTGGCAACAAAAATCCATTGGGACTATTTACATCAACCCAACTTTCCCAATAATTGAATTGACAATTTTTTACGGTGACGAAAATATTTATGAAGCTCATCTTCATAAATGCCAAGGCACTCATTTACATTTCCACTCTGACAAATTTGAAGAAAGAACGCCCATTAAAAAAAAACTGGGCATTAGAACACAAGCAACAATATTAATGCAAAAAGTATTGGATGTTTGGAAACCAGGACAAATTTTCATTGCAACTAAGGACAAAAAAGAGCCGACAATTATATACGAATTAAATTTACCGGATATTTGGGAAGAGAAAAGCAAACGAACAGGAAAATGAGCCTAACAAGGGAAGACAGAGTTAAGACAGTGTTTGGTGGAGGTGGACATGTTGTTATCCTTGGGGCAGGAGCAAGCATAGCTTCTTCAGTAAGGAATCCTGAGTTGAACGGAAAAAAACTCCCTTCAATGGACAACTTTGTAGAATTGGTTGGGCTTTCGGACATAATAGAGGCACTTCCCAAAGAATATCATGTTAAAAATTTTGAAGAATTGTATAGTAAGCTCCACAACGACAACCCAAATTCGGCAGAAATAGTGGAAATAGAAAAGCGGGTTTGTGAGTATTTCAAAGATATGGAACTGCCTAATGAGGCAACGATTTATGATTACCTTGTTTTGTCTCTCAGGCCAAGGGACTTAATTGCAACATTTAACTGGGACCCATTCCTCTTTCAGGCATTTTGTAGAAATCAAAAAATTGCCGATATGCCAAGGCTTGCTTTTCTCCACGGAAATGTTGCAATTGGATATAGTGAGAAAGACAAAAGGTGCGGGCCAGCAGGTATGTATGCGAAGGCAACCGGAAATTACATGGAACCTACACGACTGTTATACCCCGTCGACAAAAAGAATTATACAGACGATGAATTTATTAACATGGAATGGGAACGAGTTAAATATTGGCTTGAAATGGATAGTACAAAGAGGGTTTCAATTTTTGGCTACGGTGCCCCAAAGACTGACGTGGAGGCTATTACCTTAATGAATGAGGCATACGGGACAGGGGCAAAAAGAAATATGGAGCAATTTGAAATAATAGATATAAGGAGTGAAAACCAAGTGGTTGAAACATGGAAGGGTTTTATCAATTCTCATCACTACGACTATGCAAACGATTATTTTAAATCTTCGCTTGCGTATAATCCAAGAAGGACATTTGAAAGCTATCATCAGCATAATTTACCGATGACAATAGATGAAGCTTTTAGCGAATCAAATCCGATTCCATCTGACCTTAAAACATTGGAAGAACTATGGGATTGGCATAAAAATCTAATTGAAGCTGAAAATGAGTGGAAAAAAGAGAATCCTGATGTCGAATTATAGCCGTAGTGCTTATTGTGCGACAAAAGTGCCTTAGCGTCATATTTTACCGTCAATAACGCTAAAATCAGCTAAATCCGGGTTCGACACTTCTGGCATTCGGGCTACTGGTAAGGGTTTGAGAGCATTTTGGATGCTTTCAAACCCTTCTTTTTTTTACTTACTTCCTCAGGATCCCATTTCTACTATAATTTACTACTCATCTCCTGAAAATAACCCCAAAACAGGAAATTGAAGATCTGGGGTAAAATAACTCTCTTTTTCGAATGAGCCATGGTGGAAACTTGCTGACAGGTTCAGCAGATTTTTTGCCTCATAAATAACAAAGGCCCCCATTATCTGGGAGCCTTTATGGTTGAAGTGGTCAGGAAGACCATCTATCGAAACGGTCTTATTTTTCTATCACTAATCGGCCGGTTCCCAATAGTTCATTCTCCCCCAGAACACGATACGAATAAACTCCAGGTATAAGTGTACCGGTAATGATAGTCATTCGGGTGGCGGTAATCGGGACCGTCAGAACCTGGCGACCTGCAATATCGTAAATACAAAGTTCGGTGTGCAATCCGAAAGCATTGAGCTCTATAGTTAAATTCCCCCGAGAAGGATTAGGATAAAGTTTCAGCCCATCGTTTATGAAATAGGTTGCAATACCTGTGATAGTGAAAGGATATGATGCTGAAGAGGCTGAGCATCCCGATCCGTTGGTCACAATTACGCTATAGTTGCCACTGGCAGTAGCAGTATAGTTCTGACTGGTGGCACCGCTAATAGGAGTTCCGTTGAGGTACCATTGATAACTGACTCCGGTAGCGGAAGTAGATAACACATTGCTGGCTGAAGTCACAATAGGTGTGGATGGACTGGTAGAATAATTAACCGTAATGGTATTGGTTCCCGTGCAGCCAGATCCATCCGTTCCGGTTACGGTATACGTAACATTGGTGGTAGGCGTAGCATATACTGTACTTCCGGAAGCCGCATTTAGCGTACTTGAAGGGGACCATGTATAGGTAACAGCTCCTGTCGCACTGAGTGTATCTGTTCCACCAGTACAGATACCGGGTTTTGTTTCTGCTGGTATGATAACTACCGGTCCTGGTTCTGTAATAGTAGCCGTAGCCGAAGTGGTACACGCATTTGCATCGCTAACGGTACAAGTATATGTCCCTCCGCTCAAGCCCCCCGCTGTAGCTCCGGTTCCACCGGAAGGGCTCCAGCTGTAGGTATAGTTCGTTGTTCCCCCGCCAGGTGTTACCGTTACACTTCCATTAGCAGCGCCGTTACAAGTAACATTCGTGGGCGATCCCATTGTTGCTGAAAGCGCAGCCGGTTGAGTGATGGTGACAGCCTGATTTTTTGTACAACTGTTTGCATCGGTGATGGTGCAGGTATAACTTCCCTGACTCAATCCGCTGGCGCTGGCTGCGGTTCCTCCGGAAGGACTCCAGGCATAGGTGAGGGTTCCCGTTCCGCCGGAAGCAGAGATCGTAACCGCTCCGTTGGAGCCACTATTGCAACTTACATTGGTCTGAGATGAAACGGAAGATGTGATGGCCGAAGGCTGGGTGATGGTGACGGCCTGGTTTTTTGTACAACTGTTTGCATCGGTGATGGTGCAGGTATAACTTCCCTGACTCAATCCGCTGGCGCTGGCTGCTGTTCCTCCGGAAGGACTCCAGGCATAGGTGAGGGTTCCCGTTCCGCCGGAAGCAGAGATCGTAACCGCTCCGTTGGAGCCACTATTGCAACTTACATTGGTCTGAGATGAAACGGAAGATGTGAGGGCCGAAGGTTGGGTAATAGTATAGGTATTGCTGGAAGTCGCTCCATACTTATCTTTTACCGTACCGGTATAGGTTCCGGCACATAAGGAGGATGCGGTAGATGCTGTTCCACCGCTGGGCGACCAGGAATAGGTATAAGGTCCGACACCTCCGGAAGCGGTAAGTGTAGCTGAACCGATGCAGGTACCATTACAGGTCAGGTTGGTCTGTGTCGGGGTCTCTGCCAGAGCCAGGCACCAGGTAAGAGCATCCAGTCCCATATATTCATAAGTGCCGGTAGTGGTGATGTCCATTTCATCAATGCCGGTATTACTATTATTAGAACCACCGTAGGTAGTCATATTGATGAAGGTATATCCGTTGGTTGATCCCAGGGAAGTGACAAACCCGCTTCCACTGGTGACGGAAAACTTCGTAACGCCTGCCAATTTGCCGGTAACGGTCATCGTTCCGGATACTGCTTCATTTGTTGAATGGTCCCCTAGATACACCCAAAAGCTTTTTACATAAAATTTGTTGGCAGGGTTGGATCTCATGCTGAAACTGACATTGACACCGGCAAAAGAATTTCCGCTGTTATCCAGGTATACGTTATCCACCGCTGAGCCGTTCCAGCCGGTACTTGGGTAGCTGCCTTGCACCACAAAACCTGTCCCAAGGGTGAAGTTTTGCCCGGCGCTGGTATAGTTGCTGGCGCCATTGGTTTGTGTTTCGAAAGTTTCCAGTGTTTGGGCTCCTGCGAAGGATGTAATTAGCAGGAGTGCAAGAAGGTAACTGTTTTGACGCAGTGTTTTCATTAAAAAGAAGTTTGATGCGGTTTGAACGAATTAATATTCAGTCTAACAAACAGCATGCAATATAAAACATATATTTAACCTACCGACCTTATTTCAACTGATAATGATAATTCCGGTAAAGGATGAAAGGCTCATCCTTTACCGGAAGCAAGGAATTATGGTCTGGGAGGGAAAACACCCTGTGTGCAAATAATATAGGTAAGCCCTTGGTAAGGTTGCATGTTATTATGAGGGGTATTGGTACCTGTTATTGCATTTGTTACAGCAATAGAGGAGGTATTAACAGAACTTGCATTCAGGGTAGTATCAGGTGCAGTCATGTTAAAGCCCTCAGTAGCGGTAAAATTTCTTCCGGATAAAGTACCAGGGGTAGCAATCGATGCTCCAGCAGTAGCAGCAGTCTGAGATGCATTAGATGAGCTCACTTTCAATCCGGCTGAACCACCAACGCTGGCTACATGGGTATGGGCAGGTAATTCATTTACGATAAGGGTGTGATTTGCTTCACCGCCTGACTGTCCGAGATTAATGGTTGGTAATCCAGTAACAGCCCCCATGCCGCCAACGGGAACACGGCTGCGCAAGTCCGGTAATCCGAAAGTATGAACCCCATCACCTCCGAAGTAAGTTCCTATAATCGAAAAAAGTGCTTGATTCTGATTAATCGGAAGTAGCTGACCGTTACAGAGTGCCCAACCTGTAGGAGCAAAATTGCCTCCGAATAACTTGATAATGCCAATGAATTCATCCATGATTTTTTGTTTTTGTTTTGTTGTTTATACTAAATGAAAAGTGTTTATTTTTTCTTTGTTGTCGGGATTCTGTACTTTTTCTTTAGCTCTTCCAGATACACCGACGATTTGGCCAGACCGAGCAGAAAACTAAAATCGGATTTTTGTTTGACAGCATCTGTTGCGGATTTATGACAGGTCATGGTACAAGACCCACTTTGTATATATGTTTCCAGTACGGTATTGGCCAGTGTATCCGGAGCCGGAAGCGTATCCATTTTCTGGAAATCCGTTGTTGCCGACCATTGAGAACCAATAAGACGGTAATTGGCAAATACGGAACCCTCGGCTTTCAGTTTTTTCTGCCATTGTTTGTTCACCGTATCAGTCGGGGCATACACAGGATATTGGCGCACCACCTGCGTTCCATAGATTCCGTTGATAGCATACTTTTTGGCATAAGGCTTTACCGAATCCCAGAGATAGCCACCACCCAGCAGGGGCAGAGGAGCTGTATCTACAGGACAAGTTGTACACATAGGATTGAAAAAAGAGTATTTATTAGCCGTAGTCTTTCTGTCTTTCCATTCCGGTGCGTTGTTCATATGTTCAAAGGTGGTCCAGATCCAAAAAGGGGGTTTGGGGGTATAGGTTTTATGCATGATATGCATGGCCACAAGTCCCACCCATTCTTTCAGATACAAAGGTTTATGGCTTAAACTCTGGCTGGCTGAAACATAAATGATGGCTCGTTTTTTATAAAAGGTGTTGAAGCTGTCCACCCCTTGTACCAATACTTTCCAGGTGGTTTTTATCTCAATGGCACCCACAGGGCCACCGTTTTTACCTTCCGGGAAAAAGATCGCACCCTTTTTGTCTTTAAATTTCTCCTGCCCATCCGTTGTATTTAAACCATTGCTCTGAATGTAATTCACTTCATCGGTATTCATATTAATTTCATACAGCGCAAAATTTAAATTCTTGTCGATAACCGGCTGACCGGTAGCCTGAAGAATTGCCGCCGGCAATGGCAGATCATGACTGGCTTTGGTGAACATGTGAAATTCCTTTATGCCATGCTCCTTCTTATAAGGACCCGAAAAAGCCAGGAGTTGTTCTTCGGTTTGAAAAACTTCACCCGGATCTTTGTAGTATTCCCAAACCCGATCGGAATCGGCATAATCGGTAAAATTTCCATGCAAAGGAAAACCTTTGGAATCGGCCGGCCAGTTGAGCGCGATAAAAGATCTCCATGAGAAAAGATCAAAACAAGGTTGTATAGTAGGCGTCAATCCATTGTAACCGTTTTGCAGGGTCACATCCACATCATGAGGAAGGATAGGAGAAAACACAATGGGGGTATCCAGGTTGCATCCCGGAGGGATGGTTTTGGTCGAATCTTTCTTTGTTCCCTTGTCCGTTGTCTGCCCTCCACTACACGAAAGGATAAAAAGCAGAGCCGTCACCGTTGCTACTGAAAGTATTTTTTTTACGGGCTTCATCTTGATTTTTTTTGGAATGGGACAAATGTAAATTGATTTTTAAGTCTCCTATTGTTTTTTTAGATAATTACAATATAATAACATGGCATTTTAAAAAAACATAAAATATATTA
>JBIOHC010000082.1:0-8111 GCA_044448685.1 Bacteroidia bacterium
AACTTGCTTTCGGGGTCACTGTTAAGGAACTTATCAATCTTTCGATTGATTTTCTTTGGGTCTTGTAGTGTTAGCCTTTGCATATGAATGGTTTTATGCAAAGATAATAATTATACGCAATTACATGTGACGTTTAGTATATATAATATACAACCAGGGATTCAGCCCCACCTTTGTGTGTGAAGCCTCTCATACTTTCAACCCACTCTTAATCAAATTCTATGGAAACCCGCGGACTTAATTTATTCATCGTTGACGATAACAAACTCGTTTCATTTTCTCTTCAAAGCTATCTGAAAGACAGGTTTGGAAGTGACTTGTCTATCGTGTGTTTTCACAGCGGGGAAGCCTGCCTGCTTAAAATAAAAGAGGATACGCATATCGTGATTCTGGACTATTATATGGACGGGCAAAACGGGCTGGAAACTCTTAAATCCATCAAGGACATCAATCCTAAAACGGAGGTGATCATGTTGAGTGCGAATGAAGATATGGCTTTGGCTGTTGAAACCTTTCGTGCCGGAGCAAAGGATTATATTGTAAAAGGGATAGGATCGAAGAAAAAAATCACTTCCCTGGTTTACCAGATCATTACGGCACCCGTCCGGCTTATGGTTCGTGAGTTTGGAGTATCCAAATACCTGGCGGTGTTTATTTGTACGTTTATTACAATTGGAGCTGTGGTGGTGATAATGAATCTTGTTACGCGTTAAGAAACTGTTCTTACCAGTCCCAGACTACCAGCTCCTTCACGACAGAATCCCGGTGAAAGATCTGTTTGATGCTATGCTTCAATCGTAGAAAAGTGGTTTCATTTTTAACAATGAAATTAAATGCATTGCAACTGATACAATCAAGGGCAATCTCCACATTCTCATAAGATGACAGCATAATGACCTGAATCCTCGGATCCTCTGATTTTATTTTTTTAAGTATAGCCAGGCCATTCTTTGCCTCCTCGTTTTTTCCGTTCAGGAAATAATCCAGGATTATGATATCAGGTTTGCGGGATAGCTGCAGCAAGCAGTCTTCTCCGGTGGCGAATGAAGTAATATCGAGCATTGGGTTTTCTATGAAATGGCTTTCCAGCACTTTAAGGTATAAGGCGTCATCGTCAACTAAAAATATTTTGATTCTGGGTTTTTCAATTGTGGTATCCGGAATTTGATTTGGCATAGCTTTTATTTTATCCCCCGGGGTTTATTCCCCGGGATTTTGTAAGCCAAATATGAGGCATTCCTGTTTCCCGAGGCTTATATTGCAAACCCTATTTGTTACATAATTCCGGTAATCTTATAAAATGTTCAGGGGTTGATCCACTTACGGTCGTTAAGCAGATATTGACCGCCTTCAGCGAGGATTGAAACGCGCAGGTCTTCAACCATGATAGGATCCGTATCTTTTACTTGGATAATATTGCTGGCTTTGATGTGGCTTCCGTCAATCAGGATGACCATACCCGAGCCGATGCATTCGGCTTTATTCCCCTCTGAAATAAGCAAGGCAGTATCCTCCTCCAGGCCAATACCAAGACAGGAGGGATGAAGCGTTACAGCATGAGCCAGGCGGGCGAAGCGGCCCCGTTTGATAAAATGGGTATCCACAATTGTGCCTGGCAGGAGGCCGAGACCATGGGCTATACGGATATCTCCTTTATACAAGGCAGCCCCGATGATACCTCCTGTTATAATTGTTTCCGGCATGGCCATGGCACCGGCGCTGGTGCCGCCTACAATAAAATGCTCATCCGTGTGATATTTATTTTTGATGGCTTTGAGCAGTTCAGTTCCGGCCATACGGCTGATAAGTTTGTTCTGATCGCCTCCGGTAAAGAAAACGGCATGTGCGTTTGCAATCCGTTTCAGGGAATCGGGATGTGTTGTACTCTCCTCGGTTTCCACTTCCAGAATACCAACCTTTGTAAACCCGGCCTGTTTATAGGAGTCAATGTAGAGCTTTTCCATTTCTGCCGGTATGGAAGATGCGGCAGCTATGATTTCAATGACATGGTGCTGGCGGGGAGCTTTTAAAATAAGAGTTCCCAGTATTTCAAAATGGGTGGAGCCTGTTTTTTTCTTGTGAATCTTCAGGTTTTCTCCTGGAATTTCTCCTTTGTTTTCATGACCTCCAATAATGAGTAACCGGCCTTTTGGTATCATATCAACGATGTGCTAGGATAAGTTCTTTAATCCGGGAAAGTCCCATTTTAATATTTTCTTCTTCAGGGCCAAAAGACAGGCGAAGGTACTGATGAAAATCTGTTTGTTTATCAGGCAGGCCGGGATGAATATCGAACATATGACCGGGGAGGGTTATTACCTTGTGTTGGAGGGCAGCCAGGAAGAAGTCATCTGCATTGTTTAGCGGAGCCGGCAACGCGCTTATATCGGCCCAGATATAAAATGTACTGGTCGTATCTGTCGAGCATAATATACCGCATTCTTTCAGGGAGTTGATCATCAGTGTCTGTTTCTGACTGAAGACAGTACGTAATGCATCTGCTTCCTGATCCATTTTGGCGGGTTCGAATAAGGGAAGTGCTGCCCGCTGCATTGGCAAGCTGGGACCGCCGTCAATACCGCTTCCTGCCTTACCCATATCACTGATCA
Organism: Bacteroidia bacterium; assembly: GCA_044448685.1. Classification (GTDB taxonomy): domain Bacteria; phylum Bacteroidota; class Bacteroidia; order Palsa-965; family Palsa-965; genus Palsa-965. The sequence goes on from JBIOHC010000082.1 coordinate 2,610, forward strand.
GGTCTTTCGGGCCCAGCACCCAGGCTATTCTCCAACCGGGATAACGGAACGATTTTGTCAATCCATCCACAATAAGGACAGGATCTTTATCCACATTTTCAATGAATTCCGCCGTCGATATCGGAGATGCTGCCGGTGTACCACCTTCATAAATAAAGTGGGAATACATTTCATCCACAATCAGGGAACAGTTCAGCTCCCGGGCCACCCGAACATAGGCTTCCAGTTCCTTTTCCCGTATAACATGTCCGGTAGGGTTGCAGGGGTTACTGAACAGAAAGGCATCGAGGTGATGTTTCTGAATGGCAGCGCGCAACTCCAGAGAAGGAACAGCATGGTTGTTTTCCTTAACGGAAGGAATGCATACCGGGGTGATATGACCGGCCTGGTAATTCAGCAGGTCTTCGTAAGCAGGGTATTCAGGTACCTTGTATCCTATTCTTACCTGATCCATCATGGAAAAGATACGGGTAAGAGCCAGCCGGCCACCCATGGCTATACTAACATTTTCAAAAGTGTATTGGGATGATTTATGTTTTCTGTACAGTCTGTTGTAGGAAGCGGCAATAGCTTTTCTCAGGGAATCCATGCCGTTCACCGGGCCATAGCGGTTATCTCCCGGTTCAATATCCAGGATCTTGACCCTGGCGGGGCCGTTTTTCAATCGCCCTGTTTCAGGCTGACCCTGGCCGAGATTGGCCCATTCCGGGTTACCATTGTAATACCCCAGTTTGATGGCCTCGTCGGTGGCCCATACAACGCCGATGTCCTTTACCGGTTTAAAGGTTCGTTTGGGAAGGTGAATGGAATTCATGCTGATGTGTTAGAATGCTCAATAAAGTTTACTGATCAGCGCATTCAGAATTTCGAAGAAGATAAGCAGGATGATAATTACCTCCATTTTATTGCTGTCGCGATGCTGTACAAGCTGGGCGAAGGTACGAAGGTTATTGTCAATAATTTTTAAGGTATATTCCACTTCCCTGAAACGGGTTTTCAGGTTAAACAGAACAGACATTCCGTTGTTGATTTCTGAAAGATATTCTATATCCCATACCGTATCCGGGGCATCCAGGAAATAGAGGTTGTCAATAATACGGTTCTGTGTATTGAGGGTTTTACCGATGAATTTCATCAGTTTTGTCTTGGATATACTCAGCTTACCTCTTTGTTCGAGCTCCCGGGTAAAGACTCCGGTTTCAGCCAGCAGATGCTGGCTCTGTTCTGTAAAATAATCCAGTACCACACTCTGGCTTACATTGAGCAGGACAATTTTAATCACATCCGGGTTTATTTCCGGAACCTGCATGGATGTATAATCGAAAAGAAGGGGTTGACCCGGGTTGACAAGTATGGTAAATTCTTCCTTATACTCTTTTCCGGATAAGACTGCTGTCCCTACAAAACCTTTTGCAAATTCGATAAACTCATTAGTAGTTTGTTCATCGCAGTCAGAAAAGGCCACTTCCCCGTAGTTTTGTACATAGATAAAGGAGGTTTCTCCCAATCGTATATAAATTTCCGTAGAAGAGCTGAAATAAATACTTCCGGTATAAGCGGCTTTCAGGTTTTTGATGAGAATACTTTCCCCAAGCTGATAGGCAACTATTTTTATTTTAGGAACAGGCATCTGAAGGTGAATTTGATGAAATTAGACGGGATAAGCCTGGGCTATTTTAGCTCCCATTTTGTAATGAAGGGTTCTTTGGGCCGAGAAACATACATTGGCTGATGCTTCAAAAAGAAGAATACAATCAGACCCTCCGAACTGAAAATAAGAAAGCTCTTCCCCTTTCCTGACTGTCACACCCACTTCGGCAGTCAGGATCACGGACGAGACCTGGCACATACCGATAGGCAGTATTGCCACCAGGCCGATAGGGGTGTCAAGTATGATCAGTGCCCTGCTTTGTGCGAATTGATATCCGGGTGTATCCATGGAGTCGAAATTCTTTTTAAGGCTCAGGTGATGTTGTCCGGGCAATTCGGGGATGGGGACAGCTTCCACTTCCAGGTATACCTGGCCAGGGATAACCCGTGCCTCGATTACCTTGCCTCCCACAGGTGCATGCTGACGATGGTAATCAGTAGGGCTCAGGAAGGTGTGCATGAAAAGTCCGTTGTCAAACCGGTTTTTGTAAGGACTGCCCGAAAGCAATTCGCTTATTTTCCAGTTAAGATTTTTGACGGTCACATGGGAGTCGGAACGTATTTCCCATTGTCCTCCGAAGGTGGAATCTGCAGGCATAACAATGACCGTTGGATCGGATATGGCTGCTATTGGTCTCAGACCGGGTTTAAAATGCCGGGCAAAAAACTGATTAAAGGATTTCCATCCTCCGTGTGGACGAACATATTCTTTCATATTGTAAGCCGGTGAATCGTAAAACGACTGTTCTGATTCCCGGGTCAGTGATTGGGGCGTATCCAGAAAGGCACCCATGGCATTGGTATAGTCAACGAGCCATTGAGAAAAAGGAGTAAGGGGCAAGGGTTCATCATGAGGAATAACTTTGTTTTGCAAACTCAGTACAGGCTCCTGGTCCGCAATATAATAAAAGGCACTCAGGTGGTCATTGACGACTTGCCCCAGTGAATTTTCAGAGGGCACCCAATATAGAAAATTACTCATCCACAAAAGATAGCTCTCGGCATTTTGCACATCTTTTAACAGGGGCACTTGTTTTCCACAGGCTGAGCGAATGGCAGTGTCAAATTTATCTGTCCACTTTTTGTCCTTAATCATTTTAGCCAGGACTTCCACCACGGGGTGGTATTTTACGATGCCATTCATAGTTTTGCGTTGATCGGATGCGTTTGAGTCAAATGTGTTCATCGGATTTGTTTGATTTGGTGGAAATGGTTTTACTGTATCTTTTTAAGGCTTTATCTTCTTCCTTTATCCTTACGAAGAGGAGGAAAATATGCAAGGCTGTAAAAATGCAGGCCATGTAATAGAGATGGAAGGCAAGTGAGATAAGCATGACTTCTCCGACCACAATAATATAATTGAAGACCATTTTATTGGGGTGTTAATCCTGTTGGCGAATCCGGTCCCTGAGGATGGCTGGCGTTTTCTGTATCAGCCTGTTCCAACTGAGAAGCCAGGGTGTCGCGGTAATCTTCCATTGACTTTATTTCCTGACCTTCTTCTTGTCCGTCAAAAAACGGTGTTTCGTCGAGGTGCGTATACACACCCGGGTATTGCGTTTTCAGGAGCATGGTAAGGCTCAGAATTTCTTTTATCAATTCATTCCTGAAGGGCTGTGTTGAAGGAGTCATGGGGTTATTGTTCAGATGGAGATAGGTTCAATTGTTTCAGGTAACAAAGATGGCCCGATCGGGCCCCTGTTCTGTTACATATATCCGGGCAGACTTACATGATTCACACAAATGAATGTCTCGTTCCGGTAACCGCCCTCTTTGTGGGAAGGATGCAACTATGGTCCGGATTCCTGTAAGACAAAACGAAATTTACGGAAGCATTTTTGTGGAGTGAAAGTGTTCACACGAATAAATGATCCAACTCATTACATTAATACATCCAACATGAAAAAACTTACTTGTTCCTTCAGTATGCTCCTCCTGATTCTTTGTCAGGGAGCGGTAACAGCCCAAAGCTTTCAAAAGGGTCAGGTCGACCTTAACCTGGGCATAGGGCTCGGCAATACCATCATCGGTCCCGGAAACAGCAGTACCACGCCACCTTTGAGTATATCACTGGGCTATGGAATAACACGCGATATCAGCATAGGCGGTTATCTGGGTTATACCGCCACATCCTACCTTTATAACGGATGGGATGATTGCGGTAACGGACAAGGTAACGGACAGTATTTTACGGATACCTACAGATGGTCATATCTTATAGTGGGTGTGGTGGCCGATTACCACTTCGGACGTTTTATCCCGAATGAAAAAGTCGATGTGTATGCCGGTCTCCTGCTTGGAAATGATTTCGCAACTTCACATTATTCCACCACTTCCTTTTGTCCAGATCATGTAGGATATGCCGAACAAACCTATGGAGGTGTGGTCTTATCCCTGCATGCAGGTGTACGCTATCACTTTACTCCCCGCTTCGGTTTGTTTGGCGAACTTGGTTACGGGATATCTTATCTCAACATGGGAGTTACATTCAAATTCTGATTGCATTCCTGTTATTCACCTCTTTAATAAAATACCTATGAAAACTTCCTTCCTGTTCCTTTCCCTGTTTATCCTGTTGCTGATGCCGGACATTCCGGCACCGGCACAGGTAAGCGTGCAGATCAGCGTGGCACCGCCCATGATTCCGGTATATGTGCAGCCCGAATGCCCCGGTGATGGGTATCTGTGGACCCCCGGTTACTGGGCTTATGGTTCAGACGATTATTACTGGGTACCCGGCGTGTGGATGTATCCAGCTCAGGTTGGTTTTTTATGGACTCCCGGTTACTGGGGCTATGAAGGCGGATACTATGGCTGGAACGGAGGTTACTGGGGTCCTCATATCGGTTATTACGGAGGAATCTGTTACGGACACGGCTATGATGGAGAAGGCTATTCAGGAGGAAGATGGGATCATGGATACTTTCAGTATAACACAGCAGTGAGTAATGTAAGACGGGGTTCTGTACACAATACTTATGAAGACCGGACGGTATTGCATGGAAGTCCGGAGAACAGATCCGGTTTTAACGGATCCGGAGGAATTTTACGTAAGCCTTCCGAGCATGAGCGTACGGTCATGAATGAACATCATGTGGCCCCGACTTCGGAGCAACATTCCCGACAGCAGTCAGGTAATCATGCAGCTTCACCGGCACCCCATGCTGAACCTTCCCGGCAGCACGCTGCACCTGTGCAACATCAGCAGGCCGCTCCACAACATCAACAGGCTCCTGCACAACATCAGCAGGCAGTACCTCAGTTTCAGCACCCGGGGCCTCCCAGGCAGCCTGCACCACAACAACATACAGGCCCTGCTCAGAACCATGAATCGCATGGAGGTGGAGAAGGGCATCCGAGATAATCTAACACATCAATCAATTGACATGACAACGAAAAATCAACATACCATTGAGCTGAATGCTTCCACTGTGAGTTTTACCACGGATAAAATAATGCATATTCATATAAAATCAGGCACAGAACTGAACCTCATTGATGCTGTCCTGACCATGGAAGCTATCGGAAAATTGGGAGATGGGAAAAAATATCCGGTGTTAATTGACTGTGAGGAATTTTCATCGGTTGCCAGTGAAGCCCGTATACTTTTTGCCAAAAAAGAAGGAAATATATATTCCTCTGCCGATGCAATAGCCTATCATTCGATGGCCCATCAGCTATTTGCCAATTTCTACATGATTCATGACAAACCTGAAATTCCTACCCGGATATTTCCGGATAATGATTCTGCTGTAGCCTGGCTGAAAACGTTCAGGGCCTGATATATTATTTCTTTAAACTCCACTTGCAAAAAAACTTAATTACCCCGGCCTAATTGCCCCGGCCTTCAGG
>JBIOHC010000083.1:0-8106 GCA_044448685.1 Bacteroidia bacterium
ACCGTTGCCGGCCGGTGCATGGTCATTAGTATGTATTTATTGCATTCCAGCCCCAACTGTTCCCAGATAGCCGATGCCTGAATTTCTTTCTGATAAGCTGCCAGCGTATCAATCATCGTATTTCCGACGAAGAATTGTTTGCCACGTGTAAGCCCTTCCCTTTTCAGTGCATCAGAACCGCTTTGTTCGGTAACAAAAAAATAATCGCTCAGTCCGTCCGTCAAAATACGGTTATGTTCCTCCGGCATGGAATAATCATTGCTGCGCAGACCGCTTTCGAGGTGAGCCAGTTTTATACCTGATTTATGTGCACATAATGCGGCGGCAAGGGTTGAATTAACATCTCCGACTACGATGACCAGATCCGGACGATAGGTAAGCAATACCTTCTCCAGACGCAGTATGATTTCTCCTGTTTGACAGGCAGGAGTTCCCGGCGGGGTATCCAGAAAATAATCCGGAACAAGAGCGAACTGTTGAAAAAACACCTGAGCCATCTGGCTGTCATAATGCTGACCTGTATGAACGAGCTTTACCTCCAGGGAAGAATAACGCGCAGCTATCCGTTTGAACTGGGTAACTTTTATAAAATTAGGACGGGTTCCGACAACAATGAGAATTTTTCTCATGACGGGATACCCTTTTTGAAATCAGAAACAACCTGATAATTGTTTATTGCCCAATCCAGGAAACGTTCAGCATTTCTGAGATTATGGGGACTCAGCATTTTAGGGTGTGATATAAGCTGCAGATAAGAGTTCTCTTTCAGGTAATTCATATAATTTTTAATGTTATGATTTTTCAGTAACTCCAGCGATGCCATTTCCCACTGCGAATCAGGTTCTTCTACATTGACGATCGACTCATCCTTAATGCCCGCCGCCACGATACTGAAACCATCGCCATAGGAAGCTCTGACCCTGGCAGGAAGTATCTTAAGTTCCATCTTATCCAATATGTCGTTGACAAAACCTGATTTCATCAATCGGGTTATTCCGAACTCGGTATAGGGTCCTTCAACCGGTTTTAAAACATCATCTGAAAAAGTGTAAATACATGGAAGAGGTTTTTCGGTTCTGAAATCAAAATACTGGGCAGTGGAAAAATGAGCCCAGCCATTCATAACTGTAAAATCATACTTCATTCCGAACTCTTCAAAAAAAGGCTTATAGTCGGAAAATGGCTGAATGCTCCATCCTCCTGCACGAAATCCATTCAGATTGAAAGGCTTTTTTGTAGACAGAAGAATTTGATTCAGCAAGTCGAAAGAAGAAGAGAATACGGATCTTCTTGCTTCCGGAGAAAGTGCATGAAATCTGTAATGCCTGTTATCCGACAGATCCCACTGATTGAGTTCAGGCAGATAGATGGCGTCCAGCCAGTGCGGATGCAAATGCGGAAACACGTAGTGTCCTCTTTGATGCATTTGCCTGATCTGGGCTTTTATCCTGTTAAAATCATCGGCAACCTGTGCAAAACGAGGTGCATATTCATTTAATTTTTGCAGGTAAGTGCTGTCGACGAAAAAAATACCGCACAGTTTCCGCTGCCCCAGCATATTTAATATCTGTTCGGTAGGCTCTATAATGCAACGGGTTACTGTACCACTTCTTTTTCCAAGAAAAAGTTCGTAATCGAAGGTTAACAGGATTGTTTTATGCTCCTTTGCCTGCATAGTTTTGTCGCTGATAACAAATTTACTCATTCTGCCGGTTTGGCCAGTTCCTGATCAATTATATCTCCCCGGAGTCTTACTCCTTTGAGCTTCCAATACATTTTTACCAGCAGATCGTAAGCCCTGCACTTAAACATGTTTAAATCCGCTTTCCAGATCAGTCCTGACTCCAGTGTACATCCAAAACGCAGTTTAAACTGCTGAATTCCGCCCAAACGTGTTCCTGCCACATTGCTTAGCCGGGCACCTACAAAATCATATCTTTGTACTCCCAGCGCCTTCATTTTCAATATCATATGCCAATGCAGGTAGTTCATAGCTCCGTTTATTTCCATATCCTCAGCAGAAGCGCCATATACATAGTAGGCACCATACGCAGAGTATGGCATCAGCAGGGCTCCCAACGGCTTTTCATTGAAATAGGCGACGGCACAGATCAAGTGTCCGGGATTCAGCGCATCAGACAAGGCCTGAAATTCTGAAAAAGGTTCAGGACTCATCCCGGCTCTGTTCATAGTCGGGGTATATAAACTATAAAAAGTCCGGAGCTGATCCACTCCTTCCTTAATAACGACACCCTTGTTCTCCGCATTGCGAATAACATTTCTGTGTTTACCATGCAATCCATTCCAGAGTTCAGCTTCATCCTTCTCTGCGAGGGAAAGGTACCATGTTCCAAATCCTGCAGAAACAGTTTTCAATGGGGCAGATTTAAACACGACATGCGTAGGGGGTTGTGATATCCTGTCGGCCCATTTGTCTTTGCCTGCCCGGCTCAGAAACTTTTCAAGGAAAACAAGTTCTTCCTCTCCTTCAAGACGCTGTCCGTTTTTCAGCGGAGGGTGCAGAATCTGAATGATTGTCAGGAAACCCGATTTGTACTTCCTTACAGGCATGAGAATCTGCCCGTCGTCTGAAATGCAGAGCAGATGCCTGCCAAGCCCTGATGACTCCAGATAGCTTCCATATATATCAGGAAACGGGAAGGGATAATCCTTTAAACGAACCTTCAGGTCGTTACCCGGTTTCCAGCTCCGCTGCTCCACTAAAATCATAATTGACCGAAATAATACTTTTGAGATTTTCTAAACCGGATTCAGCTATCCGGAACATTCCGATGCTTCAATAAGCATGCATATATTTCTTTATGATCTGTTCATTATAAAGAATCGGATCGAACTTAAAATTATGTTTCTGCAACAGTTCCCGAAAGACATGCCTGTCAAAATTATAGTTAGATCCTTTCTCCACCAGTTCTTTTTTAGCTTCAACCCCGGCAATAATTTCCATTTGCTTAACGATGTCCGCCACACGGCTTGCATTATCATAGGCCATATTAATCGATTGCCCGGTATAAGAATCTTCATTGATAATCAAGGGTACAAGCGTCTTCAGATCATCTGCATCCATAAGGTATCTCCAGGCCTTAGCATGAACCTGAAGGTTTTCCTTGCTCAGAATTCTGTTGCGTATAAAATTAAAAAATGTAAACGGGTTGGGCGAATTGGAAATCAATAAAGGAAGCCTAAGTATAAGAAAGCTGGAAAATTCATTCCTGATTACCTCTTCCATTTTCTTTTTGTGAACGACATACATGCTTGCGCTAAGGGTTGGATCAAATATGCTGCATGTGCTGAAATAAACAAACAAGGCCTTGGAATTCTTCCACGACATCAGCAATTCCGCTTCCCGTTCATATTCAGGAATGGAAACTTCGCCTGAATTGGAAACCCCCGAAGCAAAAATAACTACATCAGGGTTGTCTTTGTAGACATCCAGGCTCCTGGCTACCAATCCATTACCTACAACCATTTCCTTCCTTTTAAGTTCTTAATCTCCTTGTCAAAACTCCTGCTTCAGGTTCAATTTAAGAATATCTTCAAAATAGTCCTCAAGGGCTTCCGTTCGTTTCAGAATATTGAAATTTTCAACGACCTTGTCCCGGTTCACTTTTAACAAAGGGAAGGCTTGTATCTCAACCATTCGTTTTGAATAGGTTTCAATATCATTTTCTTCAATAAGAAAACCGTTCTCACCCTCTTCAACGAGTTCAGAAATCCCTGCATGCCAGGTAGAGATAACAGGCAGTTCCATTGCCATGGCTTCTGATACAGCGGTAGGAACCCCCTCTGTCCTGCCTTCTATAGTCCGGCTATGATGCACAAAACAATTTGCATCCAGCATGAGCTCCCTTGCTTTTATAGGTGTTATCCAGCTGGTAAATTCAACCTGCTTGTCAATACCAAGCTGAGCAGGAAGTTTCCGGATAACTTCTCCTATACCGGGTTCTTCACCACCGGCAAGGATGAGTTTAAACCGCTCCGGGTCGGGAACCAGACCAAGCATCTGTTTAAAAGCGCGTATTGTCACTTCCTGGCCTTTGCGGGCCGACAATAATGCAATCTGAAGAAAAATATAATTCTTGCTTTCCGGCTGATGGTCTTGCCTGTCAAAGAAAGCAACATTGACTCCGGTATGTATGACTCTGTTTTCTTTAAAGTAAACACCCTTCACTTCCAGATTTTTCTTCAGAAAATTGGTATTCGAAGTGGCATATACATTGTCTTTCTGTGCAAGTGCCAGCAGATTGCTTACATAGGAAGGTCTGTTCAGATGAAAAGATGCATCATACCCCAGGAAGTTAATAACGACCGGAATTCTTGAGTTCCTTTCATTCAGGTTATGAATAAGCACCAATGCTTCTATTCCGAAATTACATAAGATCAGTTGAGGCTGAAAAGTGCTGATTACTTTATTGACCTGTACAGAGAATGCTTTGTTTCTGTAATTCAGAAACAATCCTCTCCGTTCCAGAATCCATAATATTTTTGTACGGATTGGACCGCGTTTAAAAGGAATTATCACTTTATCAGGGTAGGAAAAAGTGGCATTGGGGTCTATTTCCGTACTCAGGTATAACATCTCATGCTTCACGGACAGATTCACCAGATCGTTCTGAATGAACGTGGTGGTGGGCCCGCCGAATTTATTGGAGTACATGAGAATTTTCATTCCGTGGATTAATGGGGGTGCTGCTTCAAATCTGAATATGTATCAAATTTTCTTGGCCTCATTCCAGTATACATCCATTTCAGCAAGTGACATATCCTGTAATTTTTTCCCGCCGGCTGATGCTTTGCTTTCCAGATACTGAAATCGCTTGATGAACTTACGGTTGGTTTTTTCCAATGCATCCTCCGGATTGACACCTATGAATCGTGCATAATTGACCAGTGAAAACAGAAGATCCCCGAATTCATCTTCAATCCGTTCAACCGGTGCCTGTTGTTCAACTTCATCGCGAAGTTCCTGAAGCTCTTCCTCTACTTTATCCCATACCTGATGAGGCTCTTCCCAGTCGAACCCGACGGCTCTTGCTTTTTCCTGAATTCTCCAGGCTTTAACAACGGCCGGCAGAGATGAGGGAACTCCTCCAAGGACAGATTTATTTCCTTCTTTCAGTTTCAGTTTCTCCCAGTTTTCAGACACTTCCCTGGCATCCTGAACCTTCACGTCACCATAGATATGAGGATGTCTGTAAATCAACTTCTCACAAAGAGAGTCAATCACATCGGCAATATCAAAATCATTTGTTTCAGAAGCTATTCTGGAATAAAATACGATATGCAGGAGCACATCACCTAGCTCTTTCTTTATCTTGTCCATATCCTTTTCAAGAATAGAATCGGCAAGTTCATATACTTCTTCAATGGTCAGATGACGCAGGCTTTCTATGGTCTGCTTCTTGTCCCAGGGACATTGTTCCCTGAGTTCGTCCATAATCTTAAGCAGCCTTACAAAGGCTTCCTGTTTTCTTTCAAGTGTAGGTTCCATGAGGTCATAAAGGTAAACATTCTGGCTTTGAAGCTGACCTGAATTTATTATCTTTGCAAGCTGAATTAATCCGTTAATTAGTTGCGTTTCCGTTTCCTCCTTTACCTGAGTCTGGTACTCTTTACAGACACACGCCTTATGGCACAGACACCCTGCCCGGGTGACCCGGGCTGTGCATTGATAGACGGACAAGCGGTTTGTATACCCGGAAAGGAACCTCTTGTCATAACCCCAGGCTTTCAATATGGCTTTATCATTGCTCACCACAGTGATATGCTGTATCTTACTCAGGGACATATTGCCATAACGGAAGTTTGTGTTGCCAGGCCGACTCATGGTCACCATTACTGGGATCAGCTGTTTAATTATCCAGAGCCCGGTGTGTCATTCTGTGTATTTGATTTAGGAAACCCTCAGAACCTGGGGAATCTGTACAGTATCAGCCCTTATTTCGACTTCCCATTTAATCGTTCCGAAAGGACCCGGTTTTGTTTCCGTGTCGGTACCGGACTCTGTTATCTTACCAAACCATTCGACCCGGTAACAAATTACAAGAACATTGCCATCGGTTCACATGTAAATGGGTTTGTCAATCTCAGGCTTACCTGGAAACAGGAGTTTTGCAAAAATTTCCGCTCCGATCTGGGTATAAGCTTTTCCCATTGCTCCAACGGAGCTTTTAAAACCCCTAACCTTGGCCTCAATATGCCGGCCCTCTATGCCGGGCTTGGATACATGATACGTCCGTGCGGGCCACGCAAGCGTTATGACACCATTCCGCATTGTGATCAGAGCAGATTCTTTGCAATGGGTATAGGAACAGCAGTAAGCCAGATCAGTCCTCCGGGAGGACATTATTTTCCCGGTATTGTTCTCACCGGCACCATCAACCGCTTTTGGAATTCAAAAAATTTATGGTGTGTAGGAGTGGAGATTTTTTACAATGAAGCCAATTACCAGGAAATACACCGGAATGACTCTACTGTAACCCGTAAAAATTACATTCAGCCTGCATTTAAAATAGGCTATAGCTTGTGTGTAGGAAGGTTTTCGATGCCCATAGAAGCCGGAGTATACCTCTATGACCGTGTAAGCGGAGAGACAGTTCCCATCTATACTCACCTTGGATTACGCTACCAAATCAATCACAGGCTCCTTGCCGGAGTTATGCTCAAAACCTATTTTGCCCGAGCTGAATTCTTTGAATGGGGTATTACATACCGCTTTATTCGACCCAAATGCTGAAATCTGTTCTGACATCGGGTAAGTGGCTTTCCTTTCTGTTCCTCCTGCTGATTTTATCCGGGTGTAAAAAGGAAAATCTCTGTGATTGCATAAAATCAACCGGTAATGATGTCACATCCGACCGGCCTGCAAGTCCGTTCAATACTATACAGCTGGAAGGTAAAATAGATCTTGTTCTTACACAGGACACCATTGAACACATTACCGTCGTTGCAGGAAAACACCTGATTGACAACATAGAAACTTCCATAAGCGGCAGCACCTTGCTGATCCGGAATCACAATATGTGCAATTTTGTAAGAAGTTACGGACGCAGAATCACCGTTTATGCTTCTGTTCACCGCTTCAGTCATCTGTTATACAACGGTGCGGGCGATGTAAGAAGTACCAATACTTTGCTTGCTTTGGGATCAGACAGCACATTATACATTCAGTCGGACGATGGTTCAGGGAATGTGAATCTGAATGTGAATGCGAAGATTTTGAACTCAACGATCAATACCGGTCCGGGTAATATTACATTAACCGGTATGGCCTCCACAATGAATCTGCGTGGTACAGGTTTTGGAGTGCTTAATACAACAGGCCTTACCTGCCCGCATATAAACCTGACAAATGATGCTGTAAGCGACATGTATGTAGCCATAAATACACCAGCCGCCTCTTATCTGAATGCACAGGTATATAACAACGGAAATGTATATTGCAAAGGACGTCCTTCCACATTAATACAGGTGGTCAAAGGCAACGGAAAATTATATTTTCAGTGATTTTTATTCCTCTTTCAGATAGGTAAGGAGTTTTCTTCCTGCATCTGTTTCACATACCGAAGCGCTTCATCAATCTGTTTACCCACGCCTGTCATGTAATTCAGATATGCATCTTTCTTCATCCCTTCCGGATATAAATGGTATTTCCAGCTGTAAACAGAAAAGAGCTGTTCAACCCACTGATACTTGACTGCCAGGTGCTCCGCCCGGACGATCTTTTTCCTGCACAAATCGATCAACCCTTTGTCTTCAAGTATTTCAACCTGATGCAGACAGCTTCTGATTTCACTGTATGCACTCTGATGGTAGGATTCGAGCACATACAGGATATAGTTCAGCAGATAATTTTTTGCTGCGCTTATATTGTTGAAGAAAGGATCCCCGGCAAACTTCTGAAGGATCAGCTTTTCATCATAGCTTTTCATCCGGCATAAGAGTTCGAAAAACTTAATGTATTTATTCTTCCCCCTATTCTATGCAGGGATGCGGAACGTTTTATATATACTTTTTCGTTCTTGCTGAGTGACTGGACGAGCCGAAACAAATGATCTGATGCCATGCTCCGGCAATATTATATAATAT
>JBIOHC010000084.1:0-7884 GCA_044448685.1 Bacteroidia bacterium
AATCATGATAATCTGTGTTCTATTTGGTTTTACTTTTTAATTATATATTTTCCCTGTATGAAAAAATCCCTTCTTCTCTTCGTAATGCTTGCTCTGGGAATCTTGTCATCCCTTGCCCAGACAAAATTTGATCTGCTTGTCGGAAACTGGAAACTGGGCGATATGACTATGCCTACTCCCGGGGATATGCCCGATTCGTTAGTGGTACAGTTAAAGGCAGTTTATAAGGCACAGCTCGATACCATGAAAAAAACAGCTTCTTTTGATTTTAACAAGGATGGCACATTTCTGGTAAAGATCATGGGTCAGGAAAACAAGGGAACCTGGGCCATCAATTCCAATGCAAGTAAAATGCTCATGACAACAGATAATAAAACGGATACGGCTTTTGTCTCTGAACTGAATAAGTTACGTTTTGTATTTGATGTGAAGTCAGGGGAACAAAAATCTACGGTTACGCTGGTGCATTAGGCCACCTGTTGGTTTGGCCGTACTCTAAAATAAGTGTAATAAATTATTACTTTGATTTCTTTTTACTCTTTTTACCTGCTGCGGGCGAATAAACTTCAATAGCATAATTCGTTTCCCCTGCTACCTTATAATATCCTGCCGTAATGGTTTTATCTAGAAAATGTGCCATTGTAACAAAGGTGGCCATAGCGCTGAATACCTGGGGCTCTGTACCAGGGTAAGCTCCTGCTCTGATTGTCTGACTTTCACCTGTTTTTCCGTTTGAAACACTGAATAATAACTGTGCTGAATTAGGGCTGTAGCCTTTTACATTTATAGAGGTTACTTTCCCTGTGATACTGAATTCTTCCACAAGATGTGACTTTGATGTTTGTTTTTTCATAAGATTTAGCTTTTGTCAATGGATTAAGTTTGAAGGGCGAATATACCTTATTAACCATGTTTTACAAAAGAAGACTCAGTATGTGGGAAGTAAGAGCTAAGATATAGTGAAATTGCCTACATTTAGGAATAGTAATTATATAGAAGGCCATGCTAAGCAAGAGATCTGGACTTTTCGGAATATGTTTATTTGCAGTGCTGCTGCCATTTCATTCCAACGGGCAGGCTCATGAAATCTTATACAGCCCTCTGCCTCACAATTATTATATGGCTATACATGCGGGCATTAAAAGCAAGAATGCTTATCTGTATAATCCACCCCCTCAACTTAATCCCATCACCACAAATTTATCTCCAATAATTTATTCAGCCATAATTCCCCGCGAAGCTGTCTTCTGCCAAATGGAACGCCGGATCTATAACAAGTATAATTTCATGTTTAAGATCCATGCCGGTGAAGGGGATGCATTGCCGTGGACATTGAAGCAGTGAATCAGAACTTCACCCTGCATCTCTTGGCCTTTGATTTCAGCTTTTTCGTTTTCTCCCGTTGCACCAGTTTAGGATGATAGTGACTCACCGTTGGTCCCGGTTTGTGATGATAAAAGCTTTCCTTCATCTCCACAACGCATCTTTGCCCGGCGCTTGCACGTGTTGAAAACAAGGTCAGAAGAGGCAGGAGCAGCAAATAAGCGAAATGCCTGAATTTTAATTTGAATACGGAAGTTTGTTTCATGGTATTGGTTTTAGTTTTGTAATAAGGCTAAGCGTGAGTTAGAAACTCGTCATCCCCATTCTTCTGGCCGGTGCTTTGTGTTTCTTACGGTGAATAAGACGGGGATGATAATGACTAACCGTAGGTCCCGGGTTAGGACGGTATTCCATTTTTGTTTCTTCCGTCACCGCTTTTTCCGAAGCTCTGGTCTGAGTTGAAAACAAGGTAAATAGTGGAAAAAGAATGAGATTGAACATATGCCTAAGCTTTAGCGTAAACCCGTAATTCTGAGATGGATCAGTTTGAACCTGATCATCCCGGAATCTCCCGCAACCGGTCAGGCCTTTATGTGCAGAGAGGAATTGAATAAGCTCCTGATCTGTCATGTCCGTAAAATCGGTGACAGTCGTTTTGCATTTCAGGCAATGCCTGCCTTGTTCTTCCGGTAACATCTTCTCCCAGTTTTCAAAACAGGGATTGGCAATATGTAGCTTAGGAGTAAGTTCTGTCATGGCTAGGGTTTTGCATAGATGACGCAGGACACGCAAAAAGGTTGCCACCCCAATCGAAAATAATCCCTATCTTAGGATCAGACACAGCATTTATCCTTGTATTCCGCATCGCCTATGAAGAGGAGCATCCTTTCTTTTTTCACCCTCATTTTATTTTATTTTCACACCGCAACCCTCTCAGCCCAGCAGCATAAGATAGATTCCCTGCTTACCCTGCTGCGTACCGACAAGCAGGATACCAACCGGGTATGGCATCTGCTGGACTTATGCTGGAAATACAAAAACAAGGGCGATTTCGACAAGGGTATGAGCTGTGGGATGCGGGCCCTGCATCTGGCTGATTCAATTACAGTTGATAACAAAAAGGGATGGCCAAAAGCGGTTGCCATTGCCTATAACCATATGGGCCTCATTGCCCAGCATCAGGGGGATTTTGCTTTGTCAATCAAATACCACGAAGCTTCTTTGAAGATCCGTAAAGCCCTGGGCAGCAAGAAAGGGATAGGACAGTCCTATAACAACCTGGGCATCGTCTATGAAAGTCAGGGTGATTTTCAGAAATCACTGGAGTGCTATCTCGAAGCCATTAAGATGGATGACGCAATTGGCGATAAAAAAGCCCTGGCAGGCCTCTATGGAAATGTAGGGGTTGTTTACTGGTCCCTGCGCAAGAAGACGGAGGCTTTAAAAAATTATGAATTATCCCTGAAGATATATCAGGAACTGGGAGATAAAAAAGGGGTTGCAAATCTGTATAACAATATCGGAGTGCTGTATCTGGAAAATAATGAGCTGGACAAAGCGCTTGAAAACTACACTCTGGCGCTTGAAATGAATAAGGAGCTGGGTGATCAGCAGGGCATAGCCACTATGTACATGAACAGAGGTGTGCTTTACAAAGATCAGGGCAATCTTAGTAAAGCCCTCGATGATAATTTTGCTGCTCTCAAAATGGTGACGGAAATGGGCGATAAGAACAGCTGTGCCGTTGCACATATCAATATAGGGGATGTGTATGTCAAACAGCATAAGTTCGCGGATGCCAGAACTGAATTGCTTAAAGGGCTTAAAATTGCGGCAGAGATCGGTTCCAGAGAGAATATATCCTTTGCTTATGAGCGGCTTTCTTTGTGCGATTCAGCCACCGGCGACTGGAAAGCGGCATACCTCTATGAAAAGCTTTTCAAACAGATAAATGACAGCCTCTTCAATGCCGGTAATGCCCAGAAGACTGCAGAGCTTAGCACCCGTTATGATAATGACAGGAAAGAGAGCCAGATCAAGCTCATGGAAAAAGACAAGGAAACGCAAATCGCTCTTGCGGCTGTAGAAAACAAAAGACATAATACAGTGCTGATTTCGGTGTTGTGCGGACTGACACTGATGATTCTTTTCTCCCTATTTATGTTCAACCGGTGGAGGATTACACAAAAACAGAAAAAGATCATAGAGCTTCAAAAAGCCGAAGTGGATAAGCAGCGTGACCTGGCTGACAGTCGCCGTATAATAGCAGAGGAGCAAAGGCATGTGATACAGAACCAGAAGACAGAGGTGGAGAGGCAAAAGACAATGGTAGAAGAGCACCAGCGTGAAATAATAGACTCCATCACCTATGCCAAGCGTCTGCAGGAAGCTATCCTTCCCCCCGATGACTATGTAAGAAAGAATCTGCCCAACAGTTTTATCCTCTACAAACCCAAAGATATTGTTGCCGGAGATTTTTACTGGATGGAAATCAGGGATGATATCATTTTTATTGCAGCCGCCGATTGTACTGGTCATGGAGTGCCCGGTGCCATGGTATCAATCGTGTGCAGTAATGCACTGAACCGTACCATCAAGGAGTTCGGGCTGAGGAATACGGGCGACATACTGGATAAGGTAACGGAGCTGGTGATAGAGACTTTTGAAAAGAGCGACGAGAATG
Source organism: Bacteroidia bacterium (assembly GCA_044448685.1). GTDB lineage: Bacteria > Bacteroidota > Bacteroidia > Palsa-965 > Palsa-965 > Palsa-965. Next base: position 4,007 of record JBIOHC010000084.1, read on the forward strand.
TAATGGACGGAATGGACATCTCCCTGCTGGCCATAAACCGAAAAACAAACCAGCTGCAATGGAGCGGAGCCAATAATCCCCTTTGGTATATTCAAAAAGGAGAGCTGCACAGCATCACAGCCAATAAGCAGCCTATAGGCAAACATGACAACCGTAAACCATTTACTGCTCATAATCTGGAACCGGTGCCAGGCACAACCTATTATCTTTTCACCGATGGGTATGCCGATCAGTTTGGAGGAAGCAAGGGCAAGAAATTCAAATACAAGCAGCTGGAAGAAACACTGATTTCCCTGCAAGCCATGCCCCTGGCAGACCAACGTGATATACTGGATAAGACCTTAACCGGGTGGAGGGGTAAACTGGAACAGGTGGATGATGTTTGTATTCTGGGAATACAGCTCAGCTGATCTTACCTGGTACCACCATTACGGTACCTTCACCAGTGGTATGGATCTTGTCATCCCCTTTTTCCCGTATCACCGTTTCGATGACGAGTCTGTTTTTCTCTTTTATCACCTCTTTAACAGTAAATACGGCTTCATAAGCTGTATCGGTAAACATAGGGCGGAGGAATACCAGGGATTGTTTCAGATAAATAGTTCCTTCCCCCGGAAACAAAGTTCCGAAAACCCTGCTGAATACAGAAGCTCCCAGCATACCATGCATGATAGGGCGTTTGAAAGGCGTTGTGGCTGCAAATACAGGATCTGTATGGACGGGATTATTGTCGCCGGTGACAGATGCAAACTGATTAACCTGTTCCTGGGTAAAATGAAAATCATGCAGGTAAACCTGGTTGAGTTCTATCATACAGAGTGGATATTTGGATACAGGCAAATTTAAGCCAAATATGGATCGCTCTCAGGTTGGATCACCGGAAATGGGTTAAATTTAGATTATGAAACCCAGGCTTTCAGGTTTACTAACCTTACTCACACTTTATCATTTTCCTGCTTACTTCTATGCCCAGCAAAGAACAGGCCCGGCCTTTGTATTTGAAAAATGTATTCATGCACAACACCTTGATAGCACCATTCTCCCTACCCTCAAGGCAGACAGTAATTTCAAATACCAATACTACAAAAGGGATCTGAATGGAAAGCGGTTGACGGTTAGTCATAATTTCACGTATACCGGGAAGGCAAGCGGTGAAACAGCAGACTCGATTTATATAACAGTAGGAGACTCATTTATGGGCAGAAAAGACAAGGATGTATCTCTGTTTTATTATTATTCTAAGGGGAAGGGGAAACAAGCCAGGAAGAAATTTAAGGAAGTTGATAAAGCAATGACAAAGGCAGCTTTGAGGCGGAATGTCAATTATTTTCTGGGGGATAAGGATAACGAAAAAGGAAATGAAATCACCTATATTTTCCGCTTTTTGGATTCATTGGGGTCATACAAAGCTACGCTTTCATTTAAGGCATGTCCGGCAGGTTCGGAAGAGGGTAGTAGTGAATCGTGGAGCGTGAACGTCTATTTTTCAGATTAACACCTGAACTTCAGTACATTGATAGGGGATTAAAATCCCTGTTAGGATTTAAAAAAAACCGTATATTTGCCCTCCAAAAATCAAAAGGTGCCTTAGCTCAGATGGTAGAGCAAAGGACTGAAAATCCTTGTGTCCCTGGTTCGATTCCTGGAGGCACCACACAAGTAATCAGGCAGTTACGTGAAAACGTAGCTGCCTTTTTTATGTTGATTCGCGGTATTGATATGCGGTATTTTCATTTTTGGGGGGGAGTTTTCTTTGGTTTTCAATCGGGGTTCTGGTCTAGAAAGAGGTGGGTTCAGGGATAATCAGAACATGCGGAAATCGCCAAGGTTTCCGGCAAGGTAAGCTCCCGACAGGTAATGCTTCTTCAGCACCTCATCCGAGGCGTGACCCGTGAACATTTTAGCGTTTGGTCCCAAAGCTACGGTAAGGTGGGTGGTGTAAGTCTTCCGAAGGTCTTTAAATTGAATCCCCCTTTTAGTCACAAGCTCCACATAGTGATTAAAGCCCCGTGAAATGGCCGTCATTACGTATTTAAGCGAGAATTCAGCGGGACGGGCCAATACATAGCCATTCAATGTTTTCCCCTTTTCATAGCCAAGTTCTCTAAGGAGTTCCATCAGGCTTGATGTGACCGGCACATAGCGGATATATTTCCCGGATGCCAGCCCAGTCTGAATCCGGTTAACTTTCAGATTGTCGATTTTGAAAACCAGCATACCCGACTCCAGTTCGATCAAATCAGCCCATTCCAGTGTAACCAGTTCTTCCCCGCGACAGCCTGTTTCTAATGCCAGTTTATATGCATTTGGCAGCCAAGCGTGGTAGAGATTTCTACGCTTGCCACTGAATACCCGATACCCGTTCTCCGGCGTTGTTTCTTTGATGACGTTCAGGAATTCCTCCTTGGTAATGACATTTTTCTCCCGGACAACATCATTCAGTTCTGCACGGCTGAATGGATTGGGGCAAATGTGCCCTTTTATCTCATTTATCCATCTGAAGAACGATCTCATGATCCGGAAGTGTTTATTGTAAGTCGCCCCGCCCCGCTCAATTTGAAAGTTGGTTGACAAATAATCATGAAACCATTCCACCTGAATATCGCCAATATCCTTGAGGTTTAAAATTTCCACCATGACACCTTTCTTTTTGAGCGCAATGGCAAAACGCTCAAGAGTAAGTTTGCAATCATTTATATGACCCTTCGAACGATTCCTGACCAAATGCGCCGGGGTGTTAACCCCGGAAACGAAATCAAGGTACTCTCCGGCGAACTCTATAAAGGTTTCTCTCGGAACATTTTCATTGGAAACCGGAACCGTTTGAAATCCGGTTGCCTTGAGTTCCGACTTGAATTTTATCAGCTCAAACATGGCCTCATCAAAATTTCTTGCTTTTGATAGTCTTGTTTTTCGGCCCTTTTCCGTGCCGGGGACATGAACAATAAGATGATAACGTAGCATATCCGGGTGTTTGCAGGATGAAGGCTTCTTCTCCATGCTCGAATATTGACGTCTGCATTTCAGGCACCAGATTTTGATTCCGAAACGCTTATGTTTGGCAGGGATTTTTATCATACTATGCCGATTTTAGATTCGTTAAAAAGTCTTTTGCAGCCTTGCTCCTGTTTTCTTTATTCCGATAGGTTCTCTTTGCTTCTTTCGTTACAGGGGCATCCACCAGTTTAGCAAGACCGATCTTATCATCCGAATGAATGGCGTTCAGGATTTCTTCTGGGTTTTCATAATTGGATTTCAGGAAGCCCTTTAATTCATCCTCCAGAAAACGCTGAAGGAAGATTTCATACGTGTAAGTCCGCTTACCAAGACCCATGAGTGGGATTTTATGGTTCTTGCACCACGTCCTGACTGATCGCTCATCCGTGTAGCCGAGGAATTCCATTAACTCCTTTATTTCAAGCATTTTGTCCGTTCGCATGTCCATCTCTCTAAATTTAAGTACTCCTTTTCAGGTGTCCTCCGGTAACCTGCAATAGTTCCTCGTCCCGGCAGATAAAGCCCAAACGACTTGCGCTGTTCAAATAAATACCGCATATGATAGGACACTACCTTTCTTAGGTATTTACCGGAAGATGACGGAACGAATATAATTCAGGGGTTTGACTTCAGTTCCGAGATTTTCCGGCAACGGATGGATTCGTAAAAACTTAGCTGAACTTGTCAGAAAAACATCATGCTTCCTGCTAAATGGACATTAGGAGGAACATAGGAGTATCATAGCAGGAGTATAGCAGAACGGTAATGGTAGTATAGAAGAAGCATAGCGGTATAATTAGCTGACCTTTACCAAAATAACTATACAGTAGTGGAACTGTTTACCAATATAGTTATACACCTTGATTAGATTCTGCTAATAT
>JBIOHC010000085.1:0-7669 GCA_044448685.1 Bacteroidia bacterium
ATTATATATAATATTTATTGTAAAAACAAAGAGAGGCCTTCGCCTCTTTTAAATTGAATTGTAAGGAGTGGAATCAGAACGGCTCCTCTTCAATATCATTCATTCTGGAGCCACGGATAACGGTACTTTTATTCACTGTTGCGAAATCATTGTTCGGTTCCAGTCCACCTGCAGCATCATAGTTTGTAGTTCCTCCTGAGTCGAAGCTGTCAGCATCTGTAAATTTGGCAAGTCTGTCAATGAATTTAAGCGTAACGCTTCCTACTTTTCCATTCCGGTGTTTAGCAATGATGATTTCGGCCTTGCCCTGGGTAGAGTTACCTGCTTCATCAGCTTCGAGTCCGTAATATTCAGGGCGGTGAATAAATAATACCATATCGGCATCCTGTTCAATCGCTCCCGATTCACGTAAATCGCTCAGCTGAGGTTTCTTGTCACCTCCTCTGGTTTCTACGGCCCGGCTTAACTGTGAGAGTGCGATTACGGGGATGTTGAGTTCCTTAGCAATGCTTTTAAGTGAACGGGAGATACTGCTTATTTCCTGTTCCCTGTTTCCATTACGGTTATCTCCGCCGGCTGTCATGAGCTGGAGGTAATCGACAACGAGCATCCGAATACCATGCTGCTGATGCAATCTCCTGGCCTTGGCTCTTAATTCGAAAATAGAGAGGGCAGGGGTATCATCAATAAAAATGGGGGCTTCGGCCAGCTTACCGATCTTGGCATTGAGTTGTTCGAATTCATGATCCTCCAGCTGCCCTTTACGGAGCTTTTCTGCATTGAGTTCGGATTCACTTGAAATCAACCTGCTGACTAGCTGTAAGGAGGACATTTCAAGTGAGAAGACGGCGATTGGTTTTCCAAAATCAACTGCTGCATTACGTCCGAGAGAGAGAACGAAAGCTGTTTTACCCATTGCAGGTCGTGCGGCAATGATGATCAGATCTGAATTCTGCCATCCGGAGGTGATACGGTCCAGTTCTGTGAATCCGCTTTCCACACCGGTCACACCTGTTTTTTGTCCCCGGGCAACCTCGATCTGTTTGATAGCAGCACCGATCAGGGTACTCATTTTGTCGTAGTTTTTCCGGATATTGGTTTCTACTACTGAATACAATGAACTTTCAGCATCATCCAGAAGGTCGAAGACATCGGTGGTATCTTCATACGCTTTCCGGATTGTTTCGGTTGAAATACGGATGAGTTCACGTTGTATGTACTTCTGAGAAATAATACGGGCATGAAATTCAGCATTGGCTGCTGAAGCCACCCGGTTCGTGAGTGAAGTTATGTAATAGGCACCTCCAACGATTTCGAGTTCTCCCGTTTTTTTCAGTTGGTTTGTTACTGTCAGAATATCGACAGGTTCACTGTTGTTAAACAGGGTTTGAATGGCTCCGTATATACGGCCATTGCTTTCTTTATAAAAGCTCTTGGGCTGTAATATGTCAATCACATTGGTGAGTGCATCCTTCTCCAGCATCATGGCACCTAATACAGCTTCTTCCAGGTCGGTAGCCTGGGGAGGGAGTTTGCCCATTTCGAATACCTGCTGGTGCAGGGGGGCAAGTTTTTTCAGTCCGGCACGCACATCCTTGCGCTTATCGTCAATTTCTTTCATCTACTAAATATTATCTTGAAATTCCTCAGAAAGCAGGAATAAAATGCCTGTATAAAAGGGAGTCAAAAATAAGGTAATTCATCAGTCCCGACTTTTCAACTTTTAAACATTCGCTAAACAAGTAATGAACATAACTGTTTCACGAACGGAAGGTTAATTTACGAAAATAAAAACAGAAAATGAAAAAAATCAAGTTTAACTGATCTTGTTCATAACAGGGATAATAAAAGCTGATGCTCAGCATACTTTATAAGCCATCTATACTCAGGCAGTCTATCTTCCGGTAAATCAGACCTATGGCAAGCTCCTCATTCAATAAAAAAAGCCAGTTCAAAGTGAACTGGCTTTTCATAATAAAGAAAGAGTTACAGCAGTTTGGCCCGGATGGCATTCAGGGCATCCTTCAGGCGTCCCAGTTCTTTATCTCCAATATTGGGGGCATTTGCATAATCCGTAAATACAGCATTGTAAGGGGTCAGTTCATCCAGAATTTTTTTGCAATCGGCATCTTTTTCATACTGATGCAGGAGATCCTGTACATATTGGAATGCATTTACATGAATATAGATTTCATGGTAGAGATCTTTGTTTTTATCGTCTTTGGGTTTGGTTCCGATTGCTTCAGCGGCAATGTGAAGGCCTTCAATCCATCCTCCGGTAATAACAATGGCAGCGGTAGCCATACGGTCATTGGAACGCAGGTTGCGCTCAGCTTTTGCAAAAGCCTGGTCAAGCATGTCGTTGATGGAATCTCCTTTGGCGGAACCCATTTTCTGAAGGAAAGCAGGATCGAATGCACTTTCAATTTTTAATTGCTGGGCAAGTTTACCAACCTGTGTCAGATATTCGGATGCATCTCCGTTCTGATTGTATGCACCGATATAACCCAGATCTGCTCCATAGGCACCCATACCAAATGCTGCTTGGTATTTGGAGGAATAGCTGCTTCCTTTGCCGGAAGGGTTCAGCAGGTTTTTCATGTAGGCATATCCGGCTTTATTGAAATTTTTAGCGATAGCAGTGGGAGAAGGAATATTTGAACGTATCAGGCTTACATCAGCAATCACTTGTCCTTTCAAGGTGTCTTTGGTGATTTGTTCATCCTTTACTTCTTCTTTTTTTCCTCCGCAGGAAGAAATCAGTAAAAGAGTTAAACCGAAAGCCGGAACCAGGGTAAGAGATTTAAGTTTCATGTGGATTTGTTTGAGATTGTGTTTTTAGTTTTCAATAACAACGCCCATGGAGCAGAACTTAGTGATCCTGTTTGCCACAAGGGCAGGTGTAGGAACAGCTTGAAGCTCCCGGAGTGTTTCAATAATTACAGATTTGACGGTTGCAAAACATGCATCCGGGTCGGTGTGTGCTCCGCCCAATGGTTCACGTATTATTCCGTCTATGAGTTTCTGGCCAAGCATATCTTCAGCTGTGAGCTTCAGTGATTGAGCGGCTTTTTCCTTGTAATCCCAGCTTCTCCATAAAATAGAGGAACAGGATTCAGGTGAAATAACAGAATACCAGGTATTTTCAAGCATCATTACCTTGTCACCCACACCAATACCCAATGCTCCTCCGGAGGCACCTTCTCCGATAATAATACAGATGACAGGTACTTTAAGTCTGGCCATCTCAAGCAGGTTACGGGCTATTGCCTCCCCTTGTCCGCGTTCTTCTGCTTCGAGGCCAGGAAATGCTCCGGGGGTATCGATAAAGGTTACTACAGGTTTGTTGAATTTTTCTGCGAGCTTCATTAAACGAAGCGCTTTTCTGTATCCTTCCGGGTTTGGCATGCCGAAGTTACGGTACTGGCGCATCTTGGTATTAATGCCTTTTTGCTGACCAATAAACATTATCGTTTGTCCGTCAACGCTCCCGAAACCTCCAACCATAGCTTTGTCATCTTTCACGGTCCGGTCTCCATGCAATTCAATAAAAGAATTATCTGTTATGGCTGCAATATAGGCAAGTGTATATGGCCGGTCAGGATGGCGGCTAATCTGGACTCTTTGCCAGGGAGTAAGGGTGCTGAAAATTTCCTGTCTCCTGCTGGTGATCTTCCCTTCCAGTTCTGTTACCAATGCGGAAACATCAGCCTTGGTTTTTTCACCGGTCTTCCTGACTTTTTCCAACTCCTCTATCAACTCCGCAATCGGTTTTTCGAATTCGAGAAAATTCATTCTTTATGGGATTAGGGGGACTAAAATAGCAAAATATTTTAGAATCTCAGGTTCCTTTATACAAACTTAAATTAGGTACTTTTGAGGCTTCATGGTGGTTTTCCCGAATGCTAAAATCAATATCGGCTTGCAGGTGCTTTCAAAGCGCGATGACGGCTACCATGATATTTGCAGCCTGCTTTATCCAATAGGTCTGGCAGATGCCCTGGAAGCCATTCCAGGCCCTGACAAATCCTTGACGAAATTCACTTCTTCCGGAATTGATATTCCGGGTTCCGCTGATTCCAATATTTGCCTCAAAGCCATCGAGCTGATTAGAAAGGAGTATCCTGTTCCTCCTCTTCAGATTCATTTACATAAACATATTCCCGTTGGTGCCGGTCTCGGCGGAGGATCATCGGATGGAGCATCCATGATAACTTTACTGAACAAACGGTTTGAACTCGGACTATCCTGGGGAGAAATGCATCACTATGCCAGGCAACTGGGAAGTGATTGTTCTTTTTTTGTGAATAACCGCCCAGCACTGGTGACTGGAAGGGGCGATGAGATTGAATCACTGGCCTTTAACTTATCCGGTTATTCCCTTGTGCTGGTTTATCCTCCCATACACATCAGCACAAAGGACGCTTATTCAATGGTGATTCCGGAGAAATCAGGGTTTGATCTGGAAGGTTTTTTGATTTCCAATACACCGGAAACCTGGGAGGGAAAAGTCAGGAATGATTTTGAATTGCCGGTGCTTAAAAGGTATCCTGAGATAGCGGCCATCAAAAACAAATTGTATGCTAAAGGAGGGTTGTATGTTTCTATGAGCGGCAGTGGTTCATCTGTTTTCGGACTTTTCAAACAAGCCCCTTGTTTAAAAAAGGAATTCCCGGATTGTTTTGTTTGGGAAGAGACCTTTATTTAGGTGCTTTCCTGAGGAGATATGCGGCGAGAATTGCATACACAAAATTAGGGATCCATACAGCTACATAGGCAGGAGTAATCCCTTTCTGAGCAAATACACTGGAGATTTGCATGAATACGATATAAGTGAAGCTGATGGTTATGCCAATGAACAGATGAATGCCGATACCACCTCTTACTTTGCGGCTTGCAAGAGATACACCGATCAATGTCAGTATAAAGGTAGCAAACGGAAAAGCAATACGGGAATGTTTGGCAATTTCCATTTCCTCCACATTTTCAGCTCCTTTCATTTTTTGTTCCTTGATATAATTGACAAGCTCTTCACCTGTCATCGCTTCAATGAAAATACTCCGGGTTGTAAAATCCTTAACATTCAGGGCCGGAATAACAGTATCGAGTTCATGCCCCGAACGCATTGGTTCTCTGAGTCCTTCAAAACGGTGCAGCTTGTAGTCAAAAATTTGCCAGACGCCTTTAATACTGTCCCAGATAATATGATCCGCTTTGAGCTGATACAGTAAATCATTGCCTTTGAATTCTTCCAGTCTGAAGGAATATCCCGTTTTGTGAGGAACATCAAAACCGTTAACATAGGCAAATATCCCGGGCTGAATTTGCAGGTGAATATTCCGGGCATTGTTGAAATATGTTCCGCGTACATACTTCTCTTCAAAATCCAGCCGGCCCTTATTGGCTTGGGGTATTACGAAATTGTTAAGGTACAGGGAACCTGCAGAAATCAGTGTAGCCCCTATCATATAAGGGCGTAGTAAACGCCAGAAACTGATACCACTACTGAGTATGGCAACAATCTCTGTACGGGCAGCCATTCGGGAAGTAAAAAAAATGACGGCAATAAATGTGAAAAGGTGGCTGAAGAGATTAGCAAAATAAGGGATGAAATTGAAATAGTAGTCGACAATGATTGCTTTAAAGGGAGGTTTGTGCTGGATGAAATCTTCAATCTTTTCCGATATATCAAACACAATAACGACTATCAGTAACAGGGATATGGAGTACACAAAAGTGCCCAGAAATTTCTTTAGTATATACCAATCCAATTTTTTCATAGGTGAGGAAATCCTAAAAGTGGAATCCTGAGCAGTACGGATTCTATAATTTCTGAGCGAGTGTCCCTGTTAAACTGTTTTTCCAGGAAGTAAAACTTCCATCTTTGATACGTTCCCGGGCTTCGCGTACAAGGTTAAGATAAAATGCCAGGTTGTGAAGTGTTGCGATTTGGGCTCCCAGCATTTCGCCGGCATGAACCAGATGACGAAGATAAGCTTTTGTATAAAAGGTATCCACATAGCTCGTTCCTTCTGGATCAATAGGGCTCAGATCTGATTTCCATTTTTCATTCCGGATATTAATAATACCCTGACGGGTAAAGAGTAAACCATGCCGGGCATTCCTGGTAGGCATTACACAATCCATCATGTCAATACCGAGCGCTATGCTTTCAAGTATATTGGCGGGAGTTCCGACACCCATCAGATAGCGGGGTTTATCGGCTGGTAATATATCGCATACAACTTCTGTCATTGCATACATCTCTTCTGCCGGCTCCCCTACAGATAATCCTCCTATAGCATTTCCTTCTCTACCAAAAGAAGCGATAGTTTCGGCTGACTGAATGCGTAAGTCTTTATAGGTACTTCCCTGTACAATGGGGAAGAGGGTTTGTGCATAACCATACTTACCTTCCGTTGTATCGAAACGTTCGCAGCAGCGTTTCAGCCAGCGGTGGGTCATCTCCATTGACTTCTGAGCATATTTATAGTCACAGGGCCATGGAGTACACTCGTCAAAGGCCATTATGATATCCCCTCCGATTGTCCGCTGAACATCCATAGCAATCTCGGGTGAAAAAAAGAGCTTGGATCCATCCAGATGGGAGGCAAAATGGACGCCTTCTTCTTTGATCTTTCTCCGGGTGGAAAGGGAATAAACCTGGTACCCTCCGCTATCTGTCAGTATAGGGAGATCCCAGTGCATGAATTTGTGAAGCCCGCCTGCTTTTTCAAGCAAGTCAAGTCCGGGGCGGATAAACAAATGGTAGGTATTGCCCAAAATGATTTGAGCTTTGATATCCTGAATAAGTTCCGGCTGGTGTACTGCTTTCACCGAACCCTGGGTGCCAACAGGCATAAAGATGGGCGTTTCTATGCTGCCATGAGCTGTCTCGATCGTCCCTGTCCTGGCTTTGCTCGAGGAATCTTTATGAAGAATGTTGAATTTCAATAGAAAGGGCTCTGGTCGGGAATCGAACCAATGTTAATTACTTTGTTTAAATCCTGCCAAAGATAACACATAAAGCCGATCGCTTCGGGCTAATTTTGCAGGATGCACCTGACCCGGTGCAAGACTTATGAATACCACCTTTTTCCCTTACGGACATATTGTTTTCGGAATTTTTTGTCTGGCAGCCCTGATCCAGCTCTGCTACTATACCGGGGTATTCAGCCGTCTGGCTTTCTATAAGAAAAAACAAACAGACAATTCAGACCCCCTGCCTCCTGTATCGGTCATTGTCTGTGCAAAAAATGAAGACGATAATATTGTTCAATACCTGCCTACCCTTTTACAACAGGATTATCCTGATTATCAGGTAGTCATGGTGAATGATTGTTCCTTCGACAACACAGGCGACATACTGGACGAATTTGCCCGAAAAGACCCCAAACTGAAAATTGTAACCATCAAACCGGATGATTACTATTCACATGGAAAAAAATTCGCCCTAATGGTTGGCATAAAGGGGGCAGACCATGAACTGCTTATTCTCACAGATGCTGATTGCAGACCTTCAAGCGACCAATGGCTGAGGAATATGGCTTTACAGTTTAAGCCTGGAAAAGAGATTGTAATCAGTTACGGTGGGCATGAACGAAGCAAGGGGTTCCTGAACAAGCTTATCCGTTTTGATGGTTTTATGGTAGGCCTCCAGTATCTGGCC
>JBIOHC010000086.1:0-7215 GCA_044448685.1 Bacteroidia bacterium
CTGGGGTGGTTTGGGCGGAGGTTTCGGAGGTGGAGGATTTAATATGTCTCCCGGTGCCACAGCACAAGGCTACTCCCTTCCTGTTTACTATATAGACGGAGGTTTGAAATATGAATTCCTGAAAGAACGGAAAGCTTCCCTGACGCTTAATTGTGCCGATATACTCAAGTCAAGGATTGTCCAAACCCATTCTTCTTCCACCTATTTTATTCAGGACTCTTCCCGTCAGCGAGATCAGCAATTTTTCAGACTTGTATTCAGCTATCGTTTCGGAAAATTTGACGTTTCACTCTTCAAGCGCAAAAATAACAAGTCAACTACCGATGGAATGCAGGATATGCAGATGTGAGAATTTCACCGACCTGCATTTTATCATCTGACATTTAGTTTGAGTATTTCTGTCAGATTGCTGGTTTCCAGTCGCAAAAAATAGATTCCGGATGAGAGTCCAAGCGCCCCGGCATCAATTCCCACGTGGTGTAACCCGGGAGTTTCTATGCCGGTTTCCGAAGTGAAGATTTGTTTGCCCAGCACGTCAATCAGGGTTATATGAACATCAGCCGCTTCCGAAAGTGTATACGCTACAGTGGTCAGACTGCTGAATGGATTCGGAAATGCATATAAGCGGGAAGATAGTGCCGGAGAATTGTTGATACCTGTTGAAGTTCCCAGATAAAGGATACCATCTGAAGTTACAATACCGGATACAAGACCGGCATGATTCGTCGTGCGTACACTCGTATAATAAGTGGTGCCTGAAACGAGTGCCAGTCCCGTTTTAGTAACCGTTGTGTCTTGTAAGTTACCGGTCCAGTTTACCACATTTGTTGATCCTGAAGTGGTTCCTATGGCATATTCATACAGGTATATACCCGAATTGGGATCTGCTGAGGAACGCCAGTTATTGGATAACTGGGTGCCATTCGCAGTCGTATCCAGGTCCGGACCGGTTCCATCATTTAATGTGTAAACATTGCTTGGAGGGGTCCAATCCACATTGATGTCCTGGGCTGCTATAGTAGAAAAGTTGTTGGCTGAATCACGAACAATGGATTTAACTTTTCCGGCGGGGGTAGCAGGATTCTGGTTTTGATAGCGTAACATACAGGAGGGGCAATTCCCGACAGTGATTGTTTGAGGGGTATTCGCTGCACGTGTTCTGTACACTTTAAAATTCTGAACCTGCCAGTCACAGTTTCCGCTTCGGAAAGAAATACCGGTGCCGGTTGCAATCGGTGAAGGATCGGTATAACTTCCGATCAGCACATTGTTTTGAAACACCTCAATTAAACCTAATGTCCTGTCATAGACAATTTTCCAATCATACCATTGTCCTGCAACGGTAGTCATTGGGAAATTAGCCACAGCCGTACCGAATCCCCCGTTTGCTGTTTTATAAAATTCAAGCTTGCTTTGATCTACACGGAACCAGACAAAATAGCTGTGTCCTCTGTTAACATCAGCAGCGCTGTCACAAAAAATATGTAATCCGGCCCTCCTGTTGGTTCCTGTTCCGCTGATCATTCCTGACCAGTTATAGAGGTACTGATTAGACAGGCTTTGGTTAAGGGACGCGTAGAGGTTGGTGTTGGACAGGGTCTGATCACTTTGTTCCAGAGAAACATTGGTGGTATTTATTCCCCAGGTTCCTCCGGAAGCTGTCCATTCCGGGCTGATAGCTGTCTGACTGAAATTGTCGCTGAAGAAACCCTGTGTATTGTTTGCCCTCCAGTCTGTACCATTTAAATCAATAACCTGATAAAAACATTTGAAAAGTCCGCTTCCTCCGGTATTGTCCGATTCTGTAAAACTGGCATTAAAATTGGCTGTTTGCCATACTCCCGGAACAGAGACGGAAGTTGTGGGAGCAATATTATCAGGCCCCGGTGCTGTACCATTAATACTCCAGCTAGCTGCCCAGCCGGGTGATGTACTGCCACAGGCAGAGCGAAATTCAGCCGTAATAGAACCTCCGCTGGATGTTATTGTTCCGGGGCTTGTTGTGCCGGTATATTTTCCAATCAGCGGCGCATTGATAGAATTCCCGTCATACAAAAAGAGGTAATCATAATTCGATGTGCAATTGAAACTTGTAAAGTTCAGTGTAACTGTTGTCGCACTAGTCGGGCTTATGGTCCAGACTGATCGTTCCAGGCTGGAATAATTACCGCCCGATCCTCCGCTGTCAAAAAAGTTACCGGTTGCTGTAGTATAAACTGTCGCAGCAGGAACCGTGCTGTTAACTAAACGGTAATACGTTTCCCAATCCCAGTTTGGCCCTGGGTCTGTATGAGTTTGATTGGGATAATGCTGATGCCCTTTAATGTGCGTACACGTAACAGGAGTTGAAGTAGCGTTGTAGTCGGTAGTTGCAGCCCAGGGCCAGAAAGCAAGGTTCTTAGGATTGATTCCGTACCCGCTGTTACAAATGTCGGCAACAAGTAAGGCACTTTGTTGATACATGGCCGTGGTATACCAACCGGTCTGAGCCTGATATCCTTCATGTTCTATACCTATTGTATATCCATTCTCAGAGCCAACATGCCAGGCTTTGTTAGATTCAAGAACCATTTGGGTTATTTGCCCGTCAGAAGAACGTACCACATAATGTGCACTCACCACTGCCGAGCAGTTCTGGAACCAGGAAATACATCCGGCATAAGTACCTTCCACATCGTGAATGGTGACGGCACTGATAGACATGGTGCGTCCTGTGGTGTAATTACAGGAGGCGGCCGGATTCCATAACGCAGCCGGGTAATCGGCTGAAAGGACTCCGGTACCAATGCTTGTATTACTGAAACGGCGCCCCTGTTTGTTACTGACAGAATGATTGGAGATCTTAATATTTGCAGAACGGAGGATTTCATAATTCGCTCCAAAAAAAGCCCGTAAATCCAGTTTGTAATCCGGGAAATGGAACAAATTCTGATATTGAGAATTGCCAATGAAAGAAGCCAATGAATAAAGAAAAGATTCCCGGGCAAAATTGATGACCGTGTTAGTATTATCTACCGGAAGTTCACTGATGGCAAGCGCTGTTTTTAACTGATCCTCTACAGGATCTGAGGCACTTACTCCCCTTGTCAAAAGCATACCATACAGCATAGAAGCATAGGAAAGAATATTTTTTTCAGGGTTCGTACTGATTTCCTGAACCGAATATCCTGAAGCAGTTGATGCAATAAGAAGGTTCGGGTGAAAAAAACCTTTCCCATCCTGAACCATACCCATAACACCAATCGCCCTTGGCATTCCTAAACAACTCTCCGGACCTGCAGGCGGCAAATGTTGAAAACGGGTATTCGTAAATGCAACAGCTTCAAGTACACCCTTTTTAATCAGTGGGTATTGTGCATAAGCCTTATCAAATGAAGCCTGGAAAGGGTTTTCAGTTATTTGATCGTTCGGATTAACGGAGGCACGGAGTACACACGCTGTACAAACAGCGATGAGGGTAATAAGTAGCTTCATCTGGAATGGGTTGGTAGAATACCAAATGTAGCTAAAAATCCGGCAAAAAACGGAATATCAGATACTAATTATAATGCAAAAATAAGATTGGCTTCAAAAGCCATAGCCGAATCCGAAGTTAAAAATCCAGGGGTAGGGATACGGGGAATGCAATGCATCATAATTCAGGTCGTAAAGAGCACTGATAAAGGTTGATCCTCTGGATCCTATCCGGCTGCGATAACCGACCCCAACCAGTACAGGATATATGCTGGAACGTTCCCCATCCTGCCAATAACCGTTGATGAACTTGGTCTCTGCTTGCAGAAAAATATTTTCCATAATAAGGTAACGCCCGAAAACACCCCCTCCGTATATTTCATTGCGGACTTCTCCATAGGGGAAGGGAAATTTGAAATCATAATGAATATAGGTAATGGAAACACCTGCAGAGAATTTATCCGAAACCTTGTATCCGATAAACGGAGATGTTTCAACATAAAATCCATTGTAAGGGAAATCAAGACCTATATTTCCTCCGAAATAAAGTTTATCCAGGATATCTTTTTTCGGATGATCGTGATGAACAGGTCTTGGTTTAGGGACATAAGCCTCATCCTGAGCTTTTGACAAAAAACAGATTCCCAGCAACATGCTGATCATCAGAATAAGTCCTTTTTTATGGAAAATCATAGCTTAAAGGTATTAAAAAAGTTTCGATTTTCCGTAACAGCATCTGCTACGTTCGAAGCACATGCTGCTACGATCGAAATACACTCTTCTATGTTCGTAGCACATGCTACTACGATCGAAATACACTCTTCTTCGTTCGTAGTAGAAGCTACTACGTTCGTAGTACCCTCTTCTACGTTCGAAGCAGATGCTATTCGCGAATCCGTGTCTCTCTATTATGTTAAAGAACAGGGAATGATTAAGATTATAGAACAGACCCACTTTTGTCAGACTGAATTCCTTCAAACTTGTTTAATTTAGTCCCCTTAAAAAGAACGATTCTATGAATATTCTAATAACAGGGTGCAGCAGGGGGATCGGTTATGAAACAGCCTTGAAACTTTCTGAAATAGAGGGTATAAAGGTCATAGCAACGTCCAGGAATGCCGGGGAGCTGGAAAAACTCAGGCTGGAATCATTGAAAAAGAACAAATCGGCTCGGATACTGCCGGTGGTGTTTGATCTTGAAAACGGGAATATTGCAACATTGGCAACATTACTGAAAGAAGAGGTGGGAACATTAGACATCCTGATCAACAATGCTGCCCTGGCGCTTGTAAAACCATTCGAACAGGTTCAGGAACAGGACTTTGAGCAAGTATATCGGGTCAATGTTTTCCGTCCTGCAATGCTTATCAAGGCCATTCTCCCCTTTATGAATGGGTCCGGGAAGTATGGAGCGCATATTGTAAATATATCCAGTATAGGCGGTTTGCAAGGGAGTGTAAAATTTCCCGGTTTGTCTGTTTACAGCTCCAGTAAGGCGGCTTTATGTGGATTGACCGAATGTCTTGCCGTTGAACTGAAAGACAAACATGTATCAGTCAATGCGCTTTGCCTGGGAGGCGTGAATACAGAAATGCTAAAACAAGCCTTCCCCGGTTATACGGCTCCTGTGGAAGCGTCAGACATGGGTCGGTATATTGCCTGGTTTGCATTGAACGGGCATCAATTTCAGAACGGGCATGTTATTCCGGTTTCATTAAGTACACCCTAATATTCAAAATATGCTTATTCACCCCTTTCATCATACCGTACTTGAGCGGTTTTTAAGGTATGTAAAGATTGATACACAAAGCGATCCTGCTTCATCCACGTATCCATCCACACTAAAACAAAAGGATTTAGGTAAAGTGCTTGTCACTGAGCTTCATAGTATGGGTATTACTGATGCTGAGATGGATGACTTTGGTTATGTTTATGCCAGCATCCCGTCCACCGCAGCCAAGAAAATACCGGTGATTTGTTACTGTTCCCATATGGATACATCACCGGATTGTTCAGGAACGAATGTAAAGCCTCAGATACATACGCATTATAATGGCAAGGATATAGTTCTGCAGGGGGATACAACCCAGGTCATCCGGGTATCAGAGCATCCGGAATTGCTCAATCAAATCGGAAATGATATCATCACCTCTGACGGAACTACCTTGCTTGGAGCAGATAATAAGGCAGGTGTTGCAGCCATAATGGATATGGCAAACTATTTTATGCAGCATCCGGATATCGGACATGGGAAAATCCGGATTTTATTTACACCGGATGAGGAGATCGGAAAGGGAGTAGATAAGGTGGATATAAAGAAATTAGGAGCCGATGTGGGATATACAATTGATGGGGAAACCCGTGGACATATAGAGGATGAGACATTTTCGGCTGATTTAGTTACAATGAATATTTATGGTTTCAGCACGCATCCCGGTTTTGCAAAGGGAAAGATGCAGAGTGCACTCCGGATTGCATCCGAATTGGTTAACAGCTTACCCAAAGACAGGGTATCACCTGAAACAACAGAAGGAAAGGAAGGGTTTATCCACCTCGTGCATATGAGTGGAAGTATAGAACAGGTTACCCTGCAGTTTATTATCCGGTCCTTCTCCAGGCAAGGGCTGATAGATCTTGAAGAGGAATTGCTTGCACTTGCCAAAGGAGTTGTTGGCCGGTATAAGAAAGCAAGTCATACGATAAAGGTAACAGAGCAGTACAGGAATATGAAAGAGATACTGGAGAGCCATCCGAGCGTGGTGAATTATGCAGTGGAAGCAATCAGCAGGGCGGGACTTCATCCGCATTTGTCAAGTATCCGGGGAGGGACAGATGGTTCAAGACTGTCCTTTATGGGGCTTCCCTGTCCGAATATTTTTGCAGGAGAACATGCTTTTCACAGTCGTCAGGAGTGGGTTTCGGTGCAGGATATGGAGAAAGCGGCGGAAGTAATGGTTCATTTAGCCCTGATCTGGACGGAGCGGGTTTAGAAATGAAGGCAGCAGGCAAGAAAATGCAGTTTCTCAGATAGGGTGAAAAGCATATTGCTGTTGGGTTACAGAGGATATAAAGAGGGGAAGCGGAATTCTTTTTTAAAAAAAAGTTGCAGGTATGTAAAATGTACTTACCTTTACGCCCCTTACGAATACAGCCCGTTCTTTCTCAGAAAATAAAAAAGCAAAAAATATCAGAAATGTTTTGCAGAATCAAAAAACCTTTCTACTTTTGCCTCCCCAAATAAAAGAAACGTTCTTTAAAAAGGGGTTTGAAAATTTGAAATGCTTCGCCTTCGGGCAGAATATATAGGCATCCGTTCTTTGAAAATATTGAGAATATAGCTAGAAATAACAAGTCCCTCATTCCGCCATACCAGCGGATGAGAGGTAACAATTCCTTGAGACAACTCCCGATCCCCCCGGATCGGGAAAAGAATACAAACTTACAATGGAGAGTTTGATCCTGGCTCAGGATTAACGCTAGCGGCAGGCCTAATACATGCAAGTCGAGGGGTAACAGGGGTAGCAATATCTGCTGACGACCGGCGCACGGGTGCGTAACACGTATACAACCTTCCTTGAACTGGAGGATAGCCCCGAGAAATCGGGATTAACACTCCATAACATGGTGATGTGGCATCACATTATCATTAAAACTCCGGTGGTTCAAGCTGGGTATGCGTAACATTAGCTAGTTGGTGAGGTAACGGCTCACCAAGGCTACGATGTTTAGGGGACCTGAGAGGGTTAACCCCCACACTGGTAC
>JBIOHC010000087.1:0-6777 GCA_044448685.1 Bacteroidia bacterium
GTTCAAGCATGACCGTATATATTGATAATATTACCGATGTAGGAAATCTTTATACAAGCAAAATCACCGATAAGGGTGCCGATAAATCCACCTTCACGAAACCGGCTAAACTGTCTGATGAAATAAATGAAGGTTTTGAGACTTCCGGTTCCCTTTCACCCGATGGCAACACCTTTTATTTTGCAAGTGAACGTCCGGGTGGTAAAGGTAAAACAGATATTTATCTGGTCAAAAAGCTCCCTAACGGAAACTGGGCTCTTCCTCAAACCATACCCATGATCAATACCAAATACAGGGAAGACTTTCCGTTTATGGCCTCTGATGGCAAAACACTTTATTTTTCATCCGAAGGTCATTCCAGTATGGGCGGATTTGATCTGTTCAAAACAATCTTTAATGAGGAAACAGGCGCCTGGTCGGCCCCTAAAAACCTTGGCTACCCTATCAATGACAGTCAGGATAACCGAACCATTTCACTTACTGCCGATAACCATTATGCCTATATTTCGTCCTTGCGTGAAGGGGGTATGGGCGATCTGGATATATATCGAATCACGTTTGAAGATATTTCCAGATACACCATTGTTACAGGCAGGGTTCAGCATACAGACTCGTTGAGTAAAAAGCCAATCAATGCTGTAATTACGGTTGTCAATACCAAAACTTCAAAAGAAATTGGAAATTATACTCCGGTAGCCAACACCGGTAAATATGTAATGGCCCTCCCTCCCGGCAAATACAATCTTACGATAGAATCGCCCGGATGCAAACCCTATTCAAGCTCAATCACCATTTTTGATCTGGGATCTTTTCAACCCGAAGTTACCCTCAACCTGACACTGATCGAGAAATAAAGTCAATTACACAGTAAGCCTGCTGCATGGAACTCAACTTAAAACGCCCTATTGCATTCTTCGATTTGGAAACAACAGGAGTCAATGTGGCAAGCGACCGCATTGTGGAAATTGCCATCCTTAGAATTATGCCGGGAGGTGAAAAGGAAATGAAACTGAGAAGGATTAATCCGGGAATTCCTATTCCGCTGGAATCATCCCTTATTCATGGAATCTATGACAAGGATGTTGAAAATGAAAGCACCTTTAAATCTATTGGCAAAAGCCTGGCAGAGTTTCTTAAAGACTGCGACCTGGGTGGATATAACTCTAACAAGTTTGATATTCCCGTTTTAATGGAGGAGTTTCTGCGCGCAGAGATTGATTTCACATTGGAAGGCCGGAATTGTGTTGATGTCCAGAATATATTTCATCAGATGGAACAACGCACCCTTAAGGCTGCATATAAATTCTATTGCAGTAAAGAACTCCTGAATGCACACAGCGCTGCAGCTGATATAGAAGCTACCTATGAAGTGTTCCTGGCCCAGCTGGAGCGGTATAAGGACAAAGAATTTACAGACAAAAAAGGCCACACCTCCATTCCGGTTGTAAATGATATGAAGGCTCTGCACGAATTCAGTTCCGTTACAAAAAATGTGGATCTGGCCGGAAGGATAGTAATGAACGACAAAGGAATAGAGGTATTCAATTTTGGCAAACATATGGGTAAACCGGTTGCGGAAGTACTTAAACAGGAACCATCCTATTATGCCTGGATACAGCAGGGTGATTTCCCCCTTTACACCAAGAAAGTACTGACCCGTATCAAACTACAGGGACTGAACACTAAGTAATTTTAATTCCGTAATGAAAATCATCTGTATAGGGCGTAACTATGCCGAACATGCCAAGGAAATGAAAGCTCCTCTTCCGCAGGAGCCGGTCTTTTTCCTGAAACCCGACACGGCGCTTATCATCCGGAACCAGCCTTTTTTCCTTCCTGATTTTTCAAAGGAAATACATCATGAAGTTGAACTTGTTCTCAAAATAAGCAAGGCGGGAAAATTTATTGAAGAAAAATTCGCTTCCCGTTACTACGATGAAATTGGTATAGGAATTGATTTCACCGCCAGGGACATACAGCAACAATGCAAGGAAAAAGGCCTGCCCTGGGAAAAAGCCAAAGGTTTTGATGGCTCTGCCCCCCTTGGAAAATTTGTGAATAAGACAACACTGGCAGATACAACTGGAATAGATTTTCATCTGGATATCAATGGCAAAACCATACAAAAAGGAAACAGCAAGGACCTTATTTTCTCTTTCGAACGAATAATATCTTATGTCTCCCGGTATATAACCCTGAAAAAGGGGGATCTTATCTTCACAGGAACTCCTGAGGGTGTAGGGCCTGTCAGGACGAATGACAGACTTGAAGCTTATCTGGGGACAGAAAAGCTGCTCGCATTCAATATCAAATAATTTCCTTTATTGCTTAAGCAATTTTCGGGCGATTACAGCATGGCTGGTCCTCACTGTGAGAAAATACATTCCCGGTTCCAGACCCGAAAGGTTTCTCAGGATGACAGATTGATACTGCTGGGCACTTGAATCTTGCCATTGCTGTATGATATCCCGCCCACTGAGGTCTGTTATGTTTATACAGATTCGTTGGTTTTGAGAAGACCAGAACAGAAATTCGAAGGAATCTGAAAAAGGGTTCGGATACAAGTTTGACAACGCATCTGTTGGGCGTATCTTATGTTCGTTAATACCCAGGCTTAAATTGGCAGCACAAAAATCAGGTATGCCGTATCCCAGCAGCGAATCCGGATGTGAAAACTGACTGGCACTTTGTTCAACAGCATGCAGGATCTGCATATTACCGGCTCCCGGGTGGGCCTGCCAGAGGCAGGCTACAAGACCACAAGTTATTGGAGAAGCAAACGAGGTGCCATTCTCCGTAAGTATACCATTGCTGTTCCAGTCGGCAGTTATACTTCCTTCGCCCTGTGCTGCTACTGCCGGTTTAATCAAACCACCGTAATCCGGACCCTGAGAACTGAAGGAAGAATAAACACCGGAAGAATTTACGGAACCAACGGCTAAAACACTGTCTGCATCAGCCGGGGTACCAATATGTCTCCAGGGAGATTGCCCCAGATTACCTGCAGCTGCAACCACTGCTATGCCTTTATTCGCTGCAAAATTCGCAGCTCTGGCTCCGGGTGTTGTATGCCCGTTCATGTTAGCATAGGTATGATTTTCGGTGGAATCATCAAATGTGGTATACCCCAGAGAAGTATTAATCACATCGGCACCCACACTATCTGCAAATTCAGCCCCTGCAGCCCAATTATATTCTTCCACCACATATTCTGAATTTACATCTTCTGTTATAAACAACCAGTAGCTTGCTTTCGGTGCCGTACCTATTATCTGCCCGGGCATATTACCACCCATATCTGAAAGCACGGCAGTGCCATGTATGTGTTTCTTGTAAACGGAATCATTTTCATCAACAAAATTCCGTCCTCCCAGTATCTGATGGTTCACTCTCAAACTGTCAAACACTTTCAGTGTATCCGCATGCTGAAAGCCGGCATCCAGCACTGCTATTACCATTCCCTGTCCCTGAAAACCCTGATCATGCAGACAAACCCCTTGCAGCATATTAATCTGATTGAGTGAAGGGCCATAATTAAGGCTGGTGACAGCCGGAATGCCTCCGTTTTGCAGTTCCTTTCGCTTCTGCTCTTCTTTGATCTTCCTGTTACCGTTATTCCCGGCATTTGCAAGGGCTCCAACTGCAGTATTACCTGCCACGAACGGAAGACTCATTATAGAGGCCAGTTGTGCCGGGCTGCTTACCTGTACTATAACTCCGTTAAGCCATTTTGAACGGCAATGTATATGTGCTCCGCGTACCACGATACTGTCTATATAACGCTGATTGACCGGTAAATCCGAATAGTTGACCGGAATACTCTGGTTCAGTCTTCTTTGTACGGCACGCGGGCTCATAAAAGCAAGCGGATTGGATGTGCTGTACGGACTTGCATTCTTATCTTTGAATTGTATCCAATACCGTGACGGCGCTGCGGCTGCTGGTGTCTGAGACCAGATTTGGGCCGGCGCTATCAATCCAATGAGCAACGCAATGACAATTTTTTTCATATCTGCTATTTAGGTGCGTGCCGGAGGTAAATATGTAGCTTACTGCTTACCATGAGCAATGATAGTGGCTGAGTAAATCACACCACCTTTGATTCTTGTCAGCACAGAACTTGCATTCACATAGGTATCATTATATACATCAATAATCTGTTTGGAAATCATTCCGACATTTTTAGCATACGATTCCTTGTAAATACGGTAATTAATCTGGTTGGTATCAATCAGCTGTACCACTGAAGCTGTGGAATCAAAGTTAAATGCCCCCACACTCATCTTCCTGTTCACCCCGTTGTATTGATATTCCCAGTCACCAATCGTATTCTGGGCATTTCCATTCCAGGTACTTTGATCCACATCCGGAAAGATCAGTTTTACATATCTGACATTACTCTCGACCCGTTCAAAATGCCGGCTGGTCGTTGTCGAATACCATACATTTTTTAAAGTCCAGGGAATGGAGTCATAGGAAACGGAAGGACTGAAATTCTTAATATAACGTTCTATACGCAGTGAAGGTCTGCCTTCATTATCCGTAAAAACAGATTCCACAATTTCCTTAAGCTGATACTTATAATAGATAGTATCCTTGGTAAACGCATCGTAGATTGTTGAATCAACATTATAGATAACATATTGGCCCGGAGCAGAAGGTGCATAACCATATCCTAAATCGATATGCAGCTCATTATCCTTTTTGCAGGAAACAAAATACAGGCACGAAACACAAAAAACAATCAGCAGATTTTTATTGAATTTCATGGTTCAGGACTATTAAGGTCAAACGATAAACCCTCCACCCACCAGGTCATTTCCTTCATAAAATACAGCACTTTGACCTGGGGCAATAGCACTTACATGCTCATGAAACAGAACTTCGATAAACTTGCCATTTTCCTGTACATTGGCCATCACACCCGAATCCTTATAGCGTATTCGGGTAAGTGCTGAAAACTGTTCAGGCAGGGATGCATATTTGACAAGATTATAATTCCTGACCTTCATTTGCCTTTTTTCGAGCTCTTCTTTTTTTCCGAGTACAATCGTATTTGTCTCCGGTTTGATTTCAGTAACGAACATAGGTTCTCCGAAGGCTACTTCAAGTCCTTTACGCTGACCGATAGTATAGAACGGGTAGCCTTTATGTTTACCTACTACAGTACCATCGGCAAGGACAAAATCGCCTCCGTTCACCCGCGTTTCCAGGTCAACGACTTTACGTTTTAAGAAAGCCCTGTAATCATTATCGGGAACAAAACATATTTCATAGCTTTCACTTTTCTGTGCCAGTTCTTCATAGCCACTTTCAATGGCCATTTGTTTAATCTGGGCTTTTCTGTATTTTCCCAACGGAAAAATAGTCCGTTTCAGACTTTCCTGACTCAATCCCCAGAGTACATAACTCTGATCCTTGCTTTCATCCAGCCCTTTAGAGATAATGTATCGTCCGTTCTCTTCCCTCACCTGGGCATAGTGTCCGGTGGCAATAAACTCACACTCCAGCTGATCAGCACGCTTGAGCAGAGCTTCCCACTTGATATGGGTATTGCAAAGAACACACGGGTTGGGTGTTCTGCCCGCCAGGTATTCTTCAACAAAATTATCGATGATATGATCTCCGAATTCAGCACGTATATCCAGTATATAATGCGGAAAACCATGGTTAACAGCCAGAATTCTTGCATCATTGATCGAATCGAGACTGCAGCAACCTGTTTCTTTTTTGGATCCTCCGGAACCGGCATAATCCCAGGTTTTCATAGTAATACCAATCACTTCATAACCTTCCTTATGAAGCATCATGGCGGTAACGGAACTGTCAATTCCCCCGCTCATTGCAACCAGTACTTTACCTTTAGTAGCCCCCATTGCCATCATTCTTTGTTGCCCCGCCCTCTTGATCCTGCCTGTTCAACTCTTCGTTTTTCTGCAGCAACTTGTTCAGATCAATTCCGGGATCTCCAATCACCTTTCCATTCTTGAAAACAACTATATGATCAACTGCCCCATTCCCGCATTTATAAAAAACCCATTGACCATGTGGCAGGCAGCCTTTGTAATAGCATTCCACCCGCTTATCTCCTGTTTCACAGTAATAGGTAACTTTGCCTTCCAGACATCCTTTAACATACACTCCTTCTCCTTTCAGTTTTCCGTCAGGGTTGTACTCTTTCCACTCTCCAACTTCAACGCCTTTTTCCCAATGGCTAAGCTCTGCAATCACTCCACCAGCAAAATAATTATAACAGGCTCCGTTTTTTTTACCCGCAAGATAGGTTTCCCTTGCAACCATCTGCGTATCGGCATTGAAGTAAGTCCATACCGAGTCGCGTAACTGATTCACATACCTGCCTTTTGCCATAATGGCTCCGTTTCTGTCGAACATAGTGGTATGGCAGGATTTGGCATCCTTACTAAAAACACTGATGGCTGTCACCTTTCCATCCTCATCATAATAATGGAATATTCCAAAAGGCTTGTCATTTCTGAAATAGCCTTCATAGATAGTTTTACCGTTTCTATCCGCCTTTCGAAACTTACCTTGTTTCAATCCTTTCGAATCCACCCAATTGATGGAATCATGTTTGGAACTGAATTCGGTCTGAGCTTTCAAACCGGAACCAATCAAACAAATGGCCCACAGGAGGGCAAGAGTGAGACTTAATCTTGGACGCATTAAACAAAAATACGAAAAATAAGCTCAAAAAACGGGCTATTTGGGCATAACCTCCGGCAGAAAACCCCTCCTTAACCCTTAACAGTTCTATAA
>JBIOHC010000088.1:0-5000 GCA_044448685.1 Bacteroidia bacterium
CTTTACGAAAGACCACCTTAAATCAGGCTGCAAAAAGTCCAATTTAATTTGACGACATACACGGAGCTTCGCCTTGCCATTGAAAAACTGGAAAGAAAAGCGGATAATCACACTAAAAACCTGGAAGTAGTTTTCAAATACCTGGATGAACTGATTGATAAAAAGAACACCCCCAAACCCCGAATAGGATTTAAGCCTTCTGAAGATTCCTTTATATCCAAATCCTGATATTCAATCATTTTCAGAACTTCCTGAAAATCCGTAACTTTATAAACATGAAGCGACTCCTCTTCCTGTTATTATTCATTTCCTTCTTCGCACGTATTCAGGCAACATCCATTCTGATTCCTATGGATGATACGCAGAAGAATCACCTGAAAGCTTACGGTATCGCTTATTTTGCACTTACAAAATCTGTGGATGTGCAATGGCTGCTCTATTACCGTGGCGGAGCCTTTATGTTTAAATACGATAAACTTTTCGAAAATGAATGTATTGTAAGGGGTGTTTCCTTTGAAACGATTGCAGAGTCAAGAGCCAACTCTATTATAGCCGAAATATCCAATCCCGAAGTCAATATGGATGTGGTTAAACTCGAAAAAGCGCCTAAAATAGCCGTCTACACCCCTAAATCAAAACAGCCCTGGGATGATGCCGTTACCCTTGTGCTGCAGTACGCTGAAATTCCATACGATAAGATCTACGATGATGAGATTATTCAGGGGAAACTACCGCTCTATGACTGGATTCACCTGCACCATGAAGACTTTACCGGACAGTATGGTAAATTCTGGAACGGTTTCAGCCAGGCACAATGGTACAAAGACCAGGTTAAAGAAGCAGAAAGCACCGCTTCGAGGCTTGGCTTTGCAAAAGTGTCTCAGCTTAAACTGGCTGTAGCAAAAAAAATACGTGACTTTACCGCCGGCGGTGGCTTCCTGTTCTGTATGTGCTCGGCAACTGACACCTATGATATTGCTCTTGCAGCAGAAGGTGTCGATATTTGTGAAACAATGTTTGATGGTGACCCTGCCGATCCTGCACAAAACAGCAAGCTGGATTATTCCAAATGCTTTGCCTTCCAGAATTTCAAACTGATCACCGATCCAAGGATTTATGAATTCAGCGAAATTGATTCAGAAACCAAGAGAAAACAACAATACCATATTACTGAAAAAACCGATTATTTTACCTTATTCGAGTTTTCAGCCAAATGGGACCCCGTCCCTTCCATGCTCTGTCAGGATCATGAAACACTGATAAAAGGTTTTTATGGACAAACAACAGCTTTTGACAAAACATTCATTAAGCCAGGAGTACTTATTCTCGGTGAAATGAAATCAGCCAATGAAGCACGTTATATACATGGAGAATTTGGAAAAGGGATGTGGACATTTTACGGAGGCCATGATCCGGAAGATTACGAACACCATGTGGAAGAGCCTCCTACTGACCTTAGCCTTCATCCCAACTCTGCCGGCTACAGGCTTATTTTAAATAACGTCCTCTTCCCCGCTGCAAAGAAAAAGAAGCAAAAAACCTAGGTCTTTTCTATTAATAATTTCAGGGCCCCGAAATCCAGGGGTTTTATAAGAAATCCATACATATTTGTTTTTTCGGCCCTTTCCTTAATGGCTGGTTCAGAATTGCCGGAAACATATATGACAGATACATCGGAAAAATTCCTGATAGACACCATTGCATCAATACCATCCATTTCACCTTCCAGCCTTATATCCATTAAAACAAAATCCGGATTGTGTTCTTTCACTGCTATGACGGCATCCGGTCCATTTGTTACCGAAGCTACTACGGAGCAACCAATCCTTTCCAGGTACTTCCTGTTTATCATTGCCAGAATCACATCATCTTCAACTATCAGTACACGTTTTAACATAAATCCTTATTTATTTGTTTTTAACAGGGAACCAAATCCGGAATACGGCACCATGCTCGTTTGATAGTTCCATCTTTCCTTTTAATTGCATCACAAAGGCTTCGATCAATGTCATCCCAAGTGATTCCTTTTTCCCGCCTTTCTCATCCGGAAATCCCGAACCACTGTCGCTCACCATCAAAAAAACCTTTTCCTCTTCCTTTTTCATCACGACTGTCAGCAGTCCTTCCTCCTGATACCGGAAAACATGTTTGAACGCATTGGAAACAATTTCGTTCATCAATAAACCACAGGGTATTGCCATGGAAATCTCCAGTTCAACGGGGTCCATCCGAATGTCCAGTCTGACCTTACCTGACAAACCCGCATATGAATTGCTTATATCCGGCAGAATTCGCTCGAAATACCTGTCAAACCGGATGAAGGCAAGGTTCTCCTGCTGGTAAAGCGATTCATGAATATGAGCCAGCGATTTGATTCTGTTCCGGCTTTCAGCAAATATCTCCTTCAACTTTTCATCCTCAGTTTCCATGCTTTGTAGCTCAAGCAAGCCGGAAACAACGGCCAGATTATTTTTTACCCGGTGATGAATCTCAGACAATAATATATTTTTTTCAGCAAGTGATTCCCTGAGCTTGCCTTCCGCTGTGATGCGGTCGGCAATTTGTGTCATGAGGGCACTCTGATGTACTGTCAGAAACTCATTACGCTCTGCCAGCATATGGTTATAAGCTGCATTGTTATTCGCGAAATAAATGATCAGCACAAAACAAAGGAATAATGTAAAACAAAAATTAATTCCATACAGCAAGTGTGTAAAATCCTGACTTAAAGGCTTTACAGCGAGGAAAGTATACTGACTTTGTAAATAGACGAGGATGAAAGTTACCAGATAGGAAGAAAGGGCCAGTATGATCCTTCCCTTATGCTTAAAATCAAACAACAGATACACAATTAGCGGGGAAGTGAACAGATACAAATGTATTCCGGAACTATAGCCAAGGATGGAACTGAAATAGAGAACGGCAAAATTCGTGTTCAAAACGATTAACACTCTGGAAAGAATCTTCAACCCTCTCTTATTCAACACGGGACTAATCAGGAAAATGAGGATAATACCACACATCACCAGGATAGAGGGGAAGTCATTCGTGGTCTTCAGAAAAAACAAGTACGGAGCAGCACAGGCTGCTGTTACCCAGCAAAACAAATTAATAGCTCTTAAACGGGCCTGTTCGCTTTGCAAATGAATATTTCCGCCCTGAACGCTCATCCTGTTAATCCTTCAAAAAAATTCCACCCACATTCATGTAAGTCCGATAATCTTCACATTTTTCCAAGCCACAACCATATAAAAAACATCAATGATCATGTAAACAACAACCATTGATGCAATCCAATGGTTATCCGGCCAATGCAGGATACACATTAAACCGCAAAAAAGGCTTCCCAGCATACGACACCATGCCGCAAGGTAGGAAATCCCTTTTTCCAATGGAAAACGAAGCATTAAGCCTAAACAGGATGCTGAGATGAGAAGCTGGATTGCATACGCGGAATTCGCTCCGATGGAATTATCGCATTTATCAGCAATAAAAAAATACAATACAACAAGCCAGCCAAGGATTGAATAGGCGAAAAAAGCCTTGAAATACTTTTTATTCTGAGCTGAACTCTGCTTGTCTCCATATTTGAATATGCTGTAGACGATAATACAATCCAGTGCAAACCATCCATAATAGCCTATTTGTATAAGCTTACCCATATCCTGATGAAAAACGAAAGCCCATAAAAACTCCCATGCAATATTGGCTCCTACAACCGAAGCTGAAATGCCTACGAATTTATATTTCACAATACCCCGAATGATGAGCAGGTAGCAGGCTAGCCAGAAAAATGCGCCAATTCCAAAAAGTATGAGCTCGGTATTTGAATATACTGCCGTATTAAGCCAGTTTCCCATAAGCCTGATTAGATGCAGTTTGCCGATTCTCAGATACCGGTAAATCTGAAGATTTTATCGAAGATAAAAAAAAATAAGGAAGAAAGGGTTGGTTTCCGGTGCTGATGCTCAATTATTAAATATCCAGGACACTCCAAATTTAAAGGCCCGGTCCGGGGCAGGATAACCCGGTGCAAGATAGAAGGCATAGGAAGGGATACCTGAATTAACATGCTCATACTTAATAAAAACACGTACAGTCCTGACCTGAACATTCAGAAAAATATCTCCATAGGGATAGTTACCGATCATTTTCTGATCCTGAGCATAAAACTGACCGGTAGCCGGCATATATGCTTTAGCATAAAAAGCAGAAAAATAAAACACATCGAACCCGATTTGATAATCAAGGATTTTTTTAATTGAATTGTGGTAATAGAGGGAGTGTTCTGTTACCCATTCCGGGAAACGAATAGCTTCATTCCCGGGTACTGATTGCCAGGTTATCCTGTTGATGAGGCTCCATTTGCCAAGGTCAATTTTCTTGTATGCATAAGCTCCCGTCACATCAATTCCCGAAGCATCCTGCCAGGGCAGCCCTTGGGAGGTATAGTAAACAGGTTTTTCAAAATGTTTCAGAAATGCGCCCGCTTCCAGCTGATACCTTCCTGAACGCACAAATCCATTTGCCGCATTAATTCCTTCATTCTCAAAATGTGTTTTCCAGATAAAATTATTAGAACTGTATACCTGAGACATGAAATCCGGTTTGGAGGCAGAAGCCACCCCATCGACCCCGAGCAGGAATTTTTTTGACATGAATGACCTTGCTGCATACAAATCAATGCGGTAGTTTCCGGCATTATAGCCTGCCAGACCATATTCCACATTCATTTTAAATCTTCCCTGTGAAGAGGAATCCGTATAGCTGAAAATTCCACCATGTGCAATCCAATTCTGAAGCAAGGTATCACCTGCCAGTTGATTGACACGTATGATCTCATTTTCGGCATTGATGAAGACACCCAGCTTACGCTTCATTCCGGAACGCTTCATTTCCCAGGTATTCCAGCCTATTGAATTGCGGATGCGGTAAAAATAAACAGAATCATGTGTAACGAGTTTACTATAAAAATGATTGGCATAGAAACCGGAATCCAA
>JBIOHC010000089.1:0-6510 GCA_044448685.1 Bacteroidia bacterium
GTCCAGGGGTCAATCACAAGGGCAAGGGTGGGGTCATATCCATGGGGCAGGTCAAAAGAAAGTTCATTCCCGATAAGCTTGAAACGGATACTTACATTTTTATGATCTGCCTGATACCAGGCTGCAGGAGCATGATCACAAAGAGGGCCGAAAGCGGCATCGACGAGGAGATCTCCGGAGGCATTCAGTTTCATATCTCCGGAATACCTTAAATGGACTTTGGATAAATCGGCACCGGGGTGTACGATAAGATTGTATTTCAGTCCCTGTTTACCGTCAGGCAGCGTGTATTCCACATCTACATTGGGGTAAAGATCGTGGTAGGTAATTTTTTTGAATGCTTTTGCAAAAATGGTCTGGGCTGGGCCTTTGCCGGGGTAATTAAAGGATGTGGTTACAGCTTCTTCAGCAGTGATGGTAGTAAGCGGATTGGATCCGACCCATTCAGCCTGTAAAAGCTGAATATCGGGCTTGGTCAGTTGCTGTGCTCTTCTGGAGCCGGGACGGTGCTCGATAATTTCCCTTCCTTCTTCATCCAGTTGTTTGTAATAATCCCGTCTGAAACAAAGGCCTTTTTTACTGAAATAAAGATCCACTGAACCGGTCCGGGCTCCGAACAGAATAGGTTCCGATTCAGAAGGGTTCTTGCCGTCGAACTGGCCTTTATTTTCAATAACGACACGGTGTTCAAAAGGGTGTTCCGCTACCCATCCTGGCCTTTCAGCATGGGTTTTAGTGCCACCTCCGGCATAGGAATATACCGAGTTCAGGAGGAGTATGAGCGAAAAAATCCATACACAAGGATGTAGGGTTTTATGCATTCCGGAAAGAATTAATAAGAAGGTGCTGTTGATACTTCAGAGAAAGGTAATAAAAATCCCTGAGAATGCCAAGTTGATAGGGAGAAAACCGGAAACATGTCATTTTATTCATGAAACAGGGAAAACCATACTTAATTAATATGCATTGATCTTTTTTACATACGTATGTTCCTGGCTGATCAGGTAAACGATATACATGTTTTTTGCTAAGCCGCTCAGGGAATAATTTTTTTCGAAAGGGCCGCTGTTCACCCCTATAAGTTCATCATTTAACACTTCCTGACCCAGGGAGTTAATGATTTTCAGTTTGTAGTTTCCGGCATTTTGAAAATTAAAAGCAAGGGTGCAATTGTTTGTTTCATGGTTATAGAACACATTCATTTCGTTCGTCCCTGCAAAATCAACCGTGGCGATTTCAGAATAAGTGAATTTACCGTTGAAATCGGTTTGTTTCAAACGGTAATAGGAAATTCCTGATAAAGGTTTTTCATCTGTAAATTCATAATTCAAAGTGATGGAAGAGTTTCCCGCTCCATTCACCCTTCCGACTTCTTCAAAATGTTGAGCATCTTTTGATCTTTCAACGGTGAAATAATTATTATTGGTTTCAGAAGCGGTTGACCATTTAGTCAGAACTGTTTTTCCGACCGGTTGCGCTGTGAAAGAGAGTAATTCAACCGGGAGTACACAAATTTCACTGCTGGTAACCCCTCCGGTAATGGATGTGGAAGTGAGGCTTAGTGTATTCACGGTAGCACCACCTCTTGTTTCATAAACGACCGGAATACGGCTATGGAGCTGATTGGCGCCTGATCTCGGGTATACCGTCACGAGCGGAGTATATTTACTGCTGGTACAGCCGGCATTGTTATACAGATTATTTACTTTGATAACATAGGCCCCCACATTGGATCCTCCGGAATAAGCAGTGACGCCAGAGAGAGCATAGGTTCCTTTTGAGTTGACCTGATCCACTTCAGCAGCATTCAGATTCTGAGAATCTGTTCCATCCATATTGGCGGTTCCATAACAAGTAGTATTGATCATCGCCCCATTCCGGTCAATTTCAAGAAGAACCATATCATAACTTCCCAGATATCCGTTACTGACGATTCCCCCTACTACAAAATGGTGTGGATTCAACAGTGATTCTTTAATACCCCAGGGCCGGGAATAACGGGTGGTGGTATCAACGCCTGTATCGTATTGTAATTTATAGGAGTTGGCCCATACAATACTTCCGGTACCATTCGTAAGCCTGGCGAGCTCTATATTATAGCTTTGTTGTGAATTGATTGTCAGAATCACATCATTGCTTCCATCCGAGGTTACGGCGGCAATGCCCATTCCGAACTCCTGACAGGTAGTCTGTGAGCCCAGGAAAAAAGTCCTGCACCATTGGACTGCTCCGGCTGCATTCAATTTCAGTACAAAGGCTTCATAGTCATACTGATTTAGCGGCCAAAACTGGTAACTGCTGTTATAGTCCTGGGTGCGTCCGACAATAAACAGGTCGGTTCCGACTTCAATCACAACCCGGCCTTCATCATGACGGGTAGAGTCACCAATCCATGCCGAATTGAACTGATAACAAAAGTTACCGGTAGCACGGGCAGGGCTTGTTGGCTGGGCCGGAGCATAACCCGGGCCACAATAGGCCAGGCTGTATTTTTTTACGAACCCTGTATGATTCAGATTTCCTTTTGTGTAATTGTTTGTATCCCCATCGGCTCCGGTACGAATCAGGAAAACATCATTGCCCCGCATATACCAGGTGCTTCCGAAATTACCGATCAGGTAGCCGTATCCGTTCTGTGTAGCTCCACCGCATGCTCCGATTCCCAGATTCGTAACACCCAGGCCGTTATTGGTATTCTCATTCATTGCTCCTGTCATAGCCATATCACCATTGGCGAGTGCAATACCATCATAAGCAATACCGTTGCCATTCGGGAAGGGCAAGCTGCTATGGTTGTAGGTATACCCTGTTCCGGCAGCTCCGGTAACATGATTCATGGTTGCAATGTATGCCGACTGAGGAAAGTTGTTATACATTCCCGACAAAACAGTCGTATTTACAGTCTGTTTACGGATACGGGCCAGGTTCAGGTATCCCGGATCACTGATTGTCCATCCTCCCAGAAAAGTACCGTTCGTATCAGTTGCCATGATCACGTTCTGGCTGTTTGAGCTACCCCCGAATACCATATTGGGGCCGGCAGCAAAAAACCCCATTTGATCATACTGCCATTGATTACAGTAATAGATATACTGAAATCCATAACTCTCCTGGGCAAAAGCATGCAGGGAAACAAGAGACAAGGCATAAAGAAGTGTAACTTTTTTTCTCATTATTAAAAAGGAAGTGAGCGAGTAAGAGACTTTGAGATTTTATACTTGCTTATTAAGTTAAAGTTACCCTGAAATGAAAAGGAGTTCCACCCAAAAATCGGAGGATATTGGGGGTCGATAGGGGTGAGATAAGAACAAAGACAAAGGGCAGCGTGCCTTTTTTGTGTTCAACAAGTAAATGTATGATCCTGATAATCAGCATTAAAGAAGCAGATTCGGATCTGCCTAAAGAACATTAACATCAAAAAAAGGGTGGTAAAATTTGAAATGGAAAACGATTTGTTAGAATAAAATTTAGCGGACCAGTGTAATATTCCCTTTGAGGTTCACCATTTGTCCGTTAACAAGACAACTTTAGCATAATAGGCAAAAACCGCCTAATTCATCTCATTCTCCCCATCAGCATTCGGTGAAAAGAAATTGGGAACATATAGCTCCCGTAAGTCTCGTCAATTGTAATTAGCACACAGGAGCTATCTGTGTATCCGTGCCAGTTGCTAATGTCAAGACAGTATTCGGTTGTCGAGACCGGACATGCCACCGGATTCGGACAGGTTACACAACTAAGCTCCGAAGCTGGAGTCCGGGAGTAGGTCCCTCCACCAGAGCCCTGTAACGTTATAGAACTTCCGGAGCTAGTGGTAGTATTGTTGCCTGCAGGCAACAGAAATGGAATCCGCTTTGTAAGGTTATCGCGGAATCATCAGTTTTTTAGTAACTGTCTTATTATTGGTTTCTACAACAAATAAATAGATGCCTTCAGCATGGAAATTATTCAGGTGATACTGATTGCTTCCTTCTTCAGCCTGTACCTGTTCATTGACTATCATTCTTCCGCTTACATCATAAGCTCTGATTTTTGCAGATTGTGCAAAGAGGGAATAAAAATAGATGTCGACTCCTGACCCCGGTGATGGAAGTACGGTGACATGTTCCGTAACGATAGAACAAGGTGAAATAAACTCCGTTTTGAAAACCATAAACTGTCCGTTATTATCCACTTCGCGAAGACGGTAATAAGCGGCGCGGGTCAGGGTGGAGTCTTCGGTAAATGTATAATACAGTGTTGTGGAGCTGTTTCCGGCCGCAGCAACAGTGCCTGCTTTGAAAAATGCCGTTCCGTCATAGGATTTTTCAATACTGAAAAAGGATGAATTGGTTTCCGATGCTGTTGACCAGTTCAGAATAGGTTGTCCGTTTTTACAATCGGCTTTAAAAGCACTAAGTGTAACCGGTAAAGGATGAGTAGGGTCCGTCAGTGTCCATACCCGGTTAAAGTAATTGGAGGCAAACTGGAACGTATTGACCCCATTGACCTGATCGGTTCCGTTATTTACACCGGAAGGGGGAAGGACATTCCAGAAATTAACACCGGAGTCGTCATACGTCTCCGCCAGAATGGTAGAAGCCGTTATCGTATTCCCTCCGTTGGCAGCAGCCTCAGCAGGGACAAACGTAAAGTTTAGTGTTACCTGGGGTGTAGTGGTATAACTGACAGGATTAATAAGCCAGAACCGGTCAATAGTATATGCCGAAATATCGCCGGCACTTCCATTCATATTAGCTACTCCACTCGGCATATAACCTACGTTGTCCCATCCGGTGCCACGGGTAGCGGCTTTAGTGGAGGAAAACTGTATGCTGCCTGCCCCGGTTCCGGCCGTAATACCATTCACAGTGAGGGGAAATGGTTCCAGTGCATAACTCATGTAGGGAACCGTGATAGCTGTTGTGGCTGTACCCAGATTATATTTGAGGATATTGAATTCCGATTCCAGCAACAAACCGTTGTTGGCTCCGACAGTTACAATCGGGGTTGCAGTAGGGCTATTGATAACAAAATAAATAGGTGTGCCGACGGTACCTCCGTTCAGGACGCCTTTTATACCCCCGTTCATAACGAGCTGGGCAGGACATAGGAATGCCTCAAACAGAAAAAGGGAAAGCCCAATGTTTCTTAACATCTAAATGAAACTGGATTGAGTGGGGTTACCTTATTATTATGCTTGTGTACTGGAAATTGCTCAAAAGGTTACACCAGTTTAAACCCAAAACCGGATACCATTGGATGTCGAAGCAAGTAAAAGTGAGGGATGATGCACAGGTAGCGTGCCATAAGTAACCCGTTAAATGGAGCTCCGCTATCCGGCAAAAACAATTTGAAAACAGGAAAACAGGAAGTGGAAAAAATAGGATTTTAACGGATCAGTGTAATATTTCCCTTGAGACTCACCTTTTGTCCGTTTAACAAGACAACTTTAGCATAATAGGCAAAAACCGCTGAATTCATCTTTTCACCCCTGAAGTGCCCATCCCAACATAAGGAGACATCATTTGTCTCAAATACTCTTTCACCCCACCGGTCATAGATTGCGAATTGCAGTGACTGAATACAGTTGCCATAGATACAAAGCCTGTCATTCTCCCCATCCGCATTTGGTGAAAAGAAATTGGGGACATATATCTGCCCGCAAGGCTCGTCAACAGTAATTAGCACACAGGAGCTGTCTGTGCATCCGTGCCCGTTACTAATATGAAGGCAGTATTCGGTTGTCGAGGCCGGACTTGCCACCGGATTCGGACAGGTTACACAGCTAAGCCCCGAAGCTGGAGTCCAGGAGTAAGTCCCTCCACCAGAACCCTGTAGCGTGACAGAACTTCCGGAGCTAATGGTTGTATTGGTTCCAGCATGGGCAACAGGAATGGAATCCGTAATGATATTCAGCGTAGCCGTAAGGGTGCATCCGTTGGCATCAGAGACCGTGCAGGTATAAGTTCCGGCACTGAGCCCGGAAGCATTGGGTCCGATTCCTCCGGTTGGTGACCAGCTATAGGTAAGTGTTCCTGTACCTCCATCGGCATTAACAAGTGCGGTGCCATTGGAACTTCCGCAGGATGCATTTGTAAAGGCTGTTGAATCCGTTATCTGGACTGGTTGTGTAATGAAAACAGTTTGGGTATGTACACAACCGCCTGCATCTGTAACGGTACAGGTATAGGTTCCGGCCGACAGGCCTGTGGCTGTTGCAGCACTGCCTCCTGCCGGTGACCAGCTGTAGGTATAAGGCGCAGTACCTCCGCTGGCTGTGACAGCAGCGCTGCCATTACTTCCTCCGTGACATAAAGGATCCGTCTGTGAACCGACTGCAACAGTTGGACCACCTGAACTGTTTACGGTAACAGTGGTATTTTTTGTACATCCGTTGGCATCTGTCACAGTGCATGTATATGCACCTGCCCCGAGATTGTTTGCAGTAGCTGTTGTGGCACCACCCGGGCTCCAGCTATAGCTCAATGCTCCTGTACCTCCGCTGCCTGTTGCAGTGGCAGATCCGGA
>JBIOHC010000090.1:0-6288 GCA_044448685.1 Bacteroidia bacterium
CATGCAACGTGTTTATAAATCGTGTTCTAACAGGCTCATTTTCAGCTATAAATTTAACCAATATAAATAGTATTTCAATGCATTCCGAACGTAATCTGACAGGACTAAAAATAGCAATTGGGAGTGATCATGCCGGGTTTCTTCTCAAGGAAAAGTTACGCAGTTATCTGGAGAAGAAGAATATACTGGTGGTTGACTGCGGTTGTTTTTCGGAGGAAAGAGCAGACTATCCCGACTTCGGTCACCGCGTTGCCACAGAGGTGGAAGAAGGAGGTTGTGAAATAGGCCTCATCATGTGTGGCAGCGGCAATGGAATAAATATGGCAGCGAATAAGCATGCAGGTATCCGATCAGCATTATGCTGGAACGAAGAAATAGCGAAATTGGCCCGGTTACATAATGATGCCAATGTCCTTGCATTACCCGCCCGGTTTATGGAGGAAGAAGAAGCAATACGATGTGTGAATACATTTCTTACTACCTCTTTTGAAGGAGGCCGGCATGCCGACCGGATCAAAAAAATAGCTTGCTGATTTTGTTTATTTTTGTCATTCAACATCATTTATGAGCTATAAATGCAAATTCAGCTTGCTGTTCCTGTTACCGGTGGGACTGTTTGCCCAGCAAAAAGATACACTGGCGTTGCGTTTTGCCCAGCAAATATCCTCAGCAGTTTTGAAAAAGCATCTGGAAGTGCTGGCATCAGATGCTTACGAAGGGCGGGAGACAGGACGAAAAGGCCAGAAAATGGCTGCTGATTATATAAAAGCGGAATTCCGGCGGCTGAATCTGAAACCCGGAAATGATACTTCCTTTCTTCAATCCTATCCATTGGTTGTTCGTAAACCGGGGAACATTACTTTATCCATAGCCGGTAGCCCATATGTATACCGGAAAGATTTTTACACCAGCCGCGTTCCGGACTTTCACGATCAGACCTATGAAACCGGCGAACTATACTTCCTGGGTTATGGAATTAATGATTCGGCGTCTGCCTTCAATGACTATCAGAAAACGTCAGACCTGAAAGGGAAAACCATTGTTGTTTTTAAGGGAGAACCGGTACGCAAAGACGGGAAATACCTCCTGAGCGGAACAGACAAACCGGGTGACTGGACAGAATCCATCTTCAACAAACTGAATGCTGCGCGAAAAGCGGGTGTGAAAACGATGCTGATAGTATCTGCTGAAGATCCGTCTTCAGCCCGATTTAATGGCAAAGGAGGAGGAGAACGGATGCAGTTACCAATAGAGCATTCCGACCCCAATGAACTTGTTGTGCTTTATGTATCGGCCGAGATGGGAAACCGGATTATGGGCACTGACCTTTCGTCTCTGTTAAAGAAAAGAGGAATAAAAAGAACGAATAAGCCATACGTACATAAGGCGCTTCTTAAACTTCAGATACAACGTGATGATCCTGGATATTCAGGAGAGAACGTAATAGGCATATTGGAAGGAACAACAAAGAAAAAGGAATATTTGTTTATTACGGCTCATTATGATCATCTGGGCATCATTAACGGGGAAGTTTATAACGGAGCAGATGATGACGGTTCCGGAACGGTTACCGTTTTGAACCTGGCCAGAGCTTTCGTGAAAGCCAGGGAATCCGGGCACGGACCCGAAAGAAGCATTGTCTTTATGACCTTTTCGGGAGAAGAGAAAGGATTGCTTGGTTCGGAATGGTTTGTGGACCACCCTTGTATTGCACTTGAAAACATAGTCTGTGATCTTAATATCGACATGATAGGCAGGGTGGATGATGCCCATATCCAGGACCCTGCATATGTATATGTGATAGGCTCGGACAAACTAAGCTCCCGTTTACATGCGATCAATGAAAACGCAAATGCCACCTATTCACATCTGAAACTCGACTATACCTATAATGATGTCAATGATCCTAACCGGTTTTATTACCGCTCCGATCATTATAATTTTGCTAAGAACAATATCCCTGTCATTTTCTATTTTAACGGCACCCATGCCGATTATCATAAGGAAACGGATGAGATACAGAAGATTAATTTTGAGCTGATGGAACAAAGGGCAAGGCTTGTTTTCTTTACGGCCTGGGAACTTGTACATATGCCTGAACGGATTACCGTCGACTCGCACAAGAAATAAAGCAGCCCGAATTGCAGGTTAAACAAAACAAAAAAATTATGGCAAGCCACGCCGAACAGTTTCTCGAAGCAGCTGAAAAAAAGGTGTTCGACCCCGAACACCGCAGAAAGTTGCGCTACAATATCGGGCAGTACAATAAGAAGGTGGAAGAAGGCAAGAAGCAATTCAGCAATTATGAGCTGGCCCGCACACGCGCTTCGGCATTGAAGACAAAGGTGATGGAAAACCTTGATAAATATCTGATCGAGTTTGAATCCAATTTTATTAAAAGAGGAGGAAAGGTAATCTGGGCCCAGGATGCAGAGGAGGTGATGAAAGAAGTTGTGCAGATCATGAAGAAGGCAGAGGCTAAAGTGGTGGTGAAATCCAAATCGATGGTTACAGAAGAGGTGCACTTTAATCAGGCTTTGGAAAAAGAAGGAATGGTGTCACTCGAAACAGATTTGGGAGAAGTTATTCAGCAAATGGATGATGAACCACCCTATCACATTGTAACGCCGGCCATGCATAAATCAAAGGAGGATGTGGCAAAACTGTTTCATGAAAAAAGAGGAACACCGATTGACTGGACTCCTCAGCAGATCACGGCATTTGTCCGGGAGGAGCTGAGAGCCAAATACCAGACGGCAGATGTTGGTGTTACCGGAGGTAATTTTCTGATTGCCGATTTGGGAGCAGTAGGAGTTACAGAGAATGAAGGCAATGCAATGATGTCGGTTTCTTTTCCACGGATTGTTATTTCAATTGTGGGGATAGAAAAACTTATTCCATCGGTGATGGACCTTGATTTATTCTGGCCCCTGTTAGCAACAAATGGTACAGGTCAGAACATAACGGTTTACAATACGATACTGAGCGGTCCAAGATATGGGTCAGAAACAGACGGGCCGGAAGAAATGTATGTTATTCTGCTTGATAACGGACGCACCCATTTGCTTGCACAGGCAGAACAAAGGAGAGCACTGAACTGTATACGATGCGGAGCCTGTCTCAACGGGTGCCCTATTTATGAAGGAGTTGGAGGCCACTCTTACGGAACAACCTATAGCGGGCCTATCGGAGCTGTTATTACTCCGCATTTAAGGGGTCTGCAGGAATTCAAGCACCTTAGTTATGCATCATCGTTGTGCGGAAAGTGCACCGAAGTTTGTCCGGTTAAAATAGATCTTCATAAACTTCTTCTTTCCAACCGAAGGGATGCAGTTACCGAAAAAGCATCCAAAACAGAGAATGTCATTTGGTTTTTCTGGAAAGGCGCCATGCTGAAAAGAAGCAAAATGGAAAAAGGAGGAGCCAAAGTGAAAAACTTCATGCTCAAACAGTTCTTCAAAAAGACCTGGGGCGACCGGAGAGAGTTGCCGGTGGTGGCTCCCAAATCCTTTAATCAGATCTGGAAAGAGCGCCGGGGGCTGAAATAATGCCGGGTTATTAACAATTCACAATTTTTGTTGATAAGACAAACGAACTTATCTTGTTCGTTTTCGTTAAAAAAGGGAAATTTAGTTTAACAAATCAACCTCAACATGACACGATTTGATTTCCTGGCCTACAATGACAGGCCATGCAAATTCAGGCTCCGTACAGGAAAAGATGTTTTTGGCGTTGTCTGGGAAACAAAATCAAACGAACGCAGGACATATCGTTTTGCCAGCCTTGGAGAACGGTTTACCCTCCATACGAATTCAGGAATAAGAGAAAACAGGAGTGTGGGGCAGCTGATTGATCTGGAAGACATCCTGCTTGCAGAGCCCCTTCCACAGGAAGCCCTTTCAGCCTGAAACCTGTCCAAATCCCCTGAATTAATCCAACCCCGGCTTTTGGGTGTCATCCGTTCTTTGCGGCACATCATTTGGATTGGCTATAGCAAGCAACGGGATGAGAAAAAGTGTGCCAAGCGTGATTAGTTTGAAGTGTACATAATAATCACCGAACTCCCCCAACAACACCTGCAGATTACTTGTCACAAACACAATACAGGCCCCGACAAGAAGAAACCGGAATTTATATACAGGAATCGTTTTGTGCGGAACGACAACCTGAATGGCAAGATAATAACAGAGATAGGAAGCTGCAGGAAACATAAAATAAAAAGCGTAGTGCTGCTGATGCGGAAACAGAAGCGGGATAACCAAAAAGAGATACGAAAGCTCCCAAAGAGCATGTAATTTGTTCACGGCTCTCCGGAAAGGGAGACTTCTCAGGAAGAAAAAGAAGAAGAAAATAAGCGCGGCTCTGAAAGCATTCAGAATAATTTCAACGGTTTTTGCATCGAAGTTTGCAATATTCCGCTTGATTTTCAAGACCAGAGGGTCTGATACCTTATCCATCAGCAAGGTTGGCAGCCAGGATGAAAGGCTATGTAAACTTCTTTCCGAGGTGTCAATAACATGTTCGGTGTTGACAGGGTTGATGAGGCCACCCCAGCTTTTCAGGAGAGTCAGATTAAAGTCATAACCCAGAAAAGCGGCAGGAAGGATAAGCCAGATAACCAGAAAAAGTGACAGCCAGGCCATGGTTTTGAGGTAGCGCCGGTATAACAGGTATGGAATAAGAACCAGCGGAAGCAGTTTAATGTTAATGGCAAGGGAAATAAGCAAGGCGCCCAGCCAATATCGACCGGTCATGATACGATACATTCCGTCTGCAGAGAGATAAAGCAGGAATATCGTCATCTGTCCGCAGTGAAAATTCTGCGTCAGAAAATAAATCACAAAAACAAAGCAAAGCAGGGTAAAAAAAAGCTTTTGTTTTTCTGAAAACAGGGTTCTGTCAATATAAAAGGCAAAGGCCTTCCAGGTTCTGAATACAAATACAAGGTTAGCTGCCAGCCAGATAAGTGTTGCAAAATAGACAGGAAGAAAGGTGAGGGGATAAATAGCAAGAGCAAAAAGAGGACTATAATAATAATGGTACCAGCTTTTATAGAGAATCGTATAGGAATTATGGTGATGAACGATATCTGAAGAGGCAGCCAGAAAGATCTCAAAGTCATTAGGGTGCCCCGCTTCCAATACAATATAAAGCAACGCTATCAGAACACCCGAATAACGCACATACGCATTCTTCAACGAAAGAAACCCGTCCATAAGGCCCAAACCTACATTAAATATAAATTCCGGCAAAATCCATACTTTTGCGGTTCATTGAACAGATCCGGATCGTAACAAATATCCCGCATTAAAGGATGTGGTTCATTATTAGGCACTTGTGTCGCGCAGGAAGGGTGCGTAACCCGGTAAAATTGAAAGGCAAGAGGTAAAAGTCATGCAAGGAACAGGGAATTGGGTATATCTGGGATTGGGAATTGTATTTGAGGTGCTTGGCACAATCTGTATGAAACAGGCAGAAGGTTTTACCCGGCTCGGACCTTCCCTCCTAGTTTT
Organism: Bacteroidia bacterium; assembly: GCA_044448685.1. Classification (GTDB taxonomy): domain Bacteria; phylum Bacteroidota; class Bacteroidia; order Palsa-965; family Palsa-965; genus Palsa-965. The sequence continues at coordinate 5,514 of JBIOHC010000090.1, forward strand.
TTTATTTTACGGGATCAGTCTGGTTTCCCTCATTTTTGTCCTGAAACGAATGGAGGTAAGTATCGCCTATGCTATTTGGGCCAGTATGGGAATTGTTTTGATTGCCATCATCGGGATGGTTTTTTACAAGGAGCCCGTATCCCTTCCAAAAATCATCTCCATTGCCCTGATCGTAGCGGGAATTTTCGGACTAGAATTATTTTAAACAATCAATTGTAATATACCAGAAGCGGATGGATGTTTTTTTGACAGGAGTGACAGGTTTTTTAGGAGGGGAAATTCTGATGGACCTTTCCAAAAGGAAAGAAGTTGACCGGATATATTGTCTGATCAGGGCTAAAAGCCAGGAAGAGGCCGGCAAAAGGCTTAAAAAGGTTTTTGCCCTTCACCAGGACCTGATGGATGAAACCAAGATTATTCCGGTATTGGGCGATTTGTCGGACGAGATGCTGGACCAGCAACTCTGCTCCAATAAGGAGTTGAATGGAGTTTCGACGATCATTCACTCGGCTGCCAACACCTCTTTTTCAAAAATGTTTGACAGTATGATCATGAATGTGAACATTCATGGACTCAGACGTGTTCTGACCTGGGCTAAGGGACTGGAGCATCTGAGCACCTTTGCCTATGTGGGTACGGCAACAATTTGCGGAAAAGACACGCGAAACAGGGTTATATTTGAGGCGGAGTCACCAAATGAGCAGGTGAGCCATCTGGTGACTTACACCCGCTCTAAAATGCTGGGGGAGCTCATGCTGGGGGAATACCTCAGGGA
>JBIOHC010000091.1:0-6044 GCA_044448685.1 Bacteroidia bacterium
ATATAATGTAAATGATGATTGATTTTTTACTACTATACAGCCGGGAGACAGCGGATCAATCGGGGGCAGGAATTGTTTGGAATTTATCTTACTTCCAACACTATTGACAATTACCAAAGAATGTTAAAAGGATCGGATTGCAGGTTGTTATTCGTATCTTTCTAAAAACATTGAAATGAAAAAAGGAATAATTACCCAGCTATTGCTCCTGCTTTTTATAAGTGGTTTTTCCCAAAATCTCAAATATGAAGTAAGGGGGAAATCACCGCTGATAAAAAACGAAAAGCTAAACCAGGCTAAATTCATAAGCGATGTCATCCCTTATTATCCCGCATCGTGGATAAAAAGCTATGTTTCAGTTGAAATTTTGGCGACCTGCAACAGCAGAGCGATGGCAGCTATGAGCACAAATGACACACTAAACACTGCACAAATAAATATTTTAAACACGGCTGATCTGGGTACAGATGTCATTATAAACATTAAGTACAAATACGAAAATGGGATTACCGATCATCTTGACATTGGAACAATGCATTATACGACTACGGTAGTTCCTGAAACCGAAGCTGAATATCCTACAGGATTCCAGCAAATGACAGAATATTTAAAGGAAAATGTTTTTAATCACATTTCTGAGTCCCTATTCAAACAGGGAATAAAAGTCAGATTCACCGTTAAAGAGGATGGGGAAATTACCACTGCTCAAATATCAACAACGTCTGGCAGTATGATAACCGACAAGTTATTGCTTGAAGCAATTAATAAAATGCCAAAATGGAGGCCTGCAGGAAATTCAAAAGGCGCAAAAGTTAAACAGGAATTTGAGTTTAGTGCAGGTGGTAACGAAGGTTGCTAGACCAGGAGTTATAAACGTCCGGTGTTTCAAGCAGGTTAATGAAATTTTTCACCTCTTGAAAGCATCCTGAGAATTACTTCCATCCGCTTTTGCCTGGTCTCCGGCTTTTTTGCAGTTTGTAACCGAAAAGCGATAGAAAACAGGTTTGCCTTATTTAACGTCTTGTAAAACTCATGAGCCTTCTTGTTTCTGCTTAGCTCTAACATAAAATCAGCAGGGACACTCATTTTGCTTTGAGCATCATAAGCCTTTTCCCACCGGCCATCCGCTTTTGCAGCAACAACCTCTTTTAAACCTGCCGGCTTCATTTTACCTGCTTTTGTAAGACGTTCGATATGGGCGATATTTGTCTTAGACCAGATGCTTTTGGGCCTCCTTGGACAAAATTTTTGCAGCCATGCCTGGTCATCGAAACTTTTCTTCTGACCATCTATCCATCCATAACAAAGAGATTCTTCAAGTGCTTCGGAATATGTAATTGTTTTTTTTCCCGAATCCTTTTTAAATATCTTCAGCCAAACACCCCTGGAGGCTTGAGAATTCTTTGATAACCAAGCCTTCCATTCCGTGGCGGATTGAAATGCAACAACCGGCATATCAGGAGGCCGGATTGCCTCCTTTTTTGAAAATTTCTTAAGCCAATCAATTGCCTCCGACTCGTCCGAAAATATACAAGTTGGCACTATAGGTTTGTTAATTTTTATGTATGACATGCATCGGAGGCGTTCGGCCAGAGAATTTACCAATGCGGCAACTGCAATGCGGTAATGCATCGGGTTTTTTGAAGCGCAAAACGATCTTGCCTTATCACTCCCTGTTGCAAATCCCCGGACATCCAGTATAACAAAATGCTTTTTCCCTTTCGTGATTTTCTTAGCTACTTCGTGATTCTGTTTAATATTTTCAATACTTGCTTCAATTTCCGGTTTGAACTGCATCTTCACAATGTTCCCTTTCAGGAGAGAAATATAGGCGGTGGAAGTTTCAATGATTTTGCTCATTAGGTTCATGGTAGAAATTCAAATATATCCAGCTTTTTTCACCCGAAGGCTACATCACTACCAAATCTAACACATTTTCTCTGGCCCTCCCATCAAAGATTTAAACAGCATGAGTGTGAGCACGGGTGCGAAGAAAAATCAGTGTGAGTGGCGCCACACACGCACCCACACTCACACTGATTTTTGCACCCGGATGGTTGGACTTATCGAACTTTATGGGTGATTTACAAAGAATAAGAGAGTTTATGAGCCGGTCTCAGTCTAAATTTTCCCTACCTTTGAAAGAGTAAAGTGACAATTATGAGCACATCGGAATTGAAATATACTTTGTTCAGAGCCATTGATACCATCAATGACAATAAGACCTTAAAAGACATCTACACTTTTATTTCCCGGAAAACGAAAGCTGATTTCTGGGAGACTCTGACGAAAGATCAGAGGGAGGAGATAGAAAAGGCGCTTAAGGAGCTGGATTCAGGAGCAGGCATTCCTCATGAAAAGGTAATGGCCAAATATAAAGGTAAGTATGTTTAATGTATGTCTGCGAAAATAAGCTGGTCTCCCACAGCCAGAAAATCGTTCGATGATCTGGTTTCGTTTCTGGAGTCCAAATGGGAGAAAAAAGTCATTGAAAAATTATTTATCGAACTTAATCGAATACTGAATTCCCTTTCCGATAATCCGGAAATGTACCCGGAGGTTTCATCCAAAAGAAAGCTCCAAAAATGCTTAGTGAGAAGGAAAACACTGCTGTTTTACAGGATTAAGGCAAAGGGGAATATTGAACTTGTCATTTTTGCAGATGCCAGACAAAATCCCAGGAAGTATAAAATCTAAAAATATTATTTGTTATGGGTAAAATCAGGCCCGGTAATGCAGCAAATTCCAAACTTAATGGAGAATGGGCCCGGCACGTTCGTCCATTTTGGAAACGGATTACATCCGGAATCAGACGTCTGGATGGAAAGACATCCATTCGGAGAACAATAAATGAGGATGTGGAAGGTTGCGTTCTAAAAAAAAAGGGAACCGGGATCGAACCTTCAAACCTCTGAAAACCAATGAAGGATGTTTTTCTGAATCCATTGAAAAGCAAAAGGCTCCTGATAATCAGGAGCCTTTTTGATAAGTACCCGGAGGGTTGGACTTATCGAACTTTATCACTGATTTTAAAAGGATTCGAGACTTGATGAATTCCTCTCAAATGCGATATTGACACCATCTGAACGACGCCACTTATTTGCGGCGAATCATTACCCTAATTACCGTAAAGTTGCGGAGAATAATTTGTCAATGCGGAGAATATGTTCTATATTTACTGCATATATGCGGAGAATAAATGGCTAAATACATACATCAACAACCCGACTGGCCAGATTTTACCTGGGATAATGAAGTCATTCTGCCTGTATTATCCAATGTCAGACATAAGCAAGGCCGACTAAGAGGGTATATGGAAGTTTTAGGTTTTGCTTTGAGAGATGAAACTACTTTACAGACATTAACTTCAGATGTTTTGAAATCTTCTGAAATCGAAGGGGAAATTCTGAACGCGGAGCAGGTTCGTTCTTCGATTGCGAAGCGTTTAGGAATGGATATTGGCGGGTTAGTTCCTGCTGACCGGAATGTGGAAGGTGTCGTAGAAATGATGTTGGATGCCACCCAGAATTATAAGAAAATTTTGAATAAAGATCGCCTGTTTGGCTGGCATTCCGCCTTATTTCCAACCGGAAGAAGCGGAATGCATAAAATAACCGTGGGTAGCTGGCGGGATAATGAAAAAGGACCGATGCAGGTAGTTTCAGGTGCAATGGGCAAGGAGAAAGTGCACTATGAAGCTCCTGAAGCAACTCGTTTGAAAAAAGAAATGAAGCTGTTTTTGGATTGGTTCAATGCTGATAATTCTGTAGATGCCGTATTGAAATCTGCAATCGCTCATTTATGGTTTGTTACCATCCATCCTTTTGACGACGGAAATGGTCGTATTGCGCGTGCCATTGCCGATATGCAACTGGCAAAAGCGGATGGAGATCACCAACGTTTTTACAGCATGTCGGCACAAATTAGGTTAGCCCGCAATTCTTATTACGATATACTCGAAAGAGCTCAAAAAGGGAAACTGGATATTACAGAATGGCTGGAATGGTTTCTTCATTGTTTGGACAAAGCTTTAAATGTAACCGATGAAATTTTAAAACGCGTATTGAGTAAAACTAAATTTTGGGATTTTCACGCTCAAATACCCATCAACGAAAGGCAGCGGTTATTGATTAATAAATTGTTTGATGGTTTTATGGGGAAACTTACCTCATCCAAATGGGCAAAAATTGCAAAGTGTTCTCCGGATACGGCCCTACGTGATATAAATGATTTAATAAATAAAGGTATCTTACGGAAGGAGCCTGAAGGGGGCAGAAGTACAAGTTATATTTTGAAGGAATGATCACACGTTCGATAATTGAATGGTTCAGGTAATTTTATCGAACCAAAAAGCCGCTGATTTTCAGCGGCTTTTGTCTTAAGTACCCGGAGGGTTGGACTTATCGAACTTTTTGGGTGATTTACAGGGGGTAAAAGAGTTCATCGATGTCTTCCGGGGTAGGCTGTAAAATTTGGGCTGAATTCGCCAATAAAAGGGGAGGTGTCGCATTATTACCTCCCCCCGGCCAATCTACTCATACGACCCAGATCTTTCCAGCATAAGGGGACTATTTTAACCTGATATCACTATCTGTTTGCTCTTATGTAGTGCGCTTCCATGTATGAGTCCAGATCCTCCCTTTTGATATAAATAGCCTTACCAACCTTTATATAGGAGATTTTTTGCGCCTGCCTTAAATTAAACCACGTTTTCCGGCTGATATTTAAGATCTGCCTTGCCTTTTCGGAAGGGATGTAGCGTGATAGGGTATCATCTTCCTTCCTTTGCAAAAGAAGACCCTTGATTTCTTCGATTGAAGCTTTCAGTTTTTCCAACTCCTCTGTTGGAATAACAGTAAAATTTACTTTCGGTTCTGCCATTTCATCAATATTGGAATTCGTTACTCAACCACCTCCTTTGCTACCCTTGTGGGAAATAGCGGCATTTTTAGCCGGACTATGAAATTCCTTCCCGGCTCATCGGCAAAATATCGGAGCCTGTCCAGATAATCCCGGTATGCAGTATTCGAAATATTATTGACCATGAAACTAATTTCAATCGGCCTCCTGATCCAATTCACAATGCACCCGGCTTCAGCATTGAATAAAGTATAGGATGAAGGAGGAAGGGCAAAGTCACTATTTGGAGGTACACGGTTCTGACGGGCTACATACAGGTTAGAGAAACCGATATAGGACTTCTTTAACTTTCCAAATGACTTAAACTCATAGCGAAGGGAATTTTGAAAACGGTCAGCGGGGGTGAAGATGAGGTAATCATTGATGGAATAATTGAATGCCCGAACCAGTGTCGTTTTGGAAATAAATACGAAGTGCTTGGTAATCCTGTATTTTACATCAAGATCTACACCCCGAAAAACGACATTCGCCTGAACGTAGGTGAAGGCGGGGTAAGCACCGCTGATGAGCGTGATAGGTTTGAGATCAGGTCTCAGATAAATGAAATTATCAATCTGATTATTGTACAGCCCCAGTTCCACCTTCAGTTTTTCATTCCAGCTATAAATCACGGAACCCGTCAGGTTCTGCGATTTTTCGACACCGAGCGTTGAATCGCCCCGTTCAAATGAAGCGGCACTGACATGCACTCCCATTCCGTATAATTCATTCGGGCCGGGTGCTCTCCATGCGGTTCCATAATTGGCATAAACAGAAAAATGCTCTCCGAGCTTATAGGTGGCTCCGAGGCTGGAGGTTACATTGCTGTACTCATGTATAGGATTCACATAGACAAGATTCTGGTTATACATATAGACCTGTAACCAGAGGTAATCGTATCTCAAGCCTCCCTCAATGTTGAAATTACCTTTCGTCCATTTCTCTATTGCATACCCTCCGGCCCCGTAGTTCCTAAAGTTGGGAATGACCGAAAAAAAGTCTGTACCCCGGTAAATATTTCCCTGAGTAATCCCGTTCATTCCGATACTGCCGGAAAAACCTGCAAGCGAAGGGTGATACCATGCCAGATCGACGGTGTGACTGATAATTTTAAAATAAAGTTCCGGAAGATTGAGAGCAGCAAT
>JBIOHC010000092.1:0-6011 GCA_044448685.1 Bacteroidia bacterium
CACCTGTCTCATCCATATAGCAAATAACCGGTATTCATACTAAAACCAAACCCATGAGCCAATCCGTATTTGACAGAATCAGTATTCCAAAACCTTGTCACGAAGACTGGAATCGAATGACTCCGAATGAACAGGGTGCATTTTGTAAAGTATGTAATAAATCTGTCCATGATTTCAGCACTAAAAAAGCCGAAGAGGTGGAGGCGATTCTTTTAAATGCTGAAGAAGGTAAGATTTGTGGCCGTTTCAGTATGGAGCAGATCCCTGTTATCAGGGATCTTGAAATTCCACTGTATCTCATTCCTAAAAATATGTCTCCTTTCAAAGCCTTCGCCCTCGCCGTATTCCTGGTGTTCGGAACAGCTTTATTTGGGATCACAGATGCTTTCGGACAAGGCATGAAAGGGAAAGTCTGTATCAAAAAAGAAGCCCCGAAACCTGTTATTAAAGAACCGGAGGTTCTTTTAGGAGATGTTTCGTATGTTCCGAAACCTGTCAAAATAACAGAACCTTCCAAATGTACCAAGACTAAGGGAGAGGTTATCTTCCGGAAACCGGAAACAAAAGATACGATCCTTAAACCCGTTACCGTAATCCGAACTCAGGTACAGGGTGGCGTAAAATACAGTCCTTTGAATACAAAACCTCCTGTACAGGTCAAACCCGTTCAATCCAAACCGGATACCTTGCCTTCTAAAGAGATGTTTATGATGGGGAAAGCCAGTCTGTTAAGGGATACCCCCCCTACACAGGATATCCCTTCTCCAACTGTTGATACAGTAAAACCTGAAGCGGTTATTAAAAATGACACTCCTGAAACACTTATTACTGGACAACTTACGATTTGTACTGTTGTTCCGAAAGCAGATACAATTTCTGAAATTGGCACAGCTCAGTCTTTTATTCAACAGCAACCTGAAGAGAACAATGGCAGCGTCTTGAAAGAGAAGATATCCTGTTATCCGAACCCCACAACAGGTGCTACCGTTCTCGCTTATTCCGTTAAAAGAAAGACCGATGTATCAGCAGAAGTCTATGATGCAGAAGGCCGGATGGTGAGACTCCTGTTCCAGATGAAGGACCATTATGAAGGAGCATATCAATCAACTTACGATTTTTCCAATCTGAAGAATGGAGCGTACTTGATCAGGGTGTTAATAGGGCAGGAGGTTTATACAACACGTTTCATTTTGAGTCATTGAATACAAGAGATTTTGCCTGACTTTCGTATATTTGCTAAGGAAAGTAAACATGCGAAAACCAGGCCTTCTCTTCCTTTTTCTTGTTTTAAAAGGCACCTTTAATGCACAGATGTTGCTTGGTTATTCGCCCAACCCGCATTTAAGAGACACAGTCATAACCTTCTCTGCCGGAGGAGGCATTGCATTTTCTGCAGTCAATATGGGTATAGAACCAATTGGAGAGATCAAAAGGGGATATAACGGAAGATTGGCCGTCAGATTCAAGCGCAGAATAGGCCTTATTACTGAGTACACATACCAGGTAAAACACGATGCTATTCCTGCCTGGGGTGCTATACAAGCAAGTAATATTGATTTGAATCTTTCCTACATGTATCTGACAGTAGGCACATCAAACACCAGATTTTATGGCCTTATTGGAGCATGTTATCAACAATGGCAGGGAACTTATCTGGGAACCCCGGCCTTTGACAGAGATATATATAACTATGTGGAAGGAACAAAATATAACTTCAGCTGGGTAAGTATGAACCTGGGTATTGGTTTTGAACGTTATTACAAATATGCCGGATTGTTTGGTGAGTTCAAATTCCGATTCGGACGGGACTATCTTTCAGACTCCTATTCAATTATGGATGCCTGTTTCACATTAGGCCTTAAAAAAAATCTTTTCACTCTCGGGGCTCCTTCCGTGAGAACCCCGTCCAATCACCGGAATCACAAAAAAAGCATAAAGCCAAAGCAATATCACTGGTTTTAAATAGACTATTCTGCATTTAAGGGTATTATTTACCGCTCATCAATAAATAGACACAAACCCTCTATTTCCTTTATCTTTGATGCTTTAATAGCAAAAAAGCATGAAAAGAACCTATCTCCTCTACGCTGCAGCCATTGTACTGTTTAGTATACAGATTCCGGCTCAATCACCGATAAACCAGGCTCAGGAAAGTTCTCCTTTCAATGCCTCTACATTCTCAGGCCTGACACTCCGTAATGTTGGTCCGGCAGTAACTTCTGGCAGAATCCTGGATATAGCTGTAAATCCTGAAAATCACAGTGAATATTATCTGGCTACTGCCGGAGGCGGAGTCTGGAAAACGTCAAACGCAGGCACCACCTTTAACCCCGTTTTTGATGATCAGGGGTCCTTCTCAATCGGATGCCTGGCTATTGATCCCGGCAATCCAAATGTAGTGTGGGCCGGCAGCGGTGAAAATAATAATCAAAGAAGCGTTTCTTACGGGGATGGTGTTTATAAATCGGATAACGGAGGCAAGAGTTTTAAGAATATGGGCTTGAAATTGTCTGAACATATCGGGATGATTGCTGTTGACCCGCATAATTCAGATATCGTTTATGTGGCTGCTTATGGACCGTTGTGGTCTGATGGGGGAGACCGGGGTATTTATAAAACAACGGACGGTGGTATTACCTGGAAGCAGATCCTGCATGTGAGTGAACGTACCGGGTTTAATGAAATACATATTGATCCTGCCAATCCAGAAATACTCTATGCCTGTGCACATCAGCGACGGAGGCATGAGTGGACATATATCAGCGGAGGTCCTGAATCAGCGATATACCGCAGTACTGATGAAGGTAAGACATGGGAAAAGATTATGAACGGCTTACCTGCTGAAGACCTTGGAAGGATTGGTCTTGCCATATCCGATGTAAATCCGGACTACCTCTATGCTATTGTTGAAACTGCAGGTGATAAAGGCGGAGTTTTCAGGTCCACAGATAGGGGGGCCAGCTGGGAAAAAAGAAATGGAATGTATACGGCCGGAAATTATTATTCAGAAATAATAGCTGATCCGACAGAGCTTAACAGGATTTATGTATTGAATACCATTAACCAGGTTTCGACTGATGGAGGAAAGACTTTTGCAGCCCTGGGAGAAAAAAACAAACATGTAGACAATCACGCTCTTTGGATCGATCCGACGGATAACAAACATTATCTGGGGGGCTGTGATGGTGGCTTATATGAGAGTTATGACGCAGGTCAGAACTGGAGCTATAAAGGCAATCTGCCAATCACACAGTTTTATAAAGTGGCACTCGATAACGCAAGCCCTTTTTACAATATCTATGGTGGAACACAGGATAACAATAGTTTAGGTGGCCCTTCCAGAACTATCAGTTCCTCCGGAATTATTAATGCTGATTGGTTCGTGACTACCGGAGGTGACGGATTCGAATCTCAGGTTGATCCTCGTGATCCGAATATTGTATATGCTCAGAGTCAATATGGAGGTCTCGTACGTTATGACCGGAAAAGCGGTGAAGCAATGGATATCCGGCCTGTAGATGCGCCAGGGGAAGCACCCTTACGTTGGAATTGGGATGCGCCTTTGCAGGTGAGTTCTTATTCTCCAACCCGGCTTTATTTTGCGGCCAACAAACTTTTCCGTACGGATGACAGGGGAGATAACTGGAAAGCGATCAGTCCGGATCTGACCCGTCAGTTGGACCGGAATAAGCTGCCTGTGATGGGTAAGGTTTGGAGCATGGATGCTGTTGCAAAGAATCAAAGCACTTCTATTTATGGTAATATTTTAGCTTTCAGCGAATCTCCTGTTAAGGAAGATCTTCTCTTTGTCGGAACGGATGACGGATTAATTCAAATCACAGCTGACGGAGGGAAAAGCTGGACAAAGATTGACAAGATAGCGGGAGTCCCCGAGCACAGTTTTGTAGGGTTCCTTCTTGCTTCTCAGCATAAAGAAAGTACTGTTTATGCTGCTTTCAATAATCACCGCATGGGTGATTTTAAGCCATACCTGTTTAAAAGCACTGATGGAGGCAAAGCATGGACTTCTATCAGTTCCAATCTTCCTGAAAGAGGATCTGTTTATTGCATTGCCGAGGATTATATTAATCCGGATCTGCTGTTTGCCGGCACTGAATTTGGTCTTTATTTCAGCATTGACGGGGGTAAAAAATGGATACAGCTTAAAGGAGGATTACCAACAGTCCCTGTTCGCGACCTTGCCATACAAAAAAGAGAAAATGATCTTGTCATGGCAACCTTTGGCCGGGGATTCTATGTGCTGGATGACTATTCAGCATTGAGATATGTTAAACCCGAAACCCTGAATGAAGCCGCACACATCTTTCCTGTAAAAGATGCACTGATGTTTATTCAAAGTGCTCCGTATGGACACAGAGGAAAAGCCTTTCAGGGTGAAAGCTTCTATACTGCCGAAAATCCTCCTGTTGGAGCCGTATTCACTTACTATCTGAAGGAATCCGTTAAAACCAAAAAACAGAAAAGGCAGGAGATTGAAAAAGAAAAAATTAAAAAAGGGGAGCCTGTTGAATATCCGAGTTATGAACAGATGAGAGCCGAAGATGCTGAGGAGGCCCCTTATCTCCTTTTCACAGTTTCGGATGAAAGCGGACAAGTTGTAAGGAGAATCAAAACGGCAGCGGGTAAAGGCATGAATCGTATCGTCTGGAATTTCAGGTATCCTACCACAACTCCTGCCGGACAACCGGAGCCGGATCTGAGTAATCCGTATTCAGAACCTGATGAAGGTCCTATGGCTTTGCCGGGCAAATACACGGTTTCTCTTTCAAAGTTTGAAGACGGTAAATTTACAGAGCTTGTGCCTGCACAACCCTTTCAGGCAGTCGCGTTGAATACTGCAACACTTGCAGCTACAGACAAACAAAAGGTTCTTGAATTCAGCAAAAAAGTGGCTGAACTATACAGGGCTGCCAATGGGTCACTCACCTATATGGGAGAAATGAAGGTTAGACTGGCTCAATCCAAAAAAGCGATCCTTAATTCTCCCTTGAGTAAGCTTGATATGGAAACAGCCCTTTCAGGCATTGAAATGAAATTGAAAGAGCTTGACATTAAGATGTCCGGAGATAATAGTGTTGCAAAACATGAATTTCCTGTATTGCCCTCCATTTCAGGGAGAATTGAAACTATCGTTTACGGTGTCTGGAATGTGACATGCGCCCCAACCGGAACCCAAATGGAATCCTATAAAGCCGCTGCGAATGATTTTTCCGGTATCCTTGTCCAACTTAAATCATTGAATAGTCAACTCGTTCAGGTTGAAACTCAGCTTGAAATTAATAAAGCCCCTTATACACAGGGAAGGCTTCCGGAATGGCAGGATAAATAAGAAGCAAGACACAAGAATCAAGACGGATCTCGTGTCTAATGTCTTGATTCTTGTGTCTGTTTACTGGGGCATCGGTCCCGTATATTTTACACAGGGGAGACCTTTTGTAAAGCAGGGCATATGAAAGTTCAAATTCACGTCACTTTTATCTGCAGCTCCCAGTTCAAAACTGCTATAGCATTTATCCCACCATTGTTTCAGACATACTTCATCTGCTACCAGATAAGGTGTCAGGTACTTCTTTTTAAAAGATTCCACATCAAGAGCCTTTACCTGGTCTTCTTCAATAATGCAATAGCTCCCCGAAGTGAGCATAACCTTAAAATGTCCTGTTGAATCACTCACAGCGTCCTTCAGACCTTGCATATCGAGTGTATTCTTTGTCCCTTTACGGAAATAAATTTTCTTACCCGATAAAGGATGGGGTGATTGAAGTCTTTTAAGTAAATCTTCAGGAGGTCTGGCGCCCCCGCAATAGCTTTGAGTTTGTGTGATGAGGCCGGACACCTGGAATTCTTTTACAGGTTCTGCTTTTATTGCCGTTCCTGATCTTGTCGCGCATCCTTTCTGCTGAAGGACAAAAATCGGCATAAACAAGAGGATTAAAAAGGCTTGTATCCTTAGCATGATTTCTATTTTTTATAAATATAGGTATTTGGGC
>JBIOHC010000093.1:0-5866 GCA_044448685.1 Bacteroidia bacterium
ACCGATTATAGCTTGATTAATTTGATAGTTCTAGTAACTCCGTTGAGATTCGCAACAAGCAAATATATTCCTTCACTATACGAGCTAAGATTTAACTCCTTTGTATACTTGCCAGATCCTTTATGTTCAGCAGGCAGTGCTAACAATTCTCTTCCGGTATAATCCATTAACTTAGAGTATAATCCGAAGTTCATACAAAGACTCTTTTGGAAGCAGGGAAACCGAGCTAATTTCCACCGTCATCATCGTAAATTAGTGAACAACGACTTTGCCTTTTATATCTATACGGGTTCCTTGTTCCAACTGATAGAAATAAACCCCAGCCGGTAGTTGGCTTTTTTCAATGTAAAATCGGGGAGCGGTCACAATTTGACTTTGTACTTTCCGCCCAAAAACATCATACAATGAAAAAACACTTCCGGGAGGAACAGGCCTGCTTAATTCCACCGTTGCCCAGGTATCGAATGGATTAGGATAGATGTTGAGGCTGATTTCAGAAAGGGAGGATATCCCGGTCACGGTCTGAATGGTATTGGAAGTAGTATTCGTATTCACGGGGGAATTGAAATCAAAGTATATTCTTGCCTTGTTCAGAATCGTAGTTCCTACGGGGAGACTGGGCAGTGTTTTAACCTGATATTGAACAAAACCATGACTATGGGGTTCGCTGTGGTTGCTGTCGGGCAGCATGATGTGATTGAAGGTAAAGACCATTTCTCCGTTATTGGCTGTAAAACTGAAAGGGTTGCTAGACATTGTGGGTTTTATGGTGGTGGGATCAAGGTAAGGTGACAGGGAGTCTTTCACAACTACGGTAAAGGCTGTATCCGTTCCTGTATTCTGGAAATGGATGGTATAAGTCAGGAGGGTGTCATTCACGGTAATGTTTCCTGTGCTGTAATCCTCTCCGGGAGTCTGGCATTCCTTGAAATTAGGGTCAAAGGAACCCTGTATGACCGTTTTATCCGTGGCTGTATTGTCCGAAGGGTAAGCATCCCCCGAAATGGGGTTAATAACGGCTGTGCTGGTCAGGAAACAACCGATACAGGCTGTGGAGGAAAGGGTTGGAACCTGCATGGTAACAGAAATAGTACCATGTTGTCCGGGATTTAAAATCCCCAGATTCCAGGTAGCAGTTGGAGATGTATAGGAGGAGGGTGTTAAGTTGGCCGAGAATCCGGTTAATTGGGCATCATGGGTAAAGGTTAGGGTTGCATTTATGGGAATGTTACCGTAATTGAAATAGTAAATCGAGTAGCTGATCGGAAACCCGGGCCGGGCTAATCCCGAACTCATGTATACAGTCAAATCCCGCACGGAATCCGGGGTTGGGGAGATCGGACTTACCTTATGCCCGGCAAAGTCATTGGTATTGGAAGTGTCGGGAATGACCGTAAAGCTCACAAGATGGCTGACCGGAGTGGGACAATGGTATACATAATTACTCACCCCGGCAGCGTACACCGTATAATTTCCAATGGTGGGAACCCAGATGGTATATCGCCCCGCCGTATCAGTGTAGCCATAATAATTCCCAGGAACGGTATAGATGCATCTGCCCGCTACATGGTGATCTATGCTGTCATAAATACAATTCAGGTTGGGGTCATTCCATACCGTACCCCGGATAATGTCGTAACAGGTTGTGCCGACGTTGGTAGATCCGGATGAAGTGCAGCCCGAATAATCGGTAATAACAACAGAATTAGGTCCTGTACCAAGTCCGGTAGCGGTCTGAGTGGTTGCTCCGCTTGACCAGGAATAGGTATAAGGCGGATTTCCACCGAAGGCTGTAACCGTTGCACTTCCGGTATGGGTATTGCAATTGTCGGGTGTAGAGGAAAGAGACACGTAAATGTACTGAGAGTGCCCAAGTGAAACGGAAGAATTGATGGAACATCCCGTATGATCGGTGACAAACACCGTATAATGCCCCGGACTCAGGTTAGAAACAGAGGAAGTTGTCATACCCCCCGGTGACCAGCTATAGGTATAAGGAGGCACTGCCCCGCTTGCGTTGGCTGTTGCTGTGCCATTATTATTGTTCCAGCAGGTCGTATTCGTAGCTGAAGGTGCGGCAACCAGCCCTGAAGCATTGGGAATGATGGTTTGCAACAGAAAGGTACAGCCATTGCTGTCTTTAATGCTTACAGAATAAGTTACCGGACAAAGGCCGGTAAGGCTTTGCGTGGTTTGGGAATTAGACCAGGAATAGGTGTAAGGCAAATGTCCACCGCTTGCCGTAACGGATGCTGTGCCGCTACAGGTAGTACAGCCCGAAGCGGTATTTGAAACGGAAGCTGTCATAGAACTGGAAGAGGCAACACTACCGGAAGCGGAAACCGGACAATTATGGGCATCCGATACCTGACAGGTATAAGACCCGGCACAAAGACTCAGGCAATAAGACCCTGAACCGCTAACCGGAGACCAGGAGTAAGTATAGGGGCCAGTACCACCGCTGACGTTGGCAGTTGCATTTCCGTTACATGCCCCGCAACCAGATGGGTTAGTGGTTACAGTGGCGGCTAACTGGGCTGGTTGGTTTATTGGAAGAATGCTTTGAAAGATACATCCGTTGGCATCGGTACAAAATGCCGTATAGGTTCCGGCAGAGAGTCCCGTTGCTGTTACCGCATTCCCTCCTGACGGGCTCCAGGAATAGGTATAAGGTGTTTGCCCACCGGAGGGGTGCATGTTGGCAGATCCTGTACTGAGACCAAAACAAGTCACATTGAATTTGGTCATGGTAACTCCCAAGCCGGAGCTATTAGCTACCGTGCCTGAAAGTACAATAGCGCAACCCGAGTGATCCTGAACCTGAAGGGTATAAACCCCTGTGGGAAGGTTATTCAGAGAAGGAGTCGACTGCCCAGTACTCCAGGAGTATGTGTAAGGCAGGCTTCCTTTAACCACATTTGCTGTAACACTTCCTGTATTGGTATTGCATCCGGTGTTTATTGAAGAAACCGTGGCAGTCATACTATCAGTTGAGCTCATGACCCCGCTTGCAGTAGCAGTACATGCATTTTGATCTGTAACGGTTACCGTATAACTTGTCCCCGCACAAACATTTGTAATGGTGGCAGCAGTACCCATACCCGCCCAGGAATATGTATAAACAGAAGTTCCTCCGCTAATAATAGCCTGAACAGATCCATTGCAAGGGATCATACAGGCCGAAGGGGTAACTGTTGTCGTCAATACAAGCTGTGGAGGCTGTGAAATATAGGCTACAGCAGAAGCGGTACTCATATTGCTGCTATCTGTTACCGTACAGGTATAATTCCCGGCAGCCAAACCGTTTGCCGTCAGGTTGTGTCCACCGGAAGGAGTCCAGGAATAGGCAAATGGTCCGACCCCTCCGCTAATGCTGGCAGTAGCTGACCCAGTACTTGCTCCGTAGCAATAGACATTGGTATGAGAAACAATAGAGATGCTTACGCCTGAACTGGCTTGAGCAATAAAGGTCAGAAAGAACAGAGAAAGGGCAAGAAGAATGCTTTTTGGGAGGGATAATAGTTCTTTCATAAGAGTGATTTTCAGGTGCAGGAAGAATCGGAGATTACACTTAGAAATATAGGACATTTACACGAGAAAAACTAGAAATTTCAGCGAATCAATTCAAAATATCCGGTCTGGTTATAGGATTTGCCCCTCCCCCCCATTGCAGTAATCACATAGTAATAAACCCCATCAACGCATGGTATTCCGGTTTGATCCCGGCCATCCCATCCCTGCAACTGTTTATCTGTATCAAATAGTTTCGCTCCCCAGCGGTCGAAAATAGAGCAATGGTAAGAAGTGATCTCCGATTCTTTTGTAAGGACTGGAAGCCATATATCGTTTATTCCATCTCCATTTGGCGTAAATACATTAGGGGGAGTAATTGTTGCCGGACAATCTTTTACAAAAATCGTTACACGAGCGGTATCGGAACATGTCGAGCAACAGGTTTCCGAAACTACGAGCGTATAAGTAGTGGTTTGAGTGGGGGAAGCTTTGGGGTTTGAAATATTTGCAGAGCTTAACCCCGTTATCGGAAACCATTGGTATATGAACCCTGCTTTGGAAGTGACACCCAAATTCACCATGTCTCCCGGACAAATAGAATCTCTGGTAATTCCTGCGTTTGCGGTTGGGGCTTCGCTGACGCTGACATCATCAATATAGTAATAGCTGACATCATTATTGTCGTAAATAATGTAGTGTGTTAGAGAACCCGGAAGGAAATTACCTATTGTAATAAATTTTTCGCCCCCGGAAGCTGTAAATGTTCCCTTAATTTCCATCCAATTTAAGGTGTCGTTTAGTAATCTACCCGAAGGATTATTAATCTGAGGGGTAACCGGTATAAAATCATAAATAGGACTGTTACTAAGTAAGCTGTCAGGAGAAAAATAAGCTGATATTGCATCAATTGGATTGCGATTATTATTGGAAAGCGAAACGTAATATGAAACACAATATTTTCTATTTGCCATTAAAGAGCTGTCTAGTTTGACCTCAATGTATTCCCTTGCGTCGTCAGGTGACCCTAATGAGAAAAAAGGGCAAATAGCAGCATAACCGTTCCCAGAATGGGCGTATTGAAACCCTCCAAAATTTGATGGGACACTAAACTGCGAAGATAGTGTTGCACATGAATTATAATAGTCTGAAGAACTTGATACTCTCGTGCTACCAGTTTGATTGTTGGGCTGAAACCAAGGAACAGCATGATATATTTGCGCGGCATTGTTTGGGCATGTATCGTAAATTTCAAAAGAAGGATTTGGCACAAGATTAATCGGAACCTGAGCGACGCAGGTAAAGACAAGAAAAAACAAAAAGAAAATTGTGAAGTGCTGCTTCATCTGAAAATATCCGGCCCTTTATGTAAATTTACAAAAAGGGCCGGATATATTGAAAAACTCATTTATTTGGATAGCATCACTTTGCCAGTATCTTCTGGTCTTCCATTGATTGTAACCTTATAGAAATAAATACCGTTACTCATTCCTTCAGTTGTGAATTCAATATTATTTTCTCCCTCTTTCAGAGATTTTGTCTGAAGCCGTTTGCCCAGCAGGTCGAACATTTCGACAAACCCGGTTTCTCCTGTCTGTAACACCGTTGTATAGAAGAAACTTGAATTACTCGGATTCGGGAACATTTTTCCGAAGTGCTCAGACGCAGCTAGTCTGTTTGATGCAGTTATATGCGTTTCCTGCCTGTCATAGTCAATATCCTCATCATCAAAATCCTGTCCGATCATAAAGTAAGGCGCCTGTGTATGCGATACATATAGGTATCTACCTTTCAATGAGAACTCCAATCCATGAGGATTTGCGCCAGTGGGCAACGGAATATATTTCGCGGTAGATGGGATAATATTACCAGTAATAACATCAATATCTGCAACATATACCACCATTGTAGGAGTCGTAGCAGTTGGAGGTATATGTTTTGAATAAGGAACGGCTATCCTGTAATTACCACTGGGCAAGGTCACCAGCTCCATTTCACTTCTTGCACTTTGAGATAAATCGGCGTCATTATCGCCAATTGTATAATTATCATAAACAATCCCGGTACCTGTCACTTTATATCTGCTTATTGTGCCTCCCTGAAGGTAATTGATATACAAAAAACGTGAACCGTCAGTACGTAATTTAGTTACTGCGAAATGAAGGTAGCTCGAGTGAGCCAATGCTTGAATATCCATGTTTTGCAGATTATCCAATATAATGGTATAGAAAATCAGGACAGGAAGTTAAAGTGGAAATTTAACCCTAACTTACCTGAACCATGGAAAAACGAGCAAGACGCAAATTCAGCGCAGACTTCAAAACGAAAGTCGTAATCGAAGCCCTCAAAGAGCGGA
>JBIOHC010000094.1:0-5797 GCA_044448685.1 Bacteroidia bacterium
GACCATTGCAGGAGATATTGACATTACAGGAGCCCGTTTGCATGTGGATGCATCGACAGGCAGGATAGGAGTAAATACCAGTACCCCTTCCTATCCTGTGGATATCATAGGCAGCGGAATTACCAGCGGTACTGCTTCATTCAGCGTACGTAACCAGAACCTGAATTATCTGATTTTTGCGCGTGATGACAATAAAGTTGGTATCAATACCGGCAGTCCGACTTCAACATTGCATATTGCAGGATCCATATCAGCCAATGTTACCAGCAATACGGCCAGCTATACCCTGGCTGCTACCGATTACTGTGTCATCTTTACCGGCGGATCTGCAAGTACCTATACCTTGCCAACAGCCAGCACATGTACCGGGCGAATCTATTTGGTGGTGAATCATGGAGCAGTAGCCCTGACCATTTCTGCTTATACTATTGCCAATGCAACCACGGCAACAAGTATTTCTGCAGGAAGTTCCCTACAGCTTATTTCAGACGGAACCGTTTGGAGAAAAATTAATTAGGCCGCGTTACAACTCATCCACCTAATTCAACAACTCATACTGTTTTACCTTTTTCCTGTGCACAGGGCAACCTAGTTTTGTCCTGTAATTAATAAAGCACATGAAAAAGATCATACCTATTCTCCTTTTCTTCTCGATGATGGGAAGCCCTGTCTTCCTTGAAGCACAATCATCCGGACAAGTAATCAAAGGTATTATAACTGATAAACAAAGCAAGACTCCTTTGCCCGGGGTCACTGTAGTTATTCTGCAAAGCAACCCTGCTCAGGGATGTGTGAGTGATGCAACAGGACATTTCCGGATAAACGGCGTCCTTCCCGGGCGTTATGAACTGAAAGTTTATTTTCTTGGGTATAAAGAACAGCTGATTTCAAATATCCTTGTCAATGCCGGTAAGGAAATTGAACTGGAAGTGGATATGGAAGAGAATATCACTGCACTTAATGCAGTGGTTATTTCAGGTACACATAAAAATGAAACCAATAACGAACTCACCACGGTAAGCGGACGCTCTTTCTCAATGGAAGAAGTGAACCGTTATGCCGGTGGGCGCTCTGATCCTGCCCGCCTGGCTTCAAGCTTTGCAGGTGTCAGCGCTCCTGATGATGCCCGTAATGATCTGGTTATACGGGGCAACTCACCTTCGGGGGTGCTGTGGAGAATGGAAGGCCTCAACATACCAAACCCCAACCATTTTGCCACCGTAGGCACCACAGGTGGACCCGTAAGCGCCATCAATACCAATGTGCTCCGGAATTCGGATTTCTTCACTTCCGCATTCCCTTCCGAATATGGAAATGCCAATGCAGGGGTATTCGATCTTGGTTTTCGGAACGGGAATGCCGAAAAGCGTGAATACACCTTTCAGTTAGGCGCTCTTACTGGGGTGGAAGCTATGGCCGAAGGACCGCTTCACAAGTCGGACGGATCATCCTACCTCATTGCTTACCGTTATTCATTCACCGGTCTGGCCCAAAAGGTTGGTATCCCTATCGGAACAACAGCCACCCCTTTCTATCAGGATTTATCCTTTAAACTCAACGGAGGTTATACGAAATGGGGACGGTTTACGCTGTTCGGACTGGGTGGCGTTAGCACGATAAATTTTCTGCACAATAAGATTGACAGCACGGATCTTTTTGCCGACCCAAGCAAGGACAGCTACTTTACCAGCACCCTCGGTTTGGTAGGTCTGAAGCATTTCATACGTGTTGGTTCAAAGTCTTATTTCAGTACTGTATTGGGTGTGACCTATGCTTCTTCCAGTTTTACAGAAGACAGTATTTCCCATTTCGATCAGAGTGCGAACCGGATCATCGATAATTCAACAGTTCGAACCACGTATTCCCTCAATACCTCTTTTAACTCCAAAATAAGTTCCAGGCTGTTTATCAAAACCGGTGTTGTTGCCGAAGTGATGGATCTGAATCTGTTTTACCGTGTGCGTCAGTACAGTGGCTGGAATCAGATCTGGAATTTCAATGATTATACCACATTATTTCAGGGTTATGCACATGCCAAATACAGCTTTAACTCCAGGCTCACCCTGAACGCAGGTTTGCACAGTCAGTATCTTACCCTGAACAATGCCACTTCCTTAGAACCCCGTATTGGACTGAAATATCAGCTCAATGATAAAAATATATTCAGTCTGGGTTATGGCCTGCACAGCCAGATGCAGCCTGCCGATGTGTACTTTTTTCGCTCACTTAAACCTGATGGAACCTATGATCAGAGCAACCGTAACGTAGGTTTCACCCGCAGTGAACATGTTGTGGCGGGCTATGATCTCCTGCCTTTCCGCGACTGGCATATTAAAACAGAAGTTTATTACCAGTATCTCTACGATGTTCCGGTAAGCATGACTCAGGGCAGTTTTTCCATGCTCAATACAGGGGCCAGCTTTAATCCCAACAACCAGGGCTCGCTTGTCAATACCGGAACCGGCACCAATTATGGGGTGGAACTGACTGTTGAAAAATTCTTTAATAAAGGGTATTATGCTTTACTGACAGGGTCATTGTATGAGTCCAGGTACAAAGGCAGTGATCAGGTTGAACGGAATACAGCATTCAATGGAAAATATGTTTACAATGTATTGCTTGGTAAGGAATTTAAAGTAGGGCATGAAAAACGCAATGCGCTGACTGTTGATGTAAAGCTGACACAAGCCGGAGGGCGGTATTTTACACCTGTCGACCTGCAGGCTTCCCAGCTTCTGCACAGCGAAGTGCTGAAAGGGGATGTATATGCATTCACACAGCGCAATCCTGATTTTTTCAGACTGGATGTAAAGACCGGCTTTACCCTGAACGGTAAAAAACGTAAGCTGGCACAAAGTATTTTCTTTGATGTTCAGAATGTGACCAACAACAAAAATGTATTTGCACAGCGTTTTAACCCTCTGACCAATTCAGTTAATACTTCATACCAAATTGGCCTGTTCCCCAACTTTGTATACAAAATCCAGTTTTGATCGAATAGTTGTTATTTTTATAGAATGAAAAGCAGCAGATGGAGATTTATCTATATGGCTTTGGCAGGAATTGTCATTTCCATGCTGCTTCATTCTTTGCAGCGTATAAATCTGAAAGATCATAATCCTGTCCTTGATTTTATTTCTTCCATCTGTATCACCATCCTTGTATGGGAAGGAAACCTGCATATCGATCATTGGATGAACCGGAAATTTCCCTGGGTGACTAAGCCCGGGAAGAGGGTTCTGGTACACCTTCCGGTGAGTATGTTGTTTAGTGCTTCTGTCATTTTTATAGGCATGAAACTGTTCAGCTATTATATCTGCGATGTGCCGGAAGCCACAAAGCAATCGTTTATGTTTATTGCGCTTGTTATCGGCCTCCTGGTTACACTGATTATTCTTTCTATCGAAATAAGCGTCCAGTTTTTCAAATCCTGGAAAAGTTCGGTGACAGAAGTGGAGAAATACAGGAATGAAAGTCTCCAGGCTCAACTGCAGAACCTGAAGAATCAGCTGAACCCTCATTTTCTGTTCAATAATATGAGTGTGCTTTCTTCCCTTATTTACAAAGATCAGGATAAGGCTGTTGATTTTGTGAATCAGCTTTCAAAGGTATACCGCTACCTGCTTGATAACCGTAACAATGAACTGGTGAGCCTCGAAACCGAGCTGGGTTTTATCAGGTCCTATACTTACCTGCTGCAGATACGTTTCGACAAAAACATTGTTTTTGAACTGGATATTCCTGATAATCTGCTCCAGCGTCAGATACCTCCAATGGCCCTGCAGATGCTGTTGGAGAATGCCATCAAACACAATGAAATATCAGAGGCCAGTCCGTTGGTCATCCGGATCCGTGCCGGTGATTCCGGGCTGGAAGTGAGCAATGCCATCAAGCTTAGAACAAACAGAGAAGAAAGCTCCAATACAGGTTTGAAGAATATCGCCGGGCGTTACCGGTATTTTACGGATGAGACAGTTCATATAGATCAGCATAATCAGGTATTTACCGTTCGCATTCCCTTATTACCTGCAAAATGAATGTTATTATTATCGAAGACGAAAAGCTTACTGCCGATCATCTCAACACCATGTTGCATAAGCTTGACACCTCCATCCGGGTCGTTGCAGTTTATGATTCCGTACGATCAACTGTTGAAGCCTTCAAGAAAGGAATGACAGCCGACCTGCTATTTATGGACATACACCTTGCCGATGGATCGGGCTTTGATATATTTGAAAGGGTCAGCATAGACCTGCCGGTCATATTTACAACGGCTTATGATGAATATGCCATACAGGCTTTTAAAGTAAACAGTATAGATTATCTCTTAAAACCCATAGGATTGCTGGAGCTGAAATCGGCACTGGATAAATTCCAAAAACTGAATCATCTTTCCGGCCAATCAGCAAGACTGGATTCTTACGAACGTGTAGCCCGGGAATACAAAAGCCGTTTTATCGTCAAGATGGGTGATACCCTAGCCTCTGTGAAGAGCCAGGAAATAGATTTCTTTATTGCGGAAGACGGAATAGTGATTCTTTCAACCAAAAATGGCAAACGTTATCCTACCGATCATACTCTGGATACCCTTGAAATACTCCTTTCTCCCCGTGATTTCTTCCGTATTAACCGTAAAGTACTGGTCAATATCAATTCCATCCAGAAAATAAGCAGCTATTTCAACAGCAGGTTGAAAATTGTCTGTGCCGGTCTGCCCGATGACGAATGCATTGTAAGCAGGGAAAGAGTAGGGGCTTTTAAGGAATGGTTGGACCGATAGAATTAGGGCCTTTCCAACACAGACCGTTTAAAAGATCTGAAATCAATGACCCCGAAATTTTTCAGTGTTTTGACAGATTGCGGTATATGATCCTCATCAAATACATTGCTTACCTATGTCATCTCGTATACCACATATATGATCTCGCATGCATCGCCGGATGTCTCGTATTGATGATGCCTGTCATGATTCTACCTCTATAAGCGGAGATAAACAAGGGTTAATAATGAATCCGGACCCCATATTTAACCATGAATCGTGTTTTTTAACAGATTGTTGATAATTATTCGTCGATAAAGGTTGCCCGTTTTCATAAATATGCTTTTTTTACATAATTATCCAACTCATCACTAATCTATCTAAAAAACTATGGAACAAGCTACGACAGAAGGAGCAGGAGCTCCAAAAAGACCTACATTTTTGACAGTACTGTGTATTTTAAGCTTTATTGGATGTGCGATTGGCTTGTTTTCAGGCATTAAAAATTATTTTGATGCAAAAACCATGCTTACAACTGCCAATCTTACCAAGGAAGTATCTGCCCTTCCGGGAGCTGATGCCAAGACAACAGAAGCTGCTGTTAATTCTGCTGTTCAGTTGCTGGGAATAGACCCTGTTAAGATTTCCAACGGGTATTTGATGATTGCAATCCTGAACGTTGTTGTTCTTGCAGGCGCTGTCATGATGTGGATGCTGAAGAAAACAGGTTTCTATATTTATACTGTAGGTCAGGTTGCCGGTCTGGGTGTAATGTTCGGTTATATCGGTGGATTGGCAGGTGGTTTAATGGGTATCGTTACAGCGGTATTTGCCATTGCCTTCATCATTATGTATGGTGTCAACCTCAAAGCCATGAAATAGTCATGTCTGAATATTGAAAAAGGGGGCTATTTCTCAGAAATAGCCCTTTTTTTATTACAATGCGGTCTTTATGTAATTTAGAGAAATGAAATCGTGCACAGTTCATGAATAAAGTAGGGGAATGGTTAAGCAACCATATGTTTACCTGTTTATGGA
>JBIOHC010000095.1:0-5495 GCA_044448685.1 Bacteroidia bacterium
GTACAGAATCTCAATCTTAAACGCATTATTATTTTAGAACCAATTTGGAAAAAATGAAAACTCAAAATCTGCACAAGCTTGGAATCGCATTAGTAGCTGTTGTAGGACTGGTTTCCTGTGACGGACTCGGCAAAATGGTTAAGAAAGCCGATACCGTAACCTACACGGTGACTCCTCAGCCACTTGAAATGCACGGTGATACAGTTGCAGTATCCATCACCGGAAAATATCCACCGAAATATTTTGGCAAAAAAGTTGTGCTGACTGTCACTCCCAAGATTGGTGAGCATGCACTTAAATCTACTACCCTGGTTGGTGAAAAAGCCACAGGCAGCGGTACCAAGATAATGTATAAAGCAGGTGGAAGTTTTTCATACAGCGATCGTATAGCTTATACAGCTGATATGAAGAATGCAGATCTGAAAGTGAGCGCTTCCGGGACTGTAAAAAAGAAGACGAAAGAGATTCCGGCTAAAAAAATCGGTGATGGTACTATCGTTACTCCCTTGCTGACTGTTGCCGATGAGAAGGCTATCCTTGCAACCGATAAATTTCAAAAGGTATTGCCTGTTTCCAAAGACCTGGAAATATTTTTCATCATCAATGAAAGCACCGTTCGTCCAAGTGAAATTGGACGCGGTGAAACAAAGGCGTTCAAAGCTTTTGTAAAAAGAGCCGAAAATAAAGGGTTCAACATCAAGAATATGAATGTTTCTGCATACGCATCACCTGACGGGGAGCTTTCCAAGAATGCAAACCTGGCAGAAGAGCGTGCCAAGCATACTATCAAATCTATGATGGAAGAGCTTAAAAAAGATAAAGTTAAAGCCGGACAGGAAGAAAGTTTTTATTCAAAGGTTACTACAGCTGAAGACTGGGAAGGTTTCAAAAAACTTATGGAAGCTTCCGACATTAAGGATAAGGATCTGATTCTGCGTGTTCTTACCATGTATACCGATGGCGATCAGCGTGAAAAGGAAATCAAGAACCTTAGTCAGACATGGACTATCTTAAAAGAAAAGATCCTTCCAAAACTGAGAAGATCCGTCTCTACACTTAACGCCGATTCAATGAGCCGCAGTGATGAACGTATTAGCCAACTGGCAAGCTCATCACCTGACAGTCTTAATAATGAAGAGATCCTTTATGCAGCCACTCTCACCAAGGATCTGAACGCCAAAATGAATATCTATAAAGCCGCTGAAAAGAGATTCCCAAAAGATTGGAGAGCTGCAAATGATGTAGCTTATGTTGCACTGATGCAGAACAAATCTGCTGATGCTGAAACAGAATTGAACAAAGCAGACCAGCTTTCGCCTTCCAACCCAATCGTCATGAACAACCTTGGTATCATAGCCCGCTGGAAAGGGGATCGTAAGAAAGCCAAGGAATACTATGGCAAAGCCGGAAGTGGTGCAGAGGTTTCTTACAACCAGGGTGTGATTGCAATACTCGATGGAAAATATGCGGATGCCGTTTCAAAAATGAACGGTGCCAATACCTTTAATGCTGCACTTGCAAAAGTATTGAACGGTCAGGCTGATGCTGCCGCACAGACCCTGGATAACTCACCTGCCAAAGACGATGGTATCTCTTATTACCTGAAAGCCATTATCGGTGCAAGAACCGGTAAAACAGACATGGTTATCAGCAATTTGAAAGCTGCTATAGGAAAAGATGGCTCCTTTAAGGATATGGCCCGTCTGGATCTTGAATTCTTTAAACTGAGAGACAATGCTGACTTTAAGAGCATTACTCAATAATTCATAAGAAGGGGCTTCCCTTCAAAAGCCGGTTCAGGAATTCCTGAACCGGCTTTTTTTATGCTTTCGAGTTCCAACTTTCTGACAGACTGTCTATTATCCTAACAATCTATTGTTGAAAAGAGGTGAATACGTCTTGGAATCTGATAGTAATTTACCTAATTTTACTCTATGCTCAGATTTTTTGCCTGTATCCTGCTTCCATTACTTGCATTATCTTCAGCATTTTACATGTATGCTGGCCTTGGTATTTCATCCGGAAAAGGCACTATTTCCATATACTCAAAGGAAGGTAAGCCCGAATCCCCAAGAAAGTCTCTAAGCTCTGTCACTGAAGCCCAGAAAGATTCTCTTAAGGCAAAGAAGAAAACTGGCCCCAGTGTTAAATCCAATCTGCCTACCCGGCCATTAGACGCTGCTACCAGGAAACCGAAAGATTCCCTGATCGGGCTCCATAATTATTACCTGGAAATGCGTGGCCTGGTTAGAAAAACCCAGGTAGATGCTCGTTCATCGCTCAAAGGGCCGCTTCTTGACAGTGCAAAAATTGAGGTATTTGCAGATAGCAACAGGCTTGTCGCAGTTCACTATTCGAGCATACACGGAGAATGCAGATTCAAGCTGCCTCTTAACCGAATGCTGAGGCTCCGCATCAGCCGCAAAGATTATTACAGCAAAGTGGTAGATGTCAACTCAAAAGTGCCCCCTGAAAAAAAGGCTGCTTATATTTTCCCATTTGACATTGACCTTTTTGAAGAGACGGCAGGTGTGGATACCGAACGCTTAAAACATCCAATTGCCAAAGTGCTTTATGATCACGAAAAAAGCAATTTTGAGTATGATGAAGTTTTCACGAACACAATAAACAGGGAACTAAAAACACTCTACAAAGCGTATCGGGAAAAGATGAGTTCAGATACCACCCACCCTAAGAAATAAGACTTAGTGTTCAGGCAGACCGGGGTGCCAGTACCTTGAGTTTGACTAACAGGTCCCAAACAACTATGCCTGCACACACTGCTATGTTCAGTGAATGTTTGGTACCGAGTTGAGGAATTTCAATCACTTTGTCACATTTATTTATCACTTCCTGATCCACCCCATTAATTTCATTTCCTAAAATAAGCGCTATTTTGGAATCCGGAGCAGGATAATATTGATCAAGGCACTGTGCCCCTTCTGTCTGCTCAACGGCACAAAGCAGAAATCCAGCGGCTTTCGCCTCGGCTATGGCTTCAGCAGTAGACTGAAAATATCTCCACTGAACCGTTTCGGTAGCTCCAAGGGCTGTTTTTCTTATTTCCCTGTCAGGTGGTTTGCCGGTGATTCCGCAGAGGAACAATGCTTCAAGATGGAATGCATCAGCAGTACGGAATACAGAACCAACATTATTCAAACTCCGGACATTATCCAGAATAATCAATACAGGAGATTTATTCGTCTCTTTGAATTCTGCTTCAGAAATCCTGTTCAGTTCGCTATTGGTCTTTTTACGCACAACAGCCCAAAGGTAGTACGGATTGTGTTACTCACAAATGCACATTCAATGATTCATCAAACAATCTGTTCTTCGACATGAATTACTTCTGCCTGTTTCCGGATGGACTCTTCATGAATAAGGTCATACAATTTTTTTACAAAGGGTTTATTCAGGCCCATTGCAGTGCCAATTTCCAGCCTTGAATCAAGCAGTTCTTTCCATCTGCTGATCTGTAGAATTGTCATCTTATTCCTTTTCTTATAGGTACCAATCTTTTCTGCTATGTCCATTCTCTGAAACAAAAGCTGCAGAAGCTCCCCATCTGTTTTATTAATGGCAATCCTTAGCTTTTCCAATTCCAACCCTTTGACAGAATCCTTGCCCTGCACCCGTTTAACCTCAAGGTTTAGCATCACTTCATATAATTCATCAGGCACTAATTGCTGTTGGGCATCACTCCAGGCTTTTGAAGGGGCAATATGTGATTCAATCATCAACCCATCCATACCCAGATCCAACGCACGTTGTGCTATATAAGGTATGAGTTCCCGGCTTCCGCAAATGTGACTTGGATCGCAAATGATGGGAAGCTGTGGCATGCGCATTTTCAACTCAATAGCCAGTTCCCAGCACGGGTCATTCCGGAAAGCCATTTTTTCTGACGAATGGGATCCCCGATGAATGGCTTTGATATTTTTAATACCTGCAAGTTCTATCCGTTCAATGGCACCTAGCCATAACGCGAGTTCAGCATTAACCGGATTTTTTATCATGACCGGAATATCACATCCTTTCAAAGCACTGGCGATTTCCTGAACGGAAAAAGGGTTTACCGTAGTCCGGGCCCCAATCCAAAGTATATCAATTCCATGTTTCAGACAGGCTTCTACATGATGTGCATTCGCCACTTCTGTAGCTATCAGCATCCCCGTCTCAGCCTTCACTTTTTGTAACCAGGGTAAGCCCTCTTCTCCGATTCCTTCAAATGCATTCGGTCTTGTTCTGGGTTTCCATATTCCTGCCCTGTATACGGCAGATGGGAAGTATTTCTGTATGGCTTTTGCCGTGGCCAGGACTTGTTGCTCAGTCTCTGCACTGCACGGGCCTGCAATGAGCAGGGTATCGGGTTGATGGGATTCGGTTTTCATGGTTGTTAAGAAATTAGAATTGTGTTTTATTAAATATGAAACGTTTCCAGGTTTGGGTTATTGTCTTTCCTGTACTCACCCATCACCTTCAGATCAGAGCTTTTAAGTTGAAGTGCATCCAGGCAACGCAGAAATTTTTTTCGGTGTGCATATTCCACATCTGCATAAAAACGATAGCGTTCTCCTTTCACCGGCAAAGACTGAATAGATACCAGGTTGAGCGCCTGGCTCCGGAAGCAGAATAGTGCATCGGCGAGACTTCCTGTCTTATCCCTCAGTTCAAAACTGATGGTGGCTTTGTTGGTTTCGTCCGGAATAGTTTCGCCTTTCGATAAGATCCAAAACCGTGTATAGTTGGATGATTCCGAGTGAATATTTTCATTCAGAATATGCAACCCATAATAGGTGGCAGCTTCATATCCGGCAATAACGGCCGTATCTGTAAGCTTACGCTCGCACACATCTTTTGCGCATGCTGCGGTATCACCTGCCGCTATCACTTCCACTTCCGTGTTGGATATCAGAAAATTCCCACATTGAAGCAAAGCCATAGGATGTGACCGGATATAACGTATCTCTTCCGGGTCCGTTTCACGAAGTGCCATCAAATGAAGCGCTACCGGTGTAAACAGCTCTCCGATAACGGAAAATTTGTGCTTCAGTACAAGTTCATAATTTGTCAGAATATTACCTGCAATAGAATTACCTGCAGCTATTACCGTATAATCCGCAAGATTATTAGCCAGGGCATCACAACTTTCCCTGAATGTCGGACAGGAGAGTATTTCTACCGCCGATCCGAAGTATTTTCTTGCTGCGCCATGGTGAAAGGATGCAGGACTACCTTGAATAGCCACCCGAATAGTTCTCAGATCATTGTTCATGTTCTTTCATTTAATAATCGATGTAATAAAAAAGCGCCCCGGTTGTTTACCGGGGCGCTTACAGATCGTGCAAAACAATCAGGCTCCCGGCTTCCTTCCGAAGAAAAAGAAATAATAAAAGCCGTTAACTACCTGCGTTTTCATGCTACAAACTTAGAGTAAGTATTTTTGTTTACCAAATATAATTTTATAATTTCATTATATTATACATAAATACGAC
>JBIOHC010000096.1:0-4851 GCA_044448685.1 Bacteroidia bacterium
AGTAACGGTCCCTTACAAGTGTCTGGTTGGCTTTAACAGGCCAGATGTCCACCTTATTCTTTTCCCGGGCAATACAGATGGATGAGAAAACACACTGATTACAATCCGGGTTCTGAGGTTTGCACCAGGTTGCTCCAAACTCCATTACGGCCTGATTATATGTACCTGGGTCTTTGTCGGGAAGGAGTGCTAAAGCCAGTTCCCTGAATTGTTTTTTGCCCTTTCCGGAATCTATTGGAGTAGCAATACCGAATACCCTTGAAAGCAAACGGTAAACATTCCCGTCAACAACTGCATACGGTAAACCGAAAGCCATGGAAGCGATAGCAGAAGCAGTATATTCACCTACGCCTTTCAAATCCAGGATATCTTCATATTTGTCAGGAAATTGCCCCTTGTATTTATCAACGATTGCCCGGGCTGTTGCATGCAGATTTCTTGCTCTTGAGTAATAACCAAGTCCTTGCCAAAGTTTGAGGATGTCATCAAGGGGCGCATTTGCTAAAGCCAGAACATTGGGGTACTTATTTACAAATGCCTGATAATAAGGAGTTCCCTGCTCCACCCGGGTTTGCTGCATAATTATTTCAGACAGCCATATATAGTAAGGATCCGAAATACCCCTCCAGGGAAGTTCCCTTTTATTAATCTGATACCATTTCAAGAGTATTTGAGAGAAAATCATGGCCTGAAATTACATTTTTTGGGTAGAATATTGTTCAAACAGCCTTTCAAGCCGGGATAAATACGGTAAACCAGGCTGATTTAGGGTGAAACCATTTCATTTTGAAGCATTTCCCAAAAAATTATTAGGGTAATATGTTTAAAATTGTATCTTTGCTGCCCGCATAAGTAAAAAAATAGGGATTTAATCATTTGATTCTAAATTCATTAATACAATGACCAAAGCCGACGTAGTCAACGAAATCGCAGAAAAAACAGGCATAGAAAAAATTGCTGTTCAAACTACTGTAGAAGCGTTTATGAAATCCATCCGTAATGCTGTAGCTAAAGGCGACAATGTTTACCTGAGGGGTTTCGGTAGTTTTATCGTTAAAAAAAGAGCCGAAAAAACAGGAAGAAATATTTCCAAAAATACTGTTGTTATCATTCCGGCACATAATATTCCGGCTTTTAAACCAGCCAAAACCTTTGTAGAAAAGGTAAAGAACAACGTTAAAGTTGAGCCTTAAATGATGCGTATTGCCCCTGGCCTGACACGATTACTTTTTGTTGGCGGAGCACTTGTACTTACCGTTCTTTTATATTTTGCACCTCGTACACCTGAACCCGGTTTGGATGTAAAAAGTATGACCAGCGGACATGCCGGCACTAAAAAACCTGGCTCCGAGAAGGGAAATTATCTGGATTCTTCACTCCTTTCACTGAAAAGCACAATTCGGACAAGAGTGGATAAGTTAGTTTCGGATTTGGGAAATGCTTCTGCGTCTGACAAGCCGGCCAGTATCGACCAATTAGTCCGATTACTGGATTCCTGTCAAAAGCCTGCAGCATCTGCTTATTTTCTGCAAAGAAAAGCTCTTCAGACCAACAGCAAGGCAGATTGGTTAGCATCAGCAGAGCATTTTTATGTTGGTTCCAAGTATTTTCCAGCATCGCATACGCTTACCGATTCGGCTATTGCTGCCTTTATAAGGGTTATGGCAATTGATCCGAATGACTTGAAGGCCAGAACAGGACTGGGAGTTTGTTATGTTGAAGGTACAAACGAGCCGATGAAAGGCATCAGTCTGTTACAGGGAGTTTTGCAATCGGATTCCAATTATGTGGATGCATTGCTGAATCTTGGAAATTTTGCGATGACATCACAGCAGTATGCCAAGGCAATTTCCAGGTTTGAAAAGGTATTAAGATTAAAACCCGAGTATATTCTTCTCAATGTTCGCATTGCTGAAGCATATGAAAAGCTGGGTGATAAACCCAAGACGATAGAATATCTTGAAAAATATGTAAGCAAGGAAGAGGACCCAATGCTTAAAACAGAGATTCAGAACGAAATTAACAAGTTGAAAAAATCATAAATTAATCATTATGCCAAGCGGAAAGAAAAGAAAGAGACATAAAATGGCTACTCACAAGCGTAAGAAACGTCTTCGTAAGAACAGACATAAAAAGAAATAATTTGAGTTATGAACCATACTTCCCCCTGTCAAGGACTTGGGGAAGTGTGGGCTTTCTCCTCATGGTAGTTGTCCCGTATTCATTCCTGTAGCTTCATTTGTTTTGAACTTAGGGATTAAAATATTCTAAGTGAACGACTTAATAATTGACGTTTCCAGTTCGGAAGTGGTTATCGCCCTTTTGAATGAGAAGAGACTCGTGGAATTGCACCGCGAAAAAAGCAATACCGATTTTTCTGTCGGTGATATCTATCTGGGCAGGGTCAAAAAAGTGATGGCAGGCCTCAACGCTGCATTTGTAGACGTTGGGTATGAAAAGGATGCCTTCCTTCACTATTTCGATTTAGGACCTGCTGTGCTTTCCCTGAACAAGTTTACCAATATGGTTCAGTCGGGGCGGCTCAAGACAAGTGAACTGAGTCAGTTCAAGCTTGAGAATGAGATCCCCAAGGACGGAAAAATTTCCAATGTTCTTAAAAGCGATCAACAGGTTCTGATACAGATTGCCAAAGAACCAATATCATCCAAAGGACCTCGTATAACTTCCGAAATTTCAATGGCGGGACGTTATATTGTCCTTATTCCTTTCGCCGATAAGGTAAATGTTTCTCAGAAAATCAAGAGTCCGGAAGAGCGTGACAGACTTCGCAAGCTTATCCAAAGCATAAAACAGAAAAATTTCGGGGTTATAGTTCGTACTGTTGCTGAAGGACGCAGTGTTGCCGAACTGGATGCCGATCTTCAGGATCTGATGGGCAAATGGAAAACTTGTGTCGAAGAAATGCAAAAAGCCCAGCCACCCAAAAGGGTCTTAGGCGAGCTTAATCGTACTTCATCGATTCTCAGAGACCTGCTGAACAACTCCTTTAACAGTATTCATATCAATGATCAGAATCTGTTCAATGAAACAAGGGAGTATCTGCAAACCATTGCACCTGACAAAGAAAAAATACTCAAACTCTACAAAGGGGGGAATGTGCCCATCTTTGATTCATTCGGAATAGACCGTCAGATTAAAGCCCTTTTTGGCAAGACAGTCAATATGAAGAGCGGTGCGTACCTTATTATTGAACATACGGAAGCTCTGCATGTAATAGATGTCAATAGTGGAAACAGAGCCAAATCATCCAACACCCAGGAAACCAATGCTCTGGAGGTTAATCTGGAGGCAGCTACCGAAGTCGCCCGGCAGCTAAGATTGCGTGATATGGGTGGAATCATAGTAGTCGATTTTATTGATCTCCATTCCGCCGAGAACCGCAAACTCCTGTTCCAGAAGCTGAAAGATGAAATGCGTCTGGACCGTGCAAAACATACTATCCTGCCTCCGAGCAAATTCGGACTTATACAGATAACCCGGGAAAGGGTAAGGCCGGAAATGAATATCCATACCAGTGAAAAGTGTCCTTCCTGTGGTGGTACCGGCGAAATACAACCGGCTATTCTTCTGATTGATCAGATTGAGAATAATCTGCGTTACCTCATCAAGGAGCAGAATGAAAAGAATATCACACTTTGCACTCATCCCTTTATAGAGGCTTACCTTACCCGTGGATTTTTCTCCATTCGCCGTCGCTGGGCAATGAAGCTTGGGGCCAAGATCAAGACCAGGGCCAGCTCATCCTACCATTTTATGGAATTTCATTTTCTGAATAAGAACGAGGACGAGATAAAATTGTAAATAAAAGGTGTCATGAGCGAACCCGAATTCCTCGACAGTCATTTTCTGGCCGAAACTTCTTACAATGCATTGGATCACCTGGCCGGTGTTTGGAAACGTTTCCTGAATATGCTTATTGACGTAATCATTGTTTACGCTCTTGCCTTTCTGGTTGGTATGGGTCTTGCCCTCAGCGGCAATGCAGGTTTAATCCGTCACGATTTCGGAGCCCAGTTGATCGTCTGGCTCATTTATCTTCTTTATTACATCATCATGGAAGTTACCACCGGATTAACCATTGGGAAACTGGCCACACAAACAAGGGTCGTTACGGAAGACGGAAGTAAACCTTCTATTGGGCAGCTTATAGGCCGTTCTTTTTCGAGACTGATTCCTTTTGATGCTTTTTCCTATCTCGGTGGTAACCGGGGATGGCATGACAGCATCTCTTCCACATTTGTAGTAAATAAGTAAGGAAGATTAACGGGTAAGTACAATATAATCCTTCAGCAGGGTTTTAAGAAAAACGGAATTATCCGTATTTAACTTATTCAATTTAAGAATCCCCATCAGGTGTTTGACAAGTTCTTCCTCAGCAAGGAGGTGAGCTTCGTTACCATACTTCCTTTTCCTTTCCAGAACACTTTTGACAAGCAGCATATCTTCTTCATTCAGATATTTAACATCAGGGTACTGGGGCTGATAGGTATCGAGTGATTGGATACTCAACAGGTCTTTCAAGCGCTGGGAACGGCTCGGACGCACATTAATTAAAACCGTATTGGCAATAATATCTCCTATGCGCTGACTCTTGTCTGTAGAGCTGATCAGTATAGTTGCCAACGTCCCGAAACTCATATAAATATCTACCAGACGGAACATCC
Organism: Bacteroidia bacterium; assembly: GCA_044448685.1. Taxonomy (GTDB): domain Bacteria; phylum Bacteroidota; class Bacteroidia; order Palsa-965; family Palsa-965; genus Palsa-965. The sequence goes on from JBIOHC010000096.1 coordinate 4,686, forward strand.
AGCGGATAATAAAATCACTCAGGGTTGCCTGTTTTCCATTGAGTTTGACAACGCGTATTCCCAGAGCCAATTTACCTACAGAACGTCCGTTAAGGAACAATTCAGAGAAGATTGAATAAAAAAAGAAGACTGGTGCGAGGACAACATAATAATAAATCTTTATAGG
>JBIOHC010000097.1:0-4525 GCA_044448685.1 Bacteroidia bacterium
CCTCTGTAAAGCAGCAAACCCCTCAGGAAATTCTGGATGAAAGGCTGAAAGAACTCGGTCTGAAAAAGGCAGAAGAAAACGAAAAGATAGCAATAGAAAAGAGGAGGCAGGCTTTGTCCGCCGACCTGGCCGCCGAAGCTTCAGCGAAGGCGGCAGCTTCAATGAAGGCGGAACCGGTGGATACGGATTCGACCCTGAAAGCCATCGAAGATCTCGATACCCTCAGTGATTCCTATATTTCAACAGCCATTGACGCCAAAATAAGGCTTGAAGTGGAAAAAGAAGATCCTGCCATTCCTCAGGAACACTGGAAAGAAGAAAAAGAACCTTTAGACGAAGAAACAGAACTCAGTTTCAGTGATTGGCTCAAAAAGACCAAGGCCCTGAAAAAGAAACAGGAAGAAGAGCTAAAGGAGTCAAAAGAAACCCAGGATGTAAAAAAATCAACAGAGACAGATCTTATAGAACGATTTATTAAGGAAGAACCCCGTATAGCCAAACCTAAGAAAGAATTTTATAATCCGGTCAATATGGCCCGGCAAAGTGTTATTGAAGACCCGGAATTTGTTACCGAAACACTGGCCAATATATATGCCAGCCAGGGTAATACAGCTAAAGCCATTATGGCTTACCATACTTTAAGTTTGAAATATCCGGAAAAAAAGCTTTACTTTGCGTCCCTTATTGAAAAACTGGAAAAAGGCGAAGCCTGAATCCTATTTAAGATTTAAGAATTATGATTTAAGATTTCAAGTCTGAATCATAAATCTCAAATCATAAATCATAAATTAATTAGCTATGTCAACTGTCATCACCATTTTCATCATCCTGGTTTGTATCCTCCTCATCATCGTTGTGCTTATTCAGAATTCAAAAGGAGGTGGACTTTCTTCCCAGTTTGCCGGATCCAACCAAATCATGGGGGTTCGGAGAACAGCCGACTTTCTGGAAAAAGCAACCTATACACTGGCTATTGCTTTACTGGTTCTGAGCCTGTTATCAGCTGCCAGCCTGAGCAAAGGAACTGTTGCTTCTGATACTCCAGCAGGAACATCTGAAACCAAACAAAAATTACAGGAAGGTGGCAATATCAATATCACCCCGCCTGCCAAAACCTCTTCTACCAAACCACAATCAGCTGATCCGGCTGCTGATAAGAATAATAAGCCTAAATAGGCAATGCAAACTTTCGGAAAAATGTCAGGATGTCACCCACTCCTGACATTTTTTTTGATTTCAGGTTTTAAACTGAAATATTGTCCGCATTCATGCTCCTTCCCTGTTTTGGCATGAAAAGTGACCAGGCCAGATGCTCGGACGAATTGTTTAACTTAATACCTAAAATAACATGTCAAAAATCAGTATCAAACCCATTGCCGGCACTCAGAACAGAGTTGTCGTTGAAGCGGCTCCGGCCGAAGAAAAAACTGCAGGCGGACTTATCATACCGGATACTGCCAAGGAAAAACCACAACGCGGTAAAGTGATCTCTATCAGCGAGGTGGATGAAAAAGGCAACAAACCTGCCGTGAAAGTAGGAGATGTGGTACTTTATGGTAAATATGCCGGTACAGAAGTGACCCTGGACGGAAAAGAATTCCTGATTATGCGAGAAAGCGATATTTTCGCCGTAATCTAACACCCAACAGACCCATTACCGGTGTAAACCGGATTAACGTATTCAAAATCTAAACAAAAAAGACCAATGGCAAAAGATATTCTATTCAACCTCGAAGCCCGCGACCTGCTTAAAAAAGGCGTGGATGCTCTGGCAAATGCAGTAAAAGTAACACTCGGACCAAAGGGCCGTAATGTTATTATCGATAAAAAATTCGGTGCTCCTTCCATCACCAAAGACGGTGTAACCGTTGCAAAGGAAATTGAACTGAAAAACCCTATCGAAAACATGGGTGCTCAGATGCTCAAAGAAGTGGCTTCCAAAACTGCTGATATTGCAGGTGACGGGACTACCACTGCGACTGTACTGGCCCAGGCTATCGTAACCGGTGGTCTGAAAAACGTAGCCGCAGGCGCTAACCCTATGGATCTGAAACGCGGTATCGACAAAGCCGTTGCCGCCGTTGTTGCCGATCTGATCAAACAAAGCAAAAAAGTCGGAGAAGACAGTGCTAAAATTGAACAGGTTGCAACCATCTCCGCCAATAACGACCGCAGCATCGGAAAACTCATTGCCGATGCAATGGCAAAAGTGAAAAAAGAAGGTGTTATCACTGTTGAAGAAGCAAAAGGAACTGAAACAGAAGTGAAAATTGTGGAAGGTATGCAATTCGACCGCGGTTATATCTCTGCTTATTTTGTTACCGATGCGGATAAAATGGAAACCGTTATGGAGAATCCACTTATCCTGATCTATGACAAGAAAATTTCCAATATGAAAGAACTTCTTCCTGTTCTGGAAAAAGCTGTTCAGACCGGAAAACCAATCCTGATTATTGCCGAAGATGTAGACGGAGAAGCACTTTCAACCCTGGTTGTAAACAGACTCCGCGGCTCCCTTAAAATTGCCGCAGTAAAAGCTCCTGGCTTCGGCGACCGCCGTAAAGCAATGCTCGAGGATATCGCTATCCTTACCGGTGGAACCCTGATCTCTGAAGAGAGAGGTTTCAAACTGGAGAATGCGGATCTTTCGTACATGGGTACTGCTACCAAAATCACAATTGACAAAGACAATACAACCATCGTTGGAGGTGCCGGCAAGAAAGCCGATATCACTGCACGTGTAAACAATATCAAAGCTCAGATCGAAACAACAACTTCCGACTATGACAAGGAAAAGCTTCAGGAGCGCCTTGCCAAACTTGCCGGCGGTGTTGCCGTTCTGTACATAGGTGCTGCCACTGAAGTGGAAATGAAAGAGAAGAAAGACCGTGTGGACGATGCACTGCATGCTACCCGTGCTGCCGTTGAAGAAGGTATCATCCCTGGTGGCGGAACAGCTTACATCCGCGCCATTGCCTGTCTGGAAAATATGAAAGGCGAAAACGAAGATGAAACAACCGGTATTGCTATCGTAAAACGTGCTATCGAAGAACCCCTTCGCCAGATCGTTGCCAATGCAGGCGGTGAAGGTTCTATCATCGTTCAGCGCGTACGCGAAGGAAAAGCCGATTTCGGCTACAACGCACACACGGAGAAATTTGAAAAATTGTATGATTCAGGTGTTATCGATCCTACCAAAGTGGCCCGTGTAGCTCTTGAAAATGCAGCTTCTGTGGCCGGTATGCTCCTGACAACTGAATGTGTCATCAGCGATATCAAGGAAGAAAAATCATCCATGCCTTCTATGCCCGGAGGAATGGGCGGAATGGGCGGCGGAATGGATTACTAATTCATATCCCCTATGCTTTTTAAGCCCTGAAGCAATCCTTATTTGCAAGGATCTGCTTCAGGGCTTATCTTTACCCGCATGAGTAAACTAACCATTATAGGCCTTATAGGCCTCGTCTTTGTAATCCTTCTTTCCGCAGTTGTTGCATTTGCAGGTGGACAGGCTGTTTATACCGCCCCTTTTTCCATCCCCTTCACCGTTTGTATTCTCATCGGTCTGGGAAGGAAAAAATAACCCGCTCTTTCTATTTTATTTGGCTGGTTTTCATACCTTTAATTCTAATTCAGGCAAGAACCTTGCACAGCTATTAAACGTTTTGACCATTTCCCGGACTTATCCGGGTAATTCATGCTAAAACCAACCCCATGAAAATTAAGTCCAGACTCATTAAAGGATTTCTGTTTATCGCTTTAACAGGACTCATTATCTCCGGCTGTAAAAAAAGCACAACAACCGATACGGATACTTCCGCCTCAAACGAAAATTCATTCTCGGAAGCAACCTATAACGATGCCGGAAATATTTCGGATCAGGCCGCTTCCAACAGCATGTCCTCTTTCCGGAACGGAAACGACCCCGGATACCTGCTCAGCTCCTGTGCAACCATTACCCGGGATTCTGTTAACCACTCCAACCCCGACACCATCGTTGTCAATTTCGGTACCACAAACTGTCTTTGTAAAGACGGTCGCAACCGAAGAGGTATAATCTTTGTGACCTATACCAAACCGCATTACTGGGATTCCCTGGATGTGATCACCATCACCTTCCAGAATTACTTTGTAAACGACTACGGTGTTTCAGGAACCAAAACCATTACCAACAAAGGACGCATCAGCGGTCAGCCTACTTATGATGTCGTGGTAACCAATGGAATGATTACCAAACCTTCCGGAGGAAGCTTTACATGGAATGCAACCCGCGAACGCAAACAGATAGCAGGACAGAATACGCCCTTCTGGTGGGGAGATGATAAATACTCCTTTACAGGAAACGCCAACGGTTTAAGCTCGAATGGAAACGGATATACAGCCGTAATCGTCTCTCCGCTTATCCGCGATTTCTCCTGCCCTGTTCCACGCTGGTTTACTCAGGGCATACTCGATTTTACACCAACCGGAAAAGCCACCCGTGTAATCGATTTCGGCAGCGGAACCTGCGATGATATATGTACCG
>JBIOHC010000098.1:0-3939 GCA_044448685.1 Bacteroidia bacterium
CTTCGGAAGGGTCGACCACTTCTATAAATGCCGCCGATTTCAATGCTGAAAGAGCCTGCAAGTGTCTGCAACCCAGCTGCCCTGCACCTATTATAGCAATCCGGCTTAATACATGGCTGCCCATTCATTAAAATTTAAGATGCTTGATATCTTCCTGAGCTTTTTGGTAGTCTTCCATCAGACCAATATCCAGCCAATATCCAAGTATGGGATAAGAAATGACTTTTTTATTCTTCTGAATCATTGCTTCAATAAAATCAGTAGCATTCATAAATTCTCCGGTATTCATAATTGATAGGCAGTCCTTTTTTAATAAATACATCCCTGCATTAGAATAATAGGTATATCTTGGTTTTTCCACGAGTGAAGTTATTTTTTGGCCGTTATCCAACTCAAAAACTGCATAAGGAACATCAATATGATAGGGGGTCGTGGCTACGGCCATATCAGCCCCGGAATCCATGAACGACTGGTAAAAATCCTCAAAATTGATCGTCGTCAGCAAATCAGAATTTAACACAAGAAGTGTTTCATGTTTCAAGTTCTTTAGCAATGAAACAGACCCAAAGGTTCCCAACGGTGATGTTTCCGCTAAATATTCTATTTGAATATTTTTTTTACCTCCATCACCGAAATAGCTCATTATTTTCTGAGCCTGATATCTTACACTTAAAGTAATCCTGGAAACACCTGATTTAATGAGGCGATCCATATTATATTCAACGATGGGTTTACCGCCAATGGGTAATAAGGGTTTCGGAGTATCTTTCGTCAGTGGCAGCAAGCGTTCCCCTTTCCCCCCTGCCATCACGATCACATCTAATGGCAGAAGTGCAGAAAAGTTGTCCAGATCAAGAATCCTATCAATTCTGGATTGAGCATCAAGAACTGGAACAAACCTTATCTCCCGAGCCCTGATTTGGTTTATTGCTTTCGGTTCATAATCGTCTTTGCGGAGAAATGTGAAGGATTTGTTCATAATCAGGCTTACCTGATCATCCACATTGCATCGGCTAAGCAACCCTCTTCTGACGTCACCATCCGTAAGCGTTCCTACAAGCTTATCTTCCCAATCAATAATAAATAGCACTGCCGATGACATGGCTACTTCATTCAGCCTAACTAATGCTTCCTGAATTGTTGTCCTATCAAGGATGATATTTTTTCCTGCCAGCATGTTCATCAGATTGAATAAGTCCGGGTATCATATTTCTCCGCATTCTTCACAAACCAGTCTATCGTATTTTTTAAGCCTTGTTCCAGTGAAAAATCGGGGGACCAGCCCAGCATTTGCTTAGCCTTTGTATTGTCGCAAACCAGTTTCATTACTTCACTTTTTTCGGGGCGTATGCGTGCCGAATCTTCAAGAATTTCTTTCCGGGTGCCCATAATACCCTGAATATGGTTCACCAGGTCACCGATTGTAACTGCTACCCCGGTGCCTACGCTTATTACCTGGCCGGAAGAACTTTCCTCGGCACCGGCAAAGGCAAAGCCCCTTACGGTATCCTTTACATACAGCATATCCCTGACCGGGGATAAGGAACCAAGTGTGATTTTATCTGCTGTCAGCGCCTGATGTATAATCGTTGGGATAACAGCACGTGTTGATTGCCTTGGCCCGAACGTATTAAAAGGTCTCAGGATACATACAGGAGTACTGAAAGAAAGGTAATAGCTTTCTGCAATTTTATCAGCACCTATTTTTGTAGCACTGTAGGGCGATTGCCCCTGTAATGGATGTTTTTCATCAATGGGTGCATAGATAGCTGTTCCGTAAGTCTCCGAAGTTGAAGTTACAACGAGCTTGGAAACATTATTTTGCCTTACAGCTTCAAGAATGTTCAAAGTACCGGTGATATTAGCCGAAACATAGGCCTGTGGAGCGACATAGGAATAAGGAATACCTATCAGTGCCGCTAGGTGAAATACAATATCCTGATACTTTACCAGTTTGTTCATTTGAAAAGAATCCGTTACATCACCAAATTCGATTTTTACGGATTGCAGTATATCTGCAGACAGATCAGCCAGATTTCCGCGGGATGACAATGCATTATAATGAACAAGTGCTGTTACCTGAGCGCCGGCTCTGACAAGTTCTTCTACAAGATGACTTCCGATAAAACCTCCGGCCCCTGTAACGAACACTTTCTTGCCTTTGTACTTCTTTATTAGATCCATTTTGTATACTTTCTGTCTAGTTGATCATAGCCTGAATTGTAGAACGTATTGAATTCGCAGGGTTCATATTGATAATCTTTCGTATCCTCCTGTCCGATAACAGAAGTGTATTTTCCCAGGGTGTGTCATTGGTATAGGTTACACTAAAAGTACACTTTGTTACTTCTTCATACAAACCAACAAGCTGACGAACTGTGAATTTTTCATGTCCTGGCAAGTTATAGATGCCTTGTATCTCTTCCTTCGGGGCCTGAACGATGGCTCTGACCCATTCGGCACAATCCTTTACATGCAGGAAATAACGAAGCAATTCCCCATTATTATTAAATTCCAGTTTCCGGTCTGATAGCCTGGAGCGGTTCAGGTAACTGAAAATCCCTTTTTGCTGCTGTTCACCGTAAAGATTTGAAAGCCGTATTATGCAATACTGTGAAACCGGGAGCTGTGACCGGATAGCATACTCCGCAAAAGCCTTACAGGCAGAATAAGGTGTTTCCGGGTTTACTGGTGTTTCTTCATCGGCTGACTCACAGCTTCCGTAAACAGTACTTGTTGAAAAATGAATCAGCGTCCCACCCGATTTATTCAGGGCTTTAACAATATTGTTTATTCCTTCCGAATTAAGCCTGAAACAGGTGTTGATAGGTTTGGTAATCTGACCGCTGCAATTGATGACTGTATCAAAACCCATGACGGCATCAGCTACCTCATCTGCCGCAAGCAGATCCATTTTACGGTAGGTTATACCCTTTTGTACAGGATCAGTCAGATCAGCACAGGTGACTTGAAAGGAATTATTCCTCAGGGTTTCACACAGGGCTTTTCCCAGGAAACCGCCCCCCCCCAATATGAGAATCTTGTTATTCATGAAAGCGTTTCTGGATTATACCATCCAACTTCACCTTCTTCAAAATCTGAACTATTTTTTCGGCAGAATCCCCTTCTCCGTACGGATTCTTAATTGTTTTGACAAAGGCCCTGAAATCAGTATCGTACAATGCTTTTTCAATGGCGTTTTTAATATCATTTTTTTTGTTCTGAACATCGATCACATTGGCTGCCCTCTCCCTGCCTTGCTGACGGTTACCAATGTTCACAGCAGGGATTTTGAAAGTAGGTGTCTCATGTATTCCGGAACTGGAATTTCCTACCAAAGCCCAGGCATGGCGATAGAGGTTGATGAATTTATCTGTAGGGAGACTGGGGTACCATTTCAGGCCTGAATTCTTTATTTCATCAATTATCTTTGAATATCCGGCATCATTATTAGGAAGCAGAACCAGACACTGTATACCCAATTCCTTTATGGCTGAAATAGTTTCCCGGATCTGGTCAAATGAAGAAGCTGCTTCTGTTGTTACCGGATGCTGAATCATTATCACAAAAGGTTTCCTGAAATCGAGTCCGAATTCCTTTTCGAGGGCTTCCGGGGCAAGATGAGGTGTATTGACTATCACGTCAATGGAAGGGCAACCTACAACATAAATATTATCCGGATCTTCACCCAGTTTTTCCAGACGTTTCCTTGCATCGTCTGTAGCCGGAAGGTGTATGTGGGCAAATTTACTCATGGCATGACGTAAACTTTCATCAATACTTCCGGTTACCTCTCCCCCCTGAATATGAACCACAGGAATATTCATGTGAGCGGCAGCCACCGTCACGGCAAAATTCCCCCCTATGTCAAATCCCGAAAGCACCAGGTCAGGTTTAGCCCTTTCAAGTTCATCGACAAGCCCTCCCATTACTCTGGCC
>JBIOHC010000099.1:0-3705 GCA_044448685.1 Bacteroidia bacterium
GTATTAACCCTCATATCATTTCTTTTATACAGTTCCTCTGCTATTCTTTCTGCTCAGGGAAGTGGTGAGGATGATGAGGATGGTCCGCGTGTCCCCATTCATAGCCCTTACAGAATGAGTGTAAGAGGGGAAGGGCTCATTCCTCATCCGATAAGCAATGGAGCATTCCGGAGAAGTTTTAACGGTGTTTATGATGCAACCCTTTCTGTTAACTTTGAAATTTACAAAGGTTTTAATGTGGGATTGATGGGTAAAAATTCCGGATTTCAGACTCCTCCGAATAAAATTGCACGCCTGAATACAAAAGAACAATACAATGCAGGAGGTATTCGTTTCAGTTACGATTACTTCATCACTAAAATGGCCGTTTTTTCCAGTGCCTTCAATTTCGGACAATGTTATATACATGCCTATGATATTATTCCGGTGACAAGCGCTGCGAATGTGAATCCTTATTCTCAGGGAAGTTATTTTGAACCGGAACTTGCTGTATCATTTCTGACAGAGACGGATTTTTCCATTGGTTTTAATCTGAGTTATGAACTCATCAACACAACTTTTAACCCCTATGCGCTTGCGTTGGAACAACACAATATCACTTATTCCCAGGGCGATCTGACAGGCTCCACGTCAAATCTAAGTTTTGGTTTCCATTTCGTATATTACTTCTGGAAGAAGAAAAAGAAATAGTAAAGCCGGTAAATAAAAGCCCCCTGATGATAACATCAGGGGGCTTTTGACATAGGTTTATATGATTATCAGAATCCTTGCTTTGAAGAAGCTTTGTGTTCAATAAGTAAACCGACACAACCGCCAGCCATCATTTCCCCGCTTTTAGGTGTCGTCGTTTTTGTTGCGACTTTTTTAGCATCATTTCCTTTACTGCTTCCGCCACCGTCTCCGCCAGGAGCAGTTACAGTAACAATCACGCTTCGCGTGGCAGCACAAGTAAATTCGACATGTTGCAATTTGTCATCCGTATTATTATCATAAATCATTTCACCGGTTTTTGCATCCTTTATTGTCAGGCTCAATTCCCTTTTACCCAGCGCCTTCTCGTTACAAAGCGTCATGGCATAATCGAAATCTTTAAAGATGACAATCTTTATTTCCGAAGACATTCCTTCTTCAAATAATCCACTTTTGGATTGGGAATTATAAACCCAGCCTTCTTCAGCTCCCGATTTACATGATTTCTTATGAAATCCTGTACAGGATTGTGCCGTAAAATTCCCCAGATTGAAGGTTAAGGCTGTAAAAAGGAGAACGATTTGTATTTTATTCATGGTCATTGAATTGTTTAATTCTGAGTCATCATTTTTCTTATTGCCGATGTCTTTTCGACAATTGCTTTATACCTTTCAGGAGAGACTACAATACCGGCAGAACCTCCGCCTAAAATCTTTTTGCCTTTTTTGACGGTTATTGCAGCAGGCCCTTTTGCATCTTCAATTTTATCAAATTCCGATTTCAGTTCACCAAGCTGTTTCAGCACAGAAGCCACATCCGCATCTTTCTCGTATTTCTTCATGAAATCCAGTAAGTTATCAAGCGTATACTTCTGTTCGCCAACACGGGTCACAACAGGACTGTCCTTTTTATAAGCAGGCTCCATACTTGTTACCATATACAGACTTTCTATCCAGCCTCCTGCCATAACCATTGCCAGTGTATTTCCCCTGTCATTGCTTTCAAGGTGATCAAAAGTTGTAAAATACAGATCATTCGAAATATTGGCCAGAGAATCAGGGCTACTCAGATTGTTATTGATTCGGTCGGCAGTCTTGTCATTAATAGCCGTTGAAATACCGATCGCATCTCCGAGTTTCTTCACATTGAGAAAGTACTTCATCGCTTCTGTGCCATGATTGAAAGTACTGCAAAACAAAAGGTCTGCCGAATAGATTCCGAAATTCAAAGATTGGGATTTATTATCGTTGTATTTTTTCAGGTTATCAGGGCTGTTCAGTTTGGAAATATCATCCTTAGCCTTGCTTCCAAGCTGTTTGATAAAGGAGAACATTTCACCGGGAGAAGGTACCTGGGAGTACTTTTGAACCTCGCCCGGTTTTTTAACGACTTCCTTCACAGAAGTGGTATCAACCGGATTATCTGAATTGTCTGTGGTCGGTTTATTTCCGCAACCGGCAAAAATCAGCCCGGCAGTAAAAAAGAGAGGGAAGCTAATTTTTCTTATGGAAAGGTTCATAATGTATTTTTTAAAAATTCATACAAGACTTTCCTGTTAATTTCTGAAATCAAAAGGAAATACAACAGAAAACTGTGGATTCATCATAGGAATGTAATGCGAACAAAAATAGGATAAATTTTCTTTCCCCTTACTTTTTAACTAAAATACCTTGATTATGACCTTTATCACTCCTCCATATCTGATTAACAGGCATCGTTATTTATCCAACCCGGATAAGTAAGCTTTCACTTCAGCCGCATTGGATTCCTTCATTTGAATCTTTTCCTTCCCGTCTTTCTGAGTAAGAACTGATTTGGAAAAAAAATACACTTTTCCATCCTTCTCCCCATAAACAACCAATTCTGCTTTCTTTCCAACAGGTATGTGCATAAAATTCATCTCTTTTGTGTCAGGTAAGGCATAAGCGCCTATTACCGCCTTCTGATCACTTAGAATGAGACGTATGGCAACATTGTAATTCACGGAAATCTTCACTTGTAAACTCCCTTCATCCGGTATCTTATCCATTCCTGCACAGGCTATCCAATGTAAGGCAGCTAAGGGCAAGGTACATATTCCGGCTGCATCCGTTGTGCCTGAAACCGCAGGCTCTGCCGGGGTCCACCGGATAAAACCATTGCTCGCTTGTCCGGTATATAATTTGGGCTCAACAGGTGTAAGCGCAGAAGGCAGTTTCATACTTAAAGTCTTTCCTTTTCTTAAGCGGAGTTCCTTGCCATCACTTGTAGCTTTGACCCAAACCATTGCACCGGCATGGAACAGGAACTCGTCATTCATGGTCATCAATCCAGCCGATGCAATTTCGCCGGGACGGATAAACTCTTTTAGCTCAAACACCACCGGTCCCGTTACACCAGTTCCGGTTTTGAATTCAAAACATCCTGCCGGGATTAAAATCTGTACCCCTTTAACTCCTTTCACAAGATAATCTTTGTTCACATCCACAGTAAAAGACTCAGCACTTCCTGTTTCCGGAACGAGGATATCACTTTTACTGAAGGCCACGGGTGATAAGGCTTTATAAACCTCTACATCATATATCAACAGGCTTTTCATTTCGTCACTTATAAATCCTTTTGCCTCTCTCCCCGGAGTTTTTATCACCTTTACATTACTTAAAGGAAATCCTTCCGAAACAAAATAATCCTGTAATTCCAGGGAACGTTTACGATCCAGTTCATTGATAGCCGGCCTGTTTTTTGCATCATCATGAATCAGCACCCGGAAAAGAATTTTATCCCCCTGCTCCATAGTGGCGGATGCTTTTTGAAGCAAGTCAATATTTTCATTGCTCAGATGAATGCTGTCCACAGGGAAATAAACAATCCGTGCTCCCTGGGAGTAGGAGAACTGGGAACACAAGTATAATGCACTAATCAGGAACAGATACTTCATTGGCATTTGGTATTAGTTGGGAGGATCCAAATATAGTGCAAATTTTAATCTTACAGACACCTAATTCGCACTTAAGCTGTTGATATCTAATACATAAC
>JBIOHC010000100.1:0-3703 GCA_044448685.1 Bacteroidia bacterium
TATCTGCTTACTTTTATGGATATCTGCAAGTCACATCATATCCGGCTTATTTGTTTTTCTTCCAGTCTCTTCAGGCCTTTCGTCGCGGATATGGCCTATTCCCGGAAATTGGGAGCCTTGCTTGAAAAAAGCGAAATACCCTATATCAACTATATTCTCAATCCTTATGCAGCACTCTCAAGCCCCTCCTGCTGGCAGGATGCCTATCACCTGAATGCGAAAGGCGCCCGAATAGAAAGTCAGCATATCGCTGATGATGTTAAAAGCATACTGCAACTGAGGCATTGAGTTACGAAGGGGTATCACGTATTTTGTGTAAATTCGTATCCGATCGTGCCAGACCGTATGCCAACTTTTTCGGACCTAAAAAGAAATCTTAGAAAGGACTATTCCGGATTCACCCCGCTGAAAATTGCAATCCTGTGCGATTCAGCGAGCCAGCTCTTTGTTCAGGCTATCAAAGGTTATGCTTATGAACTTGGAATAAATCCCGAAATATTTGAAGCCGATTATAATCAGATTGATCTCCAGGTATTCAATAGGAAGTCTGAGTTGTATGCTTTTAACCCGGAATTTATTGTCATATTCCAGTCAACTCCAAAACTTCTGGATAATTTCTGGAAATCGGCCAGCACGGATAAAATAGCATTTGCAGAAAAACAACTTAACTATGTTGAGAATCTGGTTCTGAGTATTTCTGAATGTTCTTCAGCCAGGATCCTTTATTTTAACTTTTACGAGCTAAATGAAGGCGTTTTTGGAAATTTTTCCAACAAAACAGCTGTCTCATTTATTTACCAGATTCGGAAAATTAATCTTGGATTAATGGACCTTACGAATCGACTGCAAAAGCTATCAATCATTGATTTGTCAGTTCTGCATGCAATGTCAGGTGATGCTGAAGTACACGACCCGGTTATTTATACCAATACCGATATTGTTTTCAACCTTGATTTTTTGCCCGTTATCGCCAAAAACACACTGGACGTGATTCGGAGTCTGCTGGGAAAGTTTAATAAATGCCTGATTCTTGACCTGGATAATACGCTCTGGGGCGGCATAATAGGAGATGATGGAATGGAAGGAATACAAATCGGTGAGCTTGGAATCGGGAAGGCTTTCTGTCGTTTGCAAAACTGGATCAAACAACTCAAGGAAAGAGGTGTTATTCTTGCTGTATGCAGTAAGAATGAAGAGGGTGTAGCCAAAGAACCTTTTGAAAAGCATCCTAATATGGTTTTACGACTGGAGGATATTTCAGTCTTTGTCGCAAACTGGGCAACCAAGGTGGATAATATCAGGCATATCAGGTCAATCCTGAATATAGGGTTTGATTCGATGGTATTTGTGGATGATAATGTTTTCGAAAGGGAAATGGTAAAAACCCATTTGCCAGAAGTAACGGTTCCTCAATTACCTGCCGACCCGGTGGACTATCTTTCCTTTCTTCAATCCCTTAATTTATTTGAGACGTCTTCCTATACTCAGGAGGATGTGCTCCGTACCCAGCAATACAGAGAAGAAGCAAAAAGGACTGAGTTTCAAAAAATATTTGATAAAGAAGACGATTTTCTGAAAAGTCTTGATATGGTTTCGGAAGTGAGTGCCTTTACCCGTTTTGATGCCCCTAGAATTGCTCAACTTTCACAGAGATCCAATCAGTTCAATCTTCGTACAGTTCGTTTTTCGGAGGAGGAAATTATTAAGTTTATCGACGCTCCCGGTTATTTGACTTTCACATTTAAGCTGGATGACAGATTCGGAAACCACGGATTGATTTCCCTGATTATACTTGAAAAGAAAAGGAATTCTTCCCTTTTTATCAATACCTGGATTATGAGTTGCCGGGTTCTGAACAGAGGTATGGAGCAGTTCGTTCTCCAAACCATATGTGAGGAAGGCCGAAAAAACGGATTCAATAAAATTACAGGAGAATATATCCCTACCAATAAGAATAGTATCGTTACAGATCACTATGCAAAGCTGGGATTCTTGTTTAGGGATGGTTTGTGGGAGCTGAATCTGGATACCTTTGTAAGGAAGAATGTATTTATTAGCATGAAGTAAAACCAGAATAAAACTGCCTCATGGAAGTGGAAGAAATTATCAAAACGGTGAATGCTGTTTTTACAGACATATTGGATAATGACGATATAGTAATCAGAAGGGAGACAACTTCCAGTGATATAGAAGAGTGGGATTCACTCACACATATCCAACTGGTAGTGGCTATAGAAAAGAAATTCAAAATCCGTTTCCTCTCTTCCGAAATTCAGGGATTCAAAAATGTAGGTGAAATGTGTCTGTGCATACTGAACAAATTAGAGGAAAAGTCTTGAAAAAGGGCAATACATTCAGGAAACAATATCAAGTAGACCCGGAAATATATCTTGGTTTTATTAATCTTTTTGGGGATAAGAATCCCCTGCATACAGATGCTGTTTTTGCTAAAGGAAAGGGATTCAGGGATTGTGTAATGCATGGAAATATTTTAGGTGGTTTCCTGTCTCATTTTGTTGGAGAATGTCTGCCGGTCAAAAACATTGTGATTCATTCACAAGAGATTATCTATCTGCTTCCGGTTTATCTCCATGACTGCCTTACTCTGGAGGTGACTGTCCTGGATTATTTTGAATCGGTTAATGTTTTTGAGTTAAAGTTTTATTTTCAAAACAGTGGTAATGAGAAAGTTGCCAAAGGTATGTTAAACATAGGCCTGCTATAAAATGAAAATACTAATTACAGGCGGGGCTTCCGGACTGGGTGAAGCCATTACAAGGTATTTTGCCAAAGACGAGGGAAATCAGGTTTATTTCACTTATTGTAAATCAGCAGATAAAGCCGGCTTGCTCCGGAAGGAGTTTGGGAATACACATGCTCTGAGGTGTGATTTTGCAGATACAGAAATGCTTAATGCATTGTGCGGGCAGATAGGACAGATTAATCCGGATCTGCTTATTAATAACGCCATACCGCAACTGGTTATAAACCATTTCCATAAAGAAGCTCCGGAAACATTGCTCAACGGATTCAGTCAGAATGTTATGCCTGTAATCAAACTCACACAAAAATGTTTGCTTGGTTTCAGGAAACAGAAATCTGGAAGGATAATTAATATTTTGTCAGCTGTTTTGTCCTCAAAACCGCTTATTGGCTGGAGTCAGTACACTGCCGAAAAGTCCTATCTCCACGCAATGAGCAATAGCTGGGCAGTTGAAAATGCTGCTTTTAACATAACCTCCAATTGTATCTCTCCTTCGTTTATGCTGACAGAATTGAACTCCGTTACAGATGAACGGGTTGTGGAGGAAATCAGGCTTAGAAGTCCGCTCAAACGGTTACTTACCGTGGAAGAAGTGGCGGAATGCGCAGGGTTTCTTGCCACCTGCACGCCTCATTTGAACGGTGTCAATCTGGTTCTGAACGGCTGAAATACACCGTTAGTCCTATTTTTTAATGCAGATCCCGAAAAATGTTTTACAGGCGAGCATTTCTTCCCTCTTGTCAGTAAGTGAAAAGTCGGATGCTGAAGGATACATGTTTTTGTGAAGCAAACCTTGCATTATTGTATTCTGAACGGAAAGGGGGAGTTTTCGTATTCCCCTTGAATAGAGTATGCTCTCTGAAAGGGATGCTATGCGGTTTCTGAATGAAGGTTTTGCATAACGTATATACTGTTGGCCGTAAATGTGTACCTCATCAA
>JBIOHC010000101.1:0-3631 GCA_044448685.1 Bacteroidia bacterium
CAGTTTGTATACGGGCAGGAAGTGAATGTGACGGCACTGGGTGACGGAAAAGGCAATACCATAGGAGCAGTGCCAATGCGTAAACAATATATTACGGATAAAGGCAAGGCCTGGTCGGGTATCTCCATTGATGATAAAGAATTGATGAGTATATGCAGGAAGATGATCAAGTCGACCAAATGGAGAGGAGGCATGGAACTTGAAATTATCAAGACTGCTGAAGGAGATTATTATTTGCTCGAAATCAATCCCCGTTTTCCTGCCTGGGTTTATCTGGCAGTAGGTTGCGGGCAGAATCATCCCGAAGCCCTGGTACGTATGGCCCTGGGCGAAAAAGTACTAGCCTTCAAAAAGTATGATATCGGTAAACTCTTTGTACGTTATTCCTTTGATCTTATCGTAGGACTGGACGAATTCGAAAAAATATCAACACTCGGTGAACTTTAAAAACCTCTTATGAAAAAGCTACAATATGAACGCCCGGTCATTCAACGCCTCAATGTAGGTGTGATGAATAAATTCGGCACCAAGACCGAATTCGCCCCCGTAACCCATATAGACGGAGTGTCTGTAAAGAGCCTGCTCGAAAAACATGGCTCCCCCCTCTTCGTTATTTCGGAGAAAACCATACGTCAGAACTACCGTGATGCCAACAGGGCTTTCAAAACACGGTATCCTAAAGTGCAGTTTGCATGGTCGTACAAGACAAATTATGTGAATGCGGTCTGCAACGTATTCCACCAGGAAGGAAGCTGGGGTGAAGTAGTGAGCGGTTTTGAATATCAGAAAGCACTGAAGAACGGTGTTCCCGGAAACAAGATTATTTTCAACGGACCGGATAAGACAGAAGCCGAACTCAGACTGGCTATTGACAACAATTCCCTGCTGCACATAGACCACCTTGATGAGCTCTATCTGATCAAGGAACTGGCCGTGGATATGAAGAAGAAACCCCGTGTGGCCATTCGTGTGAATATGGATACAGGTGTTTATCCTATGTGGGATCGTTTCGGATTCAATTATGAAAACGGACAAGCCTGGGATGCCATCAATAAAATAATGCTGAATGACAGTATGGATCTGGTAGGATTGCACAGCCATATCGGCACCTTTATGCTGGCTCCGAGCGCTTACGGTGTGGCAGCTGCGAAGCTCAGCGATCTGGCTCTGGGTATCAAGAAGAAATACAAAAAGAATATACAATATATAGATATGGGCGGAGGCTTTGCATCCAAAAACACGCTCAAGGGTTCTTACCTCCAGGGTGTGGACTCTTCCCCCAACTTTGATCAGTTTGCCGAAGCTATTTCAACAGCCATCCTGAACGCAGGTTTTCTTGAAAACGAATTACCTTTGCTGATCCTTGAAACCGGAAGAGCTTTGATTGATGATGCAGGATACCTGCTTGGCACTGTGATCAGCAACAAACGCTTATCAGACGGGCGCAGGGCAACCATTATGGATTTCGGAGTCAATGTATTGTTCACTTCTTTCTGGTATGATCATAAGATCAGTCCGGCTCAGGAGTTCAGCCAGTATACGGAAGATGCTGTTTTGTACGGACCGCTTTGTATGAATATAGATGTGATACGTGAAAATGTAACCCTGCCTCCGCTCAAACGGGATGATCATGTGGTGGTGCACAGTGTCGGAGCTTATAATATGACACAGTGGATGCAGTTTATCTCCCTTCGTCCGGCTATCGTAATGATAGACCTGGAAGAAAAAGCCCATGTGATACGCAAACGGGAAACCCTCTCGAGTATAGAAGGAGATGAAGTACTCCCTGCTTACCTGAAAGATTTCAAACTCTGATATGAAAGGCAGCACTGCAGCATCATTAAATTTCTGGAGAAGAAGTATCCTGGGCAGTTACAGCCAGGTCTTCTTCTCCGATAATGTCTGGCTCGCTGGACTCATTCTCCTGTCCACCTTTGCCAGCCCTGTTGCAGGGCTTTGCGGACTGCTTGCCGTACTCAGCAGTATTCTCTTCTCCAAAATCATGGGCTTCTGTCCTGCGCTAACCGTAAGCGGAGCCTATGGCTACAATTCTCTGCTGGTAGGTCTGACCATGGGAATATTTTTCAAATTCAATCTGCCCTTTTTGGTCTTGCTGCTGCTCGCCTCCTGTCTCACAGTACTCCTTACCGTGTCGTTATCAGCTATCCTTACAGCCTGGAAAGTACCTTTCTTAAGTCTGCCATTTATGTTTGGTGTTTGGATCATCTTGCTCAGCGCACCTGGTTTCGGTGTGCTTGAGCTCAGCGAAAACGGGCTGTACACAATCAATGACCTGTTTAAGCTTGGAGGGCCTTCCATGGTTTCACTTTATGAGCAAATGCACGACTGGGAGTTTCCTGCCCTGATCCGTATGTATCTCGTTTCCCTGGGAGCCATCTTTTTCCAGTACAATATTATTTCCGGATTGTTGATTGCTGCCGGGCTACTGGCCTTCTCCCGGATTGCCTTTTCACTTTCCTTTCTCGGTTTCCTGAGCGGATATATGTTCTGTTATTTTGTACAAGGCAGTATGACTGAACTGGATTACAGCCATATTGGTTTCAACTATATCCTGACTGCTGTAGCACTTGGAGGCTTTTTCCTCGTTCCTTCTCCGCGTTCCTATCTCCTTGCCATTTTCAGCGCGCCCCTGGTTGCTTTGTTTATTGCAGCCCTCTCTAAGTTATGTGTGACCTGGCAATTACCCCTCTACTCCCTCCCATTCAGCTTACTGACTATCCTGGTTCTGTTTACACTTCTTAACCGCTATAACCCGGGGAAGCTAAACCTGGTTACCTATCAGCATTATTCACCCGAAAAAAATCTGTATGCCTTTCTCAACGGCACCGAACGATTCAGCAAGGATACCTATACCCATATACATCTTCCCTTCTACGGGGAATGGAATGTTTCCCAGGGGCATAACGGAACCATCACGCACCGGGAAGACTGGCGTTATGCCTGGGATTTTGTAGTTACCGACGATATGCATAAAACCTTCCGTCTGCCCGGCAAGGAACTGACAGATTTCTATTGTTACAATCTTCCTGTCATCGCTCCTGCAGCCGGTTATGTGGTGAATCTTATAGACGGCATTGAAGACAATCCTATTGGTGATGTGAATATTGGTGATAACTGGGGAAACAGTATTGTGATCAAACACGGGGATTATCTATACACACAACTCAGCCATATTAAGAAAGGAAGCTTCCGTGTTAAAAAAGGAGATTATGTAAGCAAGGGTGATTTCCTGGGCACCTGCGGCAATTCCGGACGATCACCCGAACCCCATATACATTTCCAGGTACAGACAACACCTGCGATAGGAGCCAAAACAATTCCGTATCCGGTTTCATATTATGCGGATAAGAATGCGGAAGGATTTAATTTCCATTCTTTCGACACCCCTGAGCAGGGCCAGAACGTTTTGCCTCCCCGTCCTGCGCGCTTGTTAGGTGAAGCGTTTCATTTCACCCCCGGCTTGATTCTTAATTTTGAAGAAACCAGAAACGGTCTCGTGAATGCCGGCAAATGGGAGGTTTTTGTAGATGCAGGAAATTACAGTTATCTGTATTGTGCACAGACAGATTCCGCAGCCTACTTCATCAACAACGGAACGATACATTATTTC
>JBIOHC010000102.1:0-3542 GCA_044448685.1 Bacteroidia bacterium
ATAGGTATTTGGGCATTGTGAACGATCTGTGTTATTGGCTAGTTCCGGATTTAGTATATCCGAATAAAATTGATATTTTTGATTTACAAAGCCGGTACTATGTCCCAAAGAAATGAAACCGATGTATTGTGTGAGGTGATAGACAATACGAGGGAACTTACGCTTTACTATCTGACCAAACTGAAAGGGGTGGACCTGTACAAGACTTTTACGGCAGGCCAGCAAACCTTTAACAGTGCTTTCTGGATCATGGGACACCTTGTATGGGCTCAGGATTTTTTAATTTTGAAAGCTACTTCCGGACCGGATTTAAATATCGATTGGCTCAAGCGCTTTAGTATAGGATCTTCCCTGCCACCCCGGGAAGAATGCCCTCCAATAGCATCCTTGCTTGAGTCCATGAAAGAAGTACACAGCAAGTCGGTGAATCATTTAAAGACGCTCAGAGGAGAAGAACTGAGTGAGATAAATGCAATCAATCTGAAATTCGGGAATGACCAGAGCAAACGCGTATGTATTCACCATTGTATACGGCATGAAGGGGTGCATATGGGGCATTTGAGCTGGCTTGCTAAAATGCATGGAGTAAAATAAATTTATTTCAGCCCTTATTGAGGACTTTAAGAAGGTTTTCCAATTCTTTTACTTTACTCGGATAGCCCAGCTTTTCATAGGCCAGAATAAGGTTCCTGAATACCCTCCGAATGATTTCAGAATTTTCACATGGCTCGTAGTAGTTTTCCTCCAGTGGCAACTTTAGTTGTTTCAGAAAAGCGTCAATCTCTTTGCTGCTGAATACGGCACCTTTGCTGAAGGGATTGATATAAAACAATACCTTTCCTTTCCCTTCTTCACCATAGGTCTGAAAAAAGTTCTCTTCATCAACATAGGCAAGTACAAAATGCTCCGGTAAATTAACCCCATAAATAGGAATGTTCAGATCCTGGGCTATTATCAAATAAAGAATTGAAAGGGAAATAGGATTTCCTTTTTTGGATTCAAGAACATTATTCAGGTAGGAATTCTGAGGGGCATGATAATTTGAAGTATTTCCACTGAACCCATGAACTTCAAAAAGGATATGATTCAGAACGCGTACTTTTTCTAAGGCAGTGAGGTTATTATTAAGCTCGAGCCAGACATCCTGTTTGATCTGTTCAATCTGACGCAATACTTTTTTTTCATCCAGATCAGGATATTGATACCGGGCTACCAGCAATATTCCTTTCAATAAGTTATCCTGGTCATGCCGTACCCAGTTCTGGATCTGTCCCTCAATATTATCAAACTGAATCTTATGAATAATGCCTTCTATTCTCTGCTGGAGCACAGGGTCAAATGAATTTTCCCAGGCATGTTCAAGCAGGGGAATGACCGGATGGCCCAGGGAAAGCAACTTAGCCTGGATTTCATAATAAACAGATTCATCCGGGTCATCCAGAAGGCTGATAAGCGCGTTTAGTTCCTGCTCTTTAAGCATGCAATAGCATCATTCTATTGCAAATTAAACGGGAAATATTGCATTTTGTTACTAAGTCAGGATCAAGATTTCAACAGGGGGTTGTCAGTCTCTCCAATACCATTTCAATCATTTTATCGACTGTTGCTTTGTAATCCTTGCTGTATTTGCCTGCCAGGCGGTTGGCGATGATAGCACAAACTGTACAAGCCTCATGTCCAAGGTGTTTGGAAAGGCCATAGAGAGCGGAAGTTTCCATCTCAAAATTGGTTATTCTAACCCCTTTATGGTCAAAAGATGTGAATGCTTCGTTCATTTCAGGAACAGCCAATGGAATTCTTAAAACCCTTCCCTGTGGCCCGTAAAAGCCTGGGGCTGTGGCTGTAATACCACTTTTATAGCCTTTCCCCAATAGTTTTAGGAGGTTGGGGGAAGCGGCAACGATATAAGGAAACGCCAGATTCTTATTCCAGTGTGTATGGGCAATAAAAGCATCTGAAAGTTCTTTTTCATTAATTGCATCCAGATTTCCATAGAAATTTAACAATCCATCCATACCCAAACCATGGGAGGAAACCAAAAAGGTATCCGTATCAATATCCTTCTGGAGGGACCCCGAAGTTCCCAGGCGAATAAGGTTTAAGCTTCGTGTCACAGGCAGAGGAATTCGTTTGCTCAGATCTATGTTTACCAAAGCATCCAGTTCATTAACCACAATATCAATGTTGTCAGTCCCGATTCCTGTAGAAATAACACTTATTCGCTTGCCATTGAATATGCCTGTATGGGTTACGAATTCACGGTTACTCACGGAATGTTCCAATTGAGAAAAATGTTTGGATACACTGCTTACCCGTCCCGGATCACCAACAAGTAATATGGTATCAGCTAATTGAGACGGATGCAGATGCAAATGAAAAATACTCCCGTCCGCATTCAATATAAGTTCAGAATCACTGATCTTCTTGGCCGATACGGTTGAAGGTTCGAAATTATCCTTTGATTTCATGGTAAGATGCTTTAATATTGTATCTTAGAACTGAGCGTTAGCGACGAAGATAATAAAGGTTCAGAGAGATACACTCGTTTTATTCCGATTATTTATGGCTAAAACAGCAACAAAAAAAATCCTCATAGCAGTTGAATTCGACGAACAATCCCTCGTAGCCCTCAGGCAAGGATTAAATTTTTGTCAGAAAATCGGTGCCGAGGTAACCTTACTTCATGTAATTGAAGACTCTGGGATTCTCGGAAAATACCTGAATAATACGCAATATGATACCATCCGCAAGGATGTTGAAAAACAACTTGAAGCCTTGTTGCTCGATATTGGTAAAGAGTTCAAGCAAGTCAAAACGGAAAAGTTGGTAGCAAGAGGCAGAGTTTATGAAAAGATCCTCGAAGTGGCTGAAATGCTTCAGGCACATTTTATTATTATGGGTTGTAATGGGAAACCCAAATCCAAAATCAGATTCATAGGTTCGAATGCGCTTCAGGTAGTCCGGTCTTCCAAATGCCCAGTTATTTCTATCAAAGGCAAACACCACCGGACCGGATGCAAAAACATTGTTCTTCCACTCGACCTGACAAAGGAAACCAGGGAAAAAGTTGGTAAAACTATAGAGTTTGCCCGTCTGTATGGATCAGCAGTCAGAGTCGTTTCCGTTATTTTTACCAAGGATGAATTTATCGTTAACAGATTGACCCGTCAGCTTGCCCAGGTAAAAACGTATCTGGAAAAATCAAATATTGAGTGCACCGCCGAAATAATCAAAGGCATAAAGGGTGAAGAAAGTCTGGCTCAATGTATTGTCGATTATGCTGAAAAAGTGGATGGAGATCTGCTGCTGATGATGACACAACAGGAAGTCGATTTTACCGATTATTTTATCGGATCTTCAGCCCAGGAAATTATTTTAAGAGCGGAAATGCCAGTATTAAGTATAATTCCGGGAACAGTAAAAGAGACACTGGCTCTTACTTCCGGCAGGAAATCATGATATTCGTCAGAATTGGCACTAATTGATCTCATAGGACTGATTTTGAATCGTATATATATTTGATTAAGCAATAAAAAGTATAT
>JBIOHC010000103.1:0-3277 GCA_044448685.1 Bacteroidia bacterium
GATTATAGGTATTGTTGCCTGCTATGACCCTTTGTTGTTCTTTTCACTCATTTTGTTTGTATCTCCCTTCCTCTATGCTTACAACCTTCTCGTACGAAAACGACTGAAAGATGTTTCCAAAAATCTGGACTCCAAGGGGGCCAGGATGTATAAAATGGGGCTCCAGTCTATGGAAAACTACCGAGAAATTATTGTTTCCAACAAGAAGCATTTTTTCAAACCCCTTTTCAAAAACGCACTTGATTCTTTTGCCAATTCTATGAGCTATGTTTCCGAATTAAATTTACTGACCCCAAGACTTGTTGAAACGATGGCAATCCTTTGTATTTTCATTATTTTTACGACTGGCTATATTCTCGACAGGGATATCTCTACCCTTGCTCAATTTCTGATCTTATTTTCCATTGCTTCATACCGCCTTATCCCCTCCATCAACAAACTGATACAGAGTTCCAATTATATTAAATCCAGCACGTTTGTTTTCGAATATTTTAATAAATCCGATTTTCCGGCCGTCCCAGACCAAACTCCCGGTCCTTTTGCTGGAAAGCTGGATTTCGTTCAGTCCATTGAAGTAAAAAATCTGACTTTCCAGTATAAGAACCAACAGGAAAGGGTATTGGACAAGCTCGACCTTCGTATTCAAAAAGGGGACATTATTGGGATTGTGGGCAGTTCTGGCAGCGGGAAATCAACCCTTCTGAGTGTTTTACTCAGGCTTTATACGGAAACCGAAGGAGGGATTTATGTGGATGGTCTCCGGATTGACAAAAACAATATCCTTGCCTGGTACAATATTCTGAGTTTTGTGCCTCAAAATATTGTCCTGCTCGATGGCAGTATTTGCGATAATATAGCATTTGGGGTTCCGCCCGATAAAATTGATTCGGCTAAACTTCAGAAAGTAATCCGTCAGGCTCAGATAGAGGATTTTGTGAAAAGCACCCCGAAAGGAATTCATTCTGAAATCGGGGAAAAGGGAATCAAGATTTCAGGCGGACAGAGGCAAAGGATTGGAATCGCAAGGGCATTGTATCAGGGCAGTGAAATTCTTATTTTCGATGAGGCTACGAGTGCATTGGATCTGGAAACAGAAAGTATGCTTACAGAGTCAATTCACTCTATTTCCAATTCCAATATCACCATGATAATTGTTGCTCACCGACTGGAAACCTTGAAATATTGCACTAAACTGTACAGGCTTGAAAAAGGGAAATTGAATGTTATCCCTTTCATCACTTAAGTAAGGATCAATAAATCAACACCAACCATGGGGCTTGGCATATTAAGAAGATATTATACCCTGATAGGAAAACCATACTACCAGAATATCCGGACAGGATTATTGGTGTTAAATTTTATTGTTCAGAGGATATTCAGGATCAACTGCTCTGTTCCTTTTTCGGTACACTTTACCAGCACCGTTAAAGGGTTTTCGAATATGAAGCTGGGGTCGAATATACCTGCGGTTTTTGCCGTTTCCACCAGTGCCAATATTCAGGTTTTTGACAATACGGTACTCGAAATTGGTGACAATACTATATGGGCGAATAATGTATGTATCATTACCGGAAATCATGAATTTCTGGATCGCAGCAAATATGACTGTAAATCGGTCAGAATAGGCAAAAATTGCTGGCTGGGGAATAATGTAACCATCCTTCCCGGGGTGGAATTAGGTGATAATGTCAGCGTAGGCGCCAACAGTGTTGTAACCAAGTCCTTCGGCTCCAATGTTGTAATTGCTGGCTGCCCTGCAAAAATTATCCGGCAGGTGGGTGTTTCCTCTTAAAACTCATAATTATTCCTTAATTATAGTTAAATTTATAGCCCTACACCCCACTTATGAGAAAAGAGTTGCTTGAGATTTTGATTTGTCCTGCTACCAAGGAGCCTTTTGAACTGATTGAATTCGAGACCGTAAAGGAACAAAATCCTGTTTCGGGGTTAAGCTATGACCAGGTCATGTATGGAGTTCTGATTACTCCTTCCGGAATGGCTTATCCGATAGTGAACGGAATGCCCAGAATAATTGAAGGGGCAATGAATATATACAGCACCCGTATGGCAGCCCACGAGTCCAGAATTAAAAGCCTGAATATTCATTCCGACTCTTATTTTATCAGTGACGATTTCAGGAAAAATTTTCTTCCGACCCAAAAACGTTTTGAACTGGAATGGAAAGAACATGAACTGGAAGGAAAAACCTGGGCGCTTGACCAGGACCAGCGGATGGATAAATACAAAGAATATCTGAATCTTTCCGGCAACGATTACAGCACCTCCAGGTTTCTTGATATTGGTGCCGGAACAGGGCAGTTTGTTTGTACAATAGCCGATACGCTGAATTGTGAAATGATTGCCATTGATTTGACCCCCAGTTTGGAACGGGGGGAAGTATTGCGCCGGACGATCAAAAACCGGGATCGTGTTAATTTTATTCAGGCCAACCTGATGGCCCTGCCTTTCAAGCCAGGGCAATTTGATGCCATGCATGCCTCCGGTGTATTGCATCACACACCAAATACAAAAAAGGCTTTTGATTATACCCAAAGTTTTGTGAAATCCGGAGGAACATTCGGGATCTGGGTTTACAGGGTGGTACACAGTAAAATACCGTTGATTCCTTTAATCAACTTCCCTTCTTTCGACTATCATGTCTTTAGAAAGGTCACACCCCGTATGAATCCGACTTTTTTATATTATCTCATTTATTGCTATGCGGCTTATTTTCAACTGGCCTATAAAATAAATCAGCTCCTTAGGGGCGTTAAGCATACCCGGACCATAAAGGAGCATACCACAGAATTGTTTGATTGCCTTGCTCCACCCTATGCTTTGATGCAAAGTCCCGCAGAAGTTAAGGAATGGTACAGAGCCCAAAGCTTTACTGATATTAGGGAAACCGATCAGGAGAATTATGCAGGATTCAATATATCCGGAATTAAGCAGGCATAAACCAGCTTCAGCATATGCCACTACTTCAGAATGCATTTCAAGGTTATATTTTATCTAATGAACGTGTGACATGTGCGGCATAGCGGGAATATACACCACGGAACCTGCCGCTGTTAAACAGGCAACACTTGATAAGATGGCCGCCGTACTTTTCCATCGCGGGCCGGATGATACGGGTTTTTGGATAAATAAGGAAGGAACTGTCGGATTTGCTCATACACGTCTCGCAATCATAGACCTTACTCCCGGAGGTCATCAGCCTATGGAGTATGATGACGGTCGTTACATCATCACTTTTAACGGTGAAATCTATAATTAC
>JBIOHC010000104.1:0-3127 GCA_044448685.1 Bacteroidia bacterium
ATCCTATACCTGCTTTCAAGATCTGCAGAAAAAGCCAGGTACGGACTGAAATATTTTTCACCAAACCAGTTTAAAACTATCAAAGCTCTGGCGGAAGTTATTATTTACGGTGAGTATGAAATTATTTCAGGAGCAGATGTGGCCCATAATGTTGATAAATATTTCCTTAGCTTCGAAGCACGATCGAAATGGACAATGGCACTCGTGGTAACAGCGTTGTATTATTTTCCTTTACTCTCATTAAAACCTCCGCTTCCTTACATATCTCCATCTGACAGGCATGAATTTCTCAAGAAAAGATTTTACCGGGATGTTGAAGCCAGGTTAATGCCTGAGATTTGGAGGGTCTTAGCACAGGGATTAATACGAATTGCAAAACAAATGTGCTATATAGGATATTACAACGATAATCGGACATTCGCTTCAGTAGGGTATGTTCCTTTTTCGGAAAGAAAAGACAGGTCAGAAAGAATGCAAAAGAATCCGGCGAATGAAGCCGCACCTCCATTGGAAGTGATGACCGAGAGAGACATCAGAGAAGAAAGCATAGAGGGTGACGTAGTTATTATCGGATCAGGTGCAGGGGCATCGATTTTAGCAAATGGATTGGTTGAAAGCGGCAGGAAAGTACTAATGATAGAACGCGGGAATTATGAACAACCGGAAACTTTTAACGAGAATGAAATGGAGATGGTTTCAAGACTTTTTCAGGACGGAGCAATACAGGCAGCAAGGGATTTCAGGTTTACGGTTTTCCAGGGAAGCTGCGTGGGCGGCTCCACCGTTGTGAATAATGCAGTATGCTTTAAGCTGCCGGTGGAAGTTCTCGATAGATGGAATGACCCAAAGGGATTAAACGTAGGTCTGAATAAACCAGAAGTAATGGCATCTATGGATAAGGTCTGGAATATGATAGGAACAAAGCACATGGATGAAAATAAAGTAAACCTAAACCCCGGAGGATATTTATTCAGAGAGGGCTGTAAAAAACTGGGATTGGATATTGCCCCGTCTGAAGCTGATTCGGTAAATGCAAATATCTCATCGTGTCTCGGCTGCGGGTATTGTAATATAGGATGTAAATATGACCGCAAACTCTCGATGCTTGTTACGATTCTTCCGGGTATTCAGAAAAATTTTGGAAAAGATAGTCTTAAGATCGTGGCCGGATGTGAGGCAATAAAGCTTCATCGAAAGGGGGATAAGATTTCCTTTGTGGAAGGAGAGTTCAACAGCGGGAGAAAAATAAAGGTATGCGGAAAGACCTTCGTTGTATCCGCAGGTGCTATTTCATCAAGCATATTACTTCTGAAATCGAAGCTGGGAATAAAAAATGCGGGTTTAAATCTTTCTTTCAATGTAGGCACCCAGATAACAGCTGCTTTTCCTAATAAAATTGACTCATATGATGGTCTCCAGATTTCACATTATTTAAAGATTTCACCTAACAAGGGATACGTAATGGAATCATGGTTCAATCCTCCGATGTTTCAGTCAACCGCAATGCCGGGCTGGTTTGAAGACCATTATAAAAACATGAAGAGATACGACCGGCTCGCATGTATAGGTATTCTTGTTGGTTCCGAATCGAATGCACAGGCAAGAGTGGCGGGACTCACACACAGAGAGATAAGATATAAACCAACGGATAAAGATTTCAAAACTTTGCTATCAGGTCTTGAGCTTTCGGGCGAGATAATGATT
Source organism: Bacteroidia bacterium (assembly GCA_044448685.1). Classification (GTDB taxonomy): domain Bacteria; phylum Bacteroidota; class Bacteroidia; order Palsa-965; family Palsa-965; genus Palsa-965. The sequence goes on from JBIOHC010000104.1 coordinate 1,705, forward strand.
GCAGCCGGGGCAGAATCCGTTATGCCGAATACTTTCAAATACTTTGAATTCAGGAATACTACAGAGCTAAAAAAATTACCTGACCTGATAAAAGACTCTAGTGAAATAACATTGGGTACGGGTCATCCGCAGGGCGGCAATGTATTGAGTCATTCATCGGAAAGAGGGGTTATAGACCCGGAATTCAAAGTGTTTGGGCTCAATAATTTATTTATCTGTGATGCAAGTGTATTCCCGACCAGCCTTGGAGTTAACCCTCAGCTAACCGTTATGGGCCTGGCAAATTATGCATCACAATTTATTAAAGAGAACAAAGGTTAATGCATTTTCATAGCTTCTATGAATGAAGAAATAACAAAAATCTTAGTTCATTGCGAAGAAAGTGTCCCGCATAAGTACATTATTCGGGCTGAAACTTATCAAACGGAAAAATCAGGGTTCCTTGAATCATCACCAAAATCTGTTGAACCTGTAGAATATACTTCCGGAGGTGAAGAAATATTTGTTGTCAGCGACTTGCATATTTGTTCAGGCAGGAACGAAGCAGGTGTATATAAAGGTACGGAGAATTTTTTTGCAGACGATTCATTTAAAAGGTTTCTTGAATATGCCAACAGGGAAAAGAAAACAGAAAAAGCAATCCTTATCATCAATGGCGATGTTTTCGATTTCCTGAGGGTAGTAGAATATCCTGGCAAGGTAAGGAAAATCAGGCTGGTCAAACGATTCAAGCAATGGCTGAAAGGTAAACCTATAAAACCTGCAGAACAACCTTCGGAGGAATCTGTTATTGCAGTTTACAGGGAATGGAGCGATAAGCTGTCATACCTTGGTATTGATAAGAGTTCAGAAGAGTTGAAAAGTTCAATATCATCTAAAGAAAAAAAATATGGATTGAGGACCGATAATTATAAATCGGTCTGGAAGCTTGATCTTATTAAAAAAGGACACCTGCAATTTTTCGAATCACTTTCCTCATGGATGGAACAGGGGAATAAATTAATAATTGTTAAGGGCAACCATGATGCAGAATGGTACTGGCCCGAGGTCAGAAATTATTTTCGTTTACTCCTTGCCGAAGGCATTGTTGCAATAAACAAATCTGACCTTAAGGCGGTTTTAACAGAAAAAGTCTTACCAAACGTTTCTTTTTTCGATGATGCGTTAGTTATTGATCAAGAATTTTATGCAGAGCATGGGCACAGGTATGATAAGTTCACTGTAATACTTGGTAAACCTGTTCTAAAAAAAAATAAATATGAATTAAATCTGCCGTTTGGCTCGTTCTTTAACAGGTACCTGATAAACAGGGTTGAGCTGTACTATCCGTATCTTGATAACGTGAGACCTACAGCTAATGTACTTCCCATGTTATTGCGTAATAATTTCCCGCTCGGTTTGAAAGTCCTTTTCCACCATATAC
>JBIOHC010000105.1:0-3102 GCA_044448685.1 Bacteroidia bacterium
CCTTTCACCAGAGTTTAAAAAATATATAGATGGATTTGTCCAGGGACTGAATGCCTATGCGGCTGCGCATCCTGGTGAAGTGAAGACAAAAGCGGCTTTCCCGGCTACTTCAAAAGATATCATCACTGCTTATGTGATTATCATGTCATTCCTTTCCCGTGCACCGGAAGCTATTGGTGATATTATAGACGGCAAATATGATACGGTTACTGTTGGATTTCCGGAAAGACCGCGACCCACGGTGGGTTCCAATGCTTTTGCACTAAATGCCACTAAAACCATTGATGGCCAGGCTTACATTTGTATTAATCCGCACATGGCTATGGAAGGGGCCTTATCATTTTATGAGGCTCATTTGCACAGTGACGAAGGTTTAAATATTGAAGGCGCCTTATTTCAGGGCACCAGTTCCATTAACATGGGCGCCAATGAAAACCTTGGTTGGGGCATGACCTGGAATTTTTTCGACCGGTTAAATGTTTACCGGTTGAAGATGTTGACAGGCCTGCACTATGAATTTGACGGTAACGATTATAAGCTGGAAAAAAGACCTGTTTGGTTGAAAGTGGGCCTGGGGAAAAATCATAAACTGGTGATACCAGTTAGAAAAATGACCTACTGGAGCAAATACGGCTGTACCATCAAAAGTGGAAAAGGACGCAATTTTTATTCTCTGAAATTTCCTGCGAACGAAACTGTCCGTTCATCAGAGCAGCTTTACCGGATGAATAAAGCAAAAAATTATAAGGAATTCTGGGATGCCTTGCGCATTCACGCCATTGTTTTGTTCAATGTTATTTATGCTGATAGAGAAAATAATATTTTCTATCTCGAGCATGGCACCTTGCCCGAGCGCGACACTGCACTGAACTGGAAAGAAATAATGCCGGGTAATACATCAAAGGACCTTTGGACGAAGTTAGTTCCGCTTGATAGTATGCCACATACCATCAACCCATCCTGCGGATATGTTTTCAATACAAACAATACGCCTTTCCATGCATCGGGTAAAGAGTGTAATGATTTTAGCTGCGCCCTGCCCAACCGGATGGTGGACGATTTACCGGGTGACAACAACCGGGCCAACCGCTTCCAGGAATTGATTAACGCAAAAGCGAAATACAGCATGGAAGATTTGCAAAAGATAAAATTCGATGTAACCCTATCGCACAAAGGTGGTTTTGGAGAGTCGGTAGAAAGTCTTTTCAAGCTGGATGAGAAAAAATATCCTGATTTAAAAGAGGCGATTCAAATCCTGAAAACATGGAACAGAACTTCCGAAATTCATGAATGCGCCCCAACACTACTTGGTCTTGTAATCCGTGATATTTTCACCCGCAGAGGGTATGATGACAATCCTTTTGTCAGCGGATTTTATGTGAGTGAAGATGAGTGGGTAAGTACTTTACGCAAAGCTTGTGATACTTTGAAAGCTCACTTTGGAACGGTCAAGGTAGAATGGGGAACTGTGAACCGTAATATCCGGGGTAATAAAAATTATCCTGCCAGGGGCTTTGCTGATATGTTGAGTCCGGACTACCCGGTACAAATTCCCGGAACTATGACATTTAAACCTGAATATGGCGACAGTTACATGATGTTTGCTGCCTTTGGGAAAAACGGTTTACAAAAACTGCAGGCACTTCAGCCGCTTGGTAATTCATTAAATCCTAAAAGCGCGCATTATAATGACCAGATGGAATTATTCAGCCGCCAGGAGCTAAGGCCCTTGAGTTTAAAAAAGGAAGACGTAATGAAGAAGGCAGAGAAAGTTTATCACCCCCAATAAAATTCAATTTATGAGCCAAACAGCTGAGGAGTTATCGCTTTACACCATTCTTTTAGGTTGTAAACCCAAAGGGAGGAATGTTGAGCAGCACGATGTGTTTTTCGGGGCTGCAAAAAACCTGGAAGGGCTTTCGGACAGTATCAAAATGTTTTGGTACAAAACTGTTATTTCCGAACTAACCGGCGCTGTGAAAAAGACTGCGCCTTCAGTGGATTCTACCCTGCTTGAAAAGGATTTACTTTCTTCTTTATCACGCCGGGATAAAGTACATATTGACGCATGGATAAAAGTGCAATATGTAGATGGTTATAAAATCAATATCCGGAAAAAAGGTTCGGCTAAAAACGCCAATGGTGATTTAAAACTGTATTTCATCAATTTAGGTGGATATAAGGAAAATGAATTTGAGGAGTTTCATAAAAAACTTTTTGCGGTGGCGCCTTCAGTAAGCGAGGCTTTGGGCAAGGTGATGAAAATGGATTTTATGATTGAATATTCGCCGCAATCATTGGGTCTTGCCGGTAGTGCCCACCTTGACGACCAGTTTAAAATTGATTTCGAAGCCGATGATATTATTTGCGTTTCAGAAACCATCGGAGACGAATTTGAAATTGAATTGGAAGCAGTTTCTCCTCATCCCGAAAATGAAATGGTAGTAGGCTATTCGCACATAAATTATCCCGCTTAACGTATCGCGATTTTAAATATTGTTTGCACATATTCAACCTTGTGTTCTACAAATGACTAACCGGTCGAATTGATGCCATTTTTTTACTCATTTCTACAACGTAAAAACTGTTTAGAAGCGTATTAGAGGACTCTAATGGTTTCTTAGAAGAGTCTAATGTTTTCGGGCAAATCAAAGTCCTCCTCTCATAATTAAGGCTGGTCATTTCTGCAATTGTCAGGTACAACGCTGGCTGTGTGCGAATCATTGAACGTTTTGCGAATCCACCTCGTACATGGACAAACAAGCTATAGAATTATGACTCACTCTACTCATGCGGGAACCCTTAGGGGTTATGGTTACAAGGGAAATTATGCTGTGAGCAAACGGTTTATAACAGCACTTTTAGTAACGCTTTCAATTTTTGTTTTCGATGTGCGCCAGGCTAAGGCAACGCACATTATGGGCGTTGACCTTACGTACGAATGCGTATCGCCGGGCCAATACCGTTTGCACCTGCAGGTTTACCGCGATTGTCATGGGATATTGCCGGGAAATACAATGACCGTAAATTTTTCATCCGTTCAGTGTAACGATTCCGGTTCAGTAACATTGCACCAGGTGGGAGGTGCGTTGGATATTACAC
>JBIOHC010000106.1:0-3039 GCA_044448685.1 Bacteroidia bacterium
GAGCAATGGTCTGCATATTCATGGTGACAAGCAATACCGATGAACCGAGATTGGCTCCCGCGGCAGCAGCTTCACAACCCGCATGACCTGCGCCAACAACTATAATATCGTATTCCTGGAACAATGTTCTTCGATTTAAAAGGGGAGCGAAGTTAAGAAAAAACAGGCACTTGTTTGACTACAGGCCCTTACTGCACGATCACCTTCAATCTGAAATTCTTTCGGGCAAGTATAGAATATGGAGCGGATGAATAGGAATCAATATACAGCAGATCCAATACAGGCAGGTCGGATAAACAAGGGGCAAGTACACCGATATTACCGCTGTAAGACAGGTCAAGTTCCTGCAACTTTTCCAGGTTACAAATATCAAGGGGTATGGCATCCAGAGAATTTTTTCCAATGTAGAGGTATCTCATGTTTTTAAGATTTCCGATCTCCCTGGGCAGGCTATGCAAAATGTTATGATCGAGATACAATTGTTCCAGCTTCGCACATGTCCCAATACTTGCCGGGATCGCTTCCAGATAATTGTACGACAGAAAAAGCTGCTCCAGATTCCGCAGATTGCCGATCTGTTCGGGCAGGTATTTAAGTTTATTATCCTTCAGGGATAGTTCAACCAAAAATGCGAGTTTTCCAATTTCAGGTGGCAGAGCGGTTAACTGGTTATAGCTTAAGAATAGTTTTTCCAAAGCTTGCAGATTACCTGTTTCCGGAGGTAACACTTCCAGTTTATTATGAAATAAATTTAGCTGTTTGAGATGAGTTAATAAGCCTAACTCTGAAGGCAGGCTTCTGAGCTTATTATTATTAAGCTCCAGTTCCTCCAGATTGATTAATTTCCCGATAGCCTGAGGGAGGCTGTCAAGTCCTTTAAAAGATAAATTAAGACGGTAAACCCGTTCCGGATTACTTAAGGCTTCATCCAGGTTTTTATAAACACGGTTATTCCTCTGAGCCGGTATGAAGCCCGACAAAAGTAAACCGATGATAAGGAATACCTTCTTGGAGTTCGTAAGCATTGTTAACTTTTATTGATGATCCTTAATGCTTCCCTTTTACTGAGCCCCGATAATGAAGCTTCGTTATCGTGTACAAAATCTTTCACTCCTTCCGGATTTGTTTTTCCATATTGCCGTAGCGACCACCCAATTGCTTTCCGAATAAAAAAATCTGTTTCATTCGCTGACTTAAGGATCATGGAGAACAAGAGACGGTTATTCGTTCTCTTTTTATATTTCAGTTGAATCAATATAGCCGACCTTTTTAACCAGAGGTTATCTGATTTCATCCATTTTACGGCTGTACGTTCAAGAAGTTCAGGTTCATTCATAAGCAAACCGCCAGCAATAGTCGGAGCAATGAAATCAACAGTATCCCACCAGGATTTATGTTGAATCATATATTCTATCAAATTCACCCTGACTTTTTCACCTTGTTTGATCCTGCTTTGCAGTAATTCCATTCCGAAATACTGATATTCCCTTTTATCCTGTTTCCACAGCAACCGGATAAGCGTTTCCAGTTCTGTTCCTTCCGGGGCCGGGTTTGTTTTTATAAATTGTTTACCTATTCTTCTTCTTTCATCCGTTTGAATTCCAAAATACTCAAATTGATTCCGCATATACTGAGCTGCACCCTGAGCTCTCAAAACATTTCCCGCTTTGGAAAATACCTTCTCCAAAGCCAGCAAGTAAGTCGCGGCGGTATTCGTCTTTGACATTACAGGCCGAATTGTGATGAAAGTTCTAGCATACGGTCAATTGGTTTTCGTGCTTTTTCAATCAACTGAGAAGGGATAATCAATTCCGGTTTTTCATATTTCAGACAGAGGTAAAGTTTTTCAAGCGTATTCAGCTTCATATGCGGGCAGTCATTACAGGCACAGTTAGTGGTTGGCGGGGCAGGTATAAACAATTTACCCGGAGAAGCTTTTTGCATCTGGTGAATGATACCTGTTTCTGTTGCCACGATAAACTCCTTACTTTCTGACTGGGTCGTATATTTCAACAGGGCAGTTGTTGATCCTATATAATCAGCTGTTGAAAGCAACGAAGCTTCGCATTCCGGATGAGCAATAAGCTTTGCAGAAGGATGTTCATTTCTAAGTTTATTTATCTTTTCCAGAGAGAATATTTCATGTACCATACAACTTCCATTCCAAAGCACCATATCTCTTCCGGTCTTTTGCATAACATACCGTCCCAGATTTTTATCCGGAGCAAAAATGATTCCCTTATCTTTCGGTATGCTGTTAACGATTTGAACCGCATTTGAAGAAGTGCAGATGATATCCGACAAAGCCTTTATTTCTGCAGTACAATTGATATAGGTAATGACGATATGACCGGGGTATGCTGCCTTGAATTTACTGAATTCTTCGGGTGGACAGGAGTCAGCAAGGGAGCAGCCGGCATTCAGATCAGGGAGGAGAACTTTTTTGTCCGGACAAAGAATTTTAGCTGTTTCGGCCATGAAATGCACTCCGGCAAAAACAATGATATCGGCTTTTGTTTTCGCTGCCTGCTGGGAGAGCCCCAGACTGTCACCGATAAAATCAGCCACATCCTGGATATCGTTTTCCTGATAATAATGGGCCAGCAGAATCGCATTTTTTTCTTTTTTGAGTTTTTTTATTTCCTCAAAGATATCAATCGATGGATCTACTTTCACATCCAGATAACCTTTGGTTAATAACGCATCTTTCATTCTACTATATATTATTTATTTAATTATTTAAGATTTATAATAGTAATAATAGGGTGTTGAAACGGTTTGTAACAAACATCACAAATCCTTGCTGATTGTTGTTATACACATCCTGTCTCGTTTTATGAACCAGTTATCATGTGGTAAATTTCAAGGAATGAACAAGATAGGGTGTTATAAACAAGTTTTAATAGCTTGTTAATAAGCCCTTTTGTTATTTATTATTACCTTCATTGTCTTAACAAAGGTGTTCATTTTTTGGTTAATAATAGAACCATAAAGTCATGGTCAATCCGGTTAAACTCATAAGGCATTCAAGTAATGAAC
>JBIOHC010000107.1:0-2991 GCA_044448685.1 Bacteroidia bacterium
CGAAGGGTGATACCATGCCAGATCGACGGTGTGACTGATAATTTTAAAATAAAGTTCCGGAAGATTGAGAGCAGCAATAGAATCATTATATGATATATCAGGACTGAACTCCCTACGGTAGTCGATCTGCCATGCATAGGTTACAGAGAGTTTCCCGAAGCGGGGGTAGTTGATTGATGCATTCGATTTAAAAAGCTGATGGAGAACACTTTGATAGGGACGGTCAATTAGATAACTGAACCGGGGATTAGTTTGTATGGGTTGAGGACTGCTGATGGCCAGATAAAGGTCGTTAGCGTTGCCAATATGAGAGGCCGTAAGTATTCCAATCTGAGAGGAGAATTGACTATAATAAAGTCCGACATCAATGTGATTGCGTTTATACTCAAGAGCAGAAGAAAAATCTCCCTCCTGGAACGCTGTCCCGTTCAAATAATAATTGGGTGTCTCTGAATTTCCAGCCCTCCGGTAGGTTCCTTGTACACGCCAACTCAGGCCTTTCAGTTTTTTTCCAAAAGCACCTTCCAGCATAGCCGACCCTGTTCCCATGCGGTTATTACTTGCTCCTACAAGGTTGAGCTCTCCATATATACCGGGGACATCAGGCATCTTTTTCGGTTCGAGAAGAATCACTCCCCCGATTGCATCCGATCCGTACCGGATGCTTCCGGCTCCTTTTATAACCGATATCTCAGAAGCGGTAAAAGGATCTACCTCCGGTGCATGATCATTACCCCATTGCTGGCCTTCCTGTCTAACTCCATTATTCAGAATAAGAATCCGGTTACTGTACAATCCATGAATGACTGGCTTGGATACACCAGGACCGGTTTGAATGGAATTCATCCCACTCATGTCCTTCAGAGCTTCCCCAAGAGTTTGTCCCCGTGTCTTATCCAGTTCTTCCCCCTCCAGCTTGCTGGATTTGATGGTGCTGATATCCTCCTTTTTCTTCCCTTCAGCAACTATTTCTACTGTCATCAGGCCGTGAGCTTCGTTTTTCAGGGAAAAACGCAGGTGAGTATGCTTATCTACAACAATGCTGTCTGTGATTGTTACATACCCGATCAGTTCACAAACGAATGTGTACTTGCCGGGACAAATGTTTTTGAAAATGAAATTGCCGCTGCTATCCGAAGATGTTCCCTGATTGAGTCCTTTGATCCCTATTACTGCACCGGTTATAGGTGTCTTGGTATTGTCAGCAATAACCCGTCCTACGATTTCTATGTCGCAGACAGGTGCATTCTGTGCCACCCCTACCTTGAATACAAGGACGAGAAAAATAAGCAGGATGAAACGGTTCGGGTTCATGGAACTGAAAATTCAGATAATGTGATGGCTTCGCGACAGGGGATTCATTATCCCCTGTCGCATTGACCAAATCTTTTAGAATTCATATCCAATACCCAGAACTCCGGTTATACCCGTAATAGGCTGGTTGTAGGTAGAAACGATATGCCCTACATTATTCGAGCGGCCAATGTTCTGGAAACTCAAATTGGGTTTAGAATAGAAGTAATCACTGGCGAGCCTTACCATCCAATGTTTACATATGGAATACCGGACTCCAAGTCCAACCCGCATTCCGAATGTGGTTTTATTGTCTCCGGTTTGAACGAACGTGGACACAGACCCTTCTGTTGGCCCAGCGTACTTGTTAATTACAGTGCAATAAATATCCGGGCTCATTGTCGTGGTTGTCCCCAAAAGGAGCCTCCCATCAAAAGTGAATTTCTTAACTGGCCATGAAAAGTATGGCCCGATAAGGAAACTTACAGTATGGTAAGGGCGGGAGTTTGCTCTGGCGGAATCACAATCAAAAGCTTCCCGGTAACCGGCGGCGATTGGAAGAGCATCCACCCCAAACGATGACATATTCATGGAACCTCCGATTCCGAAATGTGAAGTCAGAAAGTAAGCACCTTCTAGTGCAAAATGACTCCCCATTTTGGCATACCCAGATGTTGAATCTTCAAATTTATTCGACGCGAATTTTCCCATAGGGGAAGCGATACCACCGGAAAAAGAGATAAAGCTCTTCGCCTTATTTACAACTGTGGAGCCGGCATCAGAAGTTGTTTGAGCCTTTATGGTTCCGAATAATAAGACGATAGAGAAAGTAAATATTATAGAGTTTTTCATGTTGGTTCTGTTAAGATGAGTTATTGAATCTTTACCGGGTAAGTAACATCGAGATCTGTTGATCCCGGAGGATAGGTGCCGTTTTTCACATTTGGCTGGTGACGAAGGATCACCTCCAGATTCCCGGTTGAAATGGCTCCGGCTTTCATAACTGAAGTCAGACCAACCGGAAGCGGAGGTACATTGGTGTCGCGGTCGGTGATCGAATCAGTCAGGGTAAGGAAAGGAATTGGTCTGAAAAAGAACAAGTGAATATTAGCACGCTCTTTAATCACCTTACTTACCGTATCAGCCGGGGTTTTGGTTTCGTCCAGGATAACAATAGTGCAATTGTAGGTCGCATTATGCATCAGGTGTAGTGTGCTATCGGCATTATTTGAAGTCACCACAGCCGGATTGCTTCCAATGAGTTTATACCTGATCCACGGCTTGTCAGCTGCGTTATTTGCATTCTGGAGATTTAGAATAGTTGTTGTGAGAATTTCGTTTGAAATAGGGGCTGTTACAGCCTGTTCCTCTTTCTTACAGGAGGATATTACTAAGGTAACAGACAGGGCAAGCCATGCAGCCCGCTTTGCAGATAGAATGTTCATTTTATTTGAGATTTTAGTTTATTGTACGCACGAATTAAATGCCACAAACCTTCCTTGAGAAAGATTGCAGAAACGAATTAAAAAAGGAGGAGAAATCAGGCTTTAACAGGAGGTGCCCTTGGAGAGAACTTGTAATCAGTTGCGGAAAGGATTCGGCTTTCAATAGAGACTGGGTAATATACCGGTACCGAAGTCTGAACTATTTCTGAATAATTTCCTGATAAAGGATTTGATGAAGAGATTGTATAATCAC
>JBIOHC010000108.1:0-2931 GCA_044448685.1 Bacteroidia bacterium
GATCAGGTAATTGTGTCACCCCTACGGGGTTGCCTTTTGAACCCCGAAGGGGTGACACAAATACATCATTTAGCGATAATCCGCTTGCGGTGTTTGCTTCCCCATTTATGCAACTCATCAATCAGAGGCCGGAGTGTCCGGCCATAAGGCGTGAGTTCGTATTCGACTGATACCGGTACGGTATCATAGACTTTGCGTTCAAGCAGCTCATTAACTTCCAGGTCTTTCAGTTCTTTGGAAAGCATACGGGGAGTAAGTCCGGGTATTTCGCGTTGTATCTGCTTGAAACGTTTCTTGCCAAAGGTCAGGCTCAGGATGATCTGCAATTTCCATTTACCGCTCAGTATATCCAATGCATCCTGTACCGGAAGGAGCATACGTGAGCATTGCTCGGAATTAAGATGAGATGGGCATCTTCTCTTATCGTGTTCAACAAGTTCCATGGTGGAAAGATATAAGCAAAGATACGTATTGCAATGTCTTGTTTTACAGCAGGTATACTTTTGTATACCGGTATATTCGGGTATACCGGTATCTTTTGTATAGCTATATGACATACATTTGTGATCTAAATCATGTATTATGAACCTCGTCGATAAATTAAACTGGCGCTATGCCGCCAAACGAATGACCGGTGCCAGAGTACCGGCTGATAAACTGGAACATATTCTGGAAGCCATACGCCTCTCGGCCTCTTCTTTGGGATTGCAACCCTACTCCGTGCTTGTTATTGATAACCCGGAACTGAAGGAAAAGTTAAAACCACTGGCCAATAATCAACCCCAGATTACAGAATCCTCACACCTTCTTGTATTTGCAGCGTGGGATAAGGTCACTCCCGAACGTATAGATGCCTATATCCGAAACATAGCCGAAACAAGGAATGTTACGGTTGAATCACTGGAAGGGTTTAAAGCCCGCATGTCCGGACTCAGCACCCGGAGTGAGGAACAGAATTTCTCCTGGTCGGCCAAACAAACCTATATTGCACTCGGTACAGGGCTGGCAGTAGCCGCTCTGGAAGATGTGGATGCCACCCCTATGGAAGGATTTCAGCCTGATAAGTTTGATGAAATTCTGAATCTGAAAGAAAAAGGTCTCAGAAGTGTAAGCTTGCTGGCACTGGGTTACCGGGATGCCGACAAAGACCCGCTTTCCAAAGCCAAGAAAGTAAGACGTAAAGCCGAACATTTTTTTATCTATAACTAAAAACCAACCAACCATGTCTGACAAAGTAAAACGTATCATCTCCTTAGTCCTCATGATTCTTGTTTCCGCAATGCTCCTGATGAGCGCCGGCATGAAACTGTCAGGAGCCAAAGAAATAACGGAAGGTTTCACAAAAGCCGGACTGATAGGCTATCTGCATCTGATTGCAGGCTTAGAGCTGGGTTCTGTAATCCTGTTCTGGATTCCGAAGACACGAAACATTGGTTTCTTCCTCCTCTGCTCCTATCTGGGTGGTGCCATGTGTACAGAAATGGCCGGTGGTCAAGCCCCAATGGCGGCATTATTCATCGCAGTACTCTGGATCGCGATGGGCCTGAGAGATCAGAATATGTTCTTTCCGGCAAAGAAAGCCTGAGAATTTTCTATTAAACAAAACCGGCCCTCCTGTATCAGGAAGGGCCGGTTTGTTATTCAGGCATTAAGGAATAATCACATTCAACACAGGGCTCCAGGGGCCTTGTATGTTCTTTGTGATTACTGCAACCCGGAAATAGTACCGAGTACCGGATGCAAAGCCGGTCTTGGTATATTTAACCGTATTGGAAATAATCGCCACTGTCCATCCATTGGGGTTCGTGGTATCGGTCGTCATCTCATAAATATAGGATGAAGCCTTTACCGCCTTTGTATTCAGAACCACAGCGTTGGGTATTGTTTTGGACAAGGTAACGCTGAAGATTTTGGGCGGTTTGACACTGGCCTTTTTCACATCCATACCGGCGCTGGTGATGATAATCTCCGAATTATCCGGATCAGCATTAGCGATGGTTTGAACATAGGATGCCAGGTTCAGGAGCTGAATGGTGAGGGCTTTACGCTCCACATTCATTGCACCGACCGAACCTCTTACCCTGGTTTGAGCAACGGCAACGGCACTTTCCAGTTTGCTTATCTGGGTCGATACCGCACTCAGAGGAGGAGTAGGAGACGGGAAATAAGCATTCCCCGTCATACTCTGCACATAGTGTTTCGCATTGCTGATAACCTGGGCTACCGGAAGCCTGCCTAACTTGAGGGCGGCTTCCTTTTTAGGTACTTTTTTCTTACTTGTTGACATTGTGTTTTGTTTTGTGCCATAAGCATCAGTACAAGGACTGTTTTTTTTAGCTTACAGCGGTTTGTAAACAACCGGGATTTTCCCGGCTCACTGTTTCCCCTGAAACTTTCAGACAGTCCGTTGCATCTGGACTACCCTATTGCTTCATGCAACCGGGGGAAGTACTCTTATTCTCATTCTCACTCCGCTTTGTTTCTGTTTCTGTTTCTGAATTAAAGCCCTTCCTGGTAGTAAGGCAATCGAAAACGATTTTTGTTCCGGCATTTTTGAAAAAAGTTTTCACTACACTGATTATGAGAGAGAAAATTTTCTCCTGGTTTCAATTATTTCTGAAAGTTCGTAACCCTATTTTAACATTTGGCTTAAATCCCTTATTTAGTATTCCCTATTTATAACCTCCTATATCTGTACAACAATCTCGAAGGCCATTTTTCCAGAAAATAATCAAAATAATTTTCACTTCCCTGATTATCAGAGAGAAAATTTTCACCCGCTTCAATAAAAATTGGAAGTTCAATACGTTTACATACGGCTGACTACGTATTTATACGTATTGGTATACTATGATCACGGCCAAATACAGTATGTCCGCGATCATAGATACTCTGTTCGCCATCAAAGACATTCTGTTCGCGGACAAAGAC
>JBIOHC010000109.1:0-2454 GCA_044448685.1 Bacteroidia bacterium
AATTTCCAGTACCTTTACCATGATGGTTCGGGATATGTCTTCATGAATACCGATAATTACGACCAGGTTTCGATACCCGATGATGTAGTAGGAGAGCAGGCGGACTATTTAAAAGAAGGCGAATCCGTTCAGATAATGTTCGAAGGTGAAAGACCGATAACTGTCGAGATACCTCCACATGTGAACTTAAAAGTTATCGAAGCTCCTCCAGGAATAAGAGGAAATACAGCTACCGGCGCAACCAAACAGGTTAAGGTTGAAACCGGAGCAGCAATAAACGTACCCTTATTCATAAATGAGAATGATATTATCAAGGTCGATACCCGTACAGGTGAGTATCTTGAAAGGGTGAAGTAAAAATTGAAATTATTTATAGAGACGTTTCGCTGACACGTCTCTATAAATAAAAAGTAAATATAAATTCATAAAAAGTTCCTGAATTGCCTCAGGCGTTTGGGACAGAGGAAACTTAAAATGAAAACAGACCTTAATTACATCAAAAAGCTCATAAAGATCATAGATACGTGTGACGTGAACGAGATAGAGATTGAAGAGGAAGGAACTCGACTGAAGGTCGTAAAAAACAGACCTGTACAGCACGAAATACCCCAGTTTATACAATACACACCCCAACCGGTTTTAGGGGGACAATTGCCGCAGGCTATACCTACCAACGAAACCGCAGAGAAAGCAGAGTCACCAGCAACAAGCGGAGAAAAGAAACCCGAAAAAGCAAACCTTATTGAAGTACGTTCTCCTATAGTCGGAACATTTTACAGGGCGCCCTCACCCACAGCCGATCCTTACGTACAGGTCGGACAACAAATAAAGGTCGGCACCATTCTATGCATCATCGAAGCAATGAAGCTGATGAATGAAATAGAATCCGAGGTCGACGGCAAGATATCAAAGATACTGGTTGAAAACGGAAAGCCTGTAGAATATAACCAGGTACTATTTCTGGTAGAACCGGCCTGATTATCGATTTTAGGTTTGAGATCTAATCAGTCAGATCTAAAAACGAAGATTTTTCCTGAACAAAAGGGGGTTAAAAAAATGTTTAAAAAAATATTAATAGCAAACAGGGGTGAAATTGCCCTCAGGATCATCCGCACTTGCAGGGAAATGGGGATAAAGACAGTTGCGGTTTATTCCGAAGCAGACCGGGATTCACTTCATGTTAGATTTGCAGACGAAGCAGTCTGCATTGGTCCTCCGCCATCAAAAGAGAGTTATCTTAACATTCCGAGAATTATTTCAGTTGCTGAAATTACGAATGCCGATGCCATCCATCCCGGTTACGGATTTCTTGCCGAGAATGCAGAATTTTCAGCAATATGTGCCGATTCAAACGTAAAGTTTATTGGTCCTTCACCGGATATGATAAATGCAATGGGTGATAAGGCATTTGCAAAGGAAACAATGAAGAAATCATTGGTCCCGGTCGTTCCCGGAAGTGAAGGTGTTGTGAAAAATGTAGATGAGGCGATGAAGATTGCAATGGAAATTGGTTATCCTGTTCTTATTAAAGCAACGGCGGGTGGTGGCGGCAAAGGGATGAGGGTTGTGAAAAATGTAGATGAGATAGAAAAAGGTTTCATCATGGCAACTACTGAAGCAGAAAGTGCTTTCGGCAACGGTGCAGTTTACATAGAAAAGTTTGTAGAACAACCCCGGCATATCGAAATTCAGGTGCTTGGCGATAAGTTCGGAAATGTAATTCATCTCGGGGAACGTGACTGCACCATACAACGGCGTAATCAAAAACTCATCGAAGAGACTCCTTCACCATTTATCAATGATGAAATCAGGAAAGCAATGTGTGCAGCAGCTGTAAAAGGATCCAAATCGGTTCATTACGAAGGAGCAGGAACTGTTGAGTTTATAGTAGATAGGAACAGGAATTTTTATTTTATGGAAATGAACACGCGAATCCAGGTGGAACATCCAGTTACCGAGCAGGTTACAAATATTGACCTTATCCGTGAGCAGATTAAGGTTGCATCCGGAAGAAAGATCAAAGTAAAGAGAGTAAGTTCCGAAGGGCACTCGATAGAGTGCCGTATAAATGCAGAAGACCCTGATAATAAGTTTTCATCATCACCTGGAAAAATTACAGCTTTTCATATTCCCGGCGGGCTCGGAGTGCGGGTTGATACTCACTGTTATGCAAGCTATGTCATTCCCCAGTATTATGATTCGATGATAGCAAAGCTGATAGTAACAGCCGATACACGTGAGGAAGCCATTGCCAGAATGTACCGCTCGTTAGATGAATTTGTAATTGAGGGGATAAAGACTACAATACCTTTCCACAAGAAGATGATGAGGAACGAAGATTTTATAAAAGGGGATTATGATACAGGATTTTTGGAGAAAATAGGAATCGTGAAATAAAGTGAGAATTGAGATTTTCGATGTGAGATTTATTTGATTTTATAACATGATTTAGAA
>JBIOHC010000110.1:0-2438 GCA_044448685.1 Bacteroidia bacterium
CGATAATGCTCGATAGTCACATCATACCGAATTCCCTTCGGAAATAGCAGATATTGTAGCCTTTGCTTTTGGTGAAAGTCGCTGTAATCCCAAACTGGAGCGAGTTTCAGGGAGAGGTGGCAGGTAAAATCTATCAGTTCTCGTGGGTTCGATAATTGCAGGGTTAACCCTTCAAGGTTATCGGAAAGGTCTTTCTTTTCACCCAGCAGCTTGATTGAGAATTTGCTGTATATGTCGGCCCCTATTTCGCCATAAGCATGCCTTTCCTCCAGTTTTTCGAGCTTGGCATCCAGTTCATTCATTTTGGCTGAAAGCGAACGTTTTTCGTCCGCACTGCTTTCAGTAAGATTATCCCAAGTATAACGGAGCTGCACTATCAGGGGCTCCACCCATTTTTCAGAGATTGTGTAACGGCCAAGGAGTTCCCTGAATTTATCGTGCATGATGACTATGCTTCGATTGATATTCACTCCTGGCCTATTCGCTTTATAATAATATTTGTTCTTCCTTTTGACCAGATATCCGGTAAAGGGGGCCTCGGTTTCCTCGTCCCTCACAAAAATCTTAAGTGGTAGATTCTCCTCCACACGTTTCATTTTATACCCTCCTGTTTTGCGAAGTTGGTTTGCAGCAAGAAATGTATCTTCATCAATTAAGGCTTCATGTTTTCCTTTGACAAGTTCCCCGTTAAGGAAATTATGTGACATCAAACCGCAGTAAAAGGGATTCCTGAAAATATCCGTTAGACGCTGAAAGGATATTTTGAACCCTTGTTTTGAAAGTCTGTCACATATCTCGTTATAAGTCAGTCCTTCTATTCGCCAAATAAAAGCTTGTTTGATCAGATTACCTTTCTCATTGATTACAATATGCTGCTCTCTTGTTCCATGAGTCCTCTCGTAAGAATATCCTGTCGGGCAGTTCCCTAGCCATTCACCCCGAAGTAGTTTTTCCCGCATCCCATCCACACATTTTTGTTTACGAATATCGTTATCATACTTGCTGAAAATGAACTGAATGTTTTGTTGTAGTACCCCGGCATGCGAATTGGTATCAATCGGCTGGGTAACTGCCATGATGTTAACTCCCGTTTTCTTCAGTTCGCTTGCAATATAGATAGCACTATCTCCTGTCCGGCTAAAACGGTCAAGGCTGTATACCAAGATGAATGCGACTTTCTCTTTGAATCCCTTTACGAACTTCAGCATCCGGTTAAACTCCTTTCGCTCATCGCTTTTGGCACTCTCGTATGTTCCTCCGAAATACCCCAGCGTATTTAGATTATGCTTCAGGGCATACTCCATGCAGTATTTTTTCTGCCATTCAAGGCTCTGGTTGGTATCCGCCTGTTCCTTACTCGAAACGCGAGTATAAATAACACAGTTTTGAACTGCGGAACTGGTCTTTACTGTGATCAGGCCTTTTGCAAACTGCTTAAGCAGCATTTCGTTTTGTTCCATGACTCTTTGGTTTTGGTTTGGCATTCTTTATTTCCTTTATAAGGGGAGCTTCCTTGCCTGATGCAGCAGCTTCCTGTTTCGATTTCTTGTAAAGTTCAAAAAATAGTACCGATAACTTTTCAAGGGAAGCTATTCCGGCTTCTGCCTCCTCATCCGTCAAATTACTCAGCCCCTTAAAGTTCTTAAGCTGGGCAATAGTGAGCCGTTTCTTTTCTTTCGCTTCCATCTTCTCTACTTATTTAAAGCCTTTGCAAGCATTTCATCCTGACTTTCCTGGATTCGGTGATTCATTCCTTTTTTATCGGTCAGAATAAACTCCCTGTACTTTTTGTCCCTTAAAATCCGCAGGATCTCCTCTTGGCTGTCTTTATCCTTTTTTATTTCAATGGGTTCCTGCTTTTTCGATTTAAAAACAACCTTTACCTTCTTATAATCCCCTGCCTTTATATACTGAAGTAGTTTTTCTTCCTGCTTGGTGAATAAATGAAGCCATTCAGTGTATTCGATCAGGTAATCTTCCAGAATGTGGGAAAAGACCGTTTCTGTAATGCTTACCCGGATGTATGATGAATATTCCTTCTTCTGTAAAAACTCCACCGGATAAGCATTCTCTTTTTCTTTCATAAATGGGAGCCAGGTTCCGTCCTTGAAAATTAGCAGTGAAACCGGACTCCGGGTCTGGATAGCTTCGGCAATAAGGAGGTGGAGATAATTGAACTTGTATACCGAAAAATCGGTTTCCTTATACTGCCCGGATTTTATTCGCTCATGGAACTCCTCCTTTTCAGAGTCGTTATGCTCAACTTGGATTAGTTCGAGATTTTTGGAGAGAGTTGCAAATAATTCCTTGAGTGGAAGCGGCTCATAGATTTCGCTGGCTATTTGTTTAATTACTGGCAGGGAGACCCCGAAGGAGCGAAGCTCATCAACAAGTTGTATCCAGATAAAATCCGAAAAACTGAACCTGCGGCTCCCGAC
>JBIOHC010000111.1:0-2179 GCA_044448685.1 Bacteroidia bacterium
CCCTTTAAGAGTTCCTTTTCCAAGTTATCCGTCCTTAGGGTAAGTGATTTAAATGTATTGTCAATGAAAATTGCCAAACCAAGCGATTTTGGGTTCCCCTTGTGCGCTTCCATCAAAATCTCAGTTAAAGACAATTGGATTCTATGATGCCCCTTCTTCCTATTATATTCTTCTGTGTCTTCGATCCTTCTTCGATGAATCGATTCGTTAATTACTCGCCAGTTTAATGCATGTTCCCCGAGGAATTCGAATAAGCTTGGAAGATGCCTTCTGAAACCGGGTTCATAATCCATTACTCTTGCCCGTAGTGAATCAATGTCAACAGGAATGAATTCTGATAATGTGGTATCCATTTTTTCCGACTCTGTTTGTTCCATAAATTTAAGCTATTGCCAACGTTCATTTTGTTCCTTTCAACGCGACTTCTGAACCACTTTTAAACATATGAGATAGAATTCCTGCCACTTCACTCAAAGGAATTCCGAATTCGCTTCAAAATCTCCTCCCACCTCACTCCCAGTAGGCGCAAACCGTGTAACTAATAGATTTCCTTTGCTGTATATAACAGTAAGGGCAGGATGATTATTAGACAGTAAAATCAAGAAAATAGACAGTAAAACGAATCAAAATAGACAGTAACTAACACTAAAACAAGGCTAAAATGGAACAGGAGAACAAGGAAACACAGGAAAAACAACCGGATAATGCACCAGAAAAGGTTTCAAAACCGGAAAACAAGACCCAGAAACCAGCCACTAAACCAGAACCAAAGAAGGACTGGTTCGATTACGTTGGTGATTTCATTAAAAATCCGATAACCACCGGCCTCACCGGATTAACAGCAGGTTATTTGATCGGTGCAAACAAGGCAAACAAGGAGGTTGAAGAGCTGAAAACAGAACATAAGAAGGAAATTGCGAAACGGGATGAGCAATTCGGGATGCTGATGGAACAAATGCAACTCATGAATAAGCATCTGGCTTCTTCCCTGAAGGGATTACCCCCGGCACCTGAAGAGAGAAAGCGTCTTGAATTGGAGGAAGATCCAGAAAAGAAAGTTTATCGGTATATCCCGAAGAAGCATAAACAATTTAAACTGAAATAGTCATGATGCAAAAACCAAAAATTGAAAAGGAAACGGTCAGAGTCCCATTGGAAGTCTTTCTGGATGTGTGCAAAGTTGTTCTAACCGGGCAACTCGGTAGTAAAATCGCCGGAATAAATGATGCGATTGGGGAGGTGGTTCTGGAACTATCCTTTACCAAAGAGAAGAAGGGACAGAAAGAAGCCGTTTCCAATATTACCGACATTGTTTTGGAATGGAATCAGCACCGCTATGGAGCGGAAGACCCTGAAGAGATTGCATTGAATTAAAAAAGATAGCCATGAACTGCGAACATTGTAATAAACCCTTAGAGGCAAAGAGAAACACAAAGAAATATTGCAGCAATACCTGCCGTCAATATGCATACCATAAGCGAAAGGAGCTTGAGTTGGAAAGTGTTGTTTCATCAGAAGCAAATGCAGGAATCGCCGAACCTCCGATTTCTTCGCAGCCAATTAGTTCCGGCGTAAATAAATCGCCTGTCCTTATTCCTGGCTCAAAAATGTCTGGGGAATCCGGGTATGAATACTTCTGGCCAGAGATATTCACAAAGATTGAGGACGAATGCTGCAAGCAATCACTTCAGGACGATTTATATTTCAAGCCTGACTATCAGGGTGGAAAACTGTGCCCGGTAAATGCCAGAGACTTTTCTTATGTATGTCCGCGAATCTTGTGTATAGTTGAAAACCTGTTCTATTTGAGCTATAAAAGAAAAGTGTATTACAATACCGTTCATGTTTTACTGCTTGCATTACAGGAAATAGTTCTTTCCGATCACCTTAAACGAATGCCGGAGTCATTCCCCTTCATTTCGGATATAGTGAAACTCTACAAACAGATCGAAAGCTTTGATGCTATGCTGAAGGAGAACAAGGAAGGGCTCAAATTTACATTTGACAAAAATACCATTGCCCGCTTCATATATATCTTGGGCATGCTAAGGGAAGTGACTACCAGAAAATCGTTCAAAAACCTCTTTCCCGGTCTTTTTAATACCAACACCTCCTGAAGAAGCCCTGCGGTGGCGGCCCTCAGCGGGCTTTGAGGTGTGGAACACATTGTTTAACTTAG
>JBIOHC010000112.1:0-2077 GCA_044448685.1 Bacteroidia bacterium
CCGGTATATACACTGCTTTCACTGCCTCCCCAGCACCACTGGGTAGGGGCCTGATAATAATTGACATTGTATATATCACCGCCCAAACGGGCTGTCCATCCTCCTCCGGATGGATCCGTTACCGACTGACCTGAGTAGGGATCCGTACCGGCACTCATCAGGGTATGGGGCTGACAGGCACCTACAGGCTGGTTAGGGCCATAGGGAGACCCGATGGTAAAGGATTTGATAAACAAACTCAAACCGTTTGGTCTTGTTCCTGCATTGAAGCCATAACCCCCGCTCCAGCCGGTAAAATCTCCTGTTTCAAAACCGGCGTTGTTACAACCGGATAAAGGATGCGGGTTGATACCTTTTGCTTTTCTTTCCTTAAGCGATTTGATAGTAAGCTCCTGAAATTCTTTGAGGCGTTGGGCAGGAGTACTGCGTTCTGCTATAAGTGGGGTAGGGATATGAAATTTTTCCTGAACATAATGCGCTTGCTTATGACGGATGATAGATCGCTTCTCTCCTTCAGTCATACGTCCTCCGGTATTGATTCTGTTCAGATCAAGGAATGCCGCATCAAAGTCAAAACCGTCGAGGGAATCCCCCATAAAAAACCGGTAATTGTCCGGTGTCAGCGAAAGTGGGGCCCCTGTCGGGTTTGATGGCTGTTCCGGAAGATGATGATTCATGGAAATAGTGCCATGAAATGCATTTCCGCCCTGTGCCTGGTTTCCGGCAGGAGGAACGGCCTTGAAGGTAGACTGACTGTAACCTGAGAAGGTTACAAGAAGTGCAAGGAGTAAAGAAAGTAGATGTTTAGTCATTGGCCTTTTCTTCATGTGTTTTAGTAAAATCATAGCAAAGTCACCACAAAAAAATTGTGTGTTTTTATTCATGATAATATAATGCGAGCAAGCAGCGCGTTGTAAGATTTATCTGTTCTACGTGAAAAAAACATAATAGATATATAAATTGAAAAATAAATATATAATCGTTTGACAAGAATTATCAGATGTCGATAAAACTGGATGGTTAATCGAACACAACTGAATGAGCCTGTCTTTGACTAAATTCTTAACAAAACCTATTAATTAGAGGGCAGTCTGTCGGCTAAAATCAGATGAAATTTCGGAAAAATTGGCGTTGGTCTAACAAACAATTTATAACCATTCGACCAAACTCAATATTGTGTCGTCAAATTGCCATAAAACATAGATGAGTTTATGTGAAACCAAGACTGAATTTATTCGTCAGAACCTTTTTCAGGGTTTTTCAGGATGCCCTCTCTTCTTTTCATGTTCTTAATTATCAGTTAGCTGGAATGTTGAAATGGGGCGGGAAGATTGGAAATGCAATAGATGATGCGGCAAATTATGAGCGTCATCATTCCAAACAATGAAAAAATGTGAACGCAGGGTTAAGCGAATGAAAAGAAGGATATTATTTGATAATGTTGCAATGTCCGCTGAACCTGTGTTTGTTTCCGTGGTAATCATTCACCTCGCATTTCCATATATACGTATCGATCTGTGCCACATTTGTGCCTTCATTGGCTCTGCCATCCCAGGCCTGGCCCCAGGTCCTGGTTTCCCAAATGAGATTGCCCCAGCGGTCGAACATATACATATGATACATGTTCGGATCAACTCCTATTCCCTCCGGTGTCCATGTATCATTCTTACCATCCCCGTTAGGAGTGAAAGAATTTGGTGCATAAAATGAAAAGTCTGGCTGTATACAAACCGGATGTGTGGCCGTATCGGCACATCCGAACTGATTCTTTACAATAAGCTGTACCTGGAAACAGCCGGTGTCGGGATACGTATACTGCGGACTCGGAATCGCAGCGCTTCCTCTGGCAAAATCTCCGAAAGTCCAGGCCCAGCTGGCAATGGAACCCGCAGGTGTGCTTTGATCCGTGAAGATGATCAGAGGCTCCAGAATCGTTGCAGGCTGAGGCCCTAAGGTAAAGGCTGCTTCCGGTAACGGCCATACATCGATATAATTGGGTCTGGACGAAACGGCTTTGCAGCCATGAATATCGGTGATATTTTCTGTTATACTGTATAAGCCCGGACTGGTATAACAA
>JBIOHC010000113.1:0-1998 GCA_044448685.1 Bacteroidia bacterium
ATATTGACTTTCTGGTGTTATGTGCTAGTTAACTTGCAACACATCCAACACAGATATATAGAAAATTATTTCGGCCATTACGCTGGCCTAGCTGTTTATTTCGTTTGAATTAAGCTGCACCCCATCGTCAAGACAGATTTCAGTGCTACTTTAAGTGGAATCTCCTTAGCTTGCTAATCCCAAGTTCTGACCATCTTTAAGCCCGAAATAGATTTCATCAGGAGTCCAGTATTCCAGTGACTGGTGAAATCTCTCGGCATTGTAAAACTCAAAATATCTTTTGATTCCTTCTGTGCAATCGGCGACAGTGGAATATCCTTTAATATATATGTCCTCGTATTTCAGACTCCGCCATAACCGCTCCACGTAAATATTATCCTTCGCACGGCCTTTGCCATCCATGCTGATTCGGATTTCAAGCTTCTCCAGTTTCCCGGTAAAATCATTTGACGTAAACTGGCTCCCCTGGTCGCTGTTGAATATTTCAGGCTTGCCGTACCGTTCAACTGCTTCATTCAGTGAATCAAGGCAAAATGCAACATCCAGCGTGTTAGACAGTCTCCAGGATAGTACTTTCCGGCTATACAGATCCAGGATCGCTACCAGATACATAAATCCCACAACGAGCTTGATATACGTGATGTCCGTTGCCCAGACCTGGTTCGGATGCTCAACAACAAGGCCCTGCAATAAGTACGGGTATATCTTGTGTCCCGGAGCCGGTTTGCTCAAATTCGGCTTCGGATAGATCGCCTGTATGCCCATTTCACGCATCAGCCGCAATACGCGCTTCCGGTTAATTCGGTGACCCTGTCTCTGCAAGGCTATGGCGATCTTCCGGTATCCGAAAAAAGGGCTATTGACATATATTTCAAATATCAGCCGCTTATACGTTTCGTCTTCCGGCTTTTCTGCCGGTTTGTAGTAATAGCTGGATCGGGCCACGCCCAAGAGCTCGCATTGCCTTTTAATGGACAATGAACCATGCTCTGGTTCAACAAGGTCCCTGCTCAACGGAAGAAGGGATCCAGCTTTTTTTTTAGAAAATCGTTCTCAATCTTCATGACACCGATTTCACGATACAAATCATCCAGTACTTTTTCCGTTTCCCGGTTCTTTCCATTTTCTTTTTTCTCAAAAATGTCTGGAAGATTTTCCATCACCCGCTGTTTCCATTGGCTTATCAGAGTCGGATGAACCTTGTATTCGGATGCAATCTCCGCTATCGTCTTCTCACCCTTAATTGCCTCAAGGGCTACCCGTGCCTTAAACTTACTGTCATGTTTCTTTTTCATGCTCTTATTGTCGTCTCCTTAAAATGATATTTTTAAGGAGATTTTACACTTATCAGGTAGCCCTCAATCTGTCCAGATTTCGGGGAGCATTATAGATATAAGTGACTAAATATATGAATGAGTATTCAAAATGCAACTTCTTTTCATTTCTGTTATGGGTTTCTTTCTTCTGTTGCATGTGCAGCCTTTACCTGTGCCGGTGTTTTCAGAAAATCATATGTCTTAAATCCTAACAGGGCAAGTAATATAGTAATGCCTGTAGCCAATACATATATCTTTATTGTCTTGTTTTCAGACTTTGCTTTGGCAGTTGCTATTTTGTCCGCTTCAAGTAAAATATCCTTTTTGCATGGACCACACTTCTCATTATAAGATTCAATCTTATCATGTAATGATGTTAATGATTGAAGCACTATTTCCATCTGTCCGCACAGTTTCCCGATTTGCTTTTCGTTACTTGTCACCATAATTACCTATCGAGATTGAATTCTCACCGCCTGTCCAGCTTCTTGATCCATTCTGTCTTTTATCATATGCCACCTTTCTTTTCCAAATGTAAACATGCAATCAGCCACGGGAATCTCTATTCGTGTTTCATCTTCGAGAATAAAAAATCGGCTTGTATTTGGCTCACAGAAACCATCACCCTTAACATCTTTGATTTTGTGCGTTATTAATGAATTTACTTTTCTGTATTTAACAG
>JBIOHC010000114.1:0-1936 GCA_044448685.1 Bacteroidia bacterium
GCCAAAAAAGGGGGGTGAGTACGGTTTTGTAAGTCCTGGCATCCCTATTAGAGCGGATTTTCATTCTACTTACAAAACTGACCCAGGAAATGTATTCTTCAAAGGATTCCTTATCAAGATTAGTATTCTGACTTAATTTTCGCGGATCCAGAAGCTGAAAATCCTTTGAAGGAGTTATTATTCCGGTCAGATCAAGTACTGTTTCCTGTTTTCCGGGCACAGTCGTGAGATTCAAAAACTGATAGAGGTCTTTCCTTGAATAACTGAAATTAATAATCATTACAATGAAATTAACTAATAATATAACGACCCCTCAGTGCGGAATGATTTCAGCCAGCATAAATGTTTGAACAACCTGAGCACCGTTAATAATTATTCGTTTGCCCTTATCATCCTTGAAAGTCCAGGAACGAAGCGGGTCGGATGTGTTGCGAGCTACATCAATAGTGATTTCGAAAGCACTCATATTAACCTCCGCATTGAACTTTGCAAATTCCTTCCTAACAGAATA
Source organism: Bacteroidia bacterium (assembly GCA_044448685.1). Taxonomy (GTDB): domain Bacteria; phylum Bacteroidota; class Bacteroidia; order Palsa-965; family Palsa-965; genus Palsa-965. Next base: position 512 of record JBIOHC010000114.1, read on the forward strand.
AACAGAATGGAGATTACCCCAGGTATTAAATTCATTGCTTTTTTCAGGATACCTGACCCTTGTTAATACATCAATGCTTTCAGGATTGAATTGTCCGAACACATAAGCCCTTCCTCCTTTCTTAAGCAGACTCATTAGATTGGCTGACCATGTGGATAAGTCTTCAAAATAGGTATGCACCCCGGTCATAAAAATAGCATCAAACTGACCAGCCGCTGGCAGGTGATCCTTATCCCCGATATCAATAGTATTAAACTTTGCAAAATTCATTCTTTTCTTGGCCAGTTCAATCAGCTCATGATCGTAGTCAAGGCCTGAATAAATGCCCTGAGGATATCTCGAACGTATATAATACAGAAAATCACCTGTTGCACAACCGATATCGGCAATCACCGGAGCCGATTTTGAATCTAAAAAAACGGAAGCCTTTTCCAATATAAATTTGAATATTTCTTTAGGTTCCTCCCTCTTTTCTTCACGGAGGTAATATTTGTCATAGTTCAGGTCTCTCATAATTGATTTGATTTAGTCAAATGTAACAAAGTTTGATCAATCCGGGGTAATTCGAATTGAGTTCCATAACGGTCATTTGGTGTAGCGCAGAATCCCATTTCAATGTCCAATTGGCTCAATACGGTAAATGTGTCTTCATTGTAATCTCCATTCGGATGAGCCATGATGGAAAGTTTCTGGCTCGTTAGTTCAGTCAAAATATCTCTGTTAATCCTATATTCATCCATCTGTGCTTTCCTGCTAAGGGAGGAAATTTGTGTCGGGTGAGTATGTGAGTGAAGTCCGATTTCATGTCCGATCGAAACAAGATACCGTATATCCATCTTGTTCAGCCAGATCCTGTCTTTCCATTTGTCTTTATCAAAATCCGAAATACGCATCATTTCATCCATGACTGAATAGTAACGATCCTGGCCCAGAATTTTATCTCTCAGATATCGGAATTTTTTGTCATTTACGGAGTAAAATGTAAGTTCTGGTAAATAGGAATTAAAATCAACTGTTCTGGATTTTTCATAAACCTCTGTGGCAAAGGGACTGAGTTCAAGTACACGAAAAAATTCAGTATAGAAGTTATCAATATGCAAATAACATACATTCCTGAAAAACCGGTACAGTTCCAACTTTTCCAACACACCCTGGAAGGGTGAAGTATAAACGAACCAGAATGCATCTAACCCATAGCGCGAAAGAACCGGAACAGCAATATCAATCTGCGACTTCAGGTTATCATCAAAAGTCAAACAAAATTCGTTCGGTTTAAGTATACCTGCTTTATACTTGTATTTCCATCCTGAAGCCGGAATGAGTCCCTTCGATAGCAAGGCTTCAATCATCACCTCAAAGTCTAAAGCCGAAAGTGAGCCCTGAATAGAAGGATGTTTACCTCCATGAAAATGATGAAGCATAATA
>JBIOHC010000115.1:0-1929 GCA_044448685.1 Bacteroidia bacterium
GCTTAAGACGGGGCGTTTTTGTTCCCGAAATTGAAGTAGTGGCTTTCCGAATGAAAGTGGGGGAGATCTCGGAAATTTTTGAAACACAATTTGGATACCATATCATATTATTACGCGCCAGGCGCGGAGAGGAAGTTGATGTTTGTCATATTCTAATTATCCCAAAATAAAACGAAGGTCCGCGTTTTTTTATTTTGTGCTGTATGCAGCGAATAGAAAACGGAGAATGTGTGAGTGTGCCAATGGACAAAAAATATCCAGTAGTTGGATTTGGCAATATGTTGGATCGCTTTTGTTTGAAAATAGTAATGTTAAATTTTATTTATGAGCAGGGGCAAATATGAAGAGCCCCTCTACTAGGTATAAACACCTAGATTTGTTCGTGTGGGCGTTTTTTTCTGTAAATTAGTTTATCCGTCCTAATTTACTTCCCATGAAAAAGAGCTGCCTTTGTATTTGCCTGTTGCTGCTGAGCTTCAGCAGAGAAAGTTATGCCTGCCAGGCAGGTTTTACGTTTACGGTGAAACAGGGGAAAGTTAGTTTTATAAATACCAGCACAGGAACGGGAACGCTTTCTTATAAATGGAATTTCGGAGACAGCACCATTGACTTGTATCCATCTCCCAATCATTATTTCAATGCACCTGGAAAATATGCCGTTAGTTTAACCGCGGTTCAAACCAGCCCGACCTGCTCAAGTACTTTTACAGATACAGTTACAATAGGATCTCTTAATTGTCAGTCACTTTTTTCCAGAACGATCAGCGGGCAAAACGTTCTCGTAAAAAATCTAAGTCCTGATACTGCCAACAAATCCAGTTCTGTTTATTATCACCTTAGCGACAACAATAACTTCTATTGGTCAGGACAGGGATTCGACACGACCACTTTACATTACCAGATCAAAGGGAATTACAAGGTCTGTCTCACTATTTCCGATTCCTTTTGTATCAGCACCAATTGTGATTCTATTCATATAACGAGCGGCCCGGCTTGCCAGGCCACTTTTCAATATTACCCTATTGCAGCTCCATCTAAGACTTTTTCTTTTATCGCGACTGCGCATGTTTCAAATTATGATCAGACTAAATTTTTATGGGATTTCGGTGACGGGATACATAGCTCCAACCAGTACCAGCAGCATGGTTTTCCGTCGAGCGGAAAATACAATGTATGCCTGACCATGACAGATACCCTCACCGGCTGCAGCAGTAAAATCTGTGATACAGTGAATTCTCCCGGGAAGGAACCTTGTGCAGCAAAATTCAATTCCTATACGCAGCAAGGTGCAAATACCGTTTTTTCTGCCGCTTTTACAGCAGGGGCTCATCTTTATACCGGTTCATATTGGAATTATGGAGATGGAACAAACGGAGTACAAAATTATCATCATTACACATCCGGAGGAAAGTATAATACGTGTTGCACACTGACCGACACAAATACATTCTGTGTAGTTCAGGTTTGTGATTCAGTTAATGTGAAGAGCACCGATAAGTGTTTACCCTATTTTACTTACACTGAAGGTTTTTGGTGTTCTTTCCAGTTCAGTAATGGTGTTTCTGATACCTCCAAAACAGCAAAATATTTCTGGGATTTCTGGGATTCAACAAACCTTACAGGAGTCAATCCCATTCATTTTTTTCCCAAATACATGATGACCCCCATCAATTATAAGGTGTGTCTGACAAGGCGCGATTCGGTTACCGGCTGTAATGATTCTATTTGTAAAATGATCACCTGTCATTGCATCCCTGAAGGCGTTCAGGAGTTCTCCGGTTCAACAACTGAAATTACGGAGCTTAATTTGTTCCCCGTTCCTTTTACAGATGAATTAATTGTAAAATATGGACTAAGTAGAAATACACAAATGCTCATCACTGTTTTTGATTATTTAGGGCAACGGATGTATGAAAGATCAATGGGGAC
>JBIOHC010000116.1:0-1902 GCA_044448685.1 Bacteroidia bacterium
GTATAAGACCTGCCAGGACAAAGGTCGCAACAATAAGCGGCATGGCATGGTCCAGATCACCTTTCAGAGCAATGGCGGAGCTGACGATAAGCGTTGAAACAACGGTGATGGGTCCGGCCGGGTCACTGATGATAGCTTTGGTAGCTCCAAAAATAGAAGTGATTGTTCCGAGAATAATGGCTGTATAGATTCCAGAAGCAGCACCCAGTCCGCTTTGCAATCCAAAAGCCAGGGCTACAGGCAGCGATAATATCGCTGCGGTCATCCCCCCGAGAATTTCGTTTTTTAATTTCATGACTGTCGCTGCACGGGAAGTATAGTATGCTGCAAAGTACTAAAATAATCCAGAAAGGCATTACATTTGAAACTGAAACCAGATGATGACGAATCCATGGAAACCTTCCCTGAATTACATACCTCACGGCTTATCCTCAGAAAGATACAAGCAGAGGATATTCCTTCCCTGCTTAAGTATTGCAATGACAAGATTATTTCAGATCAGATCAAAAATATACCCTACCCTTATCAGGAAGCGGATGCAATTTTCAGGATGAATTTTATACTGCAGGGATTTAAAAACAGGGAACGATTTGTTTTTGTCATCAGCAGGAAAGATAATCCCGAACTGATCGGGGAGATTGGATTGCATCTGGATAAGGTAAATGAAAATGCCCAATTCGGGTACTGGATTGCTGCCCCATTCCGGGGTCAGAAAATTGCGGCAGAAGCTGTTTCTGCATTGCTGAAATTCGGTTTCGAAGAATTAAAGCTCCACAAAATATACGCCACGCATTATCCGGACAACCTTGCTTCTGCCAAGGTACTGCTGAACAACAACCTGATTAAGGAAGCGGAAATGAAGGATCATTATAAAGTCGGGAACGAATTCAGGACTGTTATTCAATACAGGCTTACCAATGCGGAGTATAGGGAATCTTTAGCAACCTGATCTTTCATTTCTTGGTTAAAAATAACAGATCTGGCAGTTAATCATCCAATCCTTTGCCTTCGAGGATGTGCTCTGTGTATTTCTCAATCCTCGCCTCTCTTGTTTTAGCTTGTTTTGCAGAAGAGAAGAAAAGTAGGTATCCTTTTTGCCTGCCCGGAGTTAATGCGGCAAAGGCTTTTTTCAGGTCAGGATGTTTTTTTAATGCCTGTTTCCATTCATCGGGCACATCAAATTCCTCTGTCTTTTTGAAATTTACTTTCAAGCCGGCCTTTTCCACCTCTATTGCTTCATAGATGTAGGCATTTAGGATAGGCTCCAGCTTAACAATTTCATTAAGAGCGGTGAAGCGTATCTGTCGCGCAGATTGTACATTTTTGGTTTGCTGGATGAGGATAGCTTTGCTGTCCTGCAATAAAACTCCTTTGAAAAACAAGACCGCGCAGTAGTCTTTAAACTCATGAATCAATACAATTCCGCTCTCCTTAAACGTATAACAGGGAACACCCCACTTTAGCTCTTCTTTCAGTCCGCAGCCCAGGATAATCTTTCTTAATTTTTCCTGTTCCGTCTTCCATTTCTTTGATTTGTTGAAATAGAAATCGACCTTAGGGTTCATATCGCCTGGTTCTATTAATTCTTTTATTGGCTTGCTTGTCATTTTCTTGCAGGTTTATCTGTGCACTAAATTAAGGCTTTATTGCCCTGAAGCAAACGAACAGGGGCTTAAAACAAGGCAGGAATAATTGTCTTATCTTTGTAGCTTAGTGAATATCATACAGTTCCCAAAGCAGCACTTCTTCTGATGAAAACAAAAGTTGAAATTCTGGCCCCTGCCAAGAATCTAGTGCAGGGTATCGGCGCCATTAATGCTGGAGCGGATGCTGTTTATATTGGTGCACCCCACTTCGGGGCTCGCTCTAATGCCACAAATTCGGTAGAGGATATCGCTGAAC
>JBIOHC010000117.1:0-1761 GCA_044448685.1 Bacteroidia bacterium
CCCAAGAATTGTTCGATCATTTCTATCAACCGGGCTTCGATCCCACCAGTCGGAGCGACAAAAGCAGTGGACAGTTCGGAGCGGACGAGCTCAATACTTTTCCCTTGCGTCTTCAAAGCACTCCTTTCCACTTCAAAACGGATTGACTCAATCCGCTTCATTCGGTCTTCCAAGTTCAGCACAGATTGAACAAAAACAGCATCATTCTGGACAAGGCTCCACTCAAACAATTTGCATATTTCAGTTGGTGTTAATCCGGTTCTGGTTTGGCCCTTTTCAAGTTTTAAGCTCTCTTCATCCAGTAGCATTTCTCCCAGGCAAACAGATTTCCAGGAGGTGGGTGCTTTAGGACGTGAGCGGGCAAAGTAGTCCATGAATAGATTTCCTGCGGAGTAGGAACTGTAAGTTAACCCTCCGAGTATCGACGAGAGGCTCGATGACATCCAAACAAAATCGGGAGTTCTGGTTTTAAGTAGTGAATCCAGCACCATGACACCGGTAACTTTGGCAGAAGCCAGCTCAAATGTGCTGGCGGGTGTAATTTCATTCACGGCCTCGAAAAAAGAATGATCATTTATACCTGCCGTATGAATAATTCCCTGAACCAGCCCAGTTTCATATTCTGCCTTATTCATCATAAGAGCAGCTTGGTCCCTGTTGGCCATGTCAATCGGGTAATATGAGACTTCGTTTCCAAGGTTCTTCAGCTCCTGAAGGCGTCTAAAGCCCATGGCAATATGCGGTTCTGTATTTATCGAAATATGCTCGGGAATCAAGGCCCTGCCGGTAAGAATGAGTTTGGCGTTATAAACGCTCGAAAGGTATTTGGCAAGTATGAATCCAAGATTTCCCAAACCACCCGTAACTAAATATGCTCCATTTTTTTTCAGAACGGTTTTTCGGATCTCCGTCTCTTTCTGATTTTTCTGAAAGTCCGGTAACCATTTCTTACCGTTTCTCAAGCCAACTATCCGGTGTTCTCCCAGGTTTTTGATTTCCCTGTATACAAAGTCCGAATCTTTATTTGAGACGGTAAATGTCGGAAGATCAATATTGGTAATCCTTGCAGAAGTCTCTTGAGGAATTGTATTGACCAGAGCAAGTACAAGCGCTTGAGCGTATTCACAATTCTCATTACCGTTTATCCTATGCAATGACTCGGTAATAACGCCTATTCTGATGTCATCCAGACATTTATTCGCTGAAAGGGCCTTCACAATTCTCGCGAGGCTGAAGTATACCCGATTGATTTCCGTGTTATCCTCCTTAAGACTGAGCTGCCCGGATGCGATACCTAAAGACCAGGAATGCAGAACGTCGGTGGGGTGAAAGCCATCACTTTTAATTTCTTCAATAACCCGGTAGTATTCCTCTTCATTCATTAGGTTGATGGAGTAGCTGCTGGGCGATTCCTTCACATAGAACCTGCCTGGTAAAACAGAAATGACATGTTCTTCCTTTTCGTTCAATTCATCCAAAATAAGGTTGTCCCAGTCTGATCCGGAATTGAAAAAGACAAAAACTTGTTTTTCAGAACACTCCGGTATGTCAGAAAGCTGCGTGCTTTTCCACTCGGGTATATAAATCCAATCCTTTAACGTTTCTTGTCCTGTTTTGGGAATAAGGCCCGACTGCAGCTGACCTATAGGATCAACAATAACGGGGAACCTGTCGGGTTCAAATGAATAGGAAGGTAAAGAGATTTTTTTCCGGCTGAGGCCATCATGAAGAGCAGTCCAATTAATTTGAGCGCCAATAGAC
>JBIOHC010000118.1:0-1756 GCA_044448685.1 Bacteroidia bacterium
GTCCTCTATCATCTGCAGCTTTCAAAGAGATAAAAAAAATCACTGAGCCAGCCGTGAGGAGCATTATAAAAAGGGCGGACAGGATAAGAAGCACTCTCGCAGATTTAGACAGGCTGGAAAGTGAAGATTTAAAATCTATCAGGGCAAGGAACATACACGAATTGACCAAGGCTCATGAAGCTAAAAACCTCGCTCTGCTCTGTAAGGCGACTTTCCGCTCTTCCCTGGAGAGAGAAGAAACTAGGTATTCCCATTACCGGCAGGACTTCCCCTGCAGAGACGACCAGAACTGGTTAAAATGGGTCATTATAAAACAGAATCCCGATAAGGAGATAGAGGTAAGGACTGAACCCGTGCCTTTTGATCAATACCAGGTTAAACCAGAAAAGTGGGGCAAAGTGCCCAACTCGGATTTTCCATCAAAATAGAGAGGAAGATTTTTAGAGAAATGATAAAACAAATAGATGGCAGCAAATGCGCAATATGTGAGCTACGGCTAAAAGATACCTGCCCTATTCAGGAAAGCTGTTTCCAGGATGTAATAAGGCTGGATAAGGAGCGAAAGCCGCATATTAAATATGCGAAGGACTGCTGCAACTGCCATAACTACTGGTTTGCCTGCAAGCAGGACTGTCCCTATGATGCTGTGGAGGTCTCTTATTTAAAACGATACAAGAAGATTCTTGGGTTAGTTCCGCGTAGAGACCTGGTTATCTGTTAGGTTACGGATTTAACGACTAATTGCTTGAATGTTGTGAATGAAATAGGGGCCCATGATTCTGGTTATAAGGGAAGAACATCTGTTCAGATCTTTCCAACGGTTAGATTACAGGAGATTTCCTGCTGGTTATATAAAAGAGAGGGATAGAAAAACCAACTAATTAAAGATGTGGTGGTTTTTCATAAGTGGAAACATAAGAGTTCCGTGACAATCTCAATGGACATATTTTCAAATGTTTTTCATTGACAAACACTTTGGGCCAGCTATTCAATTATCACCACAAAATGAAGAATAAAGCTTTGGATTGTTCATCTAAAGGGGGTGAATAAAAATGATAGTCAATAGGCGAGTAGGAATTTTGTGTAAAACAGGTTTTTTATGCATATTGGTTATAGGTCTTAGCCTAATCTGTAGTGCTAACATACAGGCAGCACCCGCAAAACCTACAAAACAATCTTCTACTCAACCGGTGGCGAAACCGGATCCGAGTGAGTGGAAAAAGGTCACGGAAGCCGCAAAGAAGGAGGGGAAGCTCGTAATCTCCGGGGCGCCCGGTGAGGAGTGGAGAAAATCACTGGTCGATATGTTTCAGCAGGAATACCCGGAAATTACCGTGGAGTTTTCAGCAGCTCCAGGACGTAATTTGTTGCCGCGCATCCGACAGGAAAGAGGGTTTGGGAAAAAACTTTGGGATTTGCTGTCTGGTGGCCCTGAGACATTGTTATTCGAAGCTAAAAGAGATGGGTTTTTAGTTCCGATCCGTCCGTTATTGCTTCCTGAAATTGCCGATGACAACAAGTGGATTGGGGGTATGGATGGGGTATTCTGTGACAGAGAAAAAAAATATACACTTGGCTACATCTTATACGTCACCCCATCGGGATATGTAAATCGTGACTTTATTAAGGAATATGATCTTAAATCTTCTGCACAACTACTGGATCCGAAATTCAGGGGAAAAATAGTCATTCTGACGCCTACCGGAGGCGCATCGCGGCAGTCGTTAGGCCATCTGGCATTTATGTACGGGGAAAA
>JBIOHC010000119.1:0-1747 GCA_044448685.1 Bacteroidia bacterium
GCCTTGATTTCAGGGGCTTTGCGGGGCAATCTAGGGACTGAAAATCCTTGTGTCCCTGGTTCGATTCCTGGAGGCACCGCTGCCAATGCAATCAAATGCCTGCAAATCAAATATTTTCAGGCATTTTTTGTTTGTGGGGGACGGTATAGGGAACAGTTAAGATGGGTGAAGTTGGTGAAACACAATATATATTTTGTATATTTCACATACAGCGTATTGACTTTTTAAATCTCAGTTATAAGTTAAACTCCTTGCTGTTGCTCTCTAATCTTTAGAAAGTAGCTCGTTATAAATATAAACGTAGTTGCTTGTTAAATACCTGTTTAATTCAGCATTGGTGCTTTCAAAAAGCTGAAAAAAGTCTTTGATCCCGACACGCTGTTTACCAACACATACCTGGACAAGTGGTTTGGTGATTAGATTTCGTGAGTGAGTTTATCCACCAGGTATCTCACTCCAGTTCCAACCTTATTGTAAACCTGTTCTTCCGGAAGTATATTGGGAATAAATTTCAGGTTCTCAAAATTCTTGAATATATGAGGCTTAACGCCAACAAGTACGACTTCAACATTTAGATTCCTGAATTCCATAATTATTTCTTCGAGCATAAATATGCCTGAAGCATCGACATAGGGAACAGAAGACATATTAACCAATACGGCAGTTTTCCCTTTCACTTTTCTGGCTTCTGTTTTGAATTCATCCGAAAAGCCATAAAAAATCGGGCCATCCAGCTCCATCACATAAATCATGCTTTTCAGGAATTTGGGAACTTTGAGTTTCCGCTCCATCTTACCCAGCTCTCCGTATTTCGTTTGCTCCTCCACGATGTTTCCCATCTGTTGCATAAAGAAAAATGAAGACAAAACCATTCCCACACCAATGGCAACCAGCAGGTCAGAAAAAATAGTCAGGCCAAGCACAGTTAACAGTACCAGGAAATCGCTGTTTCGTATTTTAATCAGCTTGACAATGCCTTTAATATCCATGATCCGGATGCCGATACTGAAAAGCAATGCGGCAATGGCGGGTATTGGAACATATTTTACAAATGGTCCGGCACCCAGGAGGATTAAGATTAAGAAGCCCACCTTTACAAACCCGCTTATCCTTGTTCTTCCACCGGCATTGATGTTGGCTAGGGTACCTACGGTTCCACCGGCTCCGGGCAGTCCGCCGAAGAGAGCAGTGACGATATTACCAACGCCCTGACCAACGAGTTCCAGATTTCCTTTGTGTTTGGTTTTTGTTCTCGAATCTGCGGCAACGGCCGTTAATAAGGTATTTATAGTTCCAAGACCGGCAATGGTGATGGCACTTGCAAAGATCAAGGACAGGTCGGATATTTTAAAACCCGCAATGGCCTGGTACTTAAATGCAGGTATGCTGGATGGGATTTCTCCCAGAATGGAGAAGGTGGGTGCAATTAAACGTGAAATAACAGTCGTGATGACGATAGCTATAAGACCTGCAGGGATCTTCTTTGTAATGAAGGGAATCAGATAAATAAGTGCCAGGCAAATTGCTCCCAGGAGCATTGCATTTACATTCGGGTTGATAAACGAGTCCTGAAGATGTGTCAGGATACCTATTATACTCTTCTGACCGGAATGACCCGTTAAGCCATTCCACTGAAAGATAATGATGATGACACCAATACCAGACATAAAGCCGGACAGGACAGGATAAGAAATGTACCTGACATATTTGGCTACCTTGATAATTCCGAAAGCGATTTGTATAAGAC
>JBIOHC010000120.1:0-1639 GCA_044448685.1 Bacteroidia bacterium
CTTGACAAACGGACACCGGATGAGGCTTATATTCAAGGGCTTAAAAAACTAAAAGAGGCTGCCTGACGCAACAAACCACAACAACCTCGGGTCATTGCTTATTTCACCCACCAGGCTGTCTCACTAACCCCGACCACCTCAGGTATCGGACTTGACTTTTCCTATTCAACTCGATGGTTTCCATAATCGTCTTTCTGGTTTCAAATGGAATGCCTAGCATGTTAAAGGCACATGTTCGGATCCCGGCATCATTAAGAAGATGTATTGCTTTAATTATTTCTTCTTTGGTTTCGTGCCGTTTAAGCACCTCTTTCCGTAATTTTTCATTACCAGTTTCGATCCCAATAGAAATGCTGACACAATTCATTTGTGCCAAAAGCTCAATTTTTTCTTTGGTAATATTATGAGCATTAACCATTGCAGTAAATGGAATATTTATATGCTTTCGATACTCCTCTGATAGATATCGGAAATAAGGCAGCGGTTTGATGCAAAAATCCTCATCGTGAAATTTAAAAAAGTTTATGCCCCATTTCTGCACTAAAAATTTCAGTTCATTAATTATTCTGTCTACGCTATAGCATCTTATAAATTTGCCGGCCTTTGTACCGTAAAGATTACGATATGCATGATTAATACAATAGGTACAATGTGAGGGACAGCCCCAGTAGATCATATGATCGCCCCCGATATATAAGTTGCCATCATATGGCTTTAGAAAATGTCTGAAGTCAAAAATGGACCAATCCAAGTAGGGCAGCGAATCCAGATCCTGAAAATAGGGCCGGAGTTCATTGCGTCTAATTCGGCCTTGTTCGTCTTTGTAGGCAATGTTCTTCAAGTCAGTAAGATTTTTGTCATAAGTCAGGCAGTCTAAAAACTCGACCATAAACTCAATCCCCTCGCCAATGCAGATATAATCTACATACGGATCTTCCAAAATACGTTCCTGAAACATTGTAGGTGCTTTATTGCCCCATAGCACAGGGAGGTTGCTATTCCACTGCTTAATAATTTTTGAAACCTGAAGTCCAATAGAGACCTCATCAGATAATGCAGAAATACCGATAACATCTGGCTGGAAATCATCTAATTTTTTTTTCAGCTCGGCCTGAAGATCTAGTTTATGTTTATCCATATCGTATTTGCTAAAATCAACCGGTTTGAATATTTTAATTTTATTGCGAACATCTGAGAGACCCTTGTAGCCAAAATCAATATATGTCGTATCAAACAACTCTACCTCGTGTCCTCGTTGTTTCAGTTCTGCTGACAGAAGGGCTAAGCTCATTGGTTTAAATCCGAAGCCATCTTTGTTAGGCCAGACAAATAGGATTTTCATACAACACCTTTGCCTTTCTCAAAATTTTATTAAGCATTTTTCAAACCCGAATTTTCTTTGTTGCCCCCTTTTTTATCTTTATTCATGCCCTCCGTTTTCACATCCCTTTAATCCGCTTTTTTATCACATCTTTTTTCATTTCCTTACCATCAGCAGTATGCCTTTGAGGTCGGTCGTCAATAGTGGACACCAAACATTTTATGCTGCAAGTTTCTTTTCATAAAACAATCTTTCGAAAGCAGCGGGAGACAGGAATCCGAGTCGGGCCTGCTTCCTTTGCCGGTTATAGAATACTTC
>JBIOHC010000121.1:0-1546 GCA_044448685.1 Bacteroidia bacterium
CTTTTGTATCCCTGAACAGCGTTGTGCTTGGCATTTTGGTGTTTTGCAAAGGCCGGAGGGTCGAGGATGATCAGATCGTAATACTTGCTTCTTCCCAATAAGAAATCAAAGGTGTCTTCGGCAAAGGAGGTATGAAGAGCCTTGCCTTCCTCAGAAAGTTTATCCTTGAAACCATTTAAGGCCACATTACGATCGCACAATTCGATTGCTTTTTTTGAACTGTCTACAGAATGTACTTCTTTGGCACCTGCTTCCAACGCATAAATACTAAAACCACCGGAGTAACAAAAGGTGTTCAGGACCGTCCTTCCGGAACTGTATTTTTTAACCAGCTCCCTGTTCTCTCTTTGGTCAACAAAAAAACCTGTTTTCTGACCGGCTTCCCAGTCCACCTGAAATTTATTCCCGTTTTCAAGCACCTCCTGATTTTCACTGTTACCCCAAAGAAGTCCATTTACGGCTTTTACAGGAGATAGTTTTGGCATGGTATCTTCGCTCTTGTCATATACGGCTTTCAAATCAGGGCCATAAATATCCTTCAGGGCCTCTATCAGTAAGTCTTTGATCTGGTGCATTCCCACGTTATGTGTCTGCAATACGGCTGTGCCGTTAAAGTAATCGATGATCAGACCAGGCATTCCATCACCTTCAGCATAAACGAGGCGGTAAACGTTCGTGTCAGGATTACTCAATAATCCCAAACCCTTTCTCAGATTATAGGCTCTGAGTAATTTATTTTTCCAGAATTTGGCATCCACGTCTGTTTTACGAAAAGCAAATAGTTTGACGGCAATGCTTCCGGTTTGATAGTGCCCTATTCCCACGGTGGTACCTTTGCTGTCTTTTACCTCCACTGTTTCTCCATCCTCAATTTCCCGGCTTTTGCTCTTGATTGCCCCGGAAAATATCCAGGGATGGAATCGCTGAGGGCTTTGTTCCTTACCAGGTAGAAGAATGATAACAGGGAATTCTGGGTTCATAATGAGTTAGAAATAAGGATGGAGGATCAGGACTAAGCTTTGGAAATTACCGGTATATCCTCTTTCCGGATACTGAGGGCGCATTTAAAGTGTTTTTTGGGACAAGCCCGGAAGCCATGAATTCCGCAAGGTCTGCAATCCAGTTTTTCAGTTGTTTCCACAATCACCCGTTTATCGCTGAGTGGACCAAATCCGAATTTAGGAATTGTACTGGTGTAGAGGACAGTTACCGGTGCGTTCATGGCAGAAGCCAGATGCAGGGGAGCGCTGTCGTTCGTGTAATTCATGGAGGCTCCAGACATCAGGGCTGCCGACTCCAGCATTCTGAGTTTCCCGGCGAGGACAACAATTTCAGTGTCTTTGCACGCCAGGCGAATGCCTTCACAGAGACCGACATCAGCAGGGCCTCCTAAGAGGAAGATTCGGGTTGACTTGGGGTGACAGGCATTGATCCATTCAATCCATTTTTCTGGAGGAAACTGTTTGGTGAACCAGACAGAGGCGGGAGAAAGGGTGATGTACGATTCCGTCGGAGAAGAAGTAACTTTGCGTTTGTAGGCTTCCAC